>CAJWLM010000012.1 GCA_913043025.1 uncultured Rhodospirillaceae bacterium
ATATATTGCAAGCGCGGCTACGGCTATGATTACGATAGTAAAAAACCACTGCACCTGACTGTCAAGCCAAAGAGATCTTAAATTACCACGCAATACTTTTAAATAAAGTACAAAGGGTAAGCTTCCAAGTAGCATGAACACAATAGATATAATTTCTATCCTAATATCTTCGAAGTAACCTATTGAAAGGTCATGAGTTGAGAATCCTCCAGTCGCAATAGTGGTCATTGCATGCGCAATGGCATCAAAACCAGACATGCCAGTGATCCAGTAAAGAAGTGCACAAACTCCTGTGAAGGAGAGGTAGATAAAGCCAATATAGGCGATTAACTGTGCTGCGCGAGGCATAATTTTTTCTGACTTGTCTGAAGACTCCATACGGAATAATTGCATGCCACCAACTTGAAGAAGTGGCATAATCGCTATTGCCATTCCTATTATCCCAATCCCCCCTAGCCACTGAAGGAGGGCTCTCCACAAAAGAATACCTGGCTGGACATTGTCTAAGCCCACTATGACTGTGGACCCAGTGGTGGTAATTCCAGACATTGCTTCAAAGAAAGCGTCAGTATAAGTCAAATTCAGGTCAGCGAAGATCATTGGAAGAGCGCCAAACGCCGGAATAATGACCCACGCAAGGGATGTTAAGAGAAAAGCTTGGCGAACATTGATGCTTTTTTTGCCCCGCCGCGCACTCGAGAAAACAAAAAGTCCCCCCATAAAGCCGGTAAATCCTGCGGAGATTGCGAACACCTGCCAATCCTTGTTACCGCTTACTAAGTCAGCGATAGCAGGTAAAACCATAGCTCCGGCTAGTGTTGATAACAACACACCGAGAATGAACAGAACTGGGCGAAAGTCGAGCATGGCAAAAGGCCCACTCAGGTTTTGTTTCCACTGCCCCACATACTAGTACACCATCACAAATTTGCAAAAATTGGTTCAGTGAATAAGTTTAGGCAGAATTAGGTAGAGAAACTGGGGCCACCTCCTTCGATAAAAGAAAGGAATTCACGCCGAGTTTTTGAGTCGTCACGGAATGCACCTAACATGTGGCTCGTTATCATTGACACACCAGATTTTTTAATCCCCCGTGTTGTCATACATTGGTGTTGAGCTTGGACTACGACACCGACGCCCTTAGGCTCTAACACTTCGTCTATAGTTTTAGCTATTTCAGCTGTCAATTTTTCCTGTATTTGTAGGCGTCGAGCAAAGATTTCCACGACACGCGCCAATTTACTAATGCCAATAACTCTGCTTGACGGAAGATAAGCGACATGTACCTTCCCAATTATAGGTACTACGTGGTGTTCGCAGTGCGAAAAAAATTGGATGTCCCGGAGAACCACCATCTCATCATAACCACCCGTTTCTTGGAAAGTGCGTTCTAAAACATCGACAGGGTCTTCATTGTAGCCCGAGAAATACTCGTCCCATGCTCTCACAAAACGAGCTGGAGTATCTACGAGACCTTCCCGGTCAGGATTGTCGCCAGCCCACTGAATGAGCGTTCGTACAGCCTCTTCAGCTTGTTTACGGCTGGGCCCTGAATCGACCGAGCCTTTTGCCGTTTGTTGTGCCGCCATTAGTTTCAAACCTCGTTCAGCCTAACAATCATCTATTCATTAGATAGCAATTTCTATCTGTGTATTAACTTAGATTATTTACAGGAAAATTCGACCTCTTAAAACCATATAGTTTAAGCTCATCAATTCAACTGCATTGGCTGATGCGGACTATCAAGTGAGAATGCAGGGATCCGGACGTCAAAACATTCTCCATTTGGTGCTTCCATCTGATAGGTGCCCACCATTATGCCTGACGGTGTTTGCAAAGGTGTTCCACTAGTGTACTCAAAATCATCGCCCGGGCCTAACACAGGTTGTTCGCCCACAACGCCAGGCCCGCGTACCTCTTGCACCCTGCCATCCGCATCCGTTATTTGCCAGTAACGCGTCCGTAACTGCACGGTCTGAATCCCGTTATTCTCTATCTTCACGTGATAGGCCCAGACAAAATGGTTCTCGTCTGGTGCAGATTGATCTTCAAGATAGAATGGCTTCACCGTCACATTGATGTCGCGGGTACGTTTCTGATACATTTCCTATTCCTGTGCGCCGCAGCAATATTTAGTGTATAGATTAATCCTCTGTTTAGTCAGTTTGTCAAAGCAAAACCTTAAATTTTTTTCATTATACATTGGAATTAGAGCTGCATGAGGCTCCGCCGAGGACGCAGAATTTGCTGCAATGAGGGTGGTTTAACTTTACTGAATGCTGAGCGCTGGCAAGTGTTGATCCAAAATCGTATGCTTTCTCATATGGCAAAAGGGTGCAGGGTGAAACAACTGGAGATGAAGCTCCCTTGCGCTTTAATACGACTCGAGAACTTGAGCACATCAACTCACTTGGAGAAATGCCCAGGACATTCCAGCAACTTTCAGTTATCTCTGGCACATCGATTTGGTCATCCATTTCAGGAAAAAGAACTAAACTGGCAGGATTCAACGCATCAATAGCAATTTTTTCATTATAAAACAGCGCATCAAAGCCCGTGCGCATAATATCTTCGCTATGCGTCCAACAAGTTCGGCTTGCAACTGAAACCTGGAAACCCTGCTCGCATAGCCATTTTAGTCCTCTTAGAGCTGGTTCCCAGGTATTTTTCCCACGAATCCTCTCGTGCCCTATTTGTGTGAAATGATCTAATGAAATTCGGAATTTGCATTTTTCTCGAGGATAAAGTGAGAGAAGGGCCTCGGAGCACTTCATCAGTGGGCGCATGCCATTTGTAAGTACTAATGCTTCGAAGCCCCGTGAGAGCACATTTTCCAACATATTTATTAGATCGGGATTCATAAAAGGCTCACCGCCGGTAAACCCTATTTCGGTAGTACCAAGTTGGCTATTAGTAGCCTCGCGAAGGAACCCATCAACTTCTGACGCGCTAAGGTAAACAAGTCTGTCATTCTTGGGGCTGGATTCAATGTAACAATTTTCGCACTTGAGGTTGCAGAGTGTTCCGGTATTGAACCAAACGGTCTGTAATTCACCAAGAGGAACTTCCGCACGAGGTTCCCCTCGAGCTGTGTAGTCTGGGTCACGAAATTTCCTCGGGTCGAGCTTTGGCCCTAATCCTATGGTGACACTGCTCATAATTACTGCTCTTAAAAAACCACGTCTTAAAGTGTCCAATTACAATTTGGGATTTTTAATGCGAATGGGGCAATTGCAACCCTTTTTTCTGTACCTTATAAACGAAACCGTCTGCGGGTATGATGTAATGGTAGCCTGTCAGCTTCCCAAGCTGAACGTGTGGGTTCGATTCCCACTATCCGCTCCAAAATTTTTTTCAGGTATCTATTTTGAAAAATATTCTCGGCCAATATTCAAACCCTATTGATTCTGGTAGACTGCTAATTTATTCAGTTACACCGTTGATGTCAGGTGAGAGATATTCTTCACGATGGTGTAGCAATCGAGACCTTCTGTGCCACCTTCTCGACCGTACCCACTTTCTTTTATTCCTCCAAAGGGTGTTTCAGCAACCGAGGCGACTAGGTGATTAATCGACAAATTTCCGGACTCAACCCTATGGGCCAGTTGTTCTGCAACATAGGCAGAATTCGTAAATGCATACGCTGCAAGGCCGTAAGGTAATTTATTAGCGACATTTATAGCGTCGTCCATTGAAGCCACTTTGTTCACAATTGCGAGTGGCCCAAAAGGCTCTTCATTAGCGACCCGAGCATTATCAGGTACATCCGCCAAAACGGTCATCTCATGAAAATACCCTTGATTTCCAATTTGATGTCCCCCGGCCGAGAGGGTCGCTCCCTTGTCAGTTGCATCATTAATGAACTCTTGCATTGCATTAAGTCGTCGTTCGTTGGCAACTGGCCCCATTTCGATGCCGTCACCAAAACCATCTCCAACTTTAAGCGAATTTGCTTGTTCCACAAAAGAATCGAGAAACCTATCGTAAATACGATTATGAACCAAAAATCGGGTTGGCGATACGCACACCTGCCCGGCATTTCTGGACTTACCAATGGCACACGTTTTCGCCACTTCTACAGGATCCACTGCCTCATCAACTAGGACCGGCGCGTGACCACCCAATTCCATTATGGTTGGTTTCATCTGTCCTGCAGCAAGGGCAGCTAGATGTTTCCCCACAGGTATTGATCCCGTGAACGTGATGAGACGAGTGATATCACTGTTGATCAGAAACTCAGAAATCTCAGCTGGAACTCCAAAAATTAAATTTACTACACCCGGCGGCACACCAGCATCATGATAAGCCCGTACGAGTTCAAACGCACCGGCTGGTGTTTCTTCGCTCGCTTTCAATATAATAGAACAGCCGGCTGCAAGAGCGCCAGCTACCTTGCGGCCTGGCGAATTTATTGGGAAATTCCATGGTGATAAAGCTGCAACTGGGCCTATCGGCTTCCGCAGTACTGTGTGTGTAAGAGGCATTTGTGAAGGTATAACTCGACCATATGTTCTACGACCCTCAGAAGCATCCCATTCGATAATTTCACATGCCCTTTGAATCTCTACTTTCGACTGTGCAACTGGTTTGCCTTGTTCTAGAGTTATAGACTGAGCTATTTCGTCGGAGCGGTCTCGCAAAATGGAGGCTGCATCCCTCATCAAGCCCTCGCGCTTAGCAGGGCTCATTTCTGACCATTCAAGGAAACCTTTTGACGCTGCATCTACCGACTTTTCCAAGTCTGCAATAGTCGCAAAAGGAACTTCAGCGATGGCCTCACCTGTTGATGGATTAATGACCGGATTTCCGTCTCGAGATATATATTCGCCATCTATTATAAGTTTAAGGTCTGGATAATAGCGTTTTGCTATATTTTTATTTTCTTGAGATGTGTTCATAACAAACATTCCATCTATGTGAGTGTAAAAAAAACAGCTTTCTATCAACGAACGCCATGGAATCATCAGGCCTCTACCAACGCAGTATGATTGCTTGACATTGGTGAGTACTCACAGGTCCTGACGATCACTTATACAAGACCTGTTTCGATTACTTTTTACTCCACCGCTATTAGCCTAGAAACTACCGTAACATTATCTGGAAGAGAAGCACTCTGTAATTGGACCGTTTGTCGCGGCACAAGTTCATATTTAAGTGTGGGTGGTCAAAATCTCTTAGAATATTCTGATCAATTCCGCTAAACGAGATTGCATGCCAATCCCAATAACAATAGGAGGTGAAGAGGTTTAGTTGTTAAATTTCCAACTACTTTTCGAAACTTACTCCTGACCAAACGGCTCATCACAGCGACTAGTCGAGAAAGTATTAGAAAGCGACAATGCTGCGATAAAATGCGTATTACTAGACGTGAAAGGATTCCCCACAACCGCAACGACCCTTTTCGTTGGGATTACTGAACACAAACCCGGAAGTGAATTTATCCTCCTGATAATCCATCTCTGAGCCAACAAGAAACATAGTTGCGGCAGGATCAACGAATATCGTAACCCCCTTATCTTGGACAATTTCCTCGAACTTTTTCTGCTCTTCGGCATACTCGACAAAATATGACATGCCGGAACAACCTTGTGTCGTAATGCCAACACGAAGTCCTTTTATAGGTTTGTCAGCTTGTGCAATCAAAACCTTTACATGCTCTGCTGCAGAGTCAGTTAGTGTCATTAATTGTGGTTTTGACATATCCTCACCTATTTCTGTCGTTTCGTTTCCTCTACCACATATCCAAGGCAAATTTTGCCTCTTCTGTCATCCGTTCTTTGGTCCACGGTGGATCCCAGACAAGCTCGACAGTGACTTCTCCAAAACCTTTGACGCCTGCGACTGCTTCAGCCACCATCTTTGGCATTTCCCCAGCAACAGGGCAACCTGGCGCTGTTAAACTCATTTTAACTTCGACCGATCCATCTTGATCAATGTCATACTCGTAAATCAATCCCAACTCAAATATATCGACCGGTATTTCAGGATCGTATACGGTCTTAAGTGCGGTGACCAGATCTGCTTCCGAGGCTAGAGCTACTCCCGCCTCTACTGGCGATCCAGCCATTGCTTTAAAATCGGCCCCTCCGGGCAAGAAATCTGATAATTCTTTATGACTATCCATATCCTACTCCGTGGATATTTCTTCCACTCCTTTAACTGCTGCATCCAGTGCGTGCCACGCCAATGTGGCACATTTAACACGAACAGGAAACTGCCGAACACCTGAAAGCACCTGCAAACGTTCAAGCTCCTCGGCACCATCTTCGCCTTTGAAATCAAAATCATCAGTTGTGCACATTTTTATAAAATTATCCAATAGGGCTTTTGCATCAGCAATTGATTTGCCCTTAACAATTTCTGTCATCAGTGAGGCAGACGCTATTGATATTGCGCATCCTTTACCGAGGAAACTTACGTCAACAATACATTCGTTATGATCAACATCGACATATACCACGAGCTGATCGCCACAGAGGGGATTTTTCCCAGCAGCCTCGCGCTTGGGCTTGTTAGGGCGACGGAAGTTACGGGGATTTTTTCCATGATCCAAAATTACTTCCTGATAGAGTTCACGAAGCTCGTCTAGCATCAGCCAAAAATCTCCTGTACCGTTTCTAATGCTTGGCATAGCTGGTCAGCATCATCTTGATTATTGTAAAGGCCAAAAGAGGCGCGTGCAGTTGCTGGAAGCCCAAGGCGATCCATTAATGGTTGGGCACAATGGTGGCCAGCGCGAATTGCGACCCCTGACCGATCTAAAATTGTAGCCATATCGTGGGGGTGAGCACAATCAAGTGTCATTGAGATTACGCTAACCTTATTTGATGCAGTCCCAATGATTTTAAGTCCCTCAATTGCACTTAGCCTGGAAGTTGTATACTCAAGAAGGGCATGTTCATGTTTGGCAATCGATGCAAGCCCGATATCATTTATGTAATCGATCGCAGCGCCTAGGCCAATCGCCTGCGCAATAGCTGGCGTCCCAGCTTCGAATTTTCCTGGAAGCTCGGCCCACGTGCTTTCTTCGAAAGTAACTGTATTAATCATATCCCCGCCACCCATATAAGGGGGCATAGCATCTAGAAGTTCTTTTTTGCCATAAAGCACCCCAATACCAGACGGTCCATAGAGCTTGTGTCCTGAAAAAGCATAAAAGTCACAGTCCAGATCTCGAACATCGACAGACTCATGCATGACAGCCTGACACCCGTCAACCAACACGGCCGCTCCAGAGGAATGGGCAAGCTCTATAATACGTTTAACTGGGAGGACTGTGCCCAATACGTTTGATATATGAGGAACAGATACTAACTTCGTTCGACTGGTTAAGAGTTTCTCGAAGATATCCATCCGCAACTCTCCGGCATCTGTTATCGGCACGACTTTTAGCACTAAGTCTTTTTCTGCTTTCAACAGTTGCCAAGGCACGATGTTGGAATGATGATCCATCTCAGTAATTATTATTTCGTCCCCACAATTCAGTTTGTTGCGTGCGTAACTCGCGGCAACTAAGTTTATTGCTTCAGTTGCATTTCGTGTAAAAATGATTTCCCCGCGATGTTCAGCATTTAGGAATTCCTGCACTTTGTCCCGAGCACCTTCGTAATTATCAGTAACAACTTCACTGAGTTGATAGGCTCCCCGGTGAACATTAGCGTATCCAGAATCATATACAGCACTTATGGCATCTATTACTTGGCGAGGTTTTTGTGCTGAGGCAGCACTATCAAGAAATGCAAATGGTTGCCCGTGCACTTCTGTAGCCAAGATCGGAAAATCCGAACGAATTTTTTCTATGTCGAACGTGTTTGAAGGATGATCGGCAAAATTAATCATTACATTTTCCTGCGGACAGCCAATTAGAAATGGTTGCGCCCAAAGTTGTTTGGATTGAGGGGTTTGAGATTTCATCCAACGCAGATTTTATAAAGGCTTCGATAAGAAGATTTCGGGCGACCACTTCACTTATTCCGCGCGCCCGCAAGTAAAATAATGCTTCTTCATCAAGTTCACCGGCGGTGGCGCCGTGTGAGCATTTAACGTCATCGGCATAAATTTCTAGTTCCGGTTTAGAGTCCACTTCCGTGCCTTTGGACAAGAGAAGTGCCTGATTAAGCTGGTAACCATTAGTTCTCTGACTGTCTTTGCGGACCAAAATTTTGCCCTGAAAAACACCGCGCGCATTGTCATCGAGAACCCCCTTGTACATTTCGTGTGATGTGCTGTCTGGCGCGGCATGATCTATTGATGTTGTATGATCACCATGTTGTTTGCCATTCAACAGGTAAATACCCAATAAACGACAATCAGCGTTACTCCCAATGATTTGGGCATTAATTTCATTACGTGAAAGCTTCGCCCCAACAGTGACAACAAAATTTTCGTAATTGGATCCGTCTGCGAGACGCACCTCCGAGGCGGCAATATGAGTGGCATCCTCATGATCGTTCTGCACTTTGTAATGATGCAGGGTTGCATTTGAGCTAAGTTCGATTTCTGCTACGCAATTACTAAAATAATTGCTACCTTTGGCTCCAATATGGCTTTCAAAAAACGTTACCTTGCTATTTTGGCCGGCGTTTATCATGAAACGAGGGTGGAACACTACGGGATCAGTCGACGTTTCAGCTACCGAAATCAAATGAATAGGTTTGTTAATACACGCGCCGTCACGAATGTTGAAACACAATGCATCTGTAAATGCCGCAGTGTTCAGTGCGGCCATTGGGGTGCGTTCAAAATCTAAAAGTCGGGACAGCTTATTTTCGCCAATTTCATCGATTTGTTCTAGTTTTAGGCCTTCCGGCAAGTCATCAATATCAGACAACGATTTAATTATTGTTCCGTTAATTAAAACAATCTTATAGGCGTCGATCTGGGTAAACTTTTCCGATGGTAGGGTAATTTTTGAGCAAGAAGAAATATGAGAGGCTGGGACAAAATTTTCCTGCCGGATTTTGTTCAGGTTAGTATACCTCCAGCGCTCATTTCGAACTGTCGGCAGGCCCAATTCGCCAAAAACATTGAGGCTATGTTCGCGTAGTGTCTGTAGCCAATTCAGATGGCTTCCCGGAAGCTGTCCGCGCATCTCATCGTACTGGCTTGCGAAGTCATGGGCTATGTTTGGTTTCATTACCATTTTGTAAGCGCTTATAGTTACGCAGCTTGGCTATCAGTAAACATACTGTAGCCTGATTTTTCTAGCTCAATAGCTAAATCTTTTGCACCAGTTGCTACAATTTTTCCGTTTACTAAAACGTGGATCACATCGGGAACTATGTAATTTAATAGCCTCTGGTAATGTGTAATTACTAGCATCGAACGTTTTGGACCCCGAAGTCTATTTACCCCGTCTGCGACTGTTTTAAGTGCGTCTATGTCAAGTCCTGAGTCCGTTTCGTCGAGCACCGCGAGCTTTGGCTCGAGCATGGCAAGTTGCAGCACCTCGTTGCGTTTTTTTTCGCCGCCAGAGAACCCAACGTTAACGGGCCGCTTAAGCATTTCATCGGAAATGCCAATCTCCTCTGCTTTCTTACGAACGAGCTTCAAGAATTGCATTGCATCCAGTTCGTCCTCGCCACGATATTTTTTTACAGCATTAAGCGCTGTTTTAAGAAAAGTCGAAGTAGCAACACCAGGAATTTCCACCGGGTATTGGAAACCAAGAAAAAGTCCTTCCCCAGCGCGTTCTTCCGGATTCATTCCTATAAGATTTTTCCCATTAAATGAAACGGTTCCGTCTGTGATTGTGTATTTATCACTGCCAGCTAATACATATGAAAGTGTACTCTTTCCCGATCCGTTGGGGCCCATTATTGCATATGTTTTGCCAGCCTCTAGATCTAGGTCGATGCCACGCAATATTTCGTTGCCATCGATGGACACGTGAAGGTTTTTTATTTTGAGCATGTCTATTATATACCTGTCCTGAAGATGAGTTTTTAGCCGACGCTGCCTTCGAGGCTAATGCCAACGAGCTTTTGCGCTTCAACAGCAAATTCCATCGGCAGCTGCTGGAGTACTTCTTTGCAAAAGCCATTGATAATAAGTGCTACTGCTTCCTCATCAGACAGTCCCCGCTGCCGACAATAAAAAAGTTGATCTTCACTGATTTTAGCAGTGGTTGCCTCGTGCTCTATTTTTGCAGCAGGATTACGTGACTCGATGTAAGGAACCGTGTGAGCGCCACACTCATTCCCGATAAGAAGACTGTCACACTGTGTGTAATTACGGGCCCCGTCTCCACCGGGCATAATTTTGACCTGTCCTCTATATGTAGAATCCGATTTACCTGCAGCAATGCCTTTCGCTATTATGGTGGAGCGGGTGTTTTTCCCAAGATGTATCATTTTTGTGCCAGTGTCCGCCTGTTGATAGTTATTTGTTATTGCGACGGAATAAAATTCACCCACCGAATCATCGCCCTCAAGTATGCAACTCGGGTATTTCCAGGTGATTGCTGAGCCTGTCTCCACTTGGGTCCATGAAATTTTAGAGTTGCGACCGCGGCAGGCACCACGTTTTGTCACAAAATTATAGATACCACCAATCCCATTCTCATCACCAGGATACCAATTTTGGACGGTAGAATACTTTATTTCCGCGTTATCCAATGTTACCAGCTCAACTACTGCAGCGTGAAGTTGATTCTCATCACGCATCGGGGCCGTGCACCCCTCAAGATAACTCACGTATGAGCTTTCATCGGCAACGATTAACGTTCGTTCAAACTGGCCAGTATTCTCGGCATTTATTCTAAAATATGTGGAGAGTTCCATCGGGCAGCGCACACCCCTTGGAATATATACGAATGAACCATCGGTAAACACTGCTGAATTTAAGCACGCATGTTTATTGTCTCCATACGGCACAACCGAACCAAGATATTTCTTAACTAATTCGGGATATTTTTGTACTGCCTCTGATATGGAGCAAAAAATTACACCCTTTTCTTCCAATTTTGCCTTGTACGTGGTTGCAACAGACACGCTGTCGAAGACAGCATCAACTGCGACACCAGCAAGCATTTCCTGCTCTTTTAAAGGGATGCCTAATTTTTCATAAGTCTCGAGAAGTTTTGGATCGACTTCGTCTAGACTATTCGGCTTATCCGCTTCTGTTTTCGGAGCCGCATAGTAGTACGCATCTTGATAATCGACGGGAGGAAATTTTACCTTAGCCCACTGAGGTTCCGGCATTTTTAACCAATGAGCGTAAGCTTTTAATCGCCAATTTAAAAGCCATTCAGGTTCATTTTTCTTTGCCGAGATAAACCGTACAATGTCCTCATTGAGACCTTTCGGAGCAGTTTCAAGTTCGATATCGGTAACAAAGCCAAATTCATACTTATCACCTATTTCTTTTACAGCTTTGGCTGTTTCTGCGGTTACCGACATTGTATAAAACCTCGACGAATCTCTTTAGTTTCTGGGTGATTTACTACTTCAGTAAGTCTTGCTGGCGTACACAACTCTTCGAGCGAAATTTCCTCAAGGGCGTTTCGAACCGCCGTATTTACACGATCCCAACCACCACGCACGGGGCAGAGCGATTCAACGTTGCATGACTGTTCGGCTCCTTCCACACACGCAGTCAAAACAACTGGACCATCTAAGGCTTCAATCATTTCTGCTACGGAGATTTTACTGAGCGGACGACGTTGCGAGTAACCGCCATTCACGCCTCGGTGAGAAGTGATTAATTTTTTCTTCGCGAGTTTTTTCAAAATTTTACTCACTGTAGGTAAAGGTAAACCAGTTGTTAAAGACAGACTTGGGGCAGTTATAATTTCATCCATGCCGTTACAAACATGTACTAAGATTACTACGCCATAATCGGTCATTCGGTTCAGTTTAATCATTTAAATATTCTTCAGTGGCTAATATGACGAAATTTTATCTGTCATCTAAACTGGACCGTTTTAGTACCGTTTTCAAGCGGTCCCTGCAAGCACTTTCGCAATGTTACAAAAACCCAAGTTTCAAAAGTAATGGTAGTCGCAATTTATCCGTTCTAAGGCTTAATGATAAATCACCTACTTTCCCGCCTTGCCAGTTTAGCGTAAGATTTGAATATGGCAGCTAATGTGACCAAACTTCGCCGGGCGGATGAAATCGAATCGGGCCCTAGTCTCGCTAATTTGCGACAAGAGGCACAAAGAACAGAACGTCAAGCGAAATTGATGCTCCGAGTTGGAGCCGGGCTCAGTGGGGTCTGGGCTACAACTTGCCTGTTTTATGTGCACGAGCACTTAGGGTGGGACTTTGCTCAACAACTTTTGCCTCATGAAATGGGCATGCTGTTTGCCGGGTTTGCTTTGCCGATAGCCATGCTTTGGGCCGGGATTTCGTCTTTTCGTAGGGCTCATGATGTTCGCTTTCATACTGAAATGTTGCGCCGGCATCTTGATCTTCTGGGTTACCCTGCTGAAGAATATGAGGGACGTGTCACTACAGTTTCCGATCTTCTGAAAAAACAGGCTGAGGAATTGACACAAGTAAGTGAACACGCGACGCAGCATCTATCTAAATTAGTGGCGGCGATGGAATCTCAAACGATCGGATTGGGTCAGGCCAGCGATAAGGCTGCAGCCGAAGCGCACCTTATGCGCGACCGATTAATGATTGATGTTGAAACACTGCAAGATTTAGTCAAGAAAATTGACCAACAGCGAAGTAAAGTTGAGTCTACCGTGTCTGGCCAAGCCGAAGCCCTTGGGCGCGTTACCCAAGAAGCTCTGGAGCATTCTGATCATATAAACGCTGCGTTAAGAATTCAGGCGGCTGATTTGAGTGGTGTATCAGATAGGGCAGCCGAACAAGCAAAAAGTCTTGGTGTTTTGTTTGAGCAATACTCCGAAGATCTGCAGGTGGCTAGCCGCAATGCAGAGCAGCAAGCAGCCGACACGGGAAAACACCTTTCTGAAAGTGCGGAGGATCTCAAGCTTGTTGCGGAAAAGGTTGGGACACGTGCCGCCTCAGTGGCGAGCGGGCTTCATGAGGAAATTGGTCATATGGCTGAAAAATTGAGGTCTTCTCTGGAGGAGCAATCTGATGCTGTCGGTGCAATGACTGACCGTACTGGCGAACGGATTGAGCGAATGGCAGCGGGATTAGCGCGGCAGGCCACGGATGCTACTGGTCATCTTGAGCTTGCGCTTGAAAAACAGTTTAAGGCTGTGGATCATGTTTTGACTACTGCTGAATATCGAATGGATGAACTTACAAACCAAGTGGACCAGCAAGTAACGCTCCTCAGTCAGGGGTTGAGAGAATCAATAAATCACAATGCTGGGCAAATTGGCGTTACAGTAGATAACGCAAAAGAACAGATTGGCCGTCTCACTTTCGTTATTAACGAACAGTCCCAGAACCTTGCAAATGTAACGGAAAAGTCGAGCGTTGAAACTGAAAACATGATTGACGCGTTAAAAGCGCAGGCTAGTGATCTGTCAGAAACAGCAGAGCACATAGCTCAGCAGACACAGGTAGTACAAGACACGGTGAATCAGCAATCTGAGCAACTAAATAAAGCATCTGATCAGACGGCCGAACGAATTCAAGCGCTCGGTGCTATGTTCCAAGAACAAACTCGATCATTAGGACAAGCAACCGATCTTGCCGTGGATCGCGCAGACGCTCTGCGATCTGCACTCGATCGTCAGGCACAAGATCTGCGGGGAGCGTCCGATCATGCTGCGTCACAAGCCAGAGAGATCGAGGCACTTTTGCAGGCAAAGGCTTCGGAGATTACAGTTGCCGTTAAAGGTAGTGTCAGTGAGATCGGTGAAGCTCTCGGGCCGTCTGTAACAGAAGCGCAAATGATGGCCGGGACTTTGACACAACAGGCAGCTAATTTGCGCGACGCGGCAGACAGGTCTGCAGCCCAAGCGAGCTCCATAGCTGAATTGATGCGCCAAAGAGGGGTTGAACTGAACGAAGCATCCGATCATGTAACAGGAAAAGTAAAAGAAATTCGAGATGCGCTTAATGAAAATACGACCGACCTCAATCAAGCGGCCACACACGTTGGCGAGCGTGCCAGTGAGGTCAAAGCTTCGCTGGCCAATGACAGTCGATATTTGTCCGATCTAGCCAACTTCTTGCATGAAAGGTCCCAGCAGATTGATACGCAAATCCAGCATCATGCTGAGACTTTAAAACATTCATCACTGCAAGCTTCAGAACAAGCCGATGAAATATCGGGTGTCTTGCAGCGTCAGGTTGCCCATTTGCTTGAGGCAGCCGGTACTGTGGCCGAAACCCTCCATGAGGCTGGTCAAAATTTCGACAAAGAAACCGCATCAGTGAATACTGCCCTCGTCGAGGGGTTGAGGTTAATGAATGATGCAGGTGAGCATTTTAATGCTCAAACTGAGCGGCTCACTTCAGCTTCATTGCAAGCGGGCATGCAAATTAATGACAATAATGAGGCTCTCCAAAACGAAACCAAAGAGATCATGCGGGCATCCAAAGAAGCGACAGAGCGGATGCAGCTTGTGGGTGAAGTTTTTACGGAGCAAATAACAAATTTGTATGGGTCAACCGATCAATTATCTTCCCGTATGGCGACTTTAACCGAAGGGCTCCGTCAACAGGCTCGCGACATTGGTGAAGCAGGTGACGAGGCGAGTGTCCGCGTTCGTGAGGTCGGCGAAATGCTTGGAAGTCAAACCCAATCGTTGGTGCAGGCGACAGGTGATGCGCGCCTTGAGATAGACGCTTTAACTGAAAGAGTTGACAATCATAGAAGCAACCTTTTGGAGACTACCGACGCCGTAGTTTTAAAAACATCTGAAGCAAGCACACATTTTGATCAACATGCTGCAATTCTTACCAAAGCTGCTGCTTCTGCTGCCGATCAAGCAGAAAAACTAAAAGAGCTTGATCTCTCAGGTCGAAGAAATCTTTTTTTAAAAACGGCTCGCTTCATTATCGAAGACTTGCATTCAACGGCCGTTGACCTCATTAGAATTCTGCGATCAGAGGTGCCAAACGCTGATTGGAAGCGCTATGTGAAGGGCGATCGAGGAATATTTACCCGAAAGTTACTTGGTGAAAAGCCTTCTGCAACCGTTTCATTGATAGCTCAGAAGGTTCAACGAGAAGAGGAAATGCGCCGTTATGTAATGCGCTATTTTGATCACTTTGAAACATTACTGCGAGAGGCAGAAGATGTTGATCCAGAACACCTCTTGCATTCGACATTTATGACTGCCGATGTTGGCAAACTCTATCTACTGCTTTGTAGGGCATTGGGCAGGGATGTAATGTACGACAAATAAGTCTTTTGAATATTGAGATCATGTTCTTAAATCATGAATTTTTGATTTGTTTTTCAAAAAAGCCCCCAATCAATTACGGCAAAAACGCCGAAACCAGCGACAATTGCTCCGCCTAAACGATTTACTGCTGTCATAGTTTTTGGGTTAAGCCCACGACGAAAACTTGCTGCAGCAGTCGTAAGCCCAACCCACCATATGCTCGCACCTAAAAATACTCCACCGACGACGGTTATTTGCTGGATAGAGTTTACCGCGCTATCTCCAATTTTGAATCCCCCAAAAACAGCTATGAAGGCGAAAATTGTTGCAGGATTCAATATGGTAACTAAGAAAGCGCTTAGCCAGTTCTCGGCAATGTTTCGTAGTCGTAAAGCAGAGGTTTTTTTATTAGCATTGACGGCTTTTTCAAAAAAAATCAACGTGCCCAAAGTGATTAAAATTATTCCACACGCTGGTTGAAACCAATTCGTTCGATCAAATACCTTTGCTAAAGCAACCGATAGCCCAAAAATAGAAATCGCTGCTAGTAAGGCGTCGGCGGCGGCAGCGCCTAGCCCTGTGAAGAAGCCCGGCCACCAACCATATTTGAGGCTTCGTTGAACGCACATCATTGCAATAGGCCCAACCGGCGCTGCTATCGCAATTCCAATGCCTATGGCCTTTGAAAGAAGGACGAGATCCAATTTCGGCTTCCTTGTCTCGGAAAGTCATGGGGACACCTATTACCATAAACCTTGGTTCCAAGGCCGAAAAAAATTGCTTTTTGTCAACGAAAATTAATAAAATACCCAAAATAAATTAAATTTGTAAAAATATGAATGAAAAAACATTTCATATAGTAAAATTACTGGTGGCTAATGCCCGATTATCCTTTAATGCCTTAGCCAAACGGGTCGACTTGTCACCGCCGGCAGTAGCAGAACGGGTTCGCCGTCTAGAAAACACTGGAGTTCTGCTTGGCTATCATGCAAAGCTAGAGCGTAGTGCAGTGGGTTTGCCGGTCACCGCATTTGTTCGGTTGAGCTGCAAAGGCGCTAAATTTCGAGCAGTGAGGCGTTTGGCTCTCGAATTACCGCAGGTTATGGAATGCCATCACATTACTGGCGAAGCATGCTTCCTCATAAAGCTCGCTGCTCCATCTATCGTGGCGCTTGAAGGTTTGATTGAGCGCTTTCGGGAGTACGGGCAGGCCGATAGCTCAGTTGTATTGTCTTCGGTAGTAGAGCAGAAGCCGGTATTCGGGGTTCAAGAAAATAAATGGGAGTAAGGGCGGATGGCTATTACTGCGAAACCGGATTCATCACGGAGTAACGCCAAGGGTGGTTTTGACTATAAGATCCGTGTTGCGGACCTCGATGATGCTGAAGCTCTGTTTCACTTCGGGCGCGAACTTTTGTCCGAGACAGATTTTTTCCTTCGTATTCCTGTGGAACGAGCCAGCTCTATAGATGAAATGCGGATGATCATCCATCGTTTTCAAGAATTACCGAGGCATTTACTTCTCAATGCATGGAAAGGAAATTTTCCCGTTGGCGAGGCCGTCATAATGGGAGGTGAACTAGAGCGTAATCGTTATACGGCTACGGTGGGTGTCGGTGTATTACAGGAGCATACAGGCAAGAAGTTAGGAAGAACGCTTATGGAGGGACTCGAACATTTTGCGCATCACGCTGGCATTCATAGATTAGAGCTGACAGTTATGAGCCACAACGCACGAGCTCTGCGTCTTTATGAACAAATGCAATATCGAGTTGAAGGCATGCGTAAGGAGTCATTACATGTAAATGGATCTTATGTAGATGAGTTTGCTATGTCAAAACTGCTCGGCGACAAGCCTTAACGCCATATATTAAATTTGGGCTTAATAACATATGAAAATATTTACTGATTGGCAGATCTCGTACGCCCAATGTTTATAAGTTAAATTTCTCTCCTGGAACGTTCATGTAAAATGTCCGGGTTTCATGTTCTTGGAGGATGATTTAATTCGCTTTATTGGAAATCTGTAGGACAGTCTTCATACTTTTATAAGTCTACGGTCTGAAGACATCAACTGTCATAAAAGAGGTGAATGAATGCTTTATGAAGGAGTGATTTCAGGCAATAGGCGGGCATTGGCCCAAGCAATCACGTTACTAGAGTCTACTAACCCCGATCACGAAACAGCGGCATCCGAGCTCTTGACCAAGCTAACACCCCACTCCGGCAAGTCGATGCGTATTGGCATATCAGGAGCGCCAGGAGCCGGAAAATCGACTTTTATCGAAAGCTTGGGGCTTCATGTACTTGCACGAGAACATAAGCTGGCTGTTTTAGCCGTTGATCCTACTTCAAAGCGGAGTGGAGGCTCCATCCTTGGTGATAAGACACGTATGGAGGAACTATCAAGACACGATAATGCTTTTGTGCGACCATCGCCAGCCGCAGGAGCGCTTGGTGGAATTGGTAATCGTAGCCGCGAGGCATTGGTAGCTTGTGAGGCTGCTGGGTTTGATGTGATTTTCATTGAGACAGTAGGAGTAGGCCAGTCAGAGACTGCTGTTGCAGATATGACCGATCTTTTTTTACTACTTCTGTCACCGGCCGGAGGGGATGAGTTGCAAGGCATGAAAAAGGGTATCGTTGAAATTGCGGATATCGTGCTTGTCAACAAGGCTGACGGAGATTTCGAAAAAGCTGCAAGCATTGCTGCTTCCGACTATGAAAGTGCGATTAGGATGCTGCGCCCAAATTCAAATAATTGGCAGGTGCCAGTCCTCACTTGTTCCGCTTTAAGTAATACTGGTATCGATGAGGTGTGGGAAGCTGCGGAAAAATGGCGAAGTGTGATGACGGCAGATGGCACTTTCGCGCAGGTCCGACAAAATCAAGCGGGAATTTGGCTCTGGGATTCCATTCGTGAACGGTTTGAACGCGAACTTCGTTCTGATTTGGACACTGGTAATGAGCTGAATATGTTAGGTTCTAAGGTTGCTAACGGGGAAATGACGGCGCCTAACGCGGCCTCAGCCTTGATCCGTCGCTTTCGTAAAGGAAAACCAACTTGACTGGCTGGATCCACTACCCTAAAACGTCGATCGTAGCAGCAAAAAAAATCCGTATATTCCTCTAAATTTATGGTGAAATAAAAAATGTCACGCCGTTGTATGATACTGGGAAAAGGCGTTCAGGCTGGTAATAATGTGAGCCATGCGCATAATAAAACGAGGCGTAGGTACCTGCCAAATCTGCAAAATAGTTCGGTGCTAAGCGATATACTTGGAGAAACTGTGCGCTTACGTGTTACACCAGCGGCGATTCGCACCATCGAGCATAAAGGCGGCCTAGATGCTTTTTTGTTAGGTACTCCTAATCGTAAATTAACGCCGGAAGCAAAAAGACTGAAAAAACGATTGGAAAGAGCTGTTGCAAAAAAAGCTAGGGATTGACTCGCTTTCCTCGAATTGCAAAGTCAAAATTTGAGCGGGCAAGAACCTGCATCAAGCTAAAACTGGTGAAGAGTGTCGCCCGAAATTATCGATTATAGTGGATTCGGCTTCAGGGTCACAGCGACGGACAAGCACACTCGTGCAAGATTGGGGCACTTAACCACGCCGCACGGGCATTTAATAACCCCTGCATTTATTTTTTGTGCAACGAAAGCCGCGATACGTGCTGCGAGTCCGCGTGATCTTAAGTCCGCTAATGTCGAGATGATTCTCGCCAATACCTATCATCTTCTAGTACAGCCGGGCCCAGACCTTGTGGCAAAGGCAGGTGGGCTTCACAAGTTTATGGGATGGGACGGTCCTCTTTTAACGGATAGTGGTGGTTTTCAGATTTTTAGTCTCGGCAGCGGTGTCAGCAGCTCAGAAATTAAAAGCAACAGAAGTGGATCGGGGAATGTCAGAACGAACAAACTTCTTTTAAAGCTCGATGAGGAGGGTGCCGTATTCCGTTCGCCCAAAGATGGAGCAAAACACAAATTAACACCAGAATCCGTAATCAACATTCAGCGACAATTAGGTCCTGATATTGCTGTTGTTTTAGATGAATGCACTCCTGTTAATGTTGAGCGCAAATACACTGAAAAATCGCTTAACCTTACACACAGGTGGGCCAAGCGAAGCCTTGCTGAATTTGATCGTTATCATGATGGCACGCAAGCCCTTTATGGTGTTGTGCAGGGTGGAGTCTACCAAGATTTAAGGCGTGAAGGAGCAGAATTTATAGCTTCGCTACCATTTTTTGGGCAAGCGGTCGGAGGCTGCTTGGGGGAACACAAAGAGGCTATGTATGAAATCATTGAATATTCGATGGGCCCGCTCTCTGCTGCTTCCCGAGCACGTCCCACACATTTGCTCGGTATAGGGGGGGTGCGAGACATCTGGGAAGGTGTCGGCATGGGGATAGATACTTTTGACTGCGTGACCCCCACTAGAATAGCTCGGCACGGATGGGCATTGAAAAAGACAGCTGAGAAATTTCGGATCAATATCCGTAATGCGAGATTTCGTGAGGACCAACGACCGCTTGAGAGTGATTGTAGCTGTTACACTTGTATGAATTTCTCCCGTTCTTATATACACCACCTCCTTAAGGCCAATGAGATACTTGGGCTACAATTATTAACTCAGCACAATATTGCTTTTATGAATCGTTTGATGGAGGCAGTTCGAACTTCAATATCGCAAGGAAAGTTTTTAGAGGTCAAAAAGGAATGGCTTCGGAAATGATGCTAGGTATTTAATTTCTGGTCTTAATTAGTTTTAGAATTTCTGCTGCTGCAGAGGGAATGTTTGTTCCTGGTCCGAAAATCGCTGCAGCGCCTGCCTTGTATAAGAAATCATAATCTTGAGGAGGAATGACACCACCGCAAATCACTAGAATGTCGTCCCCCCCAGTTTTTCGAAGGGTTTTGATCAGCTGAGGCACCAGTGTTTTGTGGCCAGCAGCTTGTGAAGATACACCAATTATATGAACATCATTTTCAATTGCCTGACGGGCAGCTTCCTCAGGAGTCTGAAACAGCGGACCTACATCTACATCAAAACCAATATCTGCGAAGGCGGTAGCTATCACTTTAGCTCCTCGGTCATGCCCATCTTGGCCCATTTTAATCATTAATATTCGGGGGCGACGTCCTTCACTAGTTTCAAAAGTTTCAATCTGGGACTGTATCTTTGCAAAGTTTTTATCGCCAGCGTAAGCAGAACCGTAAACACCGGAGATCGAACGCACAGCGGCGCGGTGACGAGAAAAAACTTTTTCACAGGCATGAGAAATTTCACCAACCGTAGCTCGTGCACGCGCAGCTTCAATTGCTGAGGCGAGGAGATTGCCCTTTTTGCTTTTTGCCGTTTGTGTAAGTTTTTCGAGCGCAGTCTGGCAGGCATTATTATCGCGATCTGTACGAACACGCTCCAGACGCTTTATTTGCGAATCTCGGACTGTCGTATCATCAACATCTAATAACTCGACGGGATCCTTTCGGTCGGGTTTGTATTTGTTCACTCCAACAATTACCTCCTCACCGCGATCAATCCGAGCTTGGCGCGCTGCAGCTGCCTCTTCAATACGTAGTTTGGGCATGCCGGCCTCAATCGCTCTTGTCATTCCGCCCAACTCCTCAACTTCTTCGATCAATTTACGTGCGTGTGAGGCCACACTGGCCGTTAATGCTTCGACATAATAACTCCCGGCCAGTGGATCTATTACTTTAGTTATTCCCGTTTCCTCCTGTAAAACCAGCTGGGTATTGCGCGCAATTCTAGATGAAAATTCGCTCGGCAATGCCATCGCCTCATCAAAGCTATTGGTGTGAAGAGACTGAGTTCCGCCAAGTGCGCCGGCCATTGCCTCAATAGTTGTGCGGATAATATTATTGTAAGGATCCTGTTCGGTAAGGGTCACACCGGATGTTTGGCAATGAGTTCGGAGCATCAACGATTGTTCGGTTTTAGGTTGGAAATATTTCTGCATTTGTTCTGCCCAAAGTAACCGTGCTGCACGAAGTTTAGCAATTTCCATAAAAAAGTTCATTCCAAGACAAAAAAAGAAAGAAAGCCGCGGCGCAAACGTATCTACTTCCAGTCCTTTTTTTATAGCCGCGCGCACGTACTCTATTCCATCTGCGATTGTAAAAGCTAACTCTTGCACACACGTTGCTCCCGCCTCTTGCATATGATATCCAGAAATGGAGACGGAGTTGAAACGCGGCATGGTGTTTGAGGTATATTCAATTATATCGGCAACTATCTGCATAGATGGGGCTGGTGGATAGATGTATGTGTTCCGGACCATAAACTCTTTCAAAATATCGTTTTGAATAGTTCCAGATAGCTGTGCTGGTGCAATGCCCTGCTCCTCTCCGGCGACGATAAAATTAGCAAGTACGGGAAGTACTGCGCCATTCATCGTCATTGAAACGCTCATCTTCTCAAGTGGAATACCATCAAAGAGGATTTTCATGTCCTCAACTGAGTCAATTGCAACACCTGCTTTTCCGACATCGCCAACGACCCGTGGATGATCGGAGTCGTAGCCACGGTGAGTAGCGAGATCAAATGCTATAGATAAACCCATTTGTCCTGCAGCAAGACATTTCCGATAAAACTGATTTGAGTCTTCGGCCGTAGAAAAGCCTGCATACTGGCGAATTGTCCAAGGCTTTCCTGTATACATGGTAGCCCTAGGGCCCCGTATGAATGGTGGAATTCCAGGCATTGAATTTAGGTGATCGAGTGAATCAAGGTCTGCTGCTGTGTAAAGAGATTTGATTGGCACACCTTCGGGGGTAGCCCAGCTAAATGCCTCTGTTGCACCGTCGCCCAATTCTTTTTGAGCGCGGTTTTCCCAATCGTCTTTTCCGTAACTCTTAAATGTATCACTAGATTTAATCATATCTCACCGTTTGGTGGTGCTTTGCAAAGTTTAGCGATTCTGAGCTAACAGGTGGAGTGTGGTATTTTGAATGTACGTCTTTCATGACACTTTTAAAAATTACCTAGATTTGTGTGCTCATCCATCCCGCTATCCTCGCACGAGCTCGTGTTTATTTAAATCGTGTTCCCCAGAAAGTTGGGGTTATTGCAGTTCTTGAGCAAAGACTATCAACTTCTTTTTGATTCGCTTTTGAACCGGGAACTGTTTTTAGCTCAAAAGCATGAATGCCACTGGTAATTAGAACTGATTCGATACCTGCATTGCTCGCTCCCGCTATATCGTGATGAAGTGAATCTCCGACCGCTAATATCTTCTTGGTGGTCGGTGCAAGCTCGAAGCATTTTTGATAAACACTTAGATCTGGTTTTCCATGAATTTTCACGGCTCCTCCTACCTTGGTGTATGCGTCTCCAACTTGCCCGGGGCACGGGCTTAGCTCTCCATCGGCATTTATGCTAAGCATGTCAGGATTAAGTATGACCATTGTTAAATTACGTGCTTTAGCATCGATGAGAATTGGGGTTAATTGTTCGATGGGTCCATGCGGCAAATCACCAACTAATAAAAAATCTGCCGACTTTACGCACGTAACGGGATTTAGACCAAGGCCATCTAGAAAGTCCTCACGCCTATCATTGCCGATTATAAAACACTTTTTCCCCAGTCGCTGATAAAAAGGGTCGGTCTGATTTTTAATGGCCTCCCACGCTAGTTCACCCGAGGTGAGAATGTGATCATATAGGTCAGGAGTTATTCCAAATTTTGTTAAACCATCCACGCTATCCGCAACTCGTCTTGAGGAATTAGACACTAGAATAATTTTTTTCCCGGCTGATTTTATACTGGCCATTGCATCTGCTGCGCCTTTATGGGCTTTGGCACCATCATGTAAAACACCCCACTGATCAAGAATAAACAAGTCATACTTCCATCTCAGATCTGACACCACTTTTATATATCGGGGTTGGGTCATTGTGATGCGGATTGCACTGGTTTTAATTCGTCCATTCTAAACCACACGTAGTTCTGGAGGTTTGGTGTTATCGCTTGGATCTTTACTCATACGAGGCTCGCCGAAAAGATAGCCTTGTCCTAGATCAATATTAAAATCGAGCAATTCAATTAGCTCTTGTTCTGTCTCTATGCCATCTATGATAAGATCGACACCTGCCTCATCAAGAGATATTTTTATGTTTTGTATAGACTCAGGTGTAGGCATTATATTTTTTTTCAGCAGATGTTTTACATGTATCTTTACAAATCGAAACCCAAGCTGGGCTAGACCAGTAGGATCAAAGTTTAGATCAGTAACCTCATTCATGCACAGTCTGTAGCCAACATCTACTAATCGCTGAAGGTCCGGGCCTGTGTCATCTGCGCGGGCGGCCAAATCAGACTGGGAAAGTTGAAACACCACGCACGGAGCCATGTTCCGATTAATCTCAAGATACTCGATGAAGTCTGACAAAAAATTTTGGTCACCAAACGTGTCAGCCGAAATATCGCAAAAAAATGCAGTTGAGTAATTTTGTTTGTGCGCGTTCTGCAGTAACTGCACACTTCGAAAAAGAAGCATGTTATCAATTGCCAGGCTAAGATTTTTTTCCCTCGCCACTCCCACATACTGCAGCGGGGAAATGACTTCGCCGTCAGCTGATCGGATATATATAAAGCTTTCGAAAAACCGCCGCTTGCGTTGTGGTAGAGTAACAATGGGCTGAAGATGTAAGTCAACTCGATTATGCCGAAGAGCATCGCGTATGATTTCGACTAAAAGATCGCGGCTTATGTCATTCACATCTCGAGCCCCGACGCTGGGCGCCTTTAATCCGTCCTCTGTAGAGGGGTCAACATCAAGTGATGCCGCCGTGACTGGTCGGGTATCAGTTTTGCCAGAAGAATAGAGCTGCTCGACGAGCCCATGCAAAACCTTTACCTCGGATGCAACTTCCTCAATGTCTCCCGGTGTCTTCGTGGCATCACCTTTTGACTTGAAATTTTCCAGCACTTCGTAAACCCGCCTGAGCTCGTCTCTATTCCGCTCCAAATCTTTTTGATTTTGGTTGTACGCTTTTCGCAGCACGATAAGACGCCTCACAGCCTGCCTCTCATTAGCAGTGCGAGAAGATATCTCCTGGATAAGACACCCGGCTAAGATAAACAGCAATCCGAAGAGTATAGAGGTGGAATAACTAAGCCCGTGAACATATTTCGGTAAAACAAACATGGCAACAACTGACGCTGCGGAATAGCAACTAAAGATAATAGCGTGAAACTGGATCGACATGCGGTAGATGCTTCTTGGCTGGTTATTATTACTACAGAATCACTTAGAGGTTACGCAGCGATTGGGTTGGGGGCAAGTGCTGTAGTTTATTTTGCTTGGCTACCAATTGCATCAGCTACGCAATTAAAGCCGCCCTGCTTGAGCGAAGTAGCAAGATCATCCTTAATTCTGCGCACTAATTTCGGCCCTTTATAAACAAGCCCCGTGTAGAGCTGGACAAGTGATGCGCCAGCACAAATCTTGTTATATGCGTCACTACCCGAGGTTATGCCGCCTACCCCGATCAAGGCAATTTTACCTTTTGTACGAACATACATCTCTGACAGCAATTCTGTTGAGGGTCTCAATAATGGTCTTCCACTGAGCCCTCCCATTTCTGTTTTAAGAGGATTTTCTATGCCGGCATCGCGTTTTGTGGTCGTGTTGGAGACAATTAATCCCGCAATGCCAGAATTAATAGCAACATCTGCAATGTCGCCTCTTTCCACTTTAGTGAGATCAGGTGCTATTTTCACAAAGATCGGTTTGGGTTTTCTTTTCATAGCCTTCAATACTGCTTCGATCAGGCGATGCAACGTATCTTTATTTTGTAATGATCTGAGGCCCGGTGTATTTGGGGAAGACACATTGATGGTTAGGTAATCACAGTATGGAGACACCCCCTCGGCACCGGTAATATAATCGGAGATGGGGTCTGTCGAAACCTTATTATGCCCAATATTGGCACCTACAATGCCAGTATTTAGTTTGTGCGCTTGGAGTCGTTTTGTGAAAGCCGATAGTCCTTGATTATTGAAGCCAAGTCGATTGATGATTGCTTCGTCTTCGGGAAGCCGAAAAACACGAGGTTTGGTATTACCCTTCTGTGGTTTTGGCGTAACTGTACCTGTTTCGACAAATCCAAACCCTGCTTTAAGCATCGGGCTTATAACTTCTGCATTTTTGTCAAAGCCTGCTGCTAAGCCTATTGGGTTATCAAAGGAGAGGCCAGCAACCTCGACTGCAAGGGATGTTTGATCTGCATAAGGATCTGAAGATCCAAAACCCATCTTTAAGGCGAGTAGGGTAAGACGGTGAGCACGTTCCGGATCTATCCGGCGCAGAAATGGTATAATTGTAGATGGCAAGTCCATTTTTGTTCACTCCAAATTAGGGAATATGTGCAAGCCGTCTTTTCCCAAACACAGCGGTTTAACCCACTCTACATCCGATGGATCTAAATACGCATACAGATGAGGAAATAATTTCCCCCCGCGAGTGCTCTCCCACTTTAACGCTGTACCCAGTTTGTAGTCAAAAACCGCAATCAACAGTAAATCTTCCATACCCTTGTAATACAATTCTGTACTTGCCTTTATCTCTTCGGCATTAGAAAAGTGAATGAATCCTTCTTTGTCGAATGTATCTCCTCCTTTGTAAAAGCCTAAACCTTGTGCGGTTCGCCAATCAGGCTCATGAGCGATGTGATAAATGATTGTCATACGAAGAGGAGTAAAATAATTCTTCCTAAAAGCCTAGGTCACATACCTGTTTCGATGTAAAATTGCAGCACTAAACTAAAACTATTTACTTAAAATTATACAGAGAAATAAATGCTTAGTGCGTTTGATTTACCTCTAGAAAAACTTATCCCTAAAATAACTAATGATTCCTCTCTGAAAGACAGAGTGATTGAAACTGCGGCCTCACGGTACCGAGAACATGAAGAAATTTTGTGTGCCTATCGTCATTGGTCACCAGTGACAAACGACAATGCGGGTATTTTAAGTGGAATTCCCGTTTCAATTAAAGATCTGTTTGGTTTGAACGGCTTTGAAACATATGCCGGCACACCCCATCCGCTACCTAAGAAATGGTGTTCCGAAGGGGAAGTGGTTCATAGTTTGAGGAATGCTGGCGCCGAGTTTACGGGTAAAACGCATATGGTTGAATTTGCCTTCGGCGGTTTGGGCACAAACCCACATTGGCCAACACCTGTGAATCCATGGAGCATTGATGAGCCCCATGTGTCGGGTGGTTCAAGCTCTGGCTCGGGTGTTAGCATACAAGAAGGTTCTGCGCTGGCCGCGCTAGGAAGTGACACTGCTGGGTCTGTGCGAGTGCCTGCCAGTTTCACGGGAACCGTTGGATTAAAGATCACAAAAAATCGTTGGTCGACTAAAGGTATAGTGCCGCTGAGTCATTCTTTAGATACTCCTGGAATAATAACTCGATCAGTTTCTGACGCAGCGGTGATGTTTTCGGTCATTGACCCGGAGACCCATATCCCATTCGACCAATTCTTGATAAACCTGCGCTCGCAAGACGTGTTGGGATTGAAGATGGGAATATGCAGTTGGTTTTTTGATAGTTGTGACACGAACATAGGAGAAGTAGCGATTAGAGCGACGCGTGCTATTGAAAGGAAGGGAGCAAATTTATCAGAAGTAACCTCTTACGCAATTCCTGAGGCAGGACAAATATTTTCTCAGGGAGGACTTGCGGCATCGGAGTTTGCGACGTTGATCAACAAGGAATTTCCTGACTGGAAAGAAACGTTGGACCCAAACGTAAAGTCTCGTTTTGAGAGCATGGCGAACATCTCAGCCTCTGATTACGATGATCGGTTGCAACGATTAAAGCTACTTGCAAAAGAAATTGAGCAGGTCCTATCGGACCTCGATGTTTTGGTTGGGCCCACAGTTCCAATAACTCCACCAACAATCCGCGAGGTGGCGGAGCCACATTTATATCGACAATTGAATATGAATGCTCTTCGTAACACTTCTATAGTCAATCTGTTAAATTTGTGTGCGATCACAATACCTGCAGGATTAGATTCTAACGGTTTCCCTGTAGGACTTCAATTTATTGGCCGTAGAGGAGAAGACAAAAAGCTCCTTGCAGCAGCGTTAGCAGCTGAACGTACACTTGGATCAGCTAGTGAACAAATAGGGAAAGCGCCGTTGGTCACAGATTAGTTTTTTTCTTTGGTTTCATCCATCTCTGCCAACACTTCGCGAATTAAACTTATTGTCTCAGAGACACCGTACAGTGCTATAAAAGATCCCATGCGCGGGCCCTGCTCTTGTCCGAAAAGCACCTCGTAGCAAGCCTTAAACCAATGTCGCAGATTTTCGAAACCGCTTTCTTTACCCGCTTGGAATACTTTACTCTGCAGATCTTTCGCAGAAGTATTTGGACCCACGCTTTCTAGCATGTTTGCTAGGTTATTAAGGGCCGTACGTTCTTGTCTTGAAGGGCTTCGAAATTTCTTGGAAGGTTTGACAAAATCTTTGTAGTAACGGATTGAATATTCTACTAGCGCATCTAGCGTGGGATTCATTTCAGGGCTAGCACTTGGCGCGTAACGAGTAATGAAACCCCATAAAATAGTCTTGTCTTCCGTATTACACACACTCACCAAGTTTAATAGAATCGCGAAGGTTAAGGGGGAATCATTTTCTGGAGGGGCTCCCCCATGGATATGCCACGCGGGATTTTCAATTTGTTGGATTGGTGTTTCTAGGGAAAATTTATTAAGGAAATTTAAATATTCGTCTACATTGCGAGGAATTATATCGAAATGAAGTCGCTTTGCGGATTTGGGCTTCTGATACATGAATAGCGAGAGAGACTCCTGAGGAGCGTAGTTCAGCCATTCGTCGATCGTGAGGCCGTTGCCACGTGATTTTGAGATTTTCTCTCCATGCTCATCAAGAAATAGTTCATAAGTAAGGTTTTGGGGAGGTTTGCCGCCCAATTCTTTCGTGATTCGGCCCGATTGCTGAACCGAATTTAATAAGTCTTTGCCTGACATTTCATAGTCAACTTCAAATGCATACCACCTCATTGCCCAGTCTGGTTTCCATTGTAGCTTGCATTTGCCACCCGTGACCGCAGTTTCGATTTTTTTCCCATCATCTCGAAGATATACAATTGTGTTTGTACTGGGGTTAGTCTCGAGAACAGGGACTTGCAACACGTGATCGGTTTCGGGGCAAATTGGCAGAAATGGGCTGTAAGTTTTTTTACGTTCTTCTCCAAGTGTTGGCAGCATAATACTCATCACCTTGTCATAGACCTCCAGCATACGGCATAAGGCGGCATCAAATTCTCCCGTGCAGTAACTCTTGGTTGCACTCTTAAATTCGTAGTCGAAGCCAAAATGATCCAGAAACTCTCGCAGTTTATTGTTATTGTGGTGGGCAAAACTCTCGTGCGTGCCGAATGGATCTGGAACTTTTGTAAGCGATTTATGTAGGTGTTCTCGTAGCATTTCCTTTTCGGGCAGATTTTCCGGCACCTTACGAAATCCATCCATATCATCTGAGAAAGCAATTAGTTTCGTTGGAATGTCTGAAATTTGTTGAAAAGCTTGCCGTACCATTGCTGTGCGCTGCACCTCTCCAAACGTACCAATGTGTGGTAAGCCAGATGGCCCGTAGCCAGTTTCGAAAAGAACATAGCCTTTTTCAGGCTTTTTTTTCTCAATACGCTTTAGAAGACGGCGTGCCTCTTCGAAAGGCCATGCCTTCGCTTTTTCTGAAATTTCTTTATCAATGATCATTTTTTACTCCACTAAGTATTGGACAGTATGAAGGAGACGCGCTGGCGTCAATGTGGATTCGGTTTTCAAATATTCACGAATTTTCGCTATAATAACGATAATGGTTACAAATAACCCTTTCCGACTAGAAGAAGCGCCAATTCTTGTTGCTGGAGTTGCCTCCGCAGTGTGGCTTACACAAGATGGTGAAATTCAGGAGCTGTCTCTGGAGGATACGAAATCACGAATCATTCAGGGTAAACGACCAATTTTGTGTCATATGCCTGCTGTGGCAGGTCGGTTAGGCCTCAATCTATTTGAAGCATTCGATATTCTCGAATTATTCGCATTTGTTTTGCCGGCTACGTTTACGATCCCGACCCCATCCGGCCTTGCCAAGACACTGAAACTACCTTTGCCCAAATCGCTGCCGGAAGAGGCCTCTATTTTACGAAGGGTGACTCTGGATTTATTTAGGCAATTTGCGGAGTTACCTAGTACCAACATCTCCGAATTACTAGGCCCAATGTCTCAGGGCGGTTGGTCTTGGGGGGAATCACTTTTTGAAACTTTGAAAGTTGAAAATGACAACAATAAAAAAAAACCAGGTGCAGGACTAAAAATCTGGACACAGATTTCCGAGTGGTCGGAACATGCGCCAACGGTTCCTCCGGGTGACAAAGGCGTTGACCCTGTTGAGGCGCGCGAGCGATTAAGGCAAATGGTAGGGGTTGTGTCCGAGGATCGTCCGAGTCAGGCTGACTATGCCTCTGCTGCATCTGCTGCGTTTCAACCTAACATAAACGGTGGTGCGCCGAATATGATATTGGCAGAGGCCGGAACTGGAGTTGGAAAAACCCTAGGTTATTTGGCGCCGGCCAGTCTCTGGGCTGAAAAAAATGAATCCCCTGTTTGGATTTCGACTTATACCCGCAATCTTCAACATCAAATTGATCAAGAGCTAAGCAAGCTCTTTCCCAACAGTTCGGAGAGAGCACGGCAAGTTGTCGTCCGTAAGGGGCGAGAAAACTATCTTTGTCTATTGAACTTTGAGGATTCAGTAAAACAAGTAACCATTCGAAAAAGAGATGCGGTCGGCCTCGGATTACTAGCGCGCTGGGCTTTGGCGAGCCGAGATGGGAGTATGACCGGTGGAGACTTTCCAGCTTGGCTTATAGATCTTGTAGGACGCCAGCATACTCTCGACCTTGCCGACCGTCGGGGTGAGTGTATATACGGAAGTTGCACTCATTATGGGAAATGTTTTATTGAAAAAAATATTCGGGAAGCTCGTCGGGCAAAATTGGTAATCGCTAACCATGCGCTTGTGATGGTCAATGCTACCCGTGGTCTATTTTCTGGTCCTGGATCTCCAACGCGGATGGTTTTTGATGAAGGGCATCATATTTTTGATGCCGCTGACAGTGCGTTTTCCGCCTATTTAAGCGGCCGCGAAACCGCCGAGCTCCGTCGATGGCTTCGAGGTGCTGAAGTGGGGACACGGAGCCGAGCGCGGGGGTTAAAGCGACGCATCGAGGGCTTGATAGCGGATGATGATGAATTGATGGCGTGTCTCGAAAAGGTCGTGAAAGCTGCGCGATCTCTGCCGGGAGAGGGTTGGCATCAACGCTGTGCCGATGCTCGCCCGATTGGCTCTGCCGAAGCATTTTTATATCAAATTCGATCTTATGTTTACAGCCGTAGCCAGGCTTCCGAAAGTCCATATAGTCTCGAATGCGACACAGTAGGGGTGCCAGATAATTTCCTTGAAGCTGCGTCAAAGCTTGAGGGCGAGCTTTTTCTATTGGAGAGGCCACTGAGAGAACTTCGGCGTAGTCTCGAGTCAAAGCTCGATGACCAAGCAAATGAGCTGGACACAAAAAGTCGTAATAGAATTGAGGGGTTGGCGCAATCGATCCTCAACCGTGGTGAACAACCTGTATCCGCGTGGCGGGACATGCTTGCGTCTCTCAACTCGGAGCTGGAAAATATTAGCGAGGGATTTGCCGATTGGCTAAGTGTTGAACGATTTGAAGGACGTGATTTTGATGTTGGTATGCACCGTCATTGGATTGACCCAACGATACCTTTCGCGGACCGAGTTGTGGGGCCAGCACACGGAGTCCTGGTAACCTCCGCAACTCTACGCGATGGCACAGGCGACGCGGACTTTGATTGGCAAGCTGCGGAGATGCGAACTGGTGCGTGCCACAATCTCGAAACGGCAATTAGAGCAGAGGTTCCCTCCCCATTTGATTATGGTGCATTAACGCGAGTTTTTATTGTTAAAGATGTTCGGAAGGATAAGCTTGATCAGGTGGCGGCAGCTTATCGAGAACTATTCCTTGCCGCAGGGGGAGGAGGGCTTGGCTTATTCACGGCTATCAGCCGGTTGCGAGCAGTTCATAAACACATTATCGGAGCACTAGACGCTGAAGGTCTGGCTTTGTATTCTCAGCATGTTGATCGTTCTAATCTTTCCACATTAGTGGATATCTTCCGTGCGGAAAAAAATTCATGTTTGCTTGGTACTGATGCAGTGCGTGACGGCGTGGATGTGCCCGGGGAGAGCCTGCGGATGATTGTTTTTGATCGGGTGCCTTGGCCACGTCCTACGATACTTCATCGCGCTCGGCGAAGCTTTTTCGGGAAGAAAAAATACGACGATATGATTACACGGTTGCGTTTGAAGCAGGCCTACGGCCGTTTGGTGCGTAGGGCTGATGACCGTGGCGTATTTGTCATGCTTGATCCGATGACGCCGTCTCGTTTGCTAGGTGCATTCCCAAGCGGCGTTGAAGTGCAGCCGGTTGGGTTGGCGGAGGCAGTGGCCGAAACACGAAAATTTTTTAATAATAAGATAATACTTTCGGCACAGGCTTGATGCAAAAATCAGGCAGCGGGAACTCTCCGACGCGGACGTTCTCCCAATAGCATCGTAAGAGCGTCGGCAAATTCACCAGTCCTTTTGCCAAGTCCGGTAAAAAATCCAAGGTCTGTTGCAAGCATTTTTGGAAGGACTTCACGTAACAAATTTTCGCCTCTTTTTGTGAGGGTTAATTGGATTGCGCGTCCATCTCTCTCATGTTTGTCGCGTTTCAAAAGCTTGCGTTTTTCCAACGATCGAACAACTTGCGACGTCATCATAGCATCAGCTCCACAATAATTGGCTAATTCGGATTGCTTAATTAATTCAGAATCTGATGCCATCTCCTCTAATCCCGCTAACAGTAAAAGTTGAACCGGAGTTATGTTGTGGGTAGCCAGAACAGATTTGTGTTCTTTTTGCCATTTGTTTACCACTCGCCAGATTAAAAATCCGATACTTTGGGCGGCCATACTTTTATGGCTTGTTGTTGGCAAATATTCCATTTTATTAGTTTATAAGTGCGCATGGCTTTTGGCTAGCACCAAGTGCGGTGTTTTTTTAATCCTACTGCTGATTAAAGTCTTAAGTGCTACCTCCCCTTTGGTTTGGCAACTGTTTTTCCGGTGTTTGCCTGCAATTTGGCATTTTAAAAAATAGTTATTAGAGGCAGTTGGCAAGAGTATTTTTGAATGCCATATCTTGAATATAGTTTGTACTCCGACATGAATACCGGGTGTGTAGATGTTGAATAGTTTTTCAATTCAAAGAAGTGTTCACGTAATGTTAAAAAACTTGTCTTGTAGCAAAGTGACTTGGATTCTTTCAGTGCGTGCACCTATGGAGAGGATTTAATGGATACAGCCGTAAAACCAATAGTTTTTTGGCTCTACGGTTGCGCAGCAATGGTAGTCGCCATGATGCTGATAGGTGCTGCAACAAGATTAACAGAATCTGGACTTTCAATGGTCGAATGGCGCCCGTTATTTGGCTGGTTACCCCCAATGACTGCGGCAGAGTGGAATCGTATTTTTGAGCTTTACCGTCAAACTTCTGAATATCGTATTCAGCACTTTGGGATGGAGTTGCCAGCCTTTAAAACTATTTTTTGGTGGGAATACATACACAGAGTTTGGGGCCGTCTCATAGGCTTAGTATTCGTCTTACCCCTTTTGTGGTTCGCATTGAAACGTCGGCTACCATGGCGCCTTACCCCACACCTAATTTTGCTTCTTTTGCTTGGCAGCATGCAAGGACTTGTTGGTTGGTGGATGGTGAAAAGTGGTTTTGTCGATCGGGAAGATGTAAGTCAGTATCGACTCGTAGCTCATTTGTCCGTGGCTTTATTAATTTTGGCTTACCTCCTGTGGTTAGCTATAGGGCTTCACTTTAACAAAAAACAGCAAGAGGAGCTCAGTAACAAATGGCCGGTATGGGTGATTTTCACCATTTTTCTTCTAACCATAATATCCGGCGGTTTTGTTGCCGGACTTAATGCGGGGGTTATATACTCCGATTGGCCATCTATGGGTGGCACGTTTATGCCGGCAGATTACAGTGTATCCAAATTTTGGTGGCTTAATGCCCTTGAAAACCCGGCCGCCGCTCAATTTCATCATCGGTTATTAGCATATTGCAGTGTCGCCGCTGCATTATGGTTTTGTTGGATTATCCATCGAAAGGAAATCGATCCAAAATGGTTGAGATTAGCTAAAGTTGTGGCAGCGGTCGCTGTCCTCCAACTCATCATCGGGATTGTGACTCTGTTGTCTGTGGTGCCAACTGGGTTAGGTGTCATACATCAGTTGGGTGCCATTACACTATATTGCCTTGCCGTTCTGAGCCTGCGATTAGCTTATCTGTGATTGCTAAAAAACTAATTCATCGCCCAAATAAACTCTATGTTTGAGGATGTTACTGCTGTGCTGAAAGCATAAAAAGGTTGGAGGACCTGTTTCACTCTTTATTTTTTTATTAGGTAGGTCGGCAGTGTTAATTTCGATGTGGGTTGTTGCGAACGGTTTAGCGTTTCAATTAAGTCAGTTTAATCGTGTGGAGTCAGTCCGTGATTTAAGCATTTGGCTCGAATATGTCTCCCAAAAAAAGTCCGGTTTGTTTTTGCCTAGGTTTTTTGTTTGTTGGCATCAAATGTTTGTTTTTTTTAAGCTGACTGCCAAGCGCTATCGTGCAATCGGCAGGCTGATGCTGTCGATGTCATTGTCTCGTTTCGGACAGTGATCTGTGTTTGGAGATGACGACAGGTTCGGCCTTGCTTATCTACGAATTCTTCAGTCGGTACAAAGCTTCCGTGATTGCCCGTCTCGTTGTCACGCCAATTTATTTTTTCTCCTATAGATGCATTCTCTAAGCTTCGATAAGCGGCATCATTGAAAGCCTTTTGTTCCTCTGGCAGTAATTCCTGAGCCAAATAGTAACCTGCGGCTGCTCCCGCTGAACCGAGCAAGAACATAGCCAGCGCTCCGCCCGTTCCCACCCCGTAGAGCTCGGCCGCTAGTAATGCTCCGGCACCTGAACCAACAATCGTAGCCCCGGCAATTTTGTTATCACGATCGGTGAGAACTTGGCAGCCTGAAATAGATAGTGCCATCGTGCCTGCGACGATGATGAATTTTATTGGTTTCACATCAGAGCTCCAAAGTGGAAAGAATTCAAAGAGTTCGGAATGCAGAAGTCGTGCCACTTCCCTTCAATTCCCATGTTTCACATTGTTTTTTAATAATTCAAGCGGAAAATTTTCGGTTTGGAATAGTTTTCTGCAATCAATAGTAATGGTAAATGTTCAGAAATATTGGTATTCGATTGAAAGAATTTCCATGAGTTACGGAAGCATACGAGGAGTTGTAGGCTTCATACTTCATTAATAATCTTCAAGGCTCGCAACTCAGAGAACCTCCGGTCAGTTAATGGGTGATTTAGTGCCAGGCAAATCCCACAAATTTCAGTTTGATAAATCCACCCGCGAGCTAGCAGGAAGATTGATCAAAAATTATTTAAGTGCCCACATAGGGAAAATTACATCAGCAGTATCCCTTATGTTAGTCGTCGCCATTGCAACAGGTGTGCAAGTCAAAATGCTTGAACCCGCCATTAACGAGGTTCTAGGAAAAGGAAATAGAGACTTGGCATTGGTTCTTCCAGTATTATTCTTGGTTATTTCAGTGGTAAAAGGGTTTGCTAGTTATGGGCAGACCATATTAATGCAAAAGACCGGCCTTAGAGTGGTGGTGGCCTTGCAAAACCAAATGTTTCATCGAATCGTTGATGCGGATCTAGCTTTTATTAATAGAGGGGCTACTGGAAAATTAATTTCGCGCTTTACTATTGATCTTCTTTTCCTTCGAGATGCTGTGACTAAAGCTTTTACTGGCATAGGGCGCGATCTGATAAAGGTAGTAGTTTTAGTAGCAGTGATGATACATACCAACTGGCAACTCGCACTAATGGTAATATTTGTGTTCCCAGCTAGCATTTGGCCGATTGTCTATATCGGTAAGAGAATGCGAAGCATTTCTGACCAGACTCAGCAACGACTTGGAGGTATCACCAGTTTTCTTGACGAGGTCTTTAAGGGCATGCGTCAGGTCAAAGCCGATGGAATGGAGGGTTTTGAGCGTCGTAGGGCGGCAGAGGAATTTGAGACGGTTTTTGCTCTTCATTACAAGGCCGGTAAAACGAGATCAAGAACCTACCCGATTATGGAGATTATGATTGGTATAGCCGGCTCAGGCATACTTGGATACGCTGGTTACAGGGTCATTGCCGGAGATAATGACGTTGTTATGGATATAAATGCTGGCCAATTTGTTACTTTTTTCCTTGCTATGGTGGTTGCATATCAGCCGGTAAGAGGGCTTGCAAATCTGAATGCGAGCCTTCAGCAAGGAATGGCGGCGGCTGAGCGGGTTTTTTCTATGATTGATTATAAACCGGAAATAGCCAGTAAGCCTGAGGCCATTGTTCTCGACGTAAAAAAAGGTGAGGTGTGTTTCGAAAACATAAGTTTTGCATATGAGGAAGGTAAGCAAGCTCTGTCGTCTATCAATTTATTAGCACCCCCGGGGCAAACTGTAGCTTTGGTTGGTCCGTCTGGAGCGGGGAAATCAACCATTCTCAATTTGATTCCGCGATTTTATGACGCAGATCAAGGGCAAATCAATATTGATGGTATCAACGTGTGTGACGCAACGCTAGAGTCGTTGAGGTCACAAATCTCTCTTGTGAGTCAGGAGGTGATCCTTTTCAACGATACGGTACGCGCTAATATTGCCTATGGCTGTCCAGGCGCAAAGGAATCTGAAATAATTGACGTGGCAAAAGCGGCTGCTGCGCATGAGTTTATATCGGAGCTTGCTGACGGGTACGATACAGAAGTCGGTGAGCGGGGAGTGAAGCTCTCCGGCGGGCAACGCCAACGCATCTCAATCGCCCGCGCAATGCTACGTAATACACCGATACTGTTGCTGGATGAGGCTACTTCAGCCCTCGACTCAGCTTCCGAGCGTAAGGTGCAGCAGGCACTTGGGCGCTTGATTGATGGTAGAACTACGCTTGTCATAGCGCATCGTTTGTCCACGGTGATAAACGCAGATTTGATCTACGTCTTCAATGAAGGCCGGATTGTCGAACAGGGAACGCATTCGTCTTTGCTTGCGGAAGACGGTCTTTATGCTCAATTGTGCCGTATTCAGTTTGAAGATAATGCTGCTTTGGGAGGTGATAGTGCTACAAGCATGGAACCGACCTCTACTAATACTAAGAAGGCCTAAGATGAGATTGATCAAATCAGTCACAGGGTCGTCTGTAGTACAGAGCATCATATGCTGGATAATGTTTATATATATGCGGCTGCTAGCATGGACCGGCCGGTGGCAGATTGTCGGTCAAGAAGTCCCTGAGTATTGGGTGGAGAAGGGTAAACCTTTCATCGTGGCCTTTTGGCATGGTCGATTATTAATGATGTTCCTGGCCTGGCGGTATCCGGACAGGATTCATATCTTGATATCCGGACATCGTGATGGTCGCCTCATCAGTCGAACAATTGGTCACTTTGGCACCAGAACTGTAGTGGGATCGCGTCGGCATGGTGGAACGAGCGCTGCATTAGGGATTGCGCGGCTGCTTAAGAAAGGGAAGGTTGTTGGTGTAACGCCGGATGGACCCAGTGGCCCGCGGATGCGCGTAAAAGAGGGGATTATCACTTTAGCACTCATGTCTGGTGTTCCTATCATCCCTCTCACTTATGCATGCCGACCGCGTAAAGTTTTTGAAAGTTGGGATAGATTTAACTTGCCTCTTCCATTCTGTAGGGGCGTTTTGATGTGGGGTGCACCAATGGAAATGCCCGGCGATGCAGACGCTGGGTTAAAAGAATGTTTGCGTCTCGAACTGGAGACTAAACTTCAAGAAATTACAGACTTGGCAGATGAAATGTTGGGCAACCCGAGGACGTTGCCAGATGATGCAAATGTGGCTGAATCGTTACGGAAAACTCATAGGGCGGTATGAGGACTCTCGCTATTTACCGTGTCATGACATTATTGGCAACGCCGCTCGCTTGTTTGTTGCTTAAGTTTCGTTGCGTAAAAGGTAAAGAAGACCCACTTCGTCTTGACGAGCGCAAGGGGATTGCCCAGTTTTCGAGGCCTCCCGGGCCTCTCGGTTGGCTGCATGCCGCTAGCGTTGGTGAAGCTCAGTCTGCTTTGGTGCTAATTAACCGTTTGTTGGAAGAATATCCTGGCCTGCAAATTCTCGTGACTACTGGAACAGTTACATCCGCAGGTTACCTTGAGGAACGATTACCTTCAGGAGCTTTTCATCAATACCTACCCCTCGATTGTCCGCATTGGGTAAGCCGTTTCCTTGCTCATTGGAACCCTGACATAGCATTTTGGATGGAATCCGAGTTTTGGCCTAACTTGGTCACAGAGACTGTGCAGCGTAATATACCAGCCGTTCTAGTAAATGCCCGAATGTCTGCAAGTGCATTTCGTGCTTGGCAGCGGTTACGAGGAATTGCGTTTCGCCTGGTTTCTGGATTTGAAATTTGTTTAGCCCAAAATGAGCAACAAGCTGACCGGCTTCGCAAACTGGGTGCGAACAATGTCCTTTCTCTTGGGAATATAAAGTATTCGGCCGAACCTCTCGGGTTCGATGCCGCTCGATTGGAATCGCTACAGAATGATATTGGTGGGCGCTCCGTATTTGTGGCTGCTAGTACTCACGCTGGTGAAGAGGTGATGGTATCAAATGCACACACCGCATTGCTTTCCCAGGTCCCAGACTTGTTAACGATAATAGTCCCGCGCCATCCGGGGAGGGCACTTCAAATTCAAACTGAATTAGCACGTCGTGGCCATCAGTGTGTTCGGCGCTCAACCGGGGAAAAGATTACAACTGATACAACAATTTATATTGCAGATACCCTCGGCGAACTCGGTCTCTTTTACCGGCTCTCTAGAATAGCTTTTATTGGGGGAAGTATGGCGCGTCATGGCGGTCATAATCCACTTGAGGCGGCTCAGCTCGGCTGCGCCATTGTGCAAGGGCCTGATATGAGTAATTTTCAAGGCGTCGCTGATGCATTGTTGGCTGACGGGGGTGCAGTGACAGTTCACAATGCGAAGGATTTGGCCACAGATGTAGGACAAATGTTTGAGGATCGCGATCTTTGGTTAGAAAGGATTGAGGCAGCAGAGATGGTTGCAGGGAGCAACAGTGACGTGATTGATAGAGTTTGTGATGTAATCAAGCCGATCGTCATGTCAGCACTTAGGAATGAAATTGATGCCGATGCCTAATTTTTGGAATGAGAAGGGTATCTTATCAGGTTGTCTTATCCCGGTGAGTTGGATTATTACTTTGATAGGTAGGCACCGTCGGCAGATGGGGCTGCCGATACCCGTCCCGGTACCCGTAATATGCGTAGGGAATCTTACGGTTGGTGGGGCAGGAAAGACCCCAGTTGCACTTGATATAGGGGCTCGTTTACAGGCGAGGGGTGTACAAAGTCATTTTTTAACCCGAGGTTACAAGGGCCAATTAAAGGGCCCCGTGAGGGTAGATATAAAGTTGCATACCCACGAGGACGTTGGTGATGAACCATTGCTACTCGCTAGATGTGCGCCTTGTTTTGTGTCCACTAACCGACCGGCGGGCGCTCGGGCTGCTGCTACTAACGGAGCGCAGGTAATTGTTATGGATGATGGTTTCCAAAATCCAAGCATAAAGAAAGCACTATCACTCGTTGTTGTTGATGGAGGGTACGGGTTTGGAAATTGCAGAGTTATACCGGCAGGTCCTTTGCGAGAACCAATCAAAGATGGACTCATGAGAGCGGATGCCATCATATCGATTGGGCCACCATTTTTAAAGATAGATACGGAAAAGCCTGTTTTGCGAGCCAAGATGCAGCCTGTTTGTGGAGATGAAATTGTAGGCAAAAGGGTCATTGCGTTCGCTGGAATAGGTCGGCCAGAAAAATTTTTTGAAAGTCTTCGGAAACTGGGTGCCGAGGTAATATCGACTTATTCTTTTCCTGATCACCACCCTTACAGCACCTGCGAGATAGAAACAATTTTAGCCAAAAAGACACGCGATGAAGATCTCATTGTTACAACAGAGAAAGACATGGTGCGGCTACCACCCATGGCTTTAAAATCGATCATTGCACTCCCTGTAGAAATAAAATGGGAGAACGTAGGGTTGATTGAGGCACTGCTTGGTGAAGTCACTTAGTTCCTAGTTCTGGAATCACGATCCAACAAAAGTTCGGGGTCCAACCGTCGTTTGAATAGGTTAATACGCCAATCTAAATGTGGCCCGGTAGCCCTGCCGCTAGCTCCTATTGTGCCGATTACGTCGCCTCGCGTGATACGCTGGCCTTCTTTCACAGCAATTGACTTTAGGTGCAACAATGCGGACGAAACACCGTGGCCATGGTCTATTATCACTGTGCCGCCGGACAAATACATATCGTTGTGTACCATTCGTACTATACCCGAGTTGGGGCTCACAACCTTTGTCCCCATTGGTGCAGCTATGTCGATGCCGTAATGAGGTCTTTTAGGTAAACCGTTAAGAACTCGTTGACTGCCATAAACACCACTTACTCTCCCAATAGCGGGCCACACCCAACTTTGAAGGAAATGGATTTCTGGCGTGTCTATCTTGCGCGCCTTAGATACTTGCTTAGCCTCAAATTTTATCCTAGCTAGCACTTTCCTCGGAGGCGACACCTTTGAAGAGGGTAAGCCTGTTATCTTTTCGATTTTATATTTCCGCTTGGCAATTGATAGAGTCTTGTGAATAACTTGATCATTTTTATGTATAAGTTTGAGATGTGCGATTGGTTTGGCATCGCGATTGAATCCTATTACAAAAGTCCCTTTTGGTGAGACACGTATTTTTTTTCCATTGAAAATAACTATCGTTTTTGCTGTGGTGTGTCCGATTACAAGGCCACCCTGGGTGAAGTGGCCATTGAGTGTGAGAGATTCCGCCGCACACGAGAAAAACAAGATGGGAAGTACCCAACAGATAATGCGGTTCAAAGCAGCTCTCCTTGGTGTTTGTCGGGATCAGATGAGACACTGAGTCTTTTTTCTTTTTTCTGCAGGCCGTCGTTAATAACTGCATTTTTTTTCCCGTCGGTGAATTCCACAACGACCGGCATCCCAGAAGTAGCTGCAGCGGCTGAAGTTATTGGGTTGCCATTTTTGTCCCATATCACTGTATAGCCGCGATCAATAATACGCTTGAAGGAAACGCTTTCCAGAAGCTCGCTGGACGCTTTGAGCTGTTGAACCCGTCGCTGTGTTAAGTGACGTCCTGCTTGGCGCAGTGTCTCAGTTTCTCGCGATAACCTTTTCGCATCATTGTTAATGATTTGCTGTGGTGCCTTATTATGGCGACCTAATGACGATAAAGACTCCTGCAGCGTTTTTATAAGTCGGATACTTCCTTGTTCTAGGCGCTCTATGGCAATATCTAGCCTTTGATTATGGCCTGCTAGCAACATTTTCAGATCTGGAAGACCGCGGCAGAGCCCCTCAAGCCGGATACGATTTTCGTTACTCTCTCGGACCATAGCTGAAAGATGGCGGCGGCCTAAACTTATGACTGTTGCCATAAGCTCGTTCCGCACAGGTACGGCTATCTCCGCCGCTGCAGTTGGCGTCGGCGCCCGCTGATCTGCGGCATAATCTATTAGTGTCGTATCGGTTTCGTGACCTACCGCAGAAATCAGCGGTATCCTGGACCCTGAGGCTGCTCGAACTACGATTTCTTCGTTGAAGGGCCACATGTCTTCAAGGCTACCCCCGCCACGTGCTACAATCAAAAGATCTATAGGTTGAAGCTGGCCGTCATGATTCAAAGCATTGAAACCATTAATTGCATCGGCTATTTGCTGCGCTGCTTTTTCTCCCTGCACTAGCACCGGCCAAAGCAGAATGTCACGCGGGAATCGATCATCTATTCTATGTAATATATCGCGGATAACTGATCCTGTTGGAGAAGTAATTACGCCAATCCGAGTAGGCAGAAAAGGTAAGGGTTGTTTTTTTTCTTTATCAAATAAACCTTCTTCAGCAAGTTTTTTTCGACGGTTTTCAAGTAGCTTGAGGAGGGCACCCTCGCCTGCAACCTCTATTTGCTCCAGGACTATTTGATACTTTGACTGCTGAGCATAGGTTGTAATTTTTCCTGTAGCTATCACTTCAAGCCCATCCTCAGGCTTTGCATCCAAGCGGTTAACCACACCGCGCCAGCAAACGCCACTTATTACAGCGTTGTCATCTTTCAGAGTCATGTAGATGTGGCCAGAGGCCGCACGTTTTAAGCCTGATATTTCTCCTCGCACACGCACATGACCGTACGAGGACTCGACAGTGCGTTTGAGTGCTGCAGAAAGTTCCGAGACAGAATATTCCGCTTTATTTGAAACAATGTTACCGTTCATATTTAATATCGGGAAAAGTAATCCATGGTTGTCTGTTATATGATATGTAGAATGCAGGTACTTTGCAAAGGCAGAACTTTAAAATGAAGCTTTTGGTTGTAGGTTCAGGAGGGCGCGAACACTCACTGTGTTGGGCGTTGTCGGGATCGCCGTTAAGCGAAGTGATATATTGTGCTCCCGGTAACGCTGGGATAGCAGAAGTGGCTGAATGTGTTGACATAAGTCCAGATGACATCGACTCATTGGTCGATTTTACGAAGACAAATCATATAGACTTCGTTTTAGTTGGCCCGGAAGCGCCGTTGGTAAACGGATTGGTAGACCGTTTAAAAAATATTGGAGTGAGATGTTTTGGGCCAACGGCGTCTGCAGCCCAGTTAGAAGGCTCGAAGAGATTTACAAAATCACTTTGCGAGAAGTACAGCATCCCAACAGCGTCTTACCGTCACTTCAGCCAAATCGAAGATGCTCGTTCGTATATCAACGAGAAGGGCGCTCCAATAGTTGTCAAGGCTGATGGCTTAGCTGCCGGCAAGGGCGTGACAGTAGCCATGAATATTGAAGAAGCATTGGCTGCAGCAGAAGATGCTCTTGTTGGGGATCGTTTCGGAAATGCTGGGGCATCCATTGTAGTTGAAGAATATCTTTCCGGAGAAGAAGTCAGTATTTTCGCTCTGTGCGATGGAGATAACGTTTTAATGCTCGCTTCCGCTCAAGATCATAAGGCCGTTGGCGATGGAGACACTGGCCCTAACACCGGTGGGATGGGAGCATATAGTCCGGCGCCTATTATGACAGATGTACTTCAGGCAGAAATAGGGGATCAAATTATCTCCCGTACGGTCTCTGCCATGAAATCAGAGGGAATACCTTATACGGGTGTTCTGTTTGCTGGGATAATGATCACTGACAGCGGACCCAAACTTATTGAATTTAATGTTCGCTTTGGAGATCCAGAGTGCCAAGTGCTTATGATGCGTTTAAAGTCAGACTTGTTACCAGCGCTTATTGCGGCAGCTGATGGAGAGCTTAAAGATTTTGATCTACGTTGGCATAACCAAGTAGCGCTGACGGTTGTACTAGCTTCTAAGGGTTATCCCAATAAGTTTAAGCAGCCAACAGAGATTAGCAATCTTGAAAGTATTTCAGTGATGGAGGATGTTAAGTTGTTCCATGCCGGCACAGCCCGTGACTCAAGTGGAAAGTTGCAGGCAGTCGGTGGTAGAGCCTTAAACGTCACTGCTGTTGGTGAAACCGTCACTGAAGCACAACAAAAAGCATATAAAGCGGCCAATGCTATTGATTGGCCAAATGGGTTTTACAGGCGCGATATTGGATGGCGTGCGGTGGCACGTGAAATAAAAAAAATCTAGATTACCGTTTATTACGAAAAAATGCTGTTAGTAATTTATGTGATTCAGTCTCCTGTATACCCCCGTATATTTCGGGCACATGGTGGCAGCTCGAATGGTCGAAAAATTTAACCCCATTTTCTACCGCACCACCTTTAATGTCCATAGCACCAAAATAAAGTCGTCGAAGGCGTGCATGTGAAATTGCGCCGGCGCACATCGTGCACGGTTCAAGTGTCACGTAAATATCACAACCTTCTAACCGTTTTTGACCTAATATTGCACAAGCCTTGCGAATGGCTAGAATTTCAGCATGTGCGGTTGGATCATGCAGCTGTTCGACACGATTACTGGCCCGAGCGATGATCTTGCCTGTATTTCCGTCGACAATGACTGCCCCAACCGGAACCTCATCGCGAGGTACTGCGCTTTCAGCCTCGCGAAGTGCAATGTTCATATTCAGCGAATAAAGTCTATTCATTGCTGGAATTTGCCTTCATTACGAGTACATGGTCAAGCAAGCTTATTCATTGCGTCTACGCAAATAACGCCATATGTATCGATACATGGAAAAAATGATGAAGTGGAACGCCCAGCCCGCGCGAATTGCCAAAGTTATCGCCAGGGCTGGGTTGTGTTCACGCCGCGAAGCCGAGCGCTGGATCAAGGCTGGGCGTGTCACGATTAACGGTGAAGTATGGAAAGACCCAGCAATAAATATTGACACTATTGATGGTGTGGAAGTTGATGGTGTTGCGTTACCCGTTAATGAACCCGTGCGTGTTTGGCGTTACCACAAGCCAGTTGGTTTGCTGACAACGGAAAGAGACCCGGAAAAACGGAAAACAATCTTTGATTTTTTGCCATCTGACTTGCCCAGAGTCATATCGGTTGGCCGGCTCGATGTGAATTCTGAAGGTTTGTTGTTGCTCACAAATGATGGAGAATTATCGCGCCAATTTGAATTACCTGCCATGGGCTGGGAAAGGCACTACCGCGTGCGAGTATTTGGCCGGCCACAGAAGGATTCATTGAGAGCGTTAGCGAATGGTATATCCGTGGCAGGTATTCGTTATGCTCCTATAGATGTAAAATTAGATGATCGATCTGGCGCAAATGGTTGGCTCACAATGACTTTGAGGGAAGGTAAAAATCGCGAAATTCGAAAGGTTTGTGAGTATTTTGGGTGGCGGGTTAACCGCTTAATCAGGATAGGTTATGGCCCTTTTGAGTTAGGTAACTTGAAACGTGGCGAAATAGAGGAAGTGCTTCCCAGGAAGTTAGCAGAACACATTGAGCCGAAAATTATTTCGCATATGGAGAAGAGAGAGAAAGGAATAAATCAAAACGATAAAAAAGTTAGGCGAATTTAATGCGTCTCGTGGCAGGGAAACATAAAGGAAGAGCTTTAGTTGCACCCTCTGGCATTGGCGTGCGTCCAACGAGCGATAAGGTGCGGGAGTCTTTGTTCAATGTTCTTGCTCATGGTGGGTACCGTGCCGGAGAGCAGTCAGTGCTAGAAAATGCAAGCGTACTAGATGCCTTCGCCGGCAGTGGAGCTTTGGGTTTTGAAGCCCTGAGTAGGGGAGCTGCTGAATGTATTTTCATGGAAAAGGCTGAGGCTGCTTTAGAAGCGATTAAAAAAAATTCTTTCGAACTGGGTGAAACCTCTCGTGTTCGTGTGCTGCGAACTGATGCGACAAATCCGCCTTCTAACACGGAACCGGTAGATTTGTTATTTCTCGATCCTCCATATAAAGGGATGTTATTGCTGTCGGCTCTTACAGGCCTCTTAGCTGCAAATTGGGTGGGAGTGGACACAGTTTGTTGCGCAGAACTTGATGCATATGATGAATTTAGCATTCCATCCAACATGGAGTTACTTCTGGAGCGTCAATACGGGCGAACTCGCATAATAATTCTGAAGGTTGCTTGCTAGCGTCTCCCGAATAATTTCTCGATATCTGACAATTGAAGCTTTATGTGAGTAGGGCGACCATGATTACATTGGCCAGAGTGAGGTGTGATTTCCATCTCCCGCAAAAGTGCATTCATCTCTGAAGCATTGAGAATGCGTCCCGCACGAACGCTGCCATGGCAAGCCATCGTACTGCACACCTGTTCGAGTTTTTCCTTGAGTGAAAATGACTCCCCAAGTTCACTGAGTTCATCGGCTAGATCCTTGACTAATTCCTTAATGTTTGTATGACCCAATAACTCTGGAACTTCACGTACGAGAACTGCGCTCTCGCCAAATGCTTCTAGTGTCAAACCAAACTCTGCCAACTCTGATGAACGGTCCGTAAGCAAAGCAGCTTCGGCTGAATTGAGTTCAACAACCTCAGGGATTAAAAGACCCTGCCGGGCCACGCCACTAACTGCCAGGTCCTTTTTTAATCGCTCATAAACTAATCTCTCATGTGCAGCATGCTGATCGACTATCACAATTCCGTCATGTGTCTCAGCGACAACATAGGTTGTATGGAACTGAGCGCGCGCTGCTCCCAAAGGATAGTTTAAAGTTATGGATGAGATATCTGGGTCTGGAGCTCTTGCGGCAGGTCCTAAATCTCCTCCTTCTCCGAGATCAGTTTGAGGCTCAAAAGTATCTCTTTTAAGAGATTGGGCTGATGATGTGGGATAACTCGGTTGGCCGCGGTTAGAAAACTCCGGGGATAGGAAAGTATCGATTGCTGCGTAGCTATTAGAAGAAGATGCCTGATGTCCTGCTTCTAAAAGTGCGTGCTTCAACGCTCTAACAATTAAACTGCGCACCGATTTTGGATCCCTGAATCGAACCTCGGATTTTGCGGGGTGTACATTTATGTCTACAAGGTGTGGATCAATTTGAAGATACAAGGCGACCAGCGGGTGGCGGTTTCGAGCCAGAAAATCTGCGTAGGACCCGCGCACTGCTCCTACTAAAAGTCGGTCAACGACAGGCCGATTATTAACAAAAAGATACTGCATTGCTCCATTGGCACGGTTAAAAGTTGGCACTCCAGCGAATCCAGTCACCTGCATTCCGGTTTTTTGGGCATCAATTGATAGCGCGTTTTCAGCAAATTCAGCGCCCATCACTGCTTTCAGTCGCGCCAACCGCATGCTTACTGGTTCACCTTTCCCAGCTATATATCGTAATCTAGGCCGACCATCGACCGTGAGCCGGAATCCCACCTCCGGGTGCGACATGGCAATGCGTTTAACAGCCTCGATAATTCGCTGAGACTCCGTTCTTTCAGTGCGAAGAAATTTGAGCCGCGCAGGAGTCGCATAAAACAAATCACGTACGACTGCCGTTGTGCCGCGCAAATGAGATGTAAGAGTTGGGCTTTTTACGACACCGCCCTCTACGTTGATCATCCAAGCCGCATCTTTTTGGCTGGCGCGGGATTGCAGAGAAAAGCGGCTTACAGCACCAATAGACGGTAGTGCTTCTCCTCGGAACCCAAGCGTTGTGATTGCTTGCAAATTATTATTTGGTAGTTTTGAAGTCGCATGACGCTCTATTGCGAGTTCGAGATCTTGACGGGTCATCCCAACACCATTGTCAGCGACTGACAACATTGATTTTCCCCCGTCTCGAACAGTTATTTCGATGTCACTTGCGCCTGCATCAATACTGTTTTCGACTAATTCCTTTGCCGCAGAGGCGGGTCTCTCAATCACTTCACCGGCGGCGATGCGATTTATAGTTTGTTCAGGTAGGCGCTTGATCAACATTTGTCTGTGAATTTTTTAAGGTATTGTTTTGTTCGCGTTTTACCTTTTTCGACTGCAGGCTGGTTGAACGGGTCAACCTCTAACAAGTCAGCAGTGATTATCGTTTCCAGCATAAAATGCATCATGAGGGCACCTAATGTGGTCTCATTTAACTCACCTGTGGTTATCGTTCGAACCGGACGGTTTGCAGCCACAAGTGCGTCTATAGTTCCACGCTGGCTAGCGTTAATTAAATCCCCCAGTGTCCTTTGTTCCAGCGTGCCAAGGTCAACGCCACCGGTTGCAGAAGCATTAACCAACATTCCGGAGTCCCTATAATCGTGCATTATTGCAGAAAATAATTTGTCTGATGGGCCATCAAGGTAGAGCTGTAGTTGGCTATGCTGGTCAACTGTACCTACAAAAGGCACGGGGGTCGCGCCGTAACCGTTCTTGCCGATACTCTCAGCCCATAGTTGTCTATACCACTGACCAAACCAAAATAATTTATCGCTGTAAAACATTAGAATGTTTGTTGCTAATGTTGCGTGCTTTGCAGCGGCTAACTTAAGTGCGGCGCCCTGGGCTGGCGCACTGTCGTGACGTTTTTTTCGGGTGTGAATAAGTGTGGTGGCGGCGCCTTTGCGGAACGAACCAACGTCGATACCAGCAATTAACGCCGGCAGAACTCCAACTAGCGAAAATGCCGAAAAACGGCCGCCGATGTTCGGGTCGTGATTTAGAATATCAAAGTTTTTTTTGTGACCGATCTCTCTCAAAATACTGCTACGTTGTTGTGTGATGATTTTTACCCGGGCAGAGACCTGGCTTGGAGTCAAGCGCTCCTGAAACCACTGCAAAAATAAGTTGAATTGGGCTAGGGTTTCTGAGGTATCACCAGACTTTGATATTACAATCAAACCCGTGGTGACGGGGTTTAAAACAGCAAAAAGTTCGGCAAATGTCACAGGATCAACATTATCGACGAAATGGAGGTTAGGCTTATCGCTCTTAGCAAACGCACAAATGCATTTTCCCCCTAGACTTGATCCACCAGTGCCGAGAATGACAACGTCGGTGAATTCACTTTGGAACGCGTAAGCTATTTCTCTTAATTCCGGAAGATCATCTTTACACTCGACAACTCTCAAAGCGGACGGAATTTCTAATCCACCGTCCCCACATATACGGGCAACACTCCCCTCCAGAAGCATATTATATTTCTCGTTTAGGGGGTGCTTTAACCCGTTAAATGTGTAGCAATTTGAGACATCTTGATTATAGAGCATCATCACCATCTATATTGCCCTGAGCTGGAGATCGTATGCAACAAGGTCTTGGAATCGGTACTAGCAGCGAATAAGCGGCCTTTAAAAGCTATATTATTGCAGGAAAGTTTGCGAATCGCACTTACCTTGCTCACCGCTCAGGGCAACTGTCATCAATAAGAGCTATGTATATCGTCGTTCCCTGTTGACAAAACGAGGTAACAGAGGGGGGGCCGCAAACGCATACACGGTCGCCCGGGCCGAAACCTCGCAATGGCCCTCCCAGGGTGAGTAAGCGTCCGTCACCTGTGCGCATAGCTTGGCAGGTGACACCCTCTTTTGTCAGTATTCCTTCATAACAATTATTTGAGGTCGATGTAGGTAGTATATTGCTTGCGCCAAATAATCGATTCCACCAATTGGCATTCTTTTTTGAAGCGGGGGGGGGCGCGTAGCCCGGCACGGTATCCCCTTTGTGCAAATTGAGCTGTTGACGGTAATATTGGTCAACCAAAACTGGAGTTTTTTCAGAAGTTCTCGATTTTAATTCGCTAGAAATTCTCGCATGACGGTTCTGTTCACCTGAGTTAATTTTGCTATGAAGTCTTAAATCTGTGCTTTTGGTTTTTGAGATGGATTGCGCGGTATTTTGCTTCGCTGCATGTCGCTTATCGGCCGGCGGGGTTGCGTATTTACTTTTGGATTTGTTGTTAAAGTCGGGTCGGAATATGGAATTGGGATTGATCATACAACCAGATAGCAAAAATAAAATAAAGAACGCTGAGGATACGAACTTCATTCGGTAATCTCCTCCCCAAGTTTGAGGTACCTTTTCCGGCGTTGGGCACAGAGGTCGCCGCTATTTCGTGATTTTAAATTTCCGAGGGCTATTTCAATCGCATTTCCTACGGCATTGATAGTACCGAGTTTATCTCGGTGTGCCCCTCCCAAAGGCTCATTCACGACCATATCTATTAGGCCAAATTTTTTAAGGTCTGTGGCTGTTAGGCGCAGTGCTTCCGCGGCTGTTTGAGCCGCGCCTGCGTCTCGCCATAATATCGAAGCGCAGCCTTCAGGCGAAATAACGGAGTAAACGCTGTGTTCTAACATAAGAACTTGATCTCCCGCTGCGATTGCTATCGCACCTCCAGAACCTCCTTCCCCTATTATTATGCTAATCAACGGAACCTTTACGGTAAGACAGGTTTCGATACACTTAGCAATAGCCTCGGCTTGCCCACGCTCTTCAGCGCCGATGCCGGGGTATGCGCCCGGAGTGTCTACAAAACTAATGATTGGAAGTCGAAAGTGATCTGCCATACGCATAAGTCTATTTGCTTTTCGGTATCCTTCCGGCCGGGGCATACCAAAGTTGTATCTCACTCTTTCGCTTGTGTTAGCCCCTTTCTCTTGGCCGATTACCATGCAGCTCTGGTCCCGAAACTTACCCAAACCACTTGTTATTGCTTTGTCATCACCGAATTGACGGTCACCAGCGAGTGGCGTGAAATCCCTGATAAGCTCGTCTATGTAGTCGACACAATGTGGGCGTTCTGGGTGCCTAGCGACTTGAACTTTTTGCCACGGTGAGAGATTGTCGTAAGTATGAAATAAAAGTCTTTGTGATTTTTCTTTTAACCGCCCCACCTCTTCGGTGATGTTAATATCATCATTGTTTGACAAATGGCGTAATTCTTCAATCTTGCCCTCTAAGTCGGCTATCGGCTGTTCAAAATCCAAGAATGTTTTCATATCAATAATTTTGTTCTTACTGTTGCTAATTTCCTAGCACAGGCTCACTAAAACAACTAGCGAGTGGCTTCATTCAGATAGAAAGGTTTAAAAATTTGTCTGCGCCAGGGGGTGGAAGTCTCCAACAACTTTTCTGAGGCGTTCGTCTAATACATGAGTATATATTTGTGTAGTCGTGAGATCTGAATGTCCGAGCATTTGCTGAACAGCTCTGAGATCAGCGCCGTTTGCGAGTAAGTGGCTAGCAAAAGCATGGCGTAGTACGTGCGGACTTACTTTTGTCGGATCAATTCCAGATTTGAGCGCCAATTCTTTTAACTGTTGACCCAGACGCTGCCGGGTTAGATGACCGGTTTTTGAATTTGAGGGGAACAACCAAGAAGATTTATTTAACCCTCTCAGAAATGTGTTTCGCACCTTTTTGTAGGCTTTAACTGCCTGCTTCGCTGGTTTTCCTATTGGCACCATACGCTCTTTGTTCCCTTTTCCTTGTACGATTAGAACTTCTCTATCATCCATAACGGATATCAAAGGAAGTGAGATCAATTCAGTTACCCTGAGGCCAGTAGCGTAAAGCACTTCAAGTAAAGCAGTTAGCCGCAACCCTTTTGAGCTCTCATCCACAGCAGCGGTTTCAAGTAAAAGTGTAACCTCTGCCTCGGAAAGTATTTTCGGCAACTGCTGCGCTTTTTTTGGGCTTTGAAAGATGGTGCTCGGATCATCTTCTCGTATAGTCTCTGCATGTAAGAATCTATAATATTGTTTCAGTGCCGAAAGCCGTCGGGCTTGCGTGGAGGCAGACATAGCGTCGGCACATAATTCACCCATGTAGATGCTTACATCTTGGGCTGTAGCACTCACTGCCTTTGTTCCCCGACTATCACAGAATTTAGCAAAATCAGTCAAATCGCGTTTGTAAGCTTCAATAGTATTTGCTGCAAGACCCCGTTCGGCAACTAGCATCTCTAGGAACGTCTCAACGTGGCAGGACTGAAAAGCTTTTGTCATTGGATCGCTGTACAAGGAGATAAGCCTCCTTTACCTTTGGAAACGGCTATTATCGATTACTTGTTCCACAGATTTTGAGGGTGGCGGGAACTCTCCTGTTCCAAGAAAGACTGCACCCCCAATAACCGATAAAATAAGCAAAATTATTATAAATTTTGTTAAACGAGCCATCTTGTCTTATATCTCGCAGTTGTTTTAACGTTTAAAGATTATTGGCCTTAACAAACTTGGCCCGCTACGTACACTAATTATTGAAATCAATGTAATTAGTCTAAAGAAATATTGTTCAGCATACGAGTACTTCTGGTTATAACTTAAAATAAATGGAAAAAATTGAAATAATAAGATCTGACTTGCTTGAGCTCTCAAAGCCATTGGTTCTTGTTGGCTTGATGGGGGCTGGAAAAACAGCCATTGGGAAGCGTTTGGCGTTACGTCTAAACTTACCTTTTACGGATGTAGACCAGGAAATAGAGATGGCTGCAGGATGTACGGTAGTCGATTTCTTCGAAAAATATGGAGAAGCAGAGTTTCGTCATGGTGAACGTCGAGTGCTCTCTCGTTTGTTGTGTGAGGGAGCGGGTATTCTTGCCACTGGCGGAGGTGCATTTATGGATGCAGGCACCCGGACTGAAATATTAGGACAGGGTATTTCGATTTGGCTTAAAGCCGACATTGAGACTTTATGGAAACGAGTTTGCCGGCGGGAGACAAGACCGTTGTTGAAAACTTCTTCTCCACGACAAACTCTTTCTCAGCTTCTAGTCAAACGATATCCAGTTTATGCAGGAGCAGATATAACAGTTATTAGCAAAGATAGCTCTTTAGAATCGACGGTTGACGATGTCCTCGCAAATGTTGCAGCAATTTTGGATGAAAGAAGACACGGACAATGAATAATGAAACGGTTTCGGTTGAACTCGGTGAACGAAGCTACGACATCGTGGTTGGCGAAAACCTCATACAAAATAGCGGCCACATTATTGCGCCTCTACTGCGCCAACCGCGAGTGGTAATTATCAGCGACTCAAATGTCGCACCACATTATAATGAAGTACTGGCAGATTCTCTTGAGTCCGAGGGTATAAAGCACGAAAGCCTAGTGCTTCCGGCCGGAGAAAGCACAAAAAGTTTTAAATATTTTGTGGAACTCGTGGATGGTATTTTAGCGTTAGGTATTGAGCGTGGCACATGCCTTGTGGCGCTTGGTGGAGGTGTAATTGGGGATTTAGTTGGATACGCAGCGGCCTCAGTGCTTCGCGGCATAGATTTTGTTCAAATCCCAACGTCATTGCTGGCTCAAGTTGATAGTTCGGTCGGAGGTAAAACTGGAATCAATACTGTTCATGGGAAAAATCTTGTGGGTGCTTTCCATCAGCCACGGTTGGTCCTCTGTGATGTTGGTGTCTTAGATACGCTCCCCGAACGTGAACTGAAGGCTGGATATGCAGAAGTTGTAAAATATGGACTGATAGGAGACGAACAGTTTTTCAACTGGCTAGAGTATAACGGGTCGAAGGTTTGTAAAGGTGACAAGGTAAGCCGACAACGCGCTGTGGTTCAGAGCTGCAAAGCCAAGGCTAAAATAGTGTCGGAAGATGAACAAGAAGCAGGACGTAGAGCATTGCTAAACTTTGGTCACACATTTGGTCATGCATTGGAGGCGGAAGCAGGTTTTAGTGATATTTTATTGCATGGTGAGGCTGTTTCAATAGGAATGGTAATGGCGCTCACGCTTTCGACCAAGCTCGGCCATTGCAAATCAAACACACAGGATACTGCCCGTAACCATCTTCGCCACGTTGGGCTGCCCGTTTCAACCGCTGATAGGCCGGCTGTAAATTGGGATACGGAAGCTCTTCTCAATCATATGGCGAAGGATAAAAAAGTCACTGACGGCATGATGACATTTGTATTAGCGCGTGGCATTGGGCAGGCTTTTCTGAGTCGTGATGTTGAGCGCGAGGCCTTAATTGAAGTTTTGGAGAGTGGAGGTGAGCTATGAGCGCGGAATATTTTCTGGTCACCGAGCACATGGTGGTCATTGGATTCATAGCACTGTTGATTGTTGTCTCCGGCTTTTTCTCTGGATCAGAGACTGCGCTAACAGCGGCATCCAACCCCCGCATGCATGAACTCGTTCGTAACCAGAGTCGGCGTGCTGAGGTTGTGCTTGCTCTTTTACAGCGAAAAGAACGTCTTATCGGGTCTATTTTATTAGGCAATAATCTTGTCAATATTTTTGCTTCAGCGTTGGCAACCAGCTTGTTTTTGGACGCGTTTGGAGAGGCAGGAATTCTATATGCCACTGGCGCAATGACTTTAGTTGTCGTTATTTTTGCTGAAGTTTTGCCCAAAACTTACGCTCTCAGCCATGCTGATCGGATGGCTTTAGCAGTTGCGCCAATGATGCGTTTGATAGTGAGTTTGTTACGGCCTTTTGCTACTAGCATTAATTTTCTGGTTAAACACTCGCTTAAAGTTCTTGGGGTACAACTCTCAAATGCACAAGTTGAGCAAGAGCGCGAGGAAGAACTGCGAGGCGCGATTGCCCTTCATACCGGTGAACCAGATTTGCGACAGGAGCAGCAGATGCTGCGGGGTATTCTTGACCTTGATGAAGTTGAGGTGGACGAAGTAATGACACATAGACGCAATGTGGAAATGCTCGACTCAGAAACCTCAAATGAAAGCTTGATTGAAGCCGTCCTTGAAAGCCGCTTCACGAGACTTCCATTATTTGAAGGTGAGCCGGAGAATATAGTCGGTGTTGTGCATGAAAAAGCACTTCTTCGCGCTGAGCACTCTAGCGGTTCGGGATTTTCTGAACTCAGTATAACAGAAATAGCTGGGGACCCGTGGTTTATTCCAAACACTACAACCTTGCTTGAACAGCTTCAGGCATTTCGGGAAAGGCGCGAGCACTTTGCGCTTGTTGTTGACGAATACGGTGCTTTTCTTGGGATTGTAACTCTTGAAGATATCTTAGAGGAAATTGTTGGTGAGATTGAGGACGAGCATGATCGTGCTTTCCATGGAGTTAAGCCTCAATCAGACGGAACTTTCATTGTGAGTGGATCGGTTACACTTCGTGATTTGTCCCGCGATTTTGATTGGAGATTACCAGACCAACAAGCTGCAACTATTGCTGGGTTGGTGCTTTATGAAGCACGGTCAATCCCAAAAGCCGGGCAGGTATTCCAATTTCACGGTTTTCGCTTTGAGGTTTTGAGACGTCAACGTCACCAAATCACATTGTTGCGTGTAACTCCACCACAATTACCGACGAACGCTACTTCTAATGGTGAATAGATTGATGCAACACTGCGCATTTTTCATAGTGCTTGGTCAGGGTTGAAGCTTCTCAGATTACAGAATGCTTCACAATCGTAATCTCGATCCATGTAGGACACCCCTCAGTTGATTGCAGCTGCAGGTCACTCCGTATAAACGGAAATGCGCTCCGGAGATAATTGATATAATAAAGCAAATAGGTATTACAATTCGGGCGCTTTTTAATTGATGAATGCAGACAATTTTCCTTATCGATGAGGTGAAAACTTGGCATATTTTTTGGATTATCTACCGCCAACAGCTATGATGCCCGCTCGGCTTCGTCTGGTGTCATTGTCGAAAGTGACAAGGCATGGACCGGCCCAGCCAGTTCATCTGCTAGTATCTCGTAAACTTTTCGTTGACGAGCTACTTGAGTTTGGCCCTCAAACGCAGCCGCTGCAACAGTAACGTGAAAATGGCTTTCTCCACCCTCTGGTGCATGTGCATGACCTGCGTGAAGGTGCGATTCGTCGACTATCTCAAGCCTGACTGGTTCAAGTGCGGCAGCCAGTTTCTTTTCGATTAATGCTGCTACTGACATTTTTCCTCATCCTGGTCTGTATTCCCATAACTTCCGGTTTGTCGCTTGTCACATCTGATTTGACTATACATATTAGAATAATGAAGCGGAAAAATAAAAGGATAGAAATTGACGACCAAGCTTCCGAGCGGATCTGTGATCATCCAGATTGCATTGAGCTGGGTGAGTATCGAGCGCCTAAGTCACCTAGCAGGCTCAGTGATTTCCATTGGTTCTGCCTTGAGCACGTGCGGGATTACAATTTAAAATGGAATTACTACAAGGATATGCAGGAGCCCGAAATTGAGGCTGAAATTCGTAATGATACTGTTTGGCGGCGGCCAACATGGCCCATGGGTACCAATATTCGATCCGGCCGCAACCATGCTAAACGGCATAATTTTGACGACTCATTCGGCATTTTTCGGGAACACGGAGCTGAATCCAAGGCTTCGGCTGAAGGTGGAAATTATGACGCCGAATCCCACCATAGTTTTACCGTAATGGAAATAAGGCCACCGACAACCTTGACCCAATTGAAATCCCGCTATAAGGAACTCGTGAAGAAGCTGCATCCGGATGTTAATGGTGGTGATCCTGCCGCCGAGGAGAGGCTTAAAGATATTAACCAAGCGTATGCAAAACTGAAAAAAGTAGTCCGTTCTTAGAACAATTTTTCAATATCATCTGTGGCTTGACAATCAGAAAGCGAATATCGAAATGGCTGAGTCAAAATTAGAAGATCGCGCACGGGCGCATGAATTGGATTTACCGGATACTGAGCTCTCGGTCAAAAAAACCTTTGGCCTCGACACTCCTATGAAGGTGCCCGCCTTTTCTGTCGGATCTGAGTATGTTCCTGACATTGATGAAGCATACGTTTTTGACTATGAAACCACAATGGCAATTCTAGCAGGGTTCTCGCACAATAGGCGGGTCATGATACAGGGGTATCATGGCACTGGTAAGTCGACACATATAGAGCAGGTAGCTGCCCGGCTCAATTGGCCCTGTATTCGGGTAAACTTGGACAGTCATATCAGCAGAATTGATCTAATAGGAAAAGACGCGATTGTAGTGAGAAGCGGTAAGCAAGTAACAGAATTTCGCGAAGGCATACTTCCATGGTGTCTCCAGAATCCATGTGCAATTTGTTTCGACGAATACGATGCTGGTCGCCCCGATGTTATGTTTGTGATTCAAAGAGTGCTCGAGGTTGATGGTAAGCTAACCCTTCTTGATCAAAGTAAAGTTGTGAGACCCAATAAATACTTCCGTCTTTTTGCAACAGCGAATACGGTTGGGTTAGGTGACACAACTGGACTCTATCATGGTACCCAACAAATAAACCAAGGCCAAATGGACCGCTGGAATATTGTAACAACGTTAAACTACCTGCCGCATGAACAGGAGGTAGATATAATTCTTGCGAAGTCGCCTAGCTACAATAATAAAGTTGGTAAGGAAAAGATCGGGGCGATGGTTGCTTGCGCCGAGCTGACGCGCTCGGGATTTATGAATGGTGATATTTCGACTGTGATGTCGCCGCGGACTGTGATTACGTGGGCTGAGAACGCAGAAATATTTTCTGATATTGCGCTTGGTTTTCGGATGACATTCCTTAACAAGTGTGATGAGACTGAACGGCCCATGGTCGCTGAGTATTATCAGCGTTGTTTTGGTACAGAATTGCCAGAAAGCACTGTATCAGCGACCATATCGTAATTTCGGCGTAGGACGCGCTATGGCTGATAGTGATTCTCCAGTAGAGCAGTTTAAGTATGCGACCGGCGCAGCGTTACGTGCAATTGCCGAAAAAGAAGATATAGAGGTCTCTTATTCAAATGAACCATCCGGCTTAACTGGTGAGCGGGCGAGACTGCCGTTTCCAAGCCGTGATCTGCCGCCTGAGGAGGTTGCCCACGTGCGTGGGGAAGCAGATTCAATGGCGCTTAAGTTACGCCATCATAATCCTGAGACACATGCGAAAAATATGCCTAGTGGGGATGTTGCTCCCATGCTTTATGAAGCATTAGAGGAAGCGCGATGTGAAGCTCTTGGTGCTCGTAAAATGCCGGGTCTTGGAGATAATTTGTCTGCAATGTTAGAAGAGAGGTATCGGCGTTTGGGCCTTCATCGAATAGATGACCGCACCGAGGCAACTATGCCTGAAGCTCTCAGAATGATGGTCCGTGAGCACCTTACCGGTGCGCCGCCGCCGCGCGCAGCCCAAAAGGTCTGCGAACTTTGGGAACCGTGGCTTCGTGAGCGTGTTGGTAAGATCATGAATGAGCTTGAAGATCGCATAAACGATCAGACAAGCTACGGTAAAACGGTTTGCCAATTAATCAAGGACCTTGAAATCGATATAGAAGCTGAGGCCCCTGATGATGGGGAGCCCGACCCTGCAGAAGATGAACAAGAGAGTGACAGTGATTCTGACCCCGGGCAAGACTCAGAGGGCGAGGCTGATGAAAATGCAGAAGCTATGGCTGATGCGACAGAGCAGACCGGAGGCGAGGAAGATTTCTCAGACATGATGCCCGACGACTTTGCGGATGACTCACAGCCAGCGGACGGAGGGGATGAGGATGGCGAGCCCGGCACCCCATGGAGGCCGCAGCATGATCTCTCAAATGTCCCCCGCGAACCGTTTTATAAGGCTTTCACTGAGAGTTATGATGAGCTGATAGCGGCAGATGAACTCTGTGACCCCGATGAACTCGTCCGTCTGAGGCAAATGCTAGATCAGCAATTATTGAATCTGCAAGGTGTCATTGGTAAACTTGCGAATAGATTGCAAAGGAGATTAATGGCAAAACAAATGAGGTCATGGGAGTTTGACCTCGAAGAGGGGCTCCTCGATACGGCCCGCCTTGATCGGGTGGTAACCAACCCACTATATCCATTGTCATTCAAGATGGAGCACGATACGGAGTTTCGGGACACTGTTGTTACGTTATTAATAGATAATTCTGGCTCGATGCGTGGTCGTCCAATCACTATTGCTGCGATGAGCGCCGATATTTTAGCCCGTACGTTAGAGCGTTGTGGCGTAAAGGTTGAGATACTGGGTTTCACTACCCGTGCTTGGAAGGGTGGCCAGAGCCGTGAGAGGTGGATCCAGGACGGTAAGACAGCAAATCCTGGTAGGCTTAATGACCTTCGGCATATCGTTTACAAATCTGCTGATGCGCCGTGGCGGCGGGCGCGTAAAAATTTGGGTTTGATGCTTCGTGAAGGCTTGCTTAAAGAAAATATTGATGGAGAGGCGCTCCTATGGGCACATGAACGGCTTCTTGGACGATCGGAGCAGCGGCGGATATTAATGGTTATATCAGATGGCGCTCCAGTTGATGATTCTACGTTATCGGTAAACCCTGGCAATTATCTCGAACGCCATTTACGTGACATGATTGAGTTTATAGAGCAGCGTTCGCCCGTTGAACTCGTTGCTATAGGCATTGGTCACGATGTTACCCGCTACTATAAACGTGCAGTGACAATCGTAGATGTTGATCAATTGGGAGGTACGATGATGGAACAGTTAGCGGATTTGTTTGACGATGACACTCGTGAACTACAAAATAAACGCCCACGAAGAAAAATCAGTGCATGAAATCAGTAATCATGGTGCAGCTCAGAAATTTCGATACTTAAATGTTCCGGTTTTTCTGACGTCGGAAACCCCTGCTCAAAAGCCAACTGACAAACCATCCCAAAAAAGCCCCTAGTGAAAAATAATATGCACCCTCGACCGTAATTGGCACAGCTGGTCGAAAGGACTCTAGAGTGGGGATAGCTGTATCGTTATTGAAATGGTGTGCAAACCGCACTGATCTCCATAATGGGTTAGAGCTGTTCAAGTCGTCAAAGGTACGTTGCAATTTGATTTGTTTTCCTAACAAGCGAGCAAGGTTATAACCCTCATTTTGTACAATAGGATCGTTGTTTTCTAAAAGGCGACGAATGTATTCAAAACGATTTTTCTGGACTGACTCTGCACGTTGATCCAAATCAGTTATTTCAAGTCGAATACCGTCCAACTGGCCACCTACCCGTTGAAGGTATTGCTGATAGAATTCAGGGAATTGCGACAAAAGCGCGCCCAACAGCAATGCTGTTATAACGGTGAATATTGATTTCATGTTAAATGTATAGCGTGACTTTCCCTCCACGTCTCGAAAGAGTTATCAAATGTTAGACGGTCTAGTGATTGAAAATCTAACCCGCCCAGGTTTGCATCCGACATCTCTACGGGTGGGCAAGGGAAAGTGTGTTGTAATACATGGGCCATCTGGCTCCGGGAAGAGCCTTTTTTTGAGGGCCGTGGCGGACTTAGATCCAAACAATGGGCACATTGCTCTTAATGGCGAAACGCGGGCTATGATGTCAGCACCCGAGTGGCGAAAAAAAGCGGCCTACTTGCAACCAGAATCAGCGTGGTGGCATGACATAGTTGGAGCACATTTTACACATTTACCAGCAGCAAAGACATTAGCAGAAGCATTTGGGCTCTATGAGCCGATTTTTGATTGGCCAACCAGTCGGCTTTCAACTGGCGAGAGACAGCGTCTTTCGCTAGCTATGGTGTTGGCATCTAAACCGCCCTTACTTTTATTAGATGAGCCCACTTCTGCTCTAGACCCTGAAAATACAAAGGCAGTCGAGCTGGAATTACAAAAACAACTGGCTGGGGGCTCGATCATTCTCATGGCGACGCACGATAGGGCCCAAATGTATCGGATGGCATCGGACAGCTTGACCTTTTGTAGTGGTAAGTCAACTATGGAAAAATTGTGAGTACTGAAACAATATTTCTTACATACACGGACCTTGCGATCGCCGCATCGCTGCTGCTTGTCAATGCCATTTTATCTCTCTGTTTCGGCCTTGGTCTCGAAAAACGATTGTTAATCGCCGCTGCCCGTATGATCGCCCAGTTCGCTTTAATTGGCCTGGTCCTGGTTTGGCTTTTTAATAATGTATCTCTGTTATTCACCGGTTTAGCGGCTGCAATAATGATAATTTTCGCGGGCAGGGAGTCTGTTGCCCGACAAGATAGGCGCTTTGTTGGATGGTGGAGCCTTGGTATCGGTGTGAGTTCAATGGCTTTAGCTGGAATATTAGTAACAATCTTCGCGTTAGCTCAGATGCGACCAGATCCTTGGTATCATCCGCAGTATGCCATTCCTCTACTCGGACTGATTTTAGGTAATGCTATGAATGGAGTTAGCCTTGGGCTTAATAATCTCACGAACGGTGCTGCACAGGGAAAGTTAGCAATCGAAACAAGGCTCTGTCTTGGTCAGTCAAGAGAAGAGGCACTTCGTCCAATAGTGCGTGAGGCACTTCGTACTGCCATGCTGCCCATTATAAATTCGATGGCGGCTGCGGGAATTGTGTTTTTGCCGGGTATGATGACTGGACAGATACTCGCTGGCGTTGATCCGGAGGAGGCCGTTAAATACCAACTGCTGATTATGTTTATGGTTGGGGGGGGTACCGCTTTCGGCTCTCTATGTGCGATATTAGGCGGCGCAAGACTTTTGAGTGACTCCCGACATCGACTTCGGCTTGACCGATTACAGACATTCAAAAGTGAGTGAACACAACGTAAGAAAGTTTGTTATTTAGATTGGATAGCGGCCTTGGTATTTGGAAGGAAAAGCACAGCGCAAAAGATTACTGATGCTCCAATCCCCATTAAAACAAATAAGCGGGTGAAGCCCCAATTAGCGTGGATATAGGATAAAGCTGGTATCGTTGTCGCCATCACTGCAAAGGTTACTATGTAGCGTGCTGAAAACGCTCTCGCTCTCCATTCACTTTTAGCAACGCGGCCAACTAGAACATCATTTATCGGAATTTGACCGAAGACAACAAGCATAAAGCATACTGCTACAATAAGTGCTTGCACACCCTCAAGATTTAACATTAATCCGAAAAAAACTGCTTGTGATGCAGCAACTATTGCAAAAACTAGGCGTGCAGAGTAACGGTCTACGGTATATCCCACAATCAGTTGAGCAAAAGAAGCAATTGCAAATACTGCGAAGGACCACCAACCTATTTCTCGGCTGCTTGCAGCAAAACCTGTGAGCCGTTCATCAAATATTTTGGGAAGTGCAAAAGTTGTACTTTGAAATATAAAACTGCCTATTGCCGCTGTGAAGAAAATTATTGCAAAGACGCGAAAAAGAAGAATTCGATCCAAATTAAGAATAGAGGCGTCTACTGAGGCCTTTTTTTCTGCTGAAACCACTCCCGGATCGGGCCCTGCACGCAAAAATATGGCATACGCAATGCCAACGGTAAAACAGATAGCGCCTGGAATGAAGAAGGCGGCACGCCAACCGGAATATTCAATTAAAAAGAGGGTTACCAAAGGAGCAGCTGCAACACCAAGATTGCCAAATATGCCATTAACCGCCAAAGGAACGCCTGTATTGACCTTTCCCTGAACCACGAGTGCCAAGCCTACTGGGTGATATATAGCCCCCATAACCCCGATAAGGAATACCGCGCCGCCGAGTTGAATGGGGGTTTGTGCAAGCGCAGCCAGCATTGAAGCCAGACCCATGCCAACAAAAAATACTCCGATCATACCAGATCGGCTCCATTTATCGGCTACCCAAGCTGCAGGGATAGAGAATAATCCGAAAGCTATAAAACCGGCAGTTGCGAAAGGAATAAATTCTGAATAGGTAAGACCCCAATCATTTGTGATCCCAGGAATATCAATTCGGCGATCTACAGCTAACGCCACGGCTACAGTTGCAAAGATCAATATCAAGAAATGATCAAAGAAATGGCCAAGATTTAGGAAAAAGAAATTTGTTTTTTCACGTGTCATGGCGTGCTCATTCCGAGAGATCAAACGGGGTGATCTCAATTTCTTTGTTGAATTTTTTTAAAATCAAAAAATACCGATTATCATTAGTCATCCCAGTAATTTAGGGGTATGCCCAATTAAAAATTTCAATTAATAAAAAAAACCTCTCATGTTTAGGTCACAAATAAGCTATAGAAATTTTAATATTCTAGTCTTGAAGATTTGTTACTTCTCAAAAATTATCTAGAACTCAACCTTTCTAACTTGAGTGACTTTTGTGCCGAAGCCTAGCAAAATACCGTTATCCTCATGTAAAGCAAATGGTAATCCATCATCACCTTGCATTGGCGTTTGTCACATTGATGGCAAAACGGGTTTTTGTCTCGGGTGCTACCGAACTCTTCCGGAAATAGCGCAGTGGCATAAGAAGACCGATAGTGAGCGCTGTAATGTGATTGATGAAGCTAAAAAACGCAAAAAGTTAGTTGAGAATGAATAAATAAAATTGGAAAATGTTCGCTAGGCTTCATGATTGCTGGCAAAGAGCAACATAGATATATTGCAACGCACAAAACGTACCAGAAATAAAAACGAGTCCAAGAGGTGCCTAATATGGAATCAGCAGTATCGAGAATAGATTTGCATGGTTATTTTATTGAAGATCTTACAGTAGGCATGTCAGCGTCTTATGCTAAGACTATCACAGAGGCAGATATTGTTATTTTTGCGGGTATCTCGGGCGACAACAATCCGTTACATCTAAATGAAGAATTTGCTAAAGAGTCGATTTTTAAGGGGCGTATAGCTCACGGCATGTTGACAGCGGTTTTTATCTCGACCGTGCTTGGTACCAAGCTCCCAGGCCCGGGCTGTGTGTACATGAATCAGGAGGTCAAATTCCGAGCTCCAGTACGGCCGGGTGAAACAGTAACTACAACCGTCACCATCTCTGATGTAATTCTTGATAAGAAGCGTGTCATAGCTCAGTCGGTATGCAAAGTTCGTGATAAGATTGTGGTTGAGGGTAAATCTGTTTTATTGGTGCCCTCTCGTAAAGATAATTAGTAAACTGCGTTACCGCTCAACATAGGAAAACACTGAGCATGGACGTTTCAGTGTTTCCTGTCGTGTATTGTATGTCTTAATGGGAAAAGCGATGAAAATTTACCGTAGTGTTTTGGAGGTGCCAAAACAGTATCGTTGTGGGACAGTGGTGTTAGGTAACTTCGATGGTCTGCATCGTGGGCACCAGGCGGTAATTGGTGCAGCGGTAGCGAAGGATAGACCGCTAGGAGTGGTCACCTTTGATCCTCATCCTCGTAAATACTTCCGCCCTCATGACGCTCCATTTTATCTTACTGATACCGATGAAAAAGCACGATTTATGGCCGCAATAGGAGTTGATTTTTTATTAGTACTTACTTTTGATCAGACTCTTTCGAGCCAGTCGCCAGAAGATTTTGTTCGCCAGGTTTTGGTTGATGGGCTTGCTGCGCAGCATGTCTCTGTTGGATATAATTTCAGATTCGGATGCAAGCGCAGTGGCGATGGTGCTCTATTGAAAAGATTGGGCGAGAAATATGGCTTTGATGTATCTTTGGTAGAGGCGGTGGCATCCCCTGGAGGAGGAATATATTCTTCGACCCGTATCCGCGAGAATTTAGTCTCAGGCAAGCCAGCGCTCGCTGCTGCTTTACTTGGGAGGCCATTTGAAATTGTGGGCTCCGTAATCAAAGGAGACCAGCGGGGCCGTGACCTTGGGTTTCCGACTGCAAATATCGATCTCGGAAACTACCTACGTCCAGCCTTTGGAGGCTATATTGTTCGTGCAGGTTTGAATGCTAAAAATGAGAGTGAAGATACCCGTTGGTTTAATGGCGTTGCCAATATTGGCAATCGTCCAACATTAGATGGGACACGTGTTTTTCTAGAAACACACATTTTCAATTTTTCGCAAAATATTTATGGGGAAACTCTACGCGTTGCACTTATTGAATTCTTGCGCCCTGAGCAGAAATTCGATGGTGTTGATGCACTCAAGGAGCGTATTGAAATTGATAGTGCTATCGCCAAACGGACCCTCGAAATTCGTGCTGCTGGTGCACGTTGAGCTGTGCTTGATTAAAAAGCTGCGGCATATAGGATAACTCGGCATTTGATAATTTGCGGTATTTGCAGGGCAAAGATGTGAACTGATGACAACAGATTTTAAAAAGACACTCTTACTACCGAAAACAGATTTCCCTATGAAAGCCGGGCTTCCAAAACGGGAACCGGAACTGTTAGAGAGATGGCAAAAAATTGACCTGTGGTCACAATTACGATCCCAGGCCCACGGTCGTGAACGGTTTATACTTCACGATGGCCCACCTTATGCAAATGGAAATCTGCATATTGGCCATGCATTAAATAAAATTTTGAAAGATGTCATAAATCGCTCCCAACAAATGCTTGGTAAAGATGCGGTTTATGTTCCGGGTTGGGACTGCCATGGTCTTCCGATTGAATGGAAAATTGAAGAAAAATATCGGGCTAAGGGACAAAGTAAAGACGCGGTTTCAGTTCCAGAATTTCGTTCTGAATGCAGAGATTTCGCAAGCAAATGGGTTAATATTCAGCGTGAAGAATTCAAGCGACTTGGCATTCTTGGTGATTGGGACCACCCTTATTTGACTATGGATTATGAGGCCCAATCTTGCATTGCGGGTGAAATTTGTAAGTTTTTGATGAATGGAACCCTTTACAAAGGTTCAAAACCAGTAATGTGGTCTGTAGTGGAAAAAACTGCTCTTGCGGAAGCCGAGGTGGAGTACGAAGATTTTGAGAGTGATCAAATTTGGGTCAAATTCCCTATCATAGAACTGCCCGAAGAAAATAACTCTAGTAATATGTCTCAGATGCTGGATGCATCTATTGTGATTTGGACAACAACCCCATGGACCATTCCTGGCAATAGGGCGATCTGTTTTTCAGAACGCATCTCATATGGTCTTTATCAAGTAACCTCAGCACCAAGCGAAAACTGGGTCGGAGAAGGCGATAAACTTGTGCTGGCAGACAGCTTAGCGGATGGTTTTTTTGAACAAGCACGCGTCGATGGCTTCATGCGCACCGGTGATTTTTCGACGGCACTGTTAAAAGACACCCTATGTGCGCACCCTTTGCGTTCTTTAGGATACCACTTTTTTGTGCCGCTATTAGTTGGTGATCATGTCACCGAGGATACTGGAACAGGGTTTGTGCACACAGCGCCTGGCCATGGTGTAGATGATTTCGAAGTGTGGATAGCAAATAGAAAAAATTTGGAAGAAAAGGGTATTGATCCAGATATTCCTACGACCGTTGATGGAGACGGTTTCCTGACCAATGAGGCTCATGGTTTTACAGGTAAGCGTGTGCTTACTGAAAAGGGTAAGAAAGGTGATGCAAATGAAGCAGTGATTGCAGCTCTTGTTGAAAATGCTGCGATGACTGCTCGGTCCCGGCTCAAGCATCAATATCCCCATTCATGGAGGTCAAAGAAACCCATCATATTCCGGAACACTCCTCAATGGTTTATTTCAATGGATAAAGATATTGATAGCGAAGGGGACACATTGCGGTCTCGCGCGCTTTCAGAAATAAAGAAGACTGAGTGGCATCCAAAGAGTGGTCAAAACCGCATTGGAAGCATGGTACGGGAGCGGCCAGACTGGGTAATTTCGCGTCAACGAGCGTGGGGTGTCCCTATTCCAGTTTTTGTTAAGAAAATGAATGGCGAGCCGTTACGTGACCAGAATGTGGTAGACCGCATTGTAAATATCTTTAAAAAAGAAGGAGCCGACGCTTGGTATTTGAGTGATCCCGAGCGATTCCTTGGTGACGATTATAATGCTGACGACTATGACCAAGTCATGGATGTTGTGGATGTCTGGTTTGATTCTGGGTCTACACATAGTTTTGTGTTAGAGGGCAGAGAAAACTTAGAATGGCCCGCTGCGCTTTACTTGGAAGGGTCTGACCAACATCGTGGATGGTTTCACTCATCATTGCTAGAGTCTTGTGGTACTCGTGGATTGGCGCCCTACAAGGAGGTGCTGACCCATGGATTTGTCCTTGCCGAAGATGGTCGGAAAATGTCCAAATCACTTGGTAACATTGTTTCACCTCAACAGGTTATACAAAATAACGGGGCAGAAACTCTGAGGCTATGGGTAGCCGCTTCAGATTATTCGGAAGATCTTCGTATTGGTCCAGAAATAATTAAACAGTTAACCGACGCATATCGACGGCTTAGGAACACATTAAGATACCTGCTAGGCAATTTGGATGGGTTTAACGATGTCGAAAAAGTAGATTATGAAAAAATGCCTGAACTTGAAAGATGGATGCTTCATCGACTTTGGGAAATTGATATTGAGGTTCGCAACGGTTACGGAACCTATGATTTTCACAGGCTATTTCGTACGCTGCATGACTTCTGTGCAAATGATCTCTCTGCTTTTTACTTCGATGTTCGCAAAGATTGCCTATATTGTGACTCAATAACTAGCTTGGACCGTCGTGCGGCACGCACTGTACTTGATCAGTTATTTTCCTGCCTAACCGCATGGCTTGCCCCAATTCTTTGTTTTACCGCTGAAGAAGCTTGGCTAACTCGACACGATGTGAAGTCTGAAAACGGCCCTGAGGATAGTGTCCATTTGCGGCTATTCCCAGATATACCGGTAACTTGGCGTGATGACGAGCTGGCTGAAAAATGGTCGCAAGTACGGCTAGTTCGGCGTGCTATATTGGGTGCTCTTGAGATAGAAAGAGTAGAAAAACGTATCGGTTCAAGCCTGCAAGCAGCACCTGAAGTGTATTTGTCTGACAAATACAAAAGCCTGACAGAAAATATGGATATCGCTGATCTAGCGATTGTCTCCTCAATTAATTTGAGCAGTCAACCAGCTCCAGAGGGTGCCTTTTGCTTGCCGGAGTGTAATGATATTGCGGTAGTCTGCAAGCCGGCTGTTGGGCAAAAGTGCGCGCGCTGTTGGAAAATATCGCCCGAAGTTGGAAAACCGGTTCCGGAGCTCTGCAATCGTTGCGCAAAAGCAGTCGAAAATTGTCAGTTGGGATCAGCTTAATGATAAAAGCTGGGATATGGACAGCGGCATTTATTACTGCTTCTGATCAGCTAAGCAAGTTGATGATTTTGGCTATCGTCATGCAGCCCCCCCGTGTGATTGAAATTTCAGAATTTTTTAATCTTGTCCTGGTTTGGAATCGTGGCGTCAGTTTTGGCATGCTGCAAAGCGCCTCCATTTGGGGGCCAATTCTATTGGGAGCAGTGACTGTAGGAATAATTATATTGCTCTTTTTTTGGCTTCGCGAAGCCAAGACAAGGCTTTGTGCTATTGCTCTTGGTTTGGTCATTGGTGGAGCGCTGGGTAATTTGATAGATAGGATTCTGCATCAAGCAGTAGTCGATTTTCTAGATTTTCATATAAGTGGTTATCATTGGCCAGCTTTTAATGTTGCTGACTCCGCAATTACTGTTGGAGTGATTTATATAATTTACGAAAGCTTGTTTGAACGGACCGAAAAATCTGGGTAATATCGGGTTAGAAATTGTGTCAAATGGAAGATAAGAATGATTAAAAGATCGCGAGAAGCCTTGGTGGTCGTAATTTTATTGGGTGTCTCAATGATTTTCTCTTCCGGGTGCGTGCTTTTTGATCACAGTCGTAATTCAGGGCCCGATGAATTTGGCGTTGTTTCTCGGGCGCCTTTAGCCCAGCCACCAGACTTTTCTTTGCGGCCACCTAGGGCTGGCGCAAAGCGACCAAACGAGGTTGAAACTCGTGAGCAAGCGCGCCGCAGACTTTTTGGCAGATCCGTGCAAGCACGTGGCATTATGCCGGAACGGGATCCCAATGATAGTCGTTCAGAGGGTGAGCGGGCACTGCTTTTTAAGGCCAACGCGTTGGATGTTGATCCCTCAATTCGAGATGCTGTTGAGCGCGAAAGTGGTATTGTTGAAGAAGATCCAACTTTTGTTGAATCACTACTTTTCTGGAAACCGACAAAAGGACAAAATGCAGTCGTGGATCCCTCTAGTGAATCCGAGCGGCTTCGGCGCAATGAGGCCTTAGGTAAAAAACCGACCGATGGGTCAACTATAACCAAGAAAAAATAAGATATTTTGGGGCTTAATGGTGCTCATGTATCGATGGATATTTTTTAAAAAGACCTGTGTTTTAATCGGTCTAACGTTATTTTTATCCGCTGGGATTATCCGAGCCGAGGTATTCAAACCACAGTTGTTCAAACTTGCCAACGGGTTGAAGGTTGTTGTGATTTCAAATCACCGTGCTCCGCTGGTTACTCAACTTGTCATGTACAAGGTTGGCGCCATGGATGATCCCTCTGGCCAGACTGGAATTGCTCATTTTCTGGAGCATCTGATGTTTAAGGGCACGAAAAATCTTTCACCGGGGGAGTTTTCAAAAATTGTGGCTCGGAATGGCGGAAAAGAAAATGCATTCACTAGCAGGGATTATACTGGTTATCACCAGTCATTCTCATCTGACCGGCTTGAGATTATGATGCAAATAGAGTCGGATAGAATGAGCAATCTAATTTTAACTAAGGAAGATATTGGGCCAGAACGCCAAGTGGTTTTAGAAGAACGGAATACACGGGTTGAAAATAATCCTAGTGCATTACTCAGCGAAGAAGTTAATGCAGCTTTTTACTTAAATCATCCATATCGGAGACCTATAATTGGATGGAGGCATGAGATAGAATTGATTTCTAGATCCAACCTATTGGCTTTCTACAACAAGTGGTACGTTCCCAATAATGCTATCTTGGTTATTGCTGGTGATGTAAATGCTTCTGATGTGCTGGGATTAGCAAAAAAATATTACGGCGGTATTTCAGCAAAGGAAATACCGCCACGAGTTAAATGGGCGGAGCCACGCCATCAGAGTGATCGTCGAATAACACTGAGGCATAAACAGGTAAGGCAGGCTCAGTGGTTTAAAAAATTTATCGCGCCAGGAGTTATGCAGGATGCCGCTGCATCGCGCGCATTGGGGATACTTGCAGAGATTATTGGGGGTGGCACGTCAAGCCAAATTTATCAGTCCATCGTTGTGGAGCAGAAAATAGCTGCCAGTGCTGGAGCATGGTATGATGGGGAAACACGTGGCCCGGGTGCATTTTCTTTTTTTGCTACACCGCTTCCAGGAAAATCGATCCTAGATGTTGAGAGAGCGATAGAGAAGTTTATTGCGGATTTAATCGAGAAAGGTGTTGCCAGAGAAGAGGTGGCTGTGGCCATTACGCGCCTGCAAGATGCAGCAATTTTTGCTCGAGACGGCTTGTATGGACCGGCTGTTATACTTGGAAGAGCACTCGCCATAGGGCTAAGTGTAGACTATGTTGAGCAGTGGCCTAAACGACTTTCTTCGGTAACGAATCATGATGTGAACCGCGCAATCAGATCAGTCTTTGGCCGACGTGGGTCAGTGACTGGTTTGCTACTTCCAGAAAAAAAAGAGTGAGGTAAGACTGGTGTTTGTGCGGTTACTTTTCCTAGTGTTACTGGCTCTCATCAATGTTCATGGTAATGCGAATGCCACGGCAATTGAGGAAGTCACCAGTCCGAGTGGAATTAAGGCATGGCTTGTAAGAGATCATTCGATACCTCTAACAGCTGTCCGGTTTATTTTCCGCGGTTCGGGGGCCATTTCTGACCCGAAAGGTAAGGCTGGTCGTGCAAGCATGGCTTCGGCATTAATTGATGAGGGGGCAGGCGCACTCCAAAGTCAGATTTTTCAGAAACAACTACAAGATAGATCGATAGTATTGTCTTTTATTGCTGACAAAGATTTTTTTGGCGGCACTCTAAAAGTGCTCAATAAATATCGAGCGAAGGGCGTTGAGCTTGCGAGCTTGGCACTTACAACTCCGCGCTTTGATCTGACAGCGGTTAATCGCATACGAGCGCAAATCGTTACAAGTCTTAAGGCGCAAGCCGCTCGGCCAGGTTATAAAGCCAGACGAGAATGGTCGCGAGTGATCTATAACAAACACCCTTACGCCCGCCCAGTCGTGGGAACTCAAAAGTCAGTAACCAACATAAGAAATAGAGATTTACATTCTTTTGTTAATGACAATCTAACTAAAGATCGGTTGCTTGTCAGCATTGTTGGTGACATCAGTGTTGAGGAAGTTAAATCATTACTCGACAATATGTTCGAGAGTTTACCAAAAGTAGGCAAGCAAACTAAAGTGGGGGCGGCACAGATCCCAGCCAAAGGCGCGTTGCATGTTTTTTCTAAGGCCGTACCCCAAAGTGTAGTGCTATTCGGACACAGAGGTGTTACTCGGAAAGATCCGAACTTTTACACCGCTTATGTAATTAATCATATTCTAGGTGGTGGTAGTTTCACATCCCGACTATACAACTCGGTGCGCGAGGAGCGTGGGCTCGCATATTCAGTAAGCACCCATTTGAGTGTGCGTCGTAATGCACCTTTAATAATCGGGCAACTTTCAACTTCCAATGAAAAAGTAGCGGAGTCTATTCGCCTGGTTCGTTCTGAATGGCGGAAAATGGCTATAAATGGTGTTGGGGAGGAGACTTTGAAAAACGCAAAAAGTTTCATTAACGGATCATTTGCTCTCCAATTTTCAAGTTCAGATCGAATTGCAAATCTGCTTACAATTTTGCAATATTATAATCTTAGTCCCTCTTACTTGCGGAAACGAAGGGAATATATAAACTTGGTGAGTCGGAACGACATACAAAAATTTGCTCGAAAATTTCTGAATGCGGATGCGTTAACTTTTATTGTGGTGGGACAACCCACTGACCTTAAGGATACTAACGCGCCTTCTAGAAGAGAGTTTCAAACGAAGTAGGTTTAACGCGTGTTATAGCTTTCCACAGCACTGTTTATATTTCTTTCCCGACCCACAGGGGCAAAGGGCGTTGCGTGGTACCTTGCCCCATGTTTCTGGGTTTTTTGGATCAACATTTTCTGCTGCCTTCCGACTTCTTACTGTTGTGGCAGTAATTGGCGCGATCGCTACGTTATCTGTTTCTCCGGAACTATATGGCTCTTCTCGACTCTCTTGGGTCGCTGTTGGTTTGTTGTGTTGCAATTCAACCGTGGGGGTTTGCGCTTGCATCTCCAGGTGAGCGAGGACAGAAGTGATCGATTCACGTATCCTACCCAACAACTCCTCAAATAGTTCAAAGGCCTCCTTCTTGTATTCATTTAGAGGATCTCGCTGTCCGTAAGCGCGCAGCCCTATGCCCTGCCGCAAGTGATCGAGTTGAAGTAAGTGGTCTTTCCAATTTTGATCAAGAAGTTGTAATAATAAACTCTTTTCTGCCAGCCGCATCATATCTGGCCCATAGTTAGCGGATTTTTCAGCCATCTTAGTGTCTAAATAATCACGAATTCTTGTGCAGATCTCCTGTTCGGCGATCCCTTCCTCCCTAGCCCAATCCGAGATTGGAAGATCCATATTAAATAGACGGCTACAATCATCTCGCAATTCGTCCATCGTCCACTGTTCAGGCATTGCAGACTCTGGAATGTGTCGTGCGACGATATCTTCAACGAGGTCGTGCCGCATCTCTACAATAGTCGCACTTACATCCTCCGTGCGCATTAATTCTTTTCTTTGCTCATATATTACTTTGCGCTGGTCGTTCATCACATCATCGAAACGCAATAATTGTTTGCGGATCTCAAAATTTCGCTCTTCAACTTTTTCCTGTGCTTTGGCGAGCGCTTTGTTGATCCAAGGGTGGATTATGGCCTCACCCTCTTCTAAACCGAGCTTGCGAAGCATATTGTCCATGCGTTCCGAACCAAAAATACGCATTAGGTCATCTTCCAAGCTTACAAAAAATTTTGATGCTCCAAGGTCTCCTTGTCTGCCAGAACGGCCGCGAAGCTGATTGTCGATACGGCGCGATTCGTGTCGCTCGGTGCCAAGAACAAACAACCCGCCACTGTCTAGCACAATCCGTCTATTCTTTTGGATGTCAGCTGAAATTAAATCCTTTTGTTTCTGGTCCAACTCACCATTTTTTGTGGATTCGATCTCTTTTGCCACACGCATTTCCAAGTTTCCACCAAGCTGGATATCAGTTCCACGACCAGCCATATTGGTTGCTATGGTAACCGCCCCGGGAGTGCCAGCTTCTGCTATAATGTATGCCTCTTGTTCGTGATTCCGTGCATTAAGCACATTGTGTTTTATTTTATTATTTTTTAAAAATGCAGATAACTCCTCAGATTTCTCAATACTAACGGTACCAACTAAAACAGGCTGATTCAGCTTTGCGCATTTTTTAATTTGTGCAAGGATAGAATCATTTTTCTCGCGGGCTGTACTGTATACCTCATCATCCATATCTTCGCGAATCATGTCTTGGTTGGTAGGTACCTCGATAACCTCCAGCGCATAAATCTCACCGAATTCACTCGCTTCGGTTATTGCGGTGCCTGTCATCCCTGCCAGTTTGGGATAAATGCGGAAATAATTTTGAAAAGTTATTGAAGCCAGGGTTTGATTTTCCTGCTGTACATCTACCCCCTCCTTGGCTTCAAGGGCTTGATGAAGGCCGTCGGAGTACCGTCTTCCTTCCATCATTCTGCCAGTAAACTCGTCGATAATTATTACTTTATTGTCTTTAACGATATAGTCAGTGTCGCGCTGAAATAGAGTGTGAGCTCGGAGGGCTTGGTTCGCATGGTGAACAAGTGAGACATTCTGAATATCGTACATACTGCCTTCGAGCAATAAGTCTGCGTCTCTCAGCAGTATCTCTATTTTTTCTTGCCCTTCTTCAGTCAAATTAACGGTACGTTGTTTCTCGTCTTTTTGATAATCGACAGCTGAAAGTTTCGGTATAAGGGCATCAACTTTACGATATTCCTCTGCTAGATCATCAGTGGGGCCCGAAATAATCAGTGGTGTTCGCGCCTCATCGATTAAGATCGAATCCACCTCATCTACGATGGCAAAGTTAAAATCCCGTTGAACCATATCATCGCGATCAAACTTCATATTGTCTCGTAAATAATCGAACCCGTATTCGTTATTAGTGCCGTACGTGATATCTGCCATATATTGTGTTTTGCGCTCGTTATCATCAAGACCGTGTTCAATACAACCAACAGTCATGCCCAAATAATCGTAAATTTGCCCCATCCATGCCGAATCACGTTTTGCTAAATAATCGTTTACGGTAACTACATGAACACCTTTTCCCTCAAGTGCGTTTAGATAAATTGGTAATGTCGATACCAACGTTTTGCCCTCACCAGTCTTCATTTCTGCGATTTTTCCCTGATGCAGCACCATGCCGCCCAAAAGCTGTACGTCATAGTGACGTTGGCTTAGTGTTCTTTTGGCAGCTTCCCGCACTGTTGCAAAAGCCTCAACAAGCATAGTGTCAAGTGATTCGCCACGGCTCAGCCTTTCACGAAACCACGCGGTACGCGCTTGTAGCGCCTCTGCGCTCAGCTTTTCTAAGTCTGGCTCAAGAGCGTTTATGGCGCTAACATGCGGTTGCATGTTGCGCAAAATCCGTTCATTTACGGAACCGAAAATAGTTTTGAGCAATCCGCCTAACATCAATCCCTCAACAACTTGGAAATACAGAGGCAGCAATAGCTGAAAAAGCGCCCCGACCTGTGAGATAGTTATGCCTAGTGTCGCTGTCAATCAAACTTTGAAAGCTTGTGCCTGCTCTTGAGGTATGCAATATGCCTCAAGTCCTGTATTTTGCCTAAAAAAAAATTGTTTGGACCTTTTCTTTGTAGCAACCATCTGTAATTAAGGATATCCTGATGAATCGTTTAGTTATTCCGGGTTTGACGGTTTTTCTATTTGTTTTATTTTCCGTTGAACATAGTGTAGGCGGCGAACGTCAACCAATGCTAGCTCAAGCTAAAAAAAGCTCTACTTCTCAAGATGTAGTTGTAGCGAAGGTTGTAGGGCAACCAATATATCAAAAGGAAATAACAGCGGCCTTTCGGGCTCTGCCGCCACGTGCAAGACGAGCTGGTTTGCAGCGTCATTACAATAATCTTCTAGAAAATCTGGTTGTCTCCAAAATGCTAACAATTTATGGCCGCAGACTAAAGCTTGAGGATACACAAATCGTCAAAAGGCAACTTAAGCGGGCGGAAGATACGTTGGTCAGGGATGCCTACTTAGGGGATTTGGTGCGCAAACAAATGACTGATGAAGCCCTCAAGAAAGAGTACAGGGCTTTGGCAAAGAAAAATAAAGGGTTAGATGAAGTGCGAGCGCGTCACATACTCGTGCAGACACAGAAAAAAGCCAAAAAACTCATAAAGCTTATCAATACCGGTCAGAATTTCGCTGAACTTGCGAAAAAGAACTCAGTTGGGCGAACCGCTCGGCGAGGTGGTGATCTTGGTTGGTTTGCACGTGGCGAAATGACTAAGCCTGTTTCAGATGCAGCGTTCAAATTGAAAGTGGGTCAAGTAACAAAGGACCCCATTAAATCGGACTTTGGTTGGCATGTGATAAAACTTGAAGAAAAACGGAAGCGCAAGATCCCTCCCTTCGATAAGGTGCGCGTGATGATACAGGCGAGGGTGGGGCAGAGGCTTAGTAGTGAAATAGTATCAGAGTTAATGCGTCAAACAAAAGTTGAACGTTTTTCTTTTGACGGCAAGCAACCGATTGCAGCCCCCCGAGTGGAAGCGCCAACGCAAAAGTCTAACACTAAGAAACAACCGAAATAATTTGTTGGGGTTGTTTTGAAACGTTCACCTTTTGCCCCACCGTTATTCCCGGACTTGCCTTCTGTAAGTGGGATTCGTATTGCGGGCGTGTCGGCAGGGCTCAAGCGAGCTGGTAAACGCGATTTATTAATAGCGGAAATGAGGCCCAGTGCAACAATTGCTGGCAAGTTAACAAGCTCCAAATGTCCCTCAGCTCCAGTCGATTGGTGCCGAAAGGCGCTTAAGGGCGGCAAGGCAAGAGTAATTATTGCAAATTCTGGCAATGCTAATGCTTTTACAGGTAACAGTGGTAATCGAACTATTCAGGAAGTGACAGCGGCTGCCGCAAAAGAATTTCAATGTCGCAATCACGAGGTTTTTGTTGCATCAACAGGCGTTATTGGTCAGCCACTTGATCCGAACCCTATCTGTAGATGTTTGGATGGGGCCGCGAAAACACTCAGTCCAGAAAATTGGCTAGACGCTGCAGATGCAATCAGAACTACTGATACCTTTCCTAAAGGTGCGACGCGCACTGCTGATATAGGTGGTGAAAGAATACAAATTGTTGGTATTGCGAAAGGATCTGGTATGATTGCGCCTGATATGGCAACCATGCTGGGGTTCATTTTCACAGATGCAAAAATGCCTGCGTCCATATTGCAGAAATTATTGGATTATAGCACCGAGCGCAGTTTTAATAGTATTACTGTGGACAGCGATACGTCCACTAGTGACACAGTCCTGTTGGCGGCCAGCGGTTCTGTTAAGCATCCCAGAATAACCTCGATCAAAGACCCAAAATTAATTCGTTTCCGACAGGCTCTGACAGAGGTTATGGTTGAGCTCGCGACCCAAATAGTTCGTGATGGTGAGGGTGCCAGAAAATTTATCACCATTGATATTTCTGGTGCTACTTCGGCCCAATCAGCAAAACGGATTGGTCTAGCAATCGCGAATTCACCTTTAGTTAAAACTGCGCTGGCTGGTGAGGATGCTAACTGGGGCAGAATAGTCATGGCTGTAGGAAAAGCCGGTGAAAGAGCAAACCGCGATAAACTATCAATTTCTATTGGCGGAATACCCATAACCTCGGATGGGCAAGTTATAAATGATTACGATGAGCAGCCTGTGGCTGAACACCTCAAAAAATCTGAAGTGTTCCTTGCAGTTGATGTTGGTATTGGGAGAGGTAAAGCACGGGTGTGGACCTGCGACCTCACCCACGATTACATCAGTATTAACGCCGATTACCGGAGCTAGAGAATGGTTGATCCGACCACTGGGTGTTGGGGAGTGGTTGAAAAAGAGTCTTTGAACGAGATGTTGCTCGTTGCTGCTGTAGCGCTCATAGATGTTGATGGCCGCGTGCTTATTACGAAGAGACCTGATAATAAGGCGATGGGGGGAATGTGGGAGTTTCCAGGTGGTAAAGTTGAGGATGGTGAGACGCCGGAAAGTGCATTAGTGCGTGAGCTCGAAGAAGAAATTGGAATCGACACTCAAACTAGTTGCTTGGCTCCGTTTTCCTTCGCAAGCCATAGATACGATGATTTCCATCTTGTAATGCCACTTTTCTTATGCCGGGTTTGGCGTGGAATTCCGAGGCCGTTAGAGGGACAAGCCCTCAAGTGGGTTCGTCCGTCGCATCTTTCTAAGTATAATATGCCACCCGCCGATATACATTTGATTTCTATGCTTCGAGATTTTTTGTAGCAAATAATCCTATCCGCCAAGTTTCAATATGCTGGTGCCGTTAACTTTTTATAAGCAATTGAGAGCGCTGTAATTTCGGCAGCTAGGGCGAGGTATTTCGAAAATCCTAAAGCAAGCCCCATTATAAAATGGCCTGTTAAATTGGACTGAATTCCAAGGCCGGTGATAATTGACACCACTAGTGATAAGGCGAATGAGATTAGAAAGGCTAAGGGAAGCATAGCCCCGATAGTAATTGCTACAAGGCTCCAGCCGTTACTTCTCCCTAATGACCATACGGCAACGATTGTGTGCTTTTCGTCAATAGCAGTTGCTGGGAGCCACAATGACAGTCTTGTGAAGATCAGCATCCATATTGATATCGCAGCTATTGTTAATAGCGCAATTAAAGGACGTAGGCCGATGCCAATGTTCCCCGCAATTGTGGACAAGACGGTAAGATTCCTTGCGTCGGTTAATAATATTGCAAATATTGGGAATGCAGCTGCAGTGGCGCAAAAGGCTGCTGTGATGAACCGAATAAAGAAAAGAGTTTTGCGTGCATCCCATCTAAGCGCTTCCCAGATCGTGGTTTGTTCTGTTTCACGCAGGAAACGACGATGCCATGCCACGCCAAACATTGCGTAAAGAAAACCTGCTGCAGTTTCACGCACTGCAATAGCATTAATAGATGGGGTGGGGCCCTGTTGAGGGAAGACGGAAAAAGCAGCAGTGTGCACTAAGGCCAATATAACGACTGGAAGAGCAGACATAAGTACAAAGTCTGCACGATTAATCCACAGGAATTCATAGGCTTCACTGATGCAGCCAAGTATGAGAAGTCTAGGGGGTTTTTTTTCATTATACATTTATCACCTACTCAAGATTTCGTCCCGGGTTTTGCCTTTTCTCCGCTAGACATTTCAAAAGAATTCAACGCGTCTGCTAAAAGATTTTGAGCGCTTCCAGGCTTGAGCGCTTTTTGCTGCGATGGGTCTGGACCCCACCCATGCAGATATAGAATCTGAAATGTGGCAGGAACTCTACCTTCTGAATTTGCATAGCGTTGATGGTATAACGAAGCAGCTTTTGGAAATAAAGCCCGTGCCGGCACGGAACTCGGCGTGCAGGTCAGCGCATTTGTCTCGCCCATGCCACGCAGATCTTTCATTAAAACAAATGCGTTTTCATATGTAACGTTGATAGTATCAATGTCTGTCACTGGTAAGGCGAAACCTGCCCTCTGCAATAAGGCACCTGCGTCGCGAATATCGGCAAAAGGTGAAACACGTGGGGCCGCTCCACCGGCAATTTCAAGTTCTGCTTGCGTTAATGAAGAGCGCAACTCCTTTAACGTTTCTCCACCGAGCATTGCAGCGAGAAATAACCCGTCTGGTCTTAACGTTTTACGAATTTGAAGTAATGCTCCTGGTAAGTCGTTAGTCCAGTGGAGGCATAAATTACTCATGATGAGATCTAGTGTGGCTGGTGTGAAGGCTAAAAATTCTTCATCCATAGAGGCAAATGATTTTTTTCCTTTGCCAAGTGTCGGATCGATATCTATTGTTATAGAGGCTTGATTTTCTAAAACTGGGTAGCGAGCACCAAGTTCAAGTGAGGTGTGAAAATCTCTGTCAATATCCTTTAGCCTTTCGCGTAATCGAACAGCGGTTTCTTGGAATAAAAAATCATGATTCGAGAAAGTGGCTGCTGCGCGACGGCGGTGGCGGATGAGACGCTTACGATCAAAAATGCTTATAGAATCAACCATTGTTTCACTATGCAGATGTTTCTGCCTGACGAAAAGCCGAAACATTATTCGTAGAGGTTTTTACCAGAACTTGAAAGGTATTGGCAGGAGCAAAAATTTTGTTTTTAGGTTGGTATGCTTGTGTCCTTAACTAAAACTGGCCTTTGAGTTTCACTATTTTGCTGAACTTGACATGGATCTGTATCAACTAGCCAGTATAACTTGAATTTAGATTGCTATAGGAAAATAACCTTAAGTTTTCTGAGTCAATTGTTGTTATGGAATAAGTTATTTGTTCAAAAAGGAGGAACATCTCAAATGGCTAAAATCGAAATTTATACTAGCCGACTTTGTGGGTTTTGTGCCCGTGCCAAATCCTTGCTCGACCAAAAAGGTCTTGAATACGAAGAAATCGATATTGGCGAATCCCCTGGCCAAAAAGAGCTCATGGTTGATCGTGCCAACGGTGCGAAAACTGTTCCGCAAATATTCATCGATGACGTTCACATCGGGGGATGTGATGATCTGTTTGGTCTGGAAGCTGAGTCAAAACTAGAAGCTCTGCTGGAAAGTTAAAATGAACAGTTCTCTGAACGTGGCATGTGTGCAAACCTGTTCAACAACGAATGTTGACGAGAATATAGCTGTGTCTAGCTCAATCATACGAGAAGCAGCGGCAAAAGGCGCTCAATTAGTGACATTGCCCGAAGTGGTTAATATTTGCCAGCGTCGAGGTATTTTGGCGAAGGAGGCTGCTCGTTTAGAAGTTGATGACCTTTCTCTCGCCGCTTATCGGAAACTTGCGGAGGAATTAAAAATATGGATTTTGATAGGTTCGCTGGCAATAAAGAGTCAGGGTGAGGACCGCCTTTTGAACCGCTCTTATTTGTTGAATGATTATGGTGCTATCGTAGCGCATTACGACAAAATTCACATGTTTGACGTGGTTCTTTCCAATGGAGATTCTTTCAAAGAGTCAGAGAGCTATCTGCCGGGTGAAAAGGCGGTGGTAGCTACTTCGCCTTGGGGTTCTATTGGGCTCACGGTTTGTTACGATGTGCGTTTCCCATACCTATACCGAGTTTTGGCACAAGCTGGAGCAAATATTCTTACCGTCCCCTCTGCATTTACGCGGAGAACCGGTTCTGCTCACTGGCATATCTTATTGCGTTCACGGGCAATAGAAACGGGTTCTTTTGTTGTAGCACCTGCCCAATGCGGCGATCATGAGGATGGGCGGAAAAGCTTCGGACACTCGCTTATAGTTGACCCATGGGGAGAGGTTCTCGCTGATGGAGGCGAAGAAATTGGCTTCGTAAGCGCTATTTTAGATCTCGAAAAGGTGGTTGAAGTCCGTAAAATGATCCCCTCATTGAGACACGATCGGTCATTGGCTAATTTGTCGTCTTTTTCCTAAAAACGACCATTCAGGGTGGAGCTATAACAGATCTTTTTCAAAAGGTCAGCCCACAGCGCATTTGACCTCTGCTTGTTAAGGTATTTAAATGGGCCTGCATTGCTGATCCTTAACCTAATGAAGCGTTTGCGTGACTGTTTTCTAGGAGCCGTTTGGCTGGCAAGTTAGTGGTGAAATACGTGGGTTATTGTTTACCAATGTCCTCCGGCTTGTGTGTGGAACGAGGTACATGAGTAACGCGAGATCCCTTTGAATAATTGGATACAAGCCAAGCAAAAATCGCTTGTTTTTGTCCGTTCCAATCCCATCTAATTAGAAGTAAGATTTGCCAAACGGGGTCTAAACATAACGTAGACGGGACTGATATTCGCATGATTTTATACAACCTTCGATGCGCACATGATCATGAGTTTGAAGCGTGGTTCAAAGACAGCAATACATACGACAAACAAGTAGCGGCTACCAAAATTGCTTGCCCAGTTTGTGGTAATACAGGAATTCAAAAGGCGCCAATGGCTCCTCGTATTGGCAGCGGAGCGCAGAAAGAGCAAACTAACTCAACTATTGACCAATCAAAGTTTGCCAAAGTGCGCGAAGTTATGAAAAAGGTAAGGGCAGAGATTGAAAATAATTGCGATTATGTTGGTCCTGACTTTGCTGAGGAAGCGCGCAAGATACATTATGATGAAGTTGACCCGCGTAACATCTACGGCGAAACGTCTCAAGATGAGGCTAGGGCGCTAAAAGAAGAAGGCGTAGATTTTACCCGAGTGCCGTGGCTGCCAAGAAATGATAGCTAAAGATATTTTTTATTCTGCGCCAAAAACCGCAGACTTTGGCAAAAAGTCTGCCCCATGGCAACTTAGCACAATATTTTTCAACGTTTTATCACGGCAATATAATTAACTGCAACGTCTCGTTCTTCTAAGCTCCATGAGCTAGTGAAAGGATTGTATCGAAAGCCGCAAAGTTTTGCGAGGTCAAGTGCATTCTTCCTACAAAGTCCAGCTAGCTCCGAAGGACGAATGAACTTGCGCCAATTGTGTGTGCCGCGCGGTAACCAGCGAAGAAGGTATTCAGCACCGATAATGGCCAGTGCATATGATTGTGCCGTTCTATTCAGTGTTGCCAAAATCATTAATCCATTTGGCTTAATCAATGACGTGCAGTCTTTCATAAATTCGTCAACGTCGGCCACATGTTCGATAACTTCCAAATTCACCACCACGTCGAATTTGCAGCCACATCGGACAAGATCAGAGGCAGCGGCGGCTTTGTATTCAATTTCTAGGCCCATCTTGTTTGCATGCAGTCTAGCTACTTCGATATTGCGTTCGGAGGCATCTAAACCAGTAACGTTGGCGCCGAGCCGGGTGAGTGGCTCGGCAATAAGGCCGCCTCCGCATCCTATGTCGAGAACATTAAGACCGGAGAGTGGAGCAATATCTACGGGGTCGCGGCTGAAATGTGCAGCTATGTGGTCTCTCAAAAAAGTTATGCGGACGGGGTTTAACCTGTGTAATGGCTTAAACTTGCCGTCTTCATCCCACCACTCCTCAGCCATCGCCGCAAATTTATCAATTTCACCAGCATCTATTGTTCTGTCAAATTGAGAAAGTATTTCCTTTGTCATTCCTGTATAACCCTATGTTACTGTGTGCATGCTTGCGCGACTCTCAGCAAATGAGTATGGATACGCCGCATTGCAAGAGCAATGGCTGCAATGTCACAGTGACAGTTATTCGCATATTGAAGGTTTTGTTAACATGTCTTTGGTTGTGATGAAATTTGGGGGCACGTCGGTCGCGGATTTAGAATGCATCCGAAATGTTGCTGGTCGAATAGAGGAGGAGCGTGCTTCTGGGAACGACCTTGTAGTTGCAGTTTCTGCCATGGCGGGTACTACCAATAACTTGGTTGAATATGCGAGTGGATTTGCAAGAATACCCGATGGTCCGGAATATGACACAGTCATTTCTGCCGGAGAGCAAATTACAAGCGGTTTGTTGGCTCTAGCGCTTCAACAAAGGGGCATCCCCGCGCGTTCCTGGCTTGCTTGGCAAATCCCTATAGAAACTGATGAGGCGCATACTAAGGCACGGATTAGTAACATCGATTCGTCCAAGCTTGAAGCTTGTTTGGCGAACGGTCAGGTGCCGGTCGTGGCCGGGTTTCAGGGATTATCACCGGACGGTCGTGTAACTACTCTTGGGCGCGGGGGATCAGATACTAGTGCTGTTGCATTGGCGGCGGCACTCGGAGCCGTTCGCTGTGATATTTTTACTGATGTGGAAGGTGTTTACACGAGTGATCCTCGTATCGTTTCTCAAGCCAGAAAATTGGAGAAAATCACCTATGAGGAGATGCTTGAGATGGCGTCTTTGGGTGCAAAGGTGCTGCAGACGAGATCGGTTGAACTTGCCATGAATCAGTCTGTTCGACTGCAGGTCAGGTCGAGTTTTAAAAGTTTACCAGGGACAATGGTTGTAAATGAGGATGAAATTTTGGAAAAACAGGTTGTAAGCGGTATTGCATATAGTCGTGATGAAGCCAAAATAACTTTGGTCGATGTACGCGATCGTCCCGGTGTAGCAGCAGCTATTTTTGGGCCCTTAGCCAAAGCAAATGTCAATGTTGATATGATTGTCCAAAGTACGGCGGCTAATGGGAAAAGTACCGACATAACCTTTACAGTGGCTAAAAATGATTTTGAGCGTGCGCTCGAAGTCATTAACAGTTCAGGTGAAAAATTAAAATTTGGTGATCTGTTGACTGATCAGACCCTTGTAAAGATTTCAGTCATTGGGGTTGGTATGAGAAGCCATGCTGGGGTGGCTAAGAAGATGTTTGAAACACTTGCTGAAAAAGGCATCAATGTTCATGTCATTTCGACATCAGAGATCAAGATTAGCGTTCTTATTGCAGAGGAATATACTGAATTGGCATTACGTGCGCTGCACACGGCGTACGATTTAGAAGCCGGATAGATAAAAACGGTGAGTGTGCGAAACTCAAAAGGCTATGGAGTGCTTCGACAGATATCGGGTTGGGTCAAGCAGGACAGACGTCTACATTTAGTTGAATAGTCGTTGCACCTACTAAAGTTGTAATTTTTGCGTTTCAGTTATGACGCTAACCCCAAAGAATGGCATCAATAGCGACCATATCGACTGGTTTAAGTTGCCTTGATGGTAGCTTCATGTCCTTTCTCAATTTATCGCTAAAACGCTCCAAATACTGCGAAGTGGTGATTTTCGAGCCGATTTTAGTTTTTTGGAATGCCAATCTAACAATTTAAATTTACGGCGTAATGGCCGATAGGCTCATTGAGATAATTCTATCAAATGCTATCATTGTTGGCGGTTGAGTCCTATTTACTCCAAGATTGAAACTTTATTCTAATATGAAGTGAGAAATCCACTCTTGTCGTGATAAATCTGGGGCATTGATTTTGCTCTGACCAATCACACACCAAACAAAAAATACATAAATGGTTTGGTTTCAGTAGCAACGCGACCACTTTTAGCTGTACAATATACCGAATGGTGACCAGACAAAAAAATACACTGTTATTCATCAGAGTTTAATTCAATATGAGGGCCCCTACAAAATAGATGGCCATAAAAAATTGGAAACCGGGAAATTAAGCAAGTTTTTAGACATTCCAGAAGGCTCAGCCACCGTGCAAACTGAGTCTGTAGGGCAAACACTGAGGCTGTTGCGAGAAGAAAGAGGTCTAGAGCTCAGACGGATTTCCGAAACATTACATATTCGTTACCCTTATCTCGAGGCTATCGAGAATAGCTCCTTTAACGATTTGCCAGGTCCGACATACGCGCTGGGCTTCGTTAAGGCTTACGCAGAACACCTAGGGCTTGATAGTGACGAAATTGTTGAGCTTTTCAAAATTGAGCAACAGGGGGTAAATTCAAAAACAGAATTAGTATTCCCTTCACCTTTGTCTGAAGGCAAAGTGCCTAGCGCTGCAATATTGTTAGTGGCAGTGCTTCTAGCGTTGGTTACATATTCTGGCTGGGCATACTTTTCGGGAAACGATGAAACGGTAGCAGAAATAGTACCTCCTCTACCGAAGCAACTGAGTGACAGTTCCATAGTGACTAAACCAAGTGGGATACAGGTGAATGAATTACCTGACCCCCAGAATACAGGCACTGCGAATTCAGAAACTCAAGCACCTCAATCTACTGATAGGAATAATAGCCTTGGCAACGATCAGAAAAAAGACAAAGTTAACAGCTTGCTAGGCACCGAAACTAATGAATTACAACCACAGAAAAATACTGTTGTGCCCTCGGACGGTGATCGTGAAGAGGTAGCAGCAGTTATGCCGAATGAATCACAAGTCGACACACAGGGTCTTCAATCATCGCTGTTGAGGGAAGAAACGGCTGTGCCACCTAATCAGGTAATAGAGCAAGAATTATTGCCTGAGGTTCCAGTAAAGCGTGAGGCGAAGACCTACGGAGATGACTCTGGCGATGGTAGGGTGGTAATTCGTGCCATCGGTCCAACTTGGGTGGAAATTCGTGATCAACTAAAAGGTGAAGTTCTGCTTACGCGCTTACTCTATTCCGGCGATCGTTATCTTATGCCAAACCGTGAAGGGTTGGTTATGCTTACCGGTAATGCGGGAGGCCTTGAGATCTCCGTAGATGGCAACATTGTACCCTCTGTAGGGCCGAGCGGGGCTGTACGACGGAATATTCGTCTTGATCCGAATGCTCTCATAGAGGGGCGGGCCGTAAGCGAAAACGAGGACATCGTACGCGAAAACGAGGATAATGAGTCTCAGCAGCTAGACGCAAATGCCGATCAGGACTAACAAAATATTTGCTTTAGGTGATTGCTTGATGTTTAGGATAAAGGCAGGCCCTTTGATAAAAAAGTTGCTTTTTTTAACAAATATAAATTTTGGCTAGCCGATGGCCCACCTTAAACCCGTTCGTGGCACTCATGATTTACTTCCTGAAGATATGCGCCAGCATCGCGCTGTCATCGATACGGCTCGAAAAATAGTTCGGCTTTATGGGTTTGAAGAAATAGCCACTCCGATATTTGAATCAACAGAGGTCTTTCATCGTACGCTAGGTGATACCTCTGATGTTGTTACCAAGGAAATGTATAGTTTTGAGGATCGGAATGGTGACTTTTTGACCCTACGTCCTGAGAATACTGCCGGGGTAGCACGGTGTTTCATTTCTGAGGGCTTGGCTCAAAAGGTTCCATTGAAATATTTCTATGCTGGTCCAATGTTCAGGCGAGAGAGACCACAGAAGGGGAGATTGAGGCAATTTCACCAGATAGGTATTGAACTGTTGGGTGTCGCCTCGCCAGCAGCAGATGTGGATGTAATTGCCGCTGGCCATCGGGCACTTCGTTCTCTTGGAATAATCGATAAGACGGTCCTAGAGCTAAATTCGCTTGGAGATCGCGAAAGTAGGAATGCATACCGAGATGCATTAATTGATTATTTTACTCCACATAAAAATTCTCTATCAGATGATGGGCGTGCGCGTCTTCAGCGCAATCCTCTCCGCATATTAGACTCCAAAGATAAAGCAGACCGTGAGCTAGCCGCTGAGGCGCCCGTGTTATCAGATTACTTGAATGAGGGAAGCCGAAACTTTTTTAGAAATGTTCAAGACGGTCTAATGCGCATTGGTATTGACTTCAAAATTAATACACGTTTGGTGCGGGGCCTAGATTACTATGGGCAGACTACATTTGAATTTGTAACGGATGCACTGGGCGCACAGGGGACAGTCCTTGCCGGTGGACGTTATGACGGCTTAATTGAGCTTATGGGTGGGGCACCAACGCCAGGAGTCGGTTGGGCTGCCGGAGTAGAGCGGCTGGCTATGCTAATTGATAAATATAAGGAGGATTGTCCTGTATTCGCAATAATCCCGATGGGTCAGAAGGCAGCTGATAGAGCGCATATGCTTGCGGAGGAGCTTCGTGACGATGGGTTGGTTGTTGATCTGGCCTATGCGGGTAATGTCAGCCGCAGGATGAAAAGAGCAAATCGGATTGGGGCCTCTGCCGCATTGATATTAGGAGATGAGGAGTTGGCTCGGAACGTGGTACAGATTCGTGACATGAAAACGGGAAACCAGTCAGAAACTAGTTTAGACGCCGTTATCGTCGGCCTAAATCAATTTCGATAAAAAAGTTTATTAATCGTAAAATTATTACAAATCTCTCGTGCGAGGTGACAGGAAATAGTCATAGGGATCAATGTGACGGCCAATCAAATATTTTGAGCTGTGAAAAGGGGATACGGTGGCCGGTTAAAACAGTTTCTGCGAATACAATATGTTTCATCGAAGTTAATTTAAGACGGTATACAAGGTTAGGTTTTAGGTGTTGTAGAAGCCCGTGCTGAAAACATACTTTTTATCTAAGCCCCCGGTTTTAAATTGAGAGACTTTTTCTGATAACAAAGCAACAGTTCCGAAAAGATACTATTTATTTCAGTTTCCACCGTGACAAAGAAGGAGATGGGCGGTAATGGCGCTTGCTGAAAAACTCGATCAGGTCGTGGATCGTCATAATAAGTTGGCTGAACAGATGTCAACAGGTGCCGTTCTGCCTGAGGAATACGCAAAACTTTCAAAAGAATATGCCGATCTCACGCCGATTGTGGGTAAAGCGAAAGAATTTAATTCTTTGATGGATGAGCTTGAAGGTGCAAACGAGTTGTTAGCTGATCCGGAAATTGACGGCGAAATGCGCAGTATGGCTGAAGAAGAAGTTCGAGAAATACAAGAGAAATTGCCAGGACTTACCGAAATAATACAAAAACTTTTGCTGCCGAAAGATGTAGCAGATACGAAAAATGCGATATTAGAGGTCCGTGCTGGTACAGGTGGAGAAGAGGCTTCGCTTTTCGCTGCTGTTTTATTTCGAATGTACGAACAATATGCTCGGCAGAACGGTTGGGGCTTTGAGGTTATGGCTGTTAATGAGACAGGGCTTGGGGGCCTCAAGGAGGCGATGGCTACATTGACCGGGATAGGAGCTTTTGCACGAATGAAATTTGAATCGGGCGTGCATCGTGTTCAGCGAGTGCCAACTACTGAGAGTGGGGGGCGTATTCACACTTCAGCTGCTACTGTTGCAGTTCTTCCTGAGGCTGAAGATCTGGACGTTGACATTGAAGAGAAAGACTTGCGCATAGATACCTATCGCGCGCAGGGCCCAGGCGGGCAAAGCGTTAACACCACTGATAGCGCAGTTCGCATAACTCATTTACCCACGGGCGTTGTTGTTCAATGCCAAGATGAGAAGTCGCAACACAAAAATAAAGCCAAAGCAATGCGCGTGCTTCGGTCTCGTATTTACGAGGCGGAACGGCAACGTCAGGCTGATGAAAGGGCCTCTGACCGTAAAACACAAATCGGATCTGGTGACCGATCAGAGCGCATAAGAACCTACAACTATCCGCAGGGTCGAGTGACAGACCATAGAATTGGACTCACAGTTCACAAACTTGAGCGTATTGTTGAAGGGGAGGGTTTAGATGAACTTATCGATGCTCTAATCGCCGAGGACCAGGCGGCGCGCCTTGCTGAAGCTTCATAATGAAGTCCAGACAAATAGGCAGTTGTCTAGACGAGGCGACTCGGCTCCTGTCGGATGCAGGTATTGTGGGTGCGCGCAAGGAGGCACGCTTGTTGATGGGGCATTGGTTAAATAGAGACCCTGCTCAATTGTTCGGACCCCAAGATGAGGAAGTCGGCGCACCAGAATCTTTCTTTGATCTGGTCAATCGTCGGGTTAGCCGAGAACCGTTATCCCATTTGGTTGGTCGCAGGGAATTCTGGAGCCTTGAGTTTGAGGTGAGTGACAACGTACTCGATCCGCGACCCGATAGTGAGGTGCTCATAGAAACAGGGCTCTCACATTGGCCTAATCAACTCGATTCTTTTTCAGTGCTTGATCTTGGGACCGGCAGTGGCTGCCTTCTTCTTTCCTTGTTGAAGAATAGGCCTTATGCGATTGGTGTCGGTGTTGATGTAAGCGGCGCAGCGCTTGAGATTGCAAGGCGTAATGCCGCTCGTATTGTCCCTGATGGGCGGGCACAATTCCTAAAAGCCGATTGGGGCTCCTCAATTTCTCAACCTTTTGACCTCGTTGTCGTAAATCCTCCTTACATCCCGAGCGACCGAATTTCTGAGTTAGACGCTGAAGTTGCGAATTTTGAGCCTCTGCTGGCACTTGATGGTGGGTTTGATGGGCTCGATGCATACAGGCGCATTGCTCAAGACTTGGCCAGACTAACAACATCTACCGGTATGATTTTACTAGAAATAGGGTCGGGTCAAAGTGAGCAGGTAACATCTATTCTTGAGAAATCTGGCCTTGTCGTTGAGTGTATTAAGAATGATTTGGCTGGGAGAAACCGGTGTTTAGTAGCCCATAACTAAAGGAACATGAGTGTCAAGTAAAAAAAAAGGTTGGAACACGGCGCTGAACCGTCTAATTTCTGATTGTCCTGCTGAAGTGATCGATGGTTTTAAACTGTTCGATGGGACGAACCTTCAACCGGTCTAACAAATGAGGTAGGCCACTTTGACAAGTGGGCGCCTCGTAGTTTTGATGTTGGCAGAGAGAAGGTGCGGCAGGTAGGACACCAACGCAAACCACAGCGAAATGTAAAATGAGACAGGGTCAAGGCTCGAAACGCTCACGTAATCGCGGCGGCAACCGGCGTGGAGGCGGTCGCCAACAGTCACTAGACAGTAACGGGCCTAGCGTCCGTGTCCGGGGAAGTGCGCAGCAAATTCACGAGAAGTATTTAACTCTTGCTAGAGATGCATCTTCTTCTGGCGATCGCGTGTCAGCGGAAAATTATTCGCAGCACGCTGAGCACTATCATCGGGTTCTCGCGGTCGAAGCTGAACAACGCGAGCAGCGGAATAATCAGCAAACAGTCCGTCATCAAAGGCCCAATGGTCGCGATGATGATATATCCAGATCAGATGCTCCGGCTAAGTCAGATGCTCCGGCTAAGTCAGATGCTCCGGCTAAGTCAGATGCTACAGCTAATTTGGATAGTTCGGCAGCAACAGGCGACGCAATTGAGCTAAAAGACGGAACCGAATCAGGGGAAAAGTCTATAGAGCCCCGTAAAAAAGCGGCAAAATCAAAAAAATCTGACAATACATTAAAAGATTCCGAGGAGGATTTGGCTTCGGCGGAAAACCCGCGGAGTGCTGCTGTCGACTAAGTTCCATCAAGTGGTTTTGAATATCTATTGATAATGCTCGGATCGTTCGGGTGGACGGGAAACCGTCGCCTTTTTATCTTGTAGCGTAACGCCTCCCTACCCATATATCAAACGTGGTCTCGTTGTACGGGTTAGAAACGCCTCTTAACCCCATATTTCTTCGTTCATCGAGAGAGAAACAAAAGGGGGTGAAATGGAATTCGAAAATTACACTGATCGACTTCGTGGTTTCATTCAAGTAGCTCGATCTGTTGCGGCAGAGCTTGGTCATCAACAACTTGTGCCGGAACATTTATTGAAGGCACTCGTTAGTGACGGACAGGGTTTAGTTTTTGATTTGATTGCGGCTGCGGGAGGTAATGCAGAAAAGTTATCGCAAGAGATCGAATCAGAGCTAGCGAAGAAACCTGTTATTAGGGGGCACGGTGGTAACGATATTTATCTCTCGAACGACATTCTGCACTTATTTCAACAGTCTGAAAAAGTAGCTAGCGACGCAGGTGATCAGTTTGTCACCGTCGAACAGTTGCTAGTCGCAGTGATCCTTTCTGAGGCTACTTCTGCTGCTGAGATATTCAAACGCGCCGGTATTACTTTGGCTGGACTTCAAAAAGCAATAAAGGACTTGCGCAGAGGCCGGACTGCTGACAGCAGATCCTCTGAGGGGGCCTATGATGCCATCAAGAAATATACGCATGACCTGAATGAGGCAGCTGTAGAAGGCAAGATTGACCCTGTCATAGGTCGTGATGAAGAAATTCGCCGAACCATGCAGGTGCTATCACGAAGAACCAAGAATAATCCGGTGTTGATTGGTGAGCCTGGGGTAGGAAAGACCGCCATTGTTGAGGGGCTCGCGCAGCGAATAGTGAAAGGTGATGTGCCAGAGGGGTTGGTTTCTAAACGTTTATTAACACTAGACCTTGGCGCTCTGATTGCGGGATCGAAGTTCCGTGGTGAATTTGAGGAGCGTTTAACTTCGGTTTTACACTATGTGGAACAGGCATCTGGTGAAATTATTCTTTTTATTGATGAATTACACACGCTCGTTGGAGCGGGTGCTGTGGAAGGCTCGATGGATGCGTCGAACATGCTAAAGCCAGCCCTTGCGCGAGGTGAGTTGCATTGTGTCGGCGCTACTACGCTTGACGAGTACCGCAGGTATATTGAAAAGGATGCCGCCCTGGCACGAAGATTTCAACCGATATTTGTCGCCGAACCGACGATTGAAGACACAATTTCAATTCTTCGGGGTCTAAAGGAAAAATATGAAGTGCATCACGGAGTTCGCATTACTGATGCAGCCATTATTGCAGCGGCTGCTCTCTCGAAACGTTACATTTCAGACCGTTTCCTTCCTGACAAGGCAGTTGACTTGGTTGATGAAGCAGCAAGCCGATTGCGAATGGAAGTTGACTCAAAGCCAGAAGAAATAGATGAGCTTGATCGACGCATTATCCAGCTTAAGATTGAGCGCGAGGCATTGAAAAAAGAGTCTGACTCTGAATCTAAACAACGTTTAAAGGCCCTAGAAACGGACTTGGATGTTTTAGAGGCAAGTGCAGAGGAGATGACTAAGCACTGGAGAGATGCAAAGGAAAAATTGCACGGTGAACAAAAAGTAAAAGAAGAGTTAGAAACTGCACGAAACGAGTTTGACCAAATTCTCGTTACGGCACGTGAGACTGCTGATGAGAGGCTGTTTCAAAGAGCGGGTGAGTTGGAAAAACTAATAAAAACACTGCAAACAAAAATTGCGGACGGTGAAACAAATAATACTAAAACACTACTGGATGATGGAGTATCTGATTCAAATGTGGCAGCGATTGTTTCCCGGTGGACTGGTGTGCCTGTTGACAAAATACTTGAGAGCGAGCGCGATAAGTTGTTGGGTATGGAGGCGATACTAGGAGAGCGAGTAAAGGGGCAACACGAGGCTATAACTGCTATTTCTAACGCAGTACGTAGAGCTAGGGCGGGTATGCAGGATCCCAATAGACCGCTGGGGTCATTTTTATTTTTGGGGCCTACGGGCGTTGGCAAGACAGAGCTCGTAAAGGCGTTAGCTGAATTTATGTTCGACGATGATCAAGCCATGGTTCGGATTGACATGTCAGAGTATATGGAAAAGCATTCGGCAGCACGTTTAATAGGAGCCCCCCCAGGTTATGTGGGCTACGACCAAGGCGGTGTGTTGACAGAAGCTATCCGAAGACGGCCTTATCAGGTGTTGCTTTTTGATGAGATTGAAAAAGCTCATTCGGATTTATTTAACCTGCTTTTGCAAGTGCTCGACGATGGCCGGCTTACCGATGGTCAGGGCCGCACAGTTGATTTTAAGAATGTACTTATTGTCATGACCTCAAATATGGGATCAGAAATTTTAGCGCAGCAGTCAGAGTTTGGAGAATCTGGCGCGCTTCGTGAGCAGGTTATGCAAGTGGTCCGAAATAAGCTTCAGCCTGAATTCATTAACCGAATCGACGAGATGTTGTTGTTTCATCGCTTAAGTCGCAGCCACATGGAGGAGATTGTAGACATCCAACTCGTTTCCTTGCGTAAGTTATTGGCTGTTCGCAAAATTATACTTGAAGTGGATAGCTCGGCACGCGAATGGCTTGCGCGAATGGGTTTCGATCAGGTGTATGGCGCTCGGCCGCTGCGTCGTGTGATCCAAAATGAGCTTCAAAATCCACTGGCCTCGGCTTTACTAGCAGGACAAATCAACGACGGCGAAACAGTTCATGTTTCGGCCGGCGAAGGAGGTATTACAATAAATGATGGTATTGCAAATGCGGCTTGAAAGCTCAACCCTCAAAGCACCTGGGGTTTACATACATTCCCGGTACAGTTGATGTTATGATACACGTTTCGAGCGCATTTGATGGGGGAAATATAGAAGTTGTATCAGCAAATGAGGCTGATGATATTCAATTGCGGATACGAAAAGACAACGCATCGGAATTTTTCCAGTGGTTTTATTTTAGGGTAAGCGGTGCTAGAGAAAAGCCCTGCAGGATCCGAATCGTTAATGCTGGAGAAGCTTCCTATGCTGACGGATTTCGTGACTATAAAGCCTGTATGTCGGAAGACCTCAGGGATTGGTGCCGGGTAGATACCTCATACGATGGTATAGAGCTCACGATTAATTATAAACCTTCGTCCGACTCATTTTACATTGCATTTTTTGCGCCATATTCACTAGATCAGCAGCGACGGTTCGTCGCTCGATGTCAACAAAATTCTCTCGCTAGTTTGGAGGTTATAGGGCAAACAGTGGAGGGTCGAGACCTCGATCTTCTGGTCATAGGATCACCAGGAACGTCTAAAAAGATTTGCTGGGCCATAGCTCGGCAGCACCCGGGTGAGACCATGGGGTGCTTTTGGATGGAAGGTTTTTTGAATCTATTGCTCGACCCGGTCGATACAGTCGCTTCAAAAGTTCGTGAGTCTGCTGTTTTTTATGTTGTTCCAAATATGAATCCAGATGGCTCAGCGCGTGGAAATTTACGAACAAATGCGGCTGGAGCTAATCTCAATCGTGAGTGGGCTAAGCCATCTAAGTCAAGAAGCCCAGAAGTATTTGCAGTACGCAACCGGATGGTAGAGACCGGGGTAGACTTTTGCCTGGATGTGCATGGCGATGAGATAATTCCTTATAATTTTATTTCTGGCGCTGACCATGTTCCATCTGCGGATGCGCGAATGAAACAGCTTTTAATCGATTTTAATAAAGCATTATTGCACTCCAGTCCGGACTTTCAGACTGACCACGGTTATCCAACCTCATTTCAGGCAAATCTTTCTATTTGTGCTTCTAATGTCGCGGAAAGTTTTAAATGTTTATCTATGACATTAGAGATGCCTTTTGCCGACCACAACAATCGGAAAGATAACATTCATGGTTGGTCTCCTGAGCGTTGTCGAGAATTAGGTGGGGACTGTCTCAAGGCTATAAGCTCTATTATACCCTCTCTTCGTTAATCATTATCCTGAATAGAATAGCCGTCTCGGTTCCTGCGTTGAGCATCTATTACCTTATCTATGCGCCGGCGTTCGGCATTAAAACTTTTTAGTTCCGGGCCTTTTAAGGTGACGCCGGTAGGGATGCGTACTCCACGTGGATTAACGTGGCGTTTATTATGTATTACCTCGTAATGCAGGTGAGGCCCTGTCGAACGGCCAGTGCTCCCGATATATCCGATAATGCGGCGCTGACGCACACGAATTCCGGAGCGTATACCCCTAGCGAATCCTTTTAAGTGTGCATACGCAGTTTTATAGCTATTGCGGTGACGAATTCGAATATAGTTACCAAACGAACCAAAGCGTTTGGCTACTTCAATAACCCCGTCGCCGGCGGCATATACCGGTGTGCCTGCCGGGGCGGCAAAATCAATACCCTTGTGGATCTTAGTGTATCCCAGAATTGGGTGGCGCCTTCGTCCGAAGCCTGATGAGATTCTTGCTCCATCAGTTGGTGTCGACAACAAGAGTTTTTTAACGCTACGACCATTGTTGTCAAAATAGTCAACTTTTTTGCCATTTATTTTAAATCTATAGAGCTCAATATCGCGACGCTTGAGTTTAAGCCGGGTATAAATCACTGGTCCCACATCGGCGGTGGAGCCAGTTTCGTCGGTGAGACGTTCGTATAACAATGCGAACCGGTCATTAACACGAATATCTCTTTGGAAATCTACGTCGAAGCTTAGGATATTGATCAGATTAAGTAGTGCTGTTGGGGGTATCCCTTCACTGTACCCAGCCTGATAGAGGCTCGAGGTAATTGTACCAGCACCAAAGGCAATACGGCGGCCGAGAACACGTGCGTAACGTTGCGCCACGAATTTGCCTTTTCCATCACGAATGAGTGCGATATCAGTTTTGGCATTTGCAGCGAAATCCAATGAAATCAGGGATGCGGGCTTGGATGGTAGCGGCGATGGAAGAATTTGAAGGAATAGTCGATGGCCGGGTTTCAAGTGTCTAGGCTTAAAAGTTTTAGACAGTGCGCGAATCGCTTTAGCAATCTCCTCTTTAGAGATACCGTAGCTAGACATCATGCCTCGGAGCGTATCGCCTTTTTTAATAACGTATATTGCATCGGTTGGCGGCGGCGGCGGGATTGTAAGTTCGTTATTTTCCTTTTTAATCTCGCTCCAGCTTTTTATAGGTGAGGGAGTTTCCTGCAGAAATGGGCTATTGTGCCAACCTACGCCGGGTTCACCTTGTGTTTTTTGTGAGTCGCTTGGTTGTGCGATACCAGAAGGGACTGCAGTGATCCAGACCAAGATATGAATTAATAGCCATCGATGTCTCATCTTGAGTGAACTTTTGCTCTTGGCCTTGTTGAACAAAGCGCAAGCTTTCGGAATTTTTATTGTTAAAAAGAAAAAATGACTGCGACAGCTCATAACAGTGCGTAAGTCCAATCCATTACATTAAAAAGGGATTGTTTGGCGTAAAAGATTGCCGGTTCTTTGCGGTAAAAGTGTTGATGTTAAGCCAGTTTTTTTAAACAAGCTATTTACTACTCTTTGAAAAATAGTCTAAACCAGCGATTGAGGCAATAAAGCGATTGACAGAACCGTGTAGGAAGCGTACTAAGCGCGTCCACATCACAAGAGGTGATAAACTAATTCGTGGTGTGCGTGACTGTTGTCTTAAATATCAGCGGCCACGATGTTTTTGGAAATGTAAAGATGGAAGGGATACGCGGGCGGCGATAGCATTCGACTAACGCTATTGCCATATCTGTGTGTCCTGCCTTTTTTTAAAGGATAAGACAGCTTGAGATATGGCGGGGAAGTATTTGGTTTTTACCATTTACAACCCAAGTCAACTTAAGAGTTTGATCCTGGCTCAGAACGAACGCTGGCGGCAGGCCTAACACATGCAAGT
>CAJWLM010000013.1 GCA_913043025.1 uncultured Rhodospirillaceae bacterium
CCCTTACCTTTTAGAATTACATGCATGTTTCCGACAATCAATATAATAGTATATTCTGTTGCTTGCGCTAGTCCCAAACACACGATATGCGTGTAAAAATGACGTTGAGGACCATGGAATTACGCGAAAACCACAGCAAACTCCTCAACGTAGGGATAAATTAAACTTTATCTTTTCAATCCGCCTCAATAGCCGCTTCTTTTTTAGCAATATTATCTGCAATTCTAATCAAATTCTGAGCGCGGTAGACAACCGGGTAATCAACCATCTTTCCATCAACCTCAAGTGACGCGCGACCTGCGCCAATCGCCTTTTGAAACTCGTCAATTATTACTCGGGCCTTTGCGATCTCTCCTTCATTAGGAGTAAACTCTTGGTTAAGAATAGGAACGACAGCCGGATGAATACATGATGACCCTGAGAAGCCGAAACGACGCGATTTTTTTACGATCTTTCGCATTTCATCAAGCCTTGTATAATCAGCCCCCGAACTGACCAAACCCATAGGCAGAACGCCTGCTGCTCGCGCCGCTATTATTGATTGCTGTTTTGGAAACAAAAGTGTTTCAGTCGAAGGCTCCACACCTATGGAAAGGGTAAAATCCTCACTGCCTAGCCCAAAACCTGCGATGCGCTCGTGTGATTTAGCTATTTCTGGCATTTTGAAGTAAGCTTCGGCAGTTTCAATGCGGACACTCATTATTGTCGAACCCACATCCATACCACGTTCTGCCTCCAATTCCGAAATTGCCTCCGCAATCAACCGCACGTGACCAGGACCATCACATTTAGGCAACGTTATTCCCGTTATCCCATGGCCAATGACGGCCTCGAGATCAGGTATGGCAAGCCGTAACGGACTGTTTATTCGAACAAAAACGTCAGCACCTTTCCTGCTAACAAGTTTTGCTGCATCAGTTACAAGAGTGCGCGCCATAGCTTTTTCGGAGGAAGCTATGCTATCTTCCAAGTCTAAAATTATAGCATCAGCGCCACGGGTATGAGCCTTCTCAACGTACTTATCTATGTTTGCTGGTACGAATAATAATGAACGCAGCACTAAACCAGCTTTCGCTTTTTCAGTGATTTCAGACATTTTTTCTCCTTACTTTTTATTCGGTCTCCTAGGTATTCTCACAGGTGCACCAAATTTTGCACAGGCTATGAACTGGCACTGCTCAAGGTGTTGACGACGAATATAAATGACTGAGGTGCTATTAAACCAAAATCGAGTATTGAGAAAGCTTCAGTATCAATCGGCTCGGTCAAATTAACCACTCTTCCGAACAACAGTCCTGGGTTCATCTCCCTAGGATCGAAACTCCAAATCTTGATTGCCCAAATATTAATCCCTTTTATGAAGCAGCAATTTTTGTAATAGCACACAAGCTTCAATTAGGGGAGGTGTCCCAAGTCCAGGATTTGCCATTCTAAAACACCCTCTAGACTGTTCGACCTTGGGGCACAAAACGTCAAAAAGAAGAGTTTGCACAACTCTGCAGAAGGCACAACACAATGTAATTGATGGAACAAAACGCGATACCGTTTACTTTTTATTTGTTTAAAATCATTAAAATACAACCTTACCTTCTTAAGGGGAAGTCCACAGCGCACGCATCTTAACGTTGATCAAATTTCATTTCGATGCGCCGATTACGGCGGTAAGCGATTTCGTCATTGCGATTGTCTAGGGGATAGGAAGCAGCAAATCCAGTTGCGGCAAAACGTTTGGCAGGCAATCCCTGCCTGCGTAAAAATTTAACAACCGAAATTGCCCTTGCAGCAGAAAGCTCCCAGTTTGAAGGAAACTCAATAGTACGGATGGGCCTTTGATCTGTATGCCCATCAACCCGAAGAACCCAGTCTATGTCATCCGGTACTTTACTCGCTATCTCTTTCAAAGTTTTACCAAATTGCCTTAACTTATCTTTGCCCTTGTTGCCAATGACTGCAGAGCCACTAGTAAACAAAACTTCTGATTGGAAAACAAATCGGTCACCAACAATTTGTACATCCCGTCGATCACCGAGAACATCTCGCAAACGACCGAAAAACTTTGATCTATAACGAGCCAGCTGATGAACCTTGCTTGCCAATGCTGCGTTGAGACGTTTGCCAAGATTAGCTATTTTTATTTGAGCATCCTTATCTTTCCTCTCAGAAATCTCTAAGGCCTTTTTAATATTGAGAAGCTGGATACGAAGTGCACTCATTTGCTGGTTTAGTAGAGTGAGCTGTGCTTTGGTGGACGCAGATATTTTCTTTTGCTCGGTAAGCGATGCCGTTCGGTTACTAAGATTTAGCTGTAATTTCGCGTTATCTTGTTCAAATTTTTTCTTCAGCGACTCAAGTGCTACTAAATCTTGTTTCAACACAATGATATTGTCACGCGAGACCCTCATTTCGCCTATTAATGCAGCACGTTCCGTTTCACTTTTTTCTAATTCGAGTTTAGTAGCCGCAAGGTCAGAAGCTATAGCTTCCTCTCGTGAAATTGAACTCTCAAGTTCTGCACTCAATAATAGTTTCTCAGAAAGTAATGATGCTTTTGCCTTTTGTTCAAAATCAAGAAGATCGGCTAATTCGCCCATTTTTGTATTGAGTGAGGCCAAAGCCTTATCGCGACCAACTAATGCGTCACTCAGATAGAATTGGGAAACCGCAAATATCATCAATAAAAATATTATGACCATAAGCAGTGTTGCTAATGCATCTACAAAACCCGGCCAAATGTCAGGGTTAGTTCGATGTCGGCGTACCAAGGCCATTACTATACCCTATTTCTCGCCCTTAGAGAGGGCCGCAAGGGTACGCGCTAGAAGGCGAATCTCCGAACGTATTTCTGCGATTGTTTCGGCACGCCCACTTTCCAAGTCCCCAGCAATCCTCGCCAAATTCGATTCGACAGCCTTGTAATCAATACCCACACCAGATGTGCCGCCACTTAGCGCTGAGAACCCGGAATTCCCGAGCTTCTCCAGCACGGGCACTAGCTTTTGTTGACCCTCGGCAAGCTTAAGCATTGTTTGGCGCTCAACCTTCATTATTTCTCCAAAACTGACGAGCGCATCCGCCATTTCGATTATTTTCTTGTTAGCCTCGAGACGGCTCGCCTCGCCTTTCTGAAGACTACGCTGCAAACTTTCAAGGCTATCAGCAGTTTGTTCCAATAGGGCTTGCACAAAGGCCGGCACTGATTGGTCTCCCTCAGCGCCAAGCATTCCCGACCCAAGACGGGTTTGTCCAGAAAGCCAATCCTCTAGTTCGTTATAGAAACGATTATGAGCCTGCCCTGCCTGCAGGGCCAGAAATCCCAATATTAGCGATCCAGCCAAACCAAAAAGCGAGGAACTAAATGCAGTTCCCATACCGGCGAGCGGTGCTTTAAGACCCAACCGTAAATTTTCAAAAAATTTCTCAGTGTTCTCACTACTTACTGAAAGCCCGCCTATGACCTCGCTAACTGAATCGATGGTTTGAAGCAGGCCCCAGAATGTGCCAAGCAGTCCAAGAAATACCAACAACCCAATCATATATCTCGACGTCTCCCTGATTTCATCGAGCCTAGCAGCGATACCATCAAGAAGAGTTCGTAACGCCATGGTGGACAAACTTAAACGTCCTTCCTGGCGCTCACCTAACATACTGGCCATCGACGCTAACAAAATCGGCTCTGGAACTGAGGTTTTTGCTAATCCGTCACGTTGGAAATTTTCGATCCAAATAATCTCACGGCGCAGCATTGCAGTGCTACGGAAGCTTTGAGCAACGCCAATTGATAGGGCAAGAACAATGATGCCGTTTAGAACGGGATTGGCAAGGAAAGCCTCTGTCAAGGTAGGGGCCAGCAACCCTATGCCGATACCTCCAAACATCAAAAAAAGCGCCATGCGTAGAAGATATCTTGTTGGCCGCGTCATTCTCTAGTGTAAGCCTTTCAAGCTTCAAATTATGTGTTTTCGCTATCAAATAGCGATCGCTGTTCACTTCTTGATCTCTATATCCACCCGGTCCAGATTTCCCTTTTCAACTTTATTGCCCAAGGCGCGAATGTCCATTCTAGTGCTGCGAATACCGCGCTTCATCAAAAAAGTACGAACTGAAAGTGCTCTGAATAATGATACGCGACGGGCCTGACTTACCGAGCCTTCCGCGCTACCAGCGTACCCCCTTAATTGTAAGCGTAAAGATTTGTCGGCTTTCACTTGGTTAACCATTTTCTTAAAAAATGGTTCTGTTCCGGGCGGAATATCTGTTGATTTAGGAGCGAAGAACACTGTCACTTTGCCGCCATCAACGCTACCTTCAGCAGAGGGCTGGTCTGGCGACAGAGCACTCACTTTTGGAATTTTCGTCGTCTCTGGAATACCCTTGGCGGGCGGTGCCGTAATGGCTGGCGGTGGCGGTACGATTGGAGCTGTCGCTTCCGTGTCGGAAGAAGATGACAATAACTTTGGAGCTACAGTCTTTGGCACCTCAACACTTGGTGGTGATGGAGTTTCAATTTTTGACTGACCTCCACCAGCTACAGGGGGCGAAGGAATCGTTTTCACGGAGCCTTGTGGCTCAGGCGGCACTGCAGGTGCAACAAGAGCATCAGGGGTCGCGGTCTGCACTGTTTTTGGTAATGCCGGAACAATTTTAGCCTGAGATTGCAACGCCGCTGGTTCCTGTGCCTTCGTCGGCAAAGACGGAGGCGCAGCTACCGCCGGCCTCGACGATCTATTCTTTCGATCTAAACTGTCCACTTCGCTTTGCTTTACTTGTCCGAGCAGACCTGGCCCCTTGCCCAACTTTTGTTTTGGTAGCGCGAGCGGTCGGCCCGAAGGGCGCACAAGCTTCGGCCGAGGTGCAGACCTCGGCGCCGTGACACGAGAACGCGGCGGGCGATCGGGTGCTGGCAAGAGCCTACTGGGCTGCCCTGGTAGCCCCGGATCATAACGCTGCTGATACCTTTGAGAACGCCGATAGCTGCGCTCTCCGCGTCTCATCATGCTAGGCAAGTTGAATCTGGGTCCCAGCTCATCAAGCACAGACTCATCAACTATCACATTTGGCGTTACGGTGGTCTGACATTTTGCTTGATTAATCATGAGTGAGATAAAAAATACCGAACCCAACAAAATACCAGTCAGTTCATAAGAATATCCGTTGACTCGGGCAAAGACTGTATTTCTCATATTATCTATACTCGCGTAGCGCGTAGCACCCATATACCGCCCAATGCAAAGCAATGCCGCCTCTAAAAACCACTGGCGATTTCCAATGTTTCCAACCATACCCCAGCCAGGGCCTGCCAGACAACTGCTCATAATGTAGAAAATAAGAAAAGTTTAGGGAGACGCACTACTTAAAACTGACTGCAGTTTTTGATGAAGGTTGTCATTTGTGGCCAGAATGTCCTTCGCCCCCAATTCATAGCGTTTCCCATTGATTTCACTCACGAATCCGCCAGCCTCACGGACTATCACTATACCAGCGGCAACGTCCCAAGGGTTTAATCCGTTCTCCCAAAAACCCTCATATCGGCCAGCCGCAACATAAGCCAAGTCAAGTGCCGCAGAGCCAAACCGACGCACACCCGCAGTTCTATGCATTACTGATTCGAGCTGATTGACGAATTTTGAGCCCGCCTCAGTGCCTTTGTGCAACGCGAATGGTATGCCGGTCGCAAGTAAAGCCTCTTCCAAACGTGGTCTATATGAGACTCTAATCCTACGATCGTTTAAGTAAGAACCCAGATTGCGTTCAGCCCAAAAAACCTCATCCTTGACCGGGTCAAAGACAACTCCTGCGAAAGCCTCACCATCACGCTTCAATCCAACGGACACACAAAAGTGCGGCAAACCGTGAAGGAAATTTGAAGTTCCATCAAGAGGATCAATAACCCAGACATTGCTGTTATCTTTCCCATGCACGACCCCCCCCTCCTCCATGAGAAAGCCGTAGTCTGGCCGCGCTTTAGAAAGCTCATAACGGATAATTTTCTCCGCCTTTAAGTCTGCGTTAGAAACAAAATCAGCCGGCCCTTTTCGGCTGACTTGTAACTGCTCAACCTCACCAAAATCACGGATCAATGCCCGACCTGCGCGTTCAGCCGCTCGAACCATAACATTTATCAAGGGTGTACGGCTCGCCATTTAATCTTTAGCACGCTCCATATAGGAGCCATCCTCGGTGTTTACTACTATGCGTGTCCCAGTCTCAATGTGAGGGGGGACAGAAGTGCGCACCCCGTTTTCTAAAACTGCTGGCTTATATGAAGAGGACGCAGTTTGGCCTTTGACAACCGCGTCTGCCTCGGTAACCATTAAGACAACAGTGTCAGGAAGACTTACACTAATAGCTGATCCCTCGAAACTCTCGATACTTACAGTCATACCGTCTTGCAAATATGCGATAGCGTCTTGGCCAATAACCTGCTTATTCAGGGTGACTTGATCGTATGTTTCGTTATCCATGAAAGTGAAGGAATCCCCATCAGCGTATAGAAACTGAAAATCATTTTGATCTAGCCTCACACGTTCCACTGTTTCTGAGGAACGAAATCGTTCGTTGAGTTTCGTGCCGTCACGAATCTCTTTGAGCTCTACCTGCAAAAACGCCCCACCTTTTCCGGGCTTTACATGCTGTGTTTTAATTGCCCGCCACAGTCGCCCTTGGTGTTCTATAACGTTACCGGGCCGAATTTCGTTTCCATCAATTTTCATACCTGAACCATTGCGGATGTTAGTAAGGCGCCACGATATAGCCTGTCATCTCACGACTAGCAACAGCACGTTTAAATAAAAGTGCTCTAATCAACTGACGAAAACTTTATTAAAGTCACTGACGGCAGCAGCTGGACCCGTCGGATAATCCCAAACACCTGACACGACACAAACCATATCAGCACCAGACTCGACTAACATTTTGCAATTATCAACTGTGATGCCACCAATCGCGACACAAGGGACATTCGTAGTATTCGTCCACCAAGAAAGAATCTCCGGGTCTGCGCGTTCGGTTTTGGCAGAATCTTTTGTTAATGAGGGAAAGAATCCACCGAACGCCACGTAGTCTGCTCCATCATTTGCTGCCTCGATAGCTAAATGCCGAGATTTTTTGCATGTTACACCCACAATTTTTTCTTCGCCTACAATTGAACGTGCTTCCGCATAAGGTGTATCCTCTTGGCCCACATGAACGCCGTCACACCCTAATTCGGCAGCGAGATCGGGCCGATCATTCATAATTACAGCCACATCATAGCTTTGTACAATGGTCTGAAGAGATTCAGTTATTTTTTTGATTCCGTCGTCTTCCTCATGCTTCAGTCGAATCTGTAGACACGCAACGTCGCCACCATCAAGTGCCTCTTTAAGTTCATTTGAATATGCCGGCAATTGAATGTATGGGGGTGTGATCAAGTAGAGACGACAGGTTGATGCCATGTTTAAAGTAGCCTGTTAATAATAACATTCTTCATCTAGTAGCAAAAAAATTAGCGCCGCAAAAAACATTGATTACTTACTAACATATAACATGCCTAGGTTTGAACCGAGTAATCCTAACGCCACACCCTCAGATGACCCAAATCAAAAAAATAGATAATTGTTGTTGCGTTAACAATTTATTCAAGCGGCCGATATCAACCCGGGCAATTAATTGAGAAAGCTTCCGACGTCTTTCACATTGATATCTGATATGACAAACACCTCTAACCAGTGCATTTTTCTTCCAACGTTTAAACACTGGGCCGTTTAAGGATATCTATCAATGAACTTTTGGCAAGATCCAACGTAAATTATGAGAATACCCTTCAATGGTGATAGAAAATACGTGATGTACTTGCATTTTGTTGACTCAAATACGAAGATGGAAGACCGGACGATCTAGGGGGAACATTATGACAATAAAACCAAATATTCTGAAACAAAAGCTTAGTGCTGGCAAAATGGGGCTTGGCTTCAGCGTCAATTACCTGCGCACACCAGACGTTTCAAAAATTGCTTCTGCCTGCGGTTATGACTGGATCAAACCCGACATGGAACATGCAACGTATGATATTGATATGGTGAGCCAGATGTGCATGTCAGCGCTTGATGTGGGTTGCTCGCCGATAGTGCGGGTCCCAGGAAAGCAGCATTTTCACGCTAGCCGAATACTTGATGGCGGGGCACAAGGTGTAATAATTCCGCACGTTGACTCTGTGGAGGAAGCCAAGGCCGCGGTAGACTGGTGCAAATTCCCACCGATTGGGCACCGGTCCTCGCCAGGCCCAGTCCCGCAGCTCTCGTATTCCAAATATAATCTTGCGGACACGATGCGACTTTGTAATGAAAACACCCTTGTAGTCATTATGCTTGAAACTTGGGATGCCATTCAATTGGCCGACGATATCGCCGCAATCGAGGGAGTTGATGTTCTGCACATAGGATCTAATGATCTTTCGGCCGATATGGGGATACCCGGACAGTATGACCACAACAAATTGATTGAATGCTACAAAATTATGACTGACGCCTGCAAAAAACATGGAAAATTTGCCGGGATGGGCGGTATTTATGACGAAGAAAATGCCACTCGATATATTAATATGGGATGCCGATTTATTAACTCTGGCGGTGATCTCGGCTTCATGGCAGCAGGAGCAAATAAGCGCTCTCATTTCCTCAATAATGTTCAGTTTTAAAGGAGGGAACCATGTCTCTTATTCCAAATACCACTAAAAATAAACTTGTAGATGGCAAAATTGCTTTCTGCTTCGGTCTGCGCGTGGGACGTACTGTGAATGCGGGCATGATTGCTGGAACTTGTAATTTTGATTGGCTATTCATCGATATGGAACATGGTACATTCGACGTTGACCTAACATGCCAAATTGCATCGACTTGTCTTAATACTGGCGTCACACCAATCGTTCGCATACCAGGACATCAGCACTTCCACATCGCTCGTGTTTTAGATGGTGGTGCACAAGGCATTATTGCCCCACACGTCGATAATGTCGATCAAGCGAAGGCCATTGTGTGCGCGGCAAAATACCCGCCTATTGGAAAACGCTCTATGAGCAATAACTTGCCGCAATTCGGCATGAAGCAAATGCCGGGAGGTGATCTCGCTCAGCAGCTTAATCAAAATACTCTTGTGATAGTCATGCTTGAGACACCTGAGGCTATCGACAATGCAGAGGCCATTGCAGCAGTCGAGGGCGTTGACGTCTTGATGATAGGTACTAACGATCTTTGTGCTGAGATGGGTATACCGGGCCAGTTTGATGATGAACGCACAGTCGATGCTTATACCAGGATGATTGAAGCGTGCCAAAAAACTGGAAAATATGCGGGCATGGGTGGCATCTATGAACACAAATTGATGGAAAAATATATTAAAATGGGTGTACGTTTTCTTTTGGGTGGCGCTGATCTCGGTTTTATTATGAGTGAGGCCACGATGCGCTCAAAGTTTCTACGAGGTTTAATTTAGTTTACTAAAGAACACGCCCGCGATGTGCGGGAAGGGACGACACGCTAAAGACATACCACTTAACCTTGGCGTGCTTTGAACCTCGGATTTGTCTTATTAATTACGTACACTCGTCCACGGCGACGAACCACGCGGCAATCTTTGTGCCTGTTCTTCATTGACTTTAGCGAATTAACGACTTTCATTGGCTTAATACCTAATAAAGAAACCTCATCAATAAAAGTGTAGTGGTGCTTTACTAAACTGTCAATGGCAGCTAAGCGTCCTTCGAAAAGTACTGGTCATAGCCATTATCCTGTAGAAGCCGAACACCGCTTTGCAGAATCAACAGGCATTATTTGCATTAAACGAGTACTTGTTGTCTGTGCGATAGCTTGGACCGGCATGGATAAGTTTTATGTGATCACGTTCGAAAACTTAACCCTAAAGAATTTTTCGTTTTTTTAAATCAGCCAGTTCAGCGTCTGAAAGGCCCAATTTCTCAATCAGAACTTCATCTGTATGCTCACCCAATAAGGGTGGTGGCAGGCGATAACTCACGGGAGTTTCCGATAGTTTAAGCGGACTGGCTATCATTTTCGCCTTTTCATCACCTGTTGCGGGATGCTTCATCTCAATCAGCATCTTCCGAGCTAATACATGAGGGTCACTGAAAACCTCCGAAAGACTGTTAATGGGCCCACATCCAATTTTTGCCTTTTCAAGATTTTCTAACCACCATGCAGAAGGGTTCTGTCTAGTGATTTCATTTAACATAGGTGTAGTGACATCTCTGTTTTTTACACGCTCTACATTAGTCGAAAACCGCTCGTCTTTTAATAATTCCTGACAACCAGCCACATCACAAAACCGCTCGAAGGTATCATCATTTCCCACAGATAATACGATATACCCGTCGGCCGTAGGCATAACTTGATAGGGTAAAATATTCGGGTGATTATTTCCAAGACGCTCAGGGTTCTGGCCGGTCGCAAGATAATTCATACCTTGATTAGCGAGCCAAGCAACGTGTGTATCCAACATTCCAATATCAATAGCCTGGCCTTCACCAGTTGATTGTTTGTGCCGCACAGCAGCCAATATCCCTACACAAGCATACATTCCAGCCATTAAGTCAGCAATCGATACCCCGACCTTCATCGGTTCGCCATCCGGTGCACCTGTTAAACTCATAACACCTCCCATTGCCTGGATCAGTGCATCATAGCCGGGACGTAAGGCGTAAGGGCCAGTCTGGCCGAAACCTGTTATGGAACAATAAATGAGACCCGGGAAATCTTCCTTTAGTTGCTCATAACCAAGATTGTATTTAGTCAGCGTTCCCGTCTTAAAGTTTTCTGTCAAAATATCCGAATCTGCCAATAATTTGCGTATTAATGCCTGTCCATCTGGATCTGCCAGATTGAGTGTAACGGAACGCTTATTGCGATTGGCTCCTGCAAAATAAGCACTTTCACTGCTATCTTTGCCAGCGCTATTAGGAAGGAAAGGGGGTGCGAAACTGCGGGTATCATCGCCCACACCGGGACGCTCTATCTTGATTACCTCAGCTCCCAAATCACCCAATATCTGGGTGCAACTTGGTCCTGCAAGAATGCGTGTTAAATCTAAAACTTTCAAACCCTCTAACGGACCAGTCATGATAAAGTTCCTTAAATTGAATATGAAATATAGTAACGCGCCGCTCTTCTACCGCAGCCCGTTGGGTTTCCACAAGGCCGAGGTCTAATCAGCAATATGAACGCAATTTTTTTCTTCATCGTTTTAACCTCATTTCTGGTCGCCAGCTGGCGTCAGCTCACTGAAACTGTGCTGGCTGGGATGCCTACGGCGATGCAAGTGCTAGGCGCAGGAATCATTGATTCTGCCAAAGACTCCGTCACCCTAGTATTCAGTCTCATAGGCGTCATGGCACTTTTTTTGGGTTTAATGAAGGTTGCAGAAAATGGCGGACTGCTCACAATCATCGCTAAGCTGATGAGGCCTGTTTTGGTTCGATTATTCCCTGACATTCCAGATGGACACCCTGCAATGGGGGCAATAATAATGAACTTGTCAGCTAACGTGATGGGGCTAGGAAACGCCGCCACCCCTTTTGGTATTCGCGCAATGCAGGAGCTTGATCGTATCAACCCACACAAAGGAACGGCAACAGACTCAATGGTCCTGTTCCTTGCAATCAACACCTCCTCAATAACTATCTTACCGACCGGTGTCATCGCGTTACGTGCTGCTGCCGGCTCAACTGACCCCGCAGGCATAGTGCCGACAACGCTTTTCGCCACGCTTTGTTCAACCATTGTTGCAATATTAGCAGCAAAATACCTTGCAAAACTTTGGACAAAAGAGCGCGTTGCAAACCCTGAAACAGGCGAAAAGAAAACCGGCAAAGTGTCACAAGCACAGCTGCCATCTCAGCAAAATCCAATTATCGCAGATGCCGTTGCGGTCGTTGATCAAGGGCAGGCCTATCCATTATGGACAACATTTCTTGCTCTTGGCACGGTGATCTTATTAATTCCGATCACAATTTTTTATGGAAACATTATTTCTCCTTGGATCATTCCGAGCCTATTGTTGAGCTTACTGACATTTGGCTACGTTCGCGGTGTTGCAATATATGAGTCGTTTATTGATGGCGCCCGAGATGGCTTCGAGATTGCTGTACGTATAATTCCATTTTTAGTGGCAATACTGGTGGCAATCGGTATGTTCCGCGCAAGTGGAGCAATGGATTTGTTGGTAGGTCCCATTGGCTCGATCACTTCCTCTATTGGCCTACCCATCGATGCATTACCCATGGCAATTTTACGTCCATTATCAGGTTCGGGCTCATATGGTATTCTTGCATCAACGATTCAAGATCCTGCTATAGGCCCCGATAGTTACACAGGGTATCTCGTGAGCACGCTTCAAGGCTCTACAGAGACAACTTTCTATGTACTTGCGGTTTATTTTGGAGCAATACAGATCCGTCGCATCCGCCATGCATTGGCTGCTGGATTGTTAGCTGATGTTGCCGGCATTGCCGCGGCTATCGTGATTTGCAGTATTCTATATGGCCACTAGGATGCTATGGCATGAGCCTTGCACAACTGCAATATCCATTAACTTTATAGGCAAAGAGTATATTCATGCTGCCAAAAACACTGGGTTCTGGACGACTGAAAGATTCTGTTAAATCGACCCCTCAGAAATGGGTAAAGCACCTGATAGAACCCGCGACATTAGAAGCCATTTTTTGTGATAGCAAGGCTCAATTGACGAAGGGCAAAGGGCAAAATAATTTAGTTGAAATAGTTAATGCCGTGATCGATGATACGGATGCATTGTGGGCTGAGCTTGAACCCGAACAACCGAATCATGCCTGCCACAAGGGGTGTTCATGGTGTTGTCACCAAAATGTATCCGTGACATGGCCTGAGCTATTAAAAGTGCTCTTATATCTTGTTAAAATGAACAATAAAAAAAGCATCACGTCGCTTGCTAAGAGCATAAAAATTCATTCGCAAAAGATTGCAGGGAAATCCTCGAACCATAGGTTTGATAAAAAACTTGCGTGCGCTTTTTTAAAGGGCAACCGCTGTACAATACACTCCGCTCGTCCCTTACAGTGCCGCGGAGGTTTTTCAGAAAAGGAACAATACTGTCGTGATCTCCTCGAAAATCGAACCGCAACTCAATCTAAAATCCAAAACCGCACTTGTGATGGAAAATATTTAGTGGCCCCAAAAATGATTTATAACAGCGCACAACTAGGGCTGTCTCAAGCACTACATGACGAAAATCTTGACGGGAATATGTATGAGTTGACAGCTGCCATGGCAATTCTCATGGAGCATCTAGAGAGTAAAAGTCTAAATGAGGTTACCCCAGATGACCTCGCACCCGCCTTATTGACAAAGTCAAAAGGTGAATATGTCACCAGTAATTTTTTATAATATTAAGTGTATTATCCTCAGTATCGTCGACGAAGCCAGTCTAAAGCATGTTCAAGTTGCGCATCGGTTTTCTCTTTCTTAGCTGGCAACACCTCGATATGAGGTGTAATACCACCTTCGACTGTGCGACCAGATGGCGTCAGATAGATAGACGTTGTTAATTTAAGGCGCTCCTCAGACGAAAGCGGCAAAATGGTCTGCACCGAACCTTTCCCAAAAGTCCGAGACCCTATCAAAGTCGCACGCAGATTGTCTTTTAAGGCACCAGCTACTATCTCTGCGGCTGAGGCAGAACCTTTATCAATCAGAACAACTAATGGCCTCCCCCGGGAAAGATCACCTTTTGTAGCTCGGTAGTGAAGATCACTACTACGAGCTCGCGTAGAAACGATACGGCCCTTGTCTAAAAATAAATCGGCCACCTCAATCGATTGATCAAACAACCCCCCCGGGTTTCGGCGAAGGTCTAATACAAAACCTTTAAGCCTATTTCCGAGATTATCCCATAAAGTCGAAATAGCTTCTTGAACTTCCGCACCCGTTCGATCTGAGAACCTACTTACACGTACATAACCAATATTTTGCTTAATAGAAGACCGAACGGAAGCGACTTTTATAATAGCTCTCTCTATTGATAGATAAAATTTCGGCCGTTTTTGACGCTTTATAGCAAGTTTTACGATACTTCCCGGACGGCCACGTAATACCAGCACAGCGTCCCGCAACGCCATTTTTGCGAATGATTTTCCATCAGCACTCAGGATATGATCACCTGGCTGCACACCGGCATCTGCAGCAGGCGTTCCGTCGATAGGCGAAATAACTTCGATATACCCTTGACCCATGCGAACTTGAATGCCGACACCCCCAAATTCTCCGCTTGTCTGATCTCTAAGCGCTCGCCAATGTGCAGCATTAAGATAACTGCTGTATGGATCTAAAGATGACAGCATACCTTGGATCGCGGAATCAACTAATACGCGATTACTAACACTAGTTGGGTCAGGTACGGTCCTACGCATACCCTCCGTTGCTGCTAACAAAAGTGACTTTTTGTCCACTTCATGGACATACAATGTGCGAACTCGGTCGTAAATTTGAGCAAACAAAAATAGATCTGAGTGTGCCATCCTAGCATTCACTGGCACCTCAGGCGATAATTTTCCGTTAGAAGAGTTTGCCTGTCTATATTGATTTATATCCCTCGCAAGCCACTTACTAGCAGCATCACTCTCTGACTTAAGATGATAATTATGGCACGCCGAAACAAAAATGCATGAGACGATTAATAAGCAGGCACGGACTAAATTCATGAATTTGACCTTACACTCCTGTTAAGTCTGTACGCCTACACGGCGATAATTACGGTACTGCTAAGCATTTTAAAAAACCAAGGTTTGAGTCCGCAACAAAGGATAAAGTTTATAAAAAACTAAATTAGGGTAACTTTCTAACCACAAAAAGGGTAATAGAAATCAAAATGCCGCACTTAAAAAATGTAAAGAATCTTTTTATTTTCAAGCGCAGTTAGATTTATCATTTTTGTAACGAAGATTTTCACGGTTGAGTTGGTCGAGCTTTGTCACTCCCATGAGTTTCATGCCCCGCTCTATTTCATTTTTTAAGTTACGCAGAGCTTTTTCTACCCCGGCTTGCCCTGCAGCTGATAGAGCATAGAGATACAAACGCCCGCCCGAACACGCCTTCGCGCCCATTGAAAGAGCCTTTAGCACGTGAGTACCTCGCTGGATCCCTCCTTCACAAATAACATCAACTTTGTCACCTACTGCATCACAAATCTCAGCAAGTTGATCAAACGGTGCTCGTGAACCATCCAGCTGGCGGCCTCCATGATTGGAAACCATAATACCCGTACATCCAATATCAACAGCACGCTTTGCATCCTCCACACTCATTACGCCCTTCAGCGCAAAATGGCCATTCCATTGAGAGCAAAGCTTCTCAGCATCCTTCCAATTCATCGATTGATCGAGCATAGTTGAAAAATAATCGCCTACAGATACTGCCATATTAGTGCCAGCCTCCACGTGGCTGGAGAGATGCGGCATATCAAATTTTTCTTTTGTTAAAAAGTTCCATGCCCATCCGGGATGAGTTAAAAAACTCAGCAACGAGCTCGGCGTAAGTCTCGGGGGCGAGGTAAACCCTGTGCGCAGGTCACGTTCTCTATTCCCACCTGTAATTGTATCAACGGTCAATGCGAGAATACCAAAGTTAGCTGCCCTTGCCCTTTCTAACAATGCATCATTCAATCCACGATCTTTGTGAAAGTAAAATTGGAACATTTTTGGCGTGTCCGTTATTCTTGAGATCTCCTCAACAGTGACAGTAGCTAATGAGGAAACTCCAAACATAGTTCCATATTTGGCGGCTGCTCGAGCAACGGCCCTCTCACCTTCATGATGAAACAATCGCTGAAGAGCGGTAGGGGCGCAATAAAGAGGCATATCAAGTTGCTGCCCCATTACCTCTACTGACATATCTACGTCTTGGACACCCGCAAGGACATTTGGAATGAGATCAACATCGTCATAGGCCTCAGTATTCCGTCGATATGTCAACTCATCATCTGCAGCACCGTCAATATAATGAAAGATCGGCCCGGGCAAACGTTGTTTGGCAAGCGACCTAAAATCATTGAAATTATGACAATTTTGTAAACTCACCACATTATAGCTCCAACTATCCCAAGTGTTAAAAAGTAGACGCAGTGAATATAGGCAAGTTACTCGTCAATGTCGTAAACATTACAATACAAAGATATATCCTTTAATTAAAGTAACGATTCTATCCGTTACATACGTAATCATTGGACTTAGCCACATTAAAAATACCTTTGGCAAAAATACTTTTGGCAAAATTTTTGTAAACTAGCCTGACCGAGTTGAAGCAACCAGGAATATTGAGACCGTCAAACGCATTTGATCCGCCGGCAATAAGAGAGAAACCAACATGTTAAACAACATCAAAGCAGTATTAAAAAATCTCTTGCTTATACTAATCAGCCTTCTTGTTACCTTAGAGATATTCAGCGCACTAGCAACACGACTGTTCAATCTTCCGGCTAATTTACCAAATTACAAAATCCCAGCTTTTAAACCGTTTTGGTCCGACATTAACCCTATTTGGGGTGTTTGGCATGAACCAAACTCACGCTATGACCATGTTCGAAAATGTTATCGTGCAGTCTATACAGCTAATTCCCACGGGATGCGCGACCAGGAACGCGGCATTGATAGTCGGGAGAAAAGGGTAATAGTTCTCGGCGACTCATTCACAGAGGGATTTGGACTTAAAAATGAAGATCGTTGGACTAACATGCTCGAGAAGACTACAGGCATAGCGCATTTGAATTTCGGTAATGCGGGCATATTCGGCCCGACACAATACATGTTACTCTACAAGAATTTTGCGAAGAAGTTTAAACACGATGGCATTATAATAGGGCTTTTCCCTGGCAATGACTTTCTTGACGACAGCCCCAAGTTTGGCCATTCGGCTTTCGGTCATCGCTACCGTCCTTATCTAGCTGAAACAAGCAACGGTTATAAACTTTATTATTTCAACGAATCCGAACTTGGTGATGCACCGGAGCGTCAAAAAAGCAAATCATTCTCGCGTGGCACTCGTCAAGTGTTTCGGAATTTCACGCACTCGGTAAATGTCATCGAATACGCAATTGGCTTAGTGCGCCAGTGGAGTGGAGCACAAATACACGGTCGTAAATTCATATTCAATTATTCTGGATATGCTGATTATAGTGATTCGGACTGGAAGCGTTTCTCATATATTTTCGGACAATTGCGAAAATCTGCAGGTAAGCGGCCTATTCTCATTGTGCTAATTCCAAGGCCTGGTGATTTTCTTTACATGAGGCAAGGCAAGGCTCTTAAACTTCAAAGAGACCTTAATGAGCTGATATCGCAATACTCCAATACAAGCATGATAGACCTGCTACCAATTCTTTCAAAGCCTGAGGATTGGACGCGATATTATCAAATTTGCGATGGCCATTGGACACCTCTTGCTAATCGATTAGCAGCTAATGAAATCGCAACTTCAAAATTTTACCAAGCACTACAGGCCTTTTACCTCAATCAAATTAAGGCCACACAGAGCAAATAGCATTATTGATCTTAAATCTCGCAGGGTCAGATACCATCTTTTATGCGCAATTTACAAAATACTCCGACTTATTCGGCGTGTTGGACCACGCATGATAACACGAGAAAATAGCCCCACGGGCAGTTAACGCCAGCCCATAGCCATACTAAATTAATTTGTTTAAGGTGTTGTCCATTATTAGAAGCAGAATTGAAGCGTTCAATAATTAGAGGGTTTTGAGCATGAATGGTGGTGAAGTAGTTGTTGAGGTAATGTTATCGCGAGACGTAGATACAGTGTTCTTTGTTCCAGGCGGAACAAATACTACGATTCTAGAAGCACTCAGCCGCAACCGAAATAAGGTCCGCGCAGTTCCCACTAGGCTCGAGTCCTCTGCGGCTTTTGCTTGTGAGACATACTCAAAGTTCGCCAAAAAACCTGCTTGTATGCTCGCAAGTCGTGCACCCGGCGCTTGTAACGCCACCGTCGGAATTCATACGGCAATGCAAGCCTCCCGACCACTTGTTTTCTTTATTTCAAATATTCCAAAACCACAGCAAGGGCGCGAGGCTTTCCAAGAAATAAATTATCATCTCATGTATCAACCAATCGCTAAAGCAGTCTTTGATGTCCACTCCTATGATGAAATTGCTGAAGTCACTGCACGGGCCCTTGATCTCTCAATAAGCGGCCGACCGGGCCCTGTTGTTGTTGCCATATCAAAAGATATTCTAGACGGCCCCGAAGGCGAACCTATTATCCCGGCAAAGCCTGCTCATGTTCGCGCGGGGGCCGATCCAACCGCAGTTAAAGAGGCAATAAGTCTGATTGACGCTGCTCAACGCCCCATTCTAGTGGCCGGAGAAATGATTAGCTGGGAAATGGCGACCCAGGCATTGGTAGATTTTGCAGACGCAAGTGGTGTTGGGGTTCTCACTGCCTACCGACAGCAGGATACATTTCCAAGCGATCATGTGGCTAATTTTGGCCACCTTGGAATCAATCGACTTCCTTTTCAGGAAGCTGCTCTATCCGATTGCGATTTGCTGATAGCCATGGGCACTCGGATGGATAGCGTTACCGTAAACGATTACACTATGATCCGACCCGATCAAAAGTTGGTAATGGTCTATCCCGAACCATCAGAGTTTTCTCAGTGGCAAGCCAATGTCGCAATAGCATCAAATGTAGTTCCGGCTCTTGAGGCACTCACAAAAGGGGTTGCGACTCCGTCTAAGAAGAGAATCCAATGGCGAGATAAGGTCCATCATGAGGAAGTTGAATTCGCCCAGCCAGGTGAGATCGAAGTTGCTGGAGCAGTAGATATGGCTAAAGTAATCACGCACTTTATTGAAAAGGTTCCGCAAGACTGTATCAACATATCGGATGCTGGCAGTTTTGGACGTTGGATATCTCGTTATTATCGGTTCAACCAACCGGATATTGAGGCCTCACCAGTGTCCGGCGCGATGGGTTATGGCGTGCCTGGTGGGATAGGTGCCCAAATTGCAAAACCCGATAAAACAGTATTCGTTTGGGTCGGAGATGGAGGTTTTACTATGACAGGGCATGAGTGCGCTGCCATCGTGCAAGAGGGGCTTCCAGTTAAAGTTATAGTTTGCGATAACAGCGCTTGGGGATCCATTTTAACCCATCAACAAAAACGGTTTGGGGCTGATTTCCATTACGGAACATTGCTAGATAGCCCGGACTTTGCAAAGCTTGCAGAAGGCTATGGAATGGCGAGCTTTAAGGTTCAGAAGACGGAAGAGTTTCCCGATGCTCTATCTGGAGCAATGGCTTATGACGGGCCAGCACTAATCCACTTAGTTTTAGATAGTCGTGATGTTTCGCCATTTTCAAGCAGTACTCAATAAGTGTCTAGCTAGGTAGTTGGGTAATCAGTGCGCGAGCCCGCAAAGTTCTCCTTCATCTGGTGAGGATACAAAGGCAATGTATGCAACAAATCATGCCGATAATTTCTGTATTTGTTTTATACTAAATAGAAATGATGAACCAAAAATACATAATTCTAGTTTTTCTGTCTCTGTATGATTCATTTTTAATGCGATCTAATTAAAATTAAATGGGCTTTTATAAAGATTGAAAATGATAGAAGCGCGAGAAAAAAATAATCTTCGCGGTATTTGGCTGATGATTGTTGGCTCAGCTGTACTGGTGACCAGCGACGCAGCAAGTAAAATTTTAACAGAGACGTATCCGGTTTGGCAGGTGTTGACTCTGCGCCATGTAGGCGCGCTTGTTGCTATCCTGATCTACGCCCGATTTGTAACCGGCTGGAAAGCGTTGCGGGTAAATTACTGGCCTGGTCAAATTCTTAGAGGAGCAATTTTTTTTGTAACAGCAATATTTGTTATATGGAGTTTACAGGTTCTACCGCTTCCCACTTTCACAGCAATAGTCTTCTCTGGACCATTCTTTGTAGCAGCGCTATCAGTGCCGTTACTCAATGAGACGGTGGGATGGCGAAGATGGATGGCTATCCTTGTTGGTTTTGGTGGGATGTTAATCATTGTCCGCCCTGGCGCACAGAATTTTCAATGGTTGCTCATTCTTCCAATCTGTGCTGCAATTTGCGCTGCATTCCGTGATATTATAACACGGAAAATATCTCGCTCTGAGACATCAATCGCTATTCTATTTTGGTCCACCATCATAGTCACTTTCGCAAGTCTCCTTGCTATCCCGCTTGGTTGGAATAGGCTGAGCTGGGAAGATGCGGGTCTATTCTTTATTAACGGTATCCTGAATGCGGGTGCTCATTTTTTAATTATTGAGGCATTGCGCTACGGAGAAGCTGCGCTAATTTCACCCTTCCGGTATTCAGCGCTTTTATGGTCGATCCTCTTTGGCTTGGTGATTTGGAACCATATACCCGACACGTGGGTGTTCGTAGGAAGCGCAGTGATTGCAGCCAGCGGAATTTACATGATAAAGCGTGAATCTCACCTAGCCGCGAAAACACATTAGGCTGCCACAGCTTGTTCTTGCCAAGTTTTAGTTAAGTCAAGAACGCGGTCCACGTCCTGGTCATTGTTGTAAAAATGTATGCCGAACCGCAACACCCCACGTCGGATTGAAAGCCGAACGTCATTGGCCCACAAGTAATCGAACAGCGACTGTAATTCACCGCTGCCTGCGCTTTCGTGATTTTCCAGATCCATCTCACCTAATGTAACAATGTGTGTACGAAAAGGATCATCAAGATCTCCGCAAACTTCAAGGCCGAGTTGATGCATGCCGCTAGCAAGTCGGCGCGCCAATCGACAATTTCTTTCTTCAATTGCTGCTGATCCAAGCTCAAGCATACGATCCAGTGCTGGTTCAGCGGCAGCAGCGGCAGGAAAATTATAATTACCCACCTCAAAGCGTCGAGCGCCAGGCATGAGATCGAATTTTTGATCGCCAGCCGCTGCCTCGTGTGTGTCGTCACCGAGGTTAACACCAAACCTCGCCAAACGTTCCGGGCGAAGCGCGTTGGCTGCTTCCGCTCTGCAGTATAAAAACCCCATGCCGTAAAGACCCTGAAGCCCCTTTTGTGTAGAAACAGCCATAGCATCCACCATTAGCTCTTCCACATCTGTCCGCAAAACACCGCAAGACTGCACCCCATCTACCAGAAAAAATACTCCACGGTCCCGGCAGGCCTTCCCAAGTTTTGGTACATTAGTTCGCATTCCAGGCGAGTATGTTACGGTAGAGCATGTTACAAGCTTGGTCCTGGGGGTTATGGCATTTATCATGCCCTCAACATCAATCTGACCGTTTACGCTCGGTACATCAATTATTTTCACCTGCGATTTATCACGAACGTTGTACCAAGGGTAAACATTATTCGGATGTTCAAGATCAGACGTAAGGACAACATTATCATTAGTTTTAAAAGGAATTGAGCCGGCAATTGTGTTCAGACCATCTGAAACGTTCTTCATAAAAGCAATTTCTTCCGATCTTGCATTGATTAAGCGAGCAAACTTTTCCCTGACACGTTCAATAAGGCGAAACATTTCCGGCTTGTCGCCACCTTCGTACAATTGCGAGTCAACCAGTTTATCAAGTGCGGCACGAGTCTGAACCGAGACCAGTGACCTAGCACCTGCATCAAAATAGGTGAGCTTTTTTGTTGCAGGATAATCACTACGGATTTTCTCGAAGACAGCTTCATCGTTCATCATACATACCCTTTTTTAAAACTCGGGTTTTAATTTAACAGATTTTCCTATCAAATGGGAGAAATGATACGGTAACCATTATTATATAATTATAAACTATGTGAGCTTAACTCAGAGGCTCTTCAAATATGCACAATGACATTATTAACCTTTTGCAAATAGGTTTTGATGCCCATCAATCCGGCAACCTTGACCGAGCCGCCGAATTTTATCGCAAGGTATTGTTGGGTGCGCCCGATAATGCCGACGCATTACATCTACTTGGCGTTGTTCATTTGCAGCAAGGAAATATATCCGGCGCAGTATCAAAGATTGAACAGTCCATTAAAGAAAATCCTAGAAATCCTGAGGCTTTTGATCATTTGGCTACAGCGCTACAAGGGCTGGGGAAATACGGTGATGCAGTGACTGCGCTCGAAAGTGCAATTAGCCTAGAGCCAAATTTTACGGAGGCTTGGTGCAACCTCGGCGATGCACGTGATAGCTTAGGCGATTTGATTGGTGCAATCGACGCCTACCAAAAATCGATAAGCATTGCACCGGAATTGGCCACACCTTACGTTAATATGAGCAATACATATTTAAAAAATAAACAGTATGAAGAAGCTCTCAGCACCCTCGAACACGTCCTAAAATTAGACCCCGAGTTAGCGCCAGCTTGGCTCAACAAGGGCAATGCCCTTCGCGGCTTAAAAAGACCCCAAGAAGCAATAAAAGCTTATAAAAAAGCACTTGAAACAGACTGCAATCTAAGCGCCATCCATTGTCTAATTGCCGACTGCTTTCATGACCTTGGGCGTAACCTCGAAGCACTCGCACATTTCGAGGAAGCACATCGGCTGGATCCAAAAGATGTAGATTCTCTCATAGGAATAGCGTTTTGTCAGATTCGTAATAGGCATTTGCAAGTTGCTGAGTCAGCATTGATTGATGTATTTGCCATGGAACCCGGAAATTGTCGTGCTCTTGCCTACTACACGATTCTGCTCCAACTGGATGAGAGGAACGATGAACTAAGCGTATTTGCTGATTATGATCATGACGTTTCGGTACTTGCCTTTCCAGTGCCAGAAAAATATGAAAACCACCAGATATTCAATCAAAAACTGTGTACTGCACTTCAAAAAGACACAAGTCTGGCCTCTGAGCCGCCCGACAAAACCACACGCGGCGGATTTCAGAGCGGTGAGCTCACTTCACAAACAGATCCGGATATAACTGCTTTTCATGATGCCTTGAAAAAAGTTCTGAATAAATTTCTGAAGGAAATCAAACCCCGCGAGGGTCATCCCCATTATGGCGCTATTCCAAGTGACTATCGTATTCAAAGTTGGTCAACTATTCTGGATGCCGAAGGGCACCAACTTTCACATATGCACCCAACAGGTTGGCTGAGTGGTGTTTACTACGCACAGGTACCTCCAGAGCTCTCAAAGCATGATCCCGAGAATAGGGGATGGCTGGAATTCGGGGGGTCAGGGTATGATCTTCCGGCACATAATGGGCCGGTAAAATTAGTTGCGCCCACTGAGGGAGGCTTGGTGTTATTTCCTTCTTATTTTCTCCACCGCACAATACCTTTTCAGTCAAAGACCCAACGAATAAGCATAGCTTTTGATCTAGTCCCCCACCAACAAACTGTCAGCGCATCTTGATGGAAGATAGAGTACGCCCCATTTTGGAAGCTGGATTTGGTGCCCATCAAGCCGGAGAATTAGAAATAGCTGAGGGTAATTATCGTCATGCCCTAAAAATCGAACCGACCAATAGCGACGCACTCCATCTACTTGGTGTTGTATTGATGCAGAAAGGTGACATTGAAACTGCTGTATCCTCCATCAAGCATTCGCTTGAAATTGATCCTGAAAACCCCAGCGCGTTAGATCACCTTGGCGTGATGTTAGCAGACACCGGTAAATTGAAAGAAGCGATTGTTTGCTTTTCGCAAGCTCTTCACCTTGCACCCGACTACGGTTCGTGTTGGCGCAACTTTGGCTTTGCAAAAGAATTAGCGCGAGACTGGTCCGGAGCTATTGAAGCTTACCAAAAAGCTATCGAGCTCGAACATAACTACGCTGCTGCCCACGCCGGATTAGGTGGCGTCTTATTACAAATCGGGGCTTTTGAAGAAGCATTAGAAACCTTTGACACTGCGATTTTACTCGATCCCTCGCATAAACCAACTTTGGTAAAAAGGGCCGAAGTACTGCGCAGGCTAAAGCGTTTTAGCGAGGCTAAAATTGCATATCGTGAGATTTTTTCTCAGCCCGCGGATAAAGCTTCCCTCGCTCAATATCTAGGGTTTTGTTATGCGGAAGATGGCAATGACACCGATGCACTTGCCAAGTTTAATAATGCACTCAGATTACAGCCTTACATGACCGACTCAGCTCTTGGCGCAGCGGGTTGTCTTATGCGCCAAGGCGAATTCGAAGCAGCAGCAGTAAGCTTGGATTCTGTTCTCAAGCATACTCCAGGCCATACCCAAGCCATGGCTTATAGAACAATACTTCATCAATTAGTAGGCGAGAAAGATAAAGCTTCCCAAATTACTAATCTTAATCGTGATATTTCAATTGTAGAGTTGCCATTGCCCGAGGGTCATGTCGATAGGCTAAGCTATACTGGCGACTTGGCTAACGCATTAAATAAAAATCCAACGCTACGAACGGACCCTCCTGCAAAATCAACACGCGGCGGACAACAAAGCGGTGAGCTTTCGATCTTTGATAACCCCATCGTGGAAGTTTTTGTCTCGACACTTCATAAATTTTTACAAGAGTATTTAGTATCGCTTACACCACGACAAAATCATCCACATTTCCGGACCAAACCAAATAAATTTCGCCTAGATTGTTGGTCAACCCTATTGAATGCGGAGGGTTATCAACTGCCCCACAGCCATCCAAGCGCATGGCTTAGCGGAGTGTATTACGTCCAGTTACCACCAGAGATTAAATCTGCAGATGAAACTCACGCCGGATGGATTGAATTTGGTGCTTCTGGATATGGGCTACCTGAACATTCGGGACCGCTGCGGCTTATTACACCAAAGGTGGGACATATGGTGTTGTTCCCATCCTATTTTTTGCATCGAACCGTGCCGTTCCATTCTGAGACACAAAGGATCAGCATAGCCTTCGACATCGTGCCCATATAGAAATTTGAAACTCCGAGAGGACGCAATGGCATTTGAAGAGAAAATTAAAGAGCTTGAAGAACGGCGTAAAAAAGCTAGTGCAATGGGAGGCACTGGAAAACTCGAAAAACGGAAAGCTTCTGGTAATCTTAATGCCACAGAACGTGTTGATTACCTTTTCGATAAAAAAACCTTCCGAGAGACCGGTTTGTTCGGGACTTCCTACCTTGCCGGCATGAAGGACCAGACACCCCGTGATGGCAAGATCTGTGGATTTGGAGAGGTGAGTGGCCGCAAGGTTGGAGCTGTAGCATATGACTTTACTGTGAAAGGATCTTCTTCCAGTTACACAAACAATAAAAAAATGTCCCACGTTAAAGACACAGGAAGCAAGAGGGGTATACCCGTAGTTTTTCTGGGAGAATCTACTGGCGTACGAATGCCTGATGTCATGGGTGAAGGTATGGGATTCACAGCTGAAGGGCCCCGGTTCCTGCGGCGTCGAAAAGCACCGTGGGTGTCAGCCCAACTTGGGATGTGTTTCGGCTCAAGTGCCTGGCACGCAGTATGCTCAGATTTCAATGTTATGCGTAAGGGCGCAGTGATGGCTGTTGCTAGTCCACGCATGGTGTCAAGAGCCGTTGGTCACGATATAAGCGGAGAGGACTTAGGTGGCTGGCGTATTCATGCATCCCAAACCGGTTTTGCAGACGCAGTAGCAAACACCGATGAAGAGGCAATTGATATTATAAAACAATTTTTGAGCTATTTACCCAGCCATCAAAATGAGACTGCACCGATTGCCTCCGTTCCCAAAGGCTCCGGCGATGGTTGCAAAGATATTTTGGAAATGATGCCAGAGTCGCTCGCCCAAACTTATGACGTCCGCAATATTATCAAAGCTATTACAGACCGGAACAGTTTTTTTGAGATTAAAGAACAATTTGGTCGCTCGATCACTACGGCATTGGCTCGCATTGAAGGCCAGTCTGTTGGCTTTATTGCAAATAACCCACAATTCAAAGGCGGCTGCATGGATGCACAGAGCTGCTCGAAAGTGACAAATTTTCTTGTTCTTTGTGACTCATATAATATCCCTCTTATTTTCCTTCAGGACCAACCAGGATTTCTTATCGGTCCAGACATTGAAAAATCTGGGATCATTGGAAAAGTAATCAACTGGATGAACGCAATGTTACAGACCACAGTGCCAAAAATATGTATCATCCTAAGGAAAAGTTATGGTAGGGGTTTTATCAACATGGGGGCTGGCGGCACGGCCGAAGAAGTAGCAGCGTGGTTCACAGCTGAAGTGAGTTTCATGGACCCTCGCTCTGCGGTCTCTGTGGTTTATGGAGAAAATTTAGAAAAAGAAAATCCCGATCAATTTGCACAGCATTTAGAAGAAATGGCCCGCGACACTTCGGCCTACGGTCTCGCCTCAGTTTATGGTGTCAAAGAAGTTCTAGATCCGCGCGACACCCGTGATTATTTGATTGATATGCTGGATACCCAGCGAGACCGCCTTTCAAATGGCATAGGAGAACATTTGCTTGAAGCTTGGCCTACCAGTTACGTATGAATGCATTACGCAACTTGAGAGTTAGTCAATCCATCAGCAACCCAACAAATAACCCGGAAGAACCATTACACCATTGCAAAAGGATTTCAGCTGAAACCATCTTAAACCTCAAAATTATTGTGGTTGATATAGGCCAAGCCCGTGACGTCAATGAGATAGGCGTAGCAAAAAATAATATTCTTAGTGTATTACATGCGTTTCTGTATACTTGCAGAGCTGATTTATGGGAGACACTTTTTTTTCTATCGTTTAGCTACTTAAAATAACTCTATAAATCAATAGCCTGCATCAGTTTAGAAAAGTCTCTGTACGTCGACATTCTCTCTGTGTACCAAAGGACTACTTGAATGCAACAGTTGAAGATACCAGCAGCTTTTGTTCGCGGTGGCACTAGTAATGGATTGGCATTTTTACGAAAAAACCTTCCCGAAAATAAGGGTGATTGGAAGCAAATATTTCTGGCTGCCATGGGCAGTCCAGACCCCCACAGCCGCCAATTAGACGGTATGGGCGGGGGCATTTCCTCACTTTCTAAAATTCTAGTAGTTGAAAAATCCACGGTTCCAGGAGTGGACATTGACTACACATTTTGTCAGGTCTCTCCACGAGAGAGCTGGGTTGCGTACAGAAATATCTGTGGCAACATGGCCTCAGCGGCGGCACCCTTCGCGTACGACGAAGGACTTATAGATCAGCAAAGTGGAGAAATCGTTATTAGGGTGCGTAGTACTAACACAGGCGTACTCTTCGACTCACGGTTTCATATCGATGATGGTAAATCAGCAGTAGATGGAGATTTCGAATTACCGGGTGTTACGGGGTTCCATTCGCCTATACGGAATGAATTTCTCGACCCTGGCGGCGCAAATACCGTCGGTTTACTACCCAGTAACAACATTATTGATAAGCTCACAAGACGTGATGGCTCAGTAATAGAAGCCTCACTAGTTGACGCAACACTTGCTGTCGCATTTATACGCGGCATAGATGTAGGCCTGACAGGCAAAGAACTTCCCGCTCAAATTGATAATGATAAAAATCTTATGTCAGAGCTCGAACATCTAAGGTGTCAAGCTGGAGTACTAATGGGCTTATCAGAAAAGCCACAGGATGTGCCTGCAGTGGTACCAAAAATAGCTTGGGTAAACTCTCCTCAAGATAGCCCATCGCTCTCGGGCGAGGTTTATAAGTCCACCGAAAGCGACTTTACTGCACGTATGATATCAGCGGGGAATTGCCATAGAGCATTACCATCCACCGGCTCTATCTGCACTGCCGTCGCGGCGCGCATTGAGGGTTCGGTAGTTCATGATGTCGCGAGACCCTCAAGCAATAAGAAAGATGATGTCACCATCACTCATCCATCTGGTATCCTAGCAGTTTCGGTCGATATAAAAAAAACAGCGACCGGCTGGCATTGTAGTAAAGCTGGAGTGTATCGTACGCAAAGGCGCCTTTTTGATGGACATGTGCTTGTGCCTGCTTCAAAAATATCAGCCTCCTTAGCTCATGAATTAGAAACAAAAATAGAAGCCGAATAGGACAACAAAAATGACTAATAATGGTGCTCCTGACTGGGAAACAATTCGAAAATTATTTCCGGCAACCAGAGATTACATTTATCTTGATGGCGCAAACAAAGGTGCCCTTCCTACGTGTGTTGCCGAGGCTACGCAGGAGTGGCTTCAAATGGTTTATGACGACGCGGGGGTCGGTGCATTTTCCATGGATGAGATAGAACGCACGCGAGCTGCGGTTGCCTCCACCTTCGGTGCGCCCAAAGAATGTATAGCCTTAACTAAAAATACCTCGGAGGGCATAAATATTCTTGCTCAAGGCATTGGATTGAGAGCAGGAGATAACGTCATTCTAAGCAGCGGAGAGCATGAGAATAATACCTTCCCATGGAGACACTTGGAAAGTCGAGGAGTAGAAATACGTTGGGTGCAAGAGGATAAAGACAATCTATTTCCTATAGACTCATATGCAAAACTTATAGACTCTAAGACCCGTGTTATTACAGTTGCGTGGGTCACATATGGTGTTGGCCATCGTGCTGATTTACAGGCGCTTTCATCACTAGCTCATGAGCACAATGCCTTATTGTTCGTTGACGGAGTTCAGGGCGTTGGAATTATTAACCAAAAGATCGCCGAATTAGGAGTTGATGCTCTAAGCGCGGGGGGGCACAAGGCAATGTTTAGCCTTGCTGGAGCTGGTTTCCTTTATGTACGCAAAGAATTAATTTCTCAAATTGATCCGCCATATGCTGCAAAGTTTACATTTGAGTCCAATGACCGAACGAAAAATGATATTGCGTTGGCTTCAGATGCGCATCGATTTGAATACGGGAACCCCAATTATCTCGGAACCTATGTCCAACGGCGTGGGTCAGAATTTATAAGGAGTATTGGACTTGAACATATTGAATCGCGTGTTCAGGAGTTGAGTACATTTCTCATAGAAAGTGCCCTTCAGCGCGGCCTCAAAGTTCGTACTCCTCGCGATTGGAAAAGACGGGCAGGAATTGTGAGTTTGAATCTTGGCCAAAACGCAGAGAAGACAGTCTGCGAGTTAGCAAAGAAAAATATCCGCGTCAGCTATAAAGATGGCCATTTGCGTGCGACTGTTCATATATATAATAATGAAGAGGATATGCTGAATTTTTTAGATGCCTTGGAAAGGGTTTAATCGCGCCTTGAGGGAGTATAAAGCCATTTGCAAATACAGGTTGCGGCAATAGCCCCAACCAATTGTGCTCCTATGAAACCGAGTGCATCTGTCGACTGTATTCCTGAAAAACTATTTGTCATGGTGCGTCCGATAGTCACTGCGGGATTTGCAAAAGATGTTGATGAGGTAAACCAATAAGCAGCACAAATAAAAAGTCCTACCGCGAATGGTAAGGCCTCTTTTCGTTGTTGTATGCAGCCTAGAATAGTGGCCACGAGTCCAAAGGAAGCAACAAATTCGCCTAATAATTGGCCAAATCCGTCCCTCGCTTTTGTCGACGCCACAAGCAATTCTGGCATGCCAAACATCACATGAGCTAACATTGTACCGGTAATGGCTGCAGTTATTTGGACCACAATGTAAATCAATGCATCACGATCTGACACCTGTCGCTGTAACCAGAAACAAAACGTCACTGCAGGATTAAAATGTGCACCTGAAACCGGGCCGAAAATAAATATTAATACAACAAGCATGCAGCCAGTAGGTATCGTATTTCCCAGCAGAGCAATTGCATTATTCCCTTGGGATAGAGAACTTGCCATTATCCCTGAACCCACGATGGTAGCCAACAATAAGATGGTACCAATAGTCTCGGCTGCTATTTTTTGAGTTAGAGAATATTTTTGCATAAGAAATATCCAGTCATTAATTAGAGATCTGGGTGATTGCGACAAGAGTTAAATGTAACTTCCACCAATTTAAAAAAACATCGAACTTGCTGCCGCAGTAAGGCCGCGATCAATATTTAGCACACATTCAATGTCTTGATCGCCTTGCAACCGATCCAATCCTGCATACTCGACTAATGCAATGTACACGGACACTTCGCTTATCCCGTGACTAGAAACCATGAGGCCAATACCAAAAGCAACGAAGAACCGACTTACGACTAAAGTCGGCACAAAAACCTCCATAGGTCTTACGATAACGCAGGCAACCAATCCTTATACTGATACGTACCCACGCAGAGTATATTGACGTTTGCAAACACTGCAGTTGGTGGGCGCGGCTGGGATTGAACCAGCGACCCCTACGATGTCAACGTAGTGCTCTCCCGCTGAGCTACGCGCCCATTTTGTGACTATTAATTTGTCTTCATCATGGCATTAGCACCGAAAAGCAAGTCATGGCAAGAGCCTGAAGCTTTTGTTTATTGGGTAGCATATAAACTTTTCCTTGCACGCCTGTATGGCAGTTGCATTCATAAACACCGAGAAATATCCTCGGAAGAGCCAGTGGCATAGGGTTTGCTTTCCTTAGGGGTCTGAGGAGAAAATTTTGGCAAACTTGTTAAAGCGTTGTGGAATTTGGCTTTTAGCGGCAGCCGTAGCATTGATAATTATTGCTGCCCCATTGCGACTAACTGCTGCACCTTTAAGTTATCCTAACCTATTGAAAAATGGTAATTTTTGCGCTCGATCCATTGCTAAAGAGGAGCGCCGTTTAGGCATCCCCCATAAACTACTTCATGCATTATCAATTAAAGAGAGTGGGCGATGGATAAAAGAAGACCGGGCAAACATTACCTGGCCTTGGACAGTTAATGCCGGTGGTACCGGGAGGCATTTCAATAATCGGCAAAATGCCATACAGCACGTTCGGAAGCTTCAAAGGAAAGGACAGAAAAATATCGATATTGGCTGCATGCAGATAAACCTCCATTATCACCCAAACGCTTTTAAAACGATAGAAGCTGGCTTCGACCCTGCCACCAATGTGGCTTATGCAGCTAAGTTTCTTTCTGCCCTTAAGGTAAATCACGGCACTTGGCAGCTAGCTGTGAGACACTACCACTCTGCTAACCAGACTAAAAGTGGTCCTTATCAAAATAAAGTGTTCCAAATTTGGAAGGCAGCGCTAGGAAATGGAAATACTGGCGCTGCAATAGCTGACGCTCAGGATCGCAAAAATTATCTTCCCACAGCCCCCATCAGCTTCACCAAACAGGCTTCAAAACGCACCTATGGGAAATTTTTTGCAGAGCTTAAAAGGAAATTTCCTCACCGTTTCGGAACATCCAAGAGAAGTGGCACTCCAAATAGTGCTCATCGAGCGGCGAACTTATTGGCGGCATGGCCTCCCAGAGGTTACGCAGCCCAGCGCCGCGCTGAAAATCTCGCGCGGGCTTGGTCATTCTCAAAGCGCTCTCGCCTCAAGCCATTGAAATTATCCCCATAAATATTCACTAGGTGGAGATACCGAGCTACCTGAGAATTCAAGGCCATGCATGCGATCTTCCGCCAAAAGTAAGGGACCGTCAATATCAACGTATTCAGCACCGTATGCAACTACGTATGCGGGGGCCATGGCGAGCGATGTAGATATCATACAACCAACCATGATTTTAAAACCTTTTGCCATAGCATTTCTCTTCAAGCGAAGAGCCTCAGTTAACCCCCCGGCCTTATCTAATTTTATATTTATCACATCGTAAAGCCCCAATAGATGCTCCAAGTCTTGACTAGTATGGCAGGACTCATCGGCACAAAACGGAATTGTGTGCGGAATGTCCGCTAGCGCTCCATCTGCATCTTTTGGAAGCGGCTGTTCAATCATCTCAACACCAAGAGCTTTGAGCTGTTTAGACAATGGTTCGACCATACCCTCAGTCCATGCCTCGTTAGCATCAACAATTAAACGAGCATTTGGTGCTCCGTATCGAACAGCTTTCACGCAATCCACATCCCCATCGCCACTTATCTTCAATTTTAATAACGGCCTTTTTGAATTTCGGCGGGCCGCAGCAGCCATTTTATCAGGCGTATCGGCACTTATAGTAAAAGCGGTTATTAGATTTGTGCTCTCAGTGATTCCAACTAATTCCGTAACTCTTTTCCCGGCCCGTTTTGCTTCGAGGTCCCAAAGTGCACAGTCAATGGCATTTCTAGCAGCGCATGCGGGAAGAAGAGTTTGCAATTTCTGCCTATCAATTTGATCATCAATATCAATTTCCTCTATGCATGCGAGCACACTTTCTTGAGTTTCATTGTACCGAGGATTGGCCATACATTCCCCACGCCCCTCAAAAGTTCCGTCATACAGTGTGACTGTTACAAGCTCGGTCACAGTTCGGCTTCCGCGAGAGATTGTAAAAACCTCTGCGAGTTTCCATTCCTCTGCTTTGGCTATAAGCTTCATGAAATAATTTGATCCACAATGGAAGCAACCCCTTCACGCAATGGGTCAACTGCAAGGAGCCCTGTCTCTGCAGTCGCTGCCTCAAGCTCTCGCAGGCGCTCCGTGTCTGACATTCTTGAAGTATTTATTGCAACGCCGATTGTTTTTACATTTTTATTTGTTAAGCGAGCTGCTTTTTCACATGCTTCAATGGTTTCGTTCAGACTGTGAATAAGTATATTTGGAGTGCCCCGCATATGTGGGCGACCGGGATCGTGACATAGAACTAACACATCTGGCTGTGCACCATGAATAAGGCCAAGGGTTACTCCAGCATATGCTGCGTGGTGAATAGAGCCCTGACCTTCAATCAAGTCCCAATGTCTAGGGTCATTAGCCGGAGAGAGAGATTCAGTGGCGCCAGATATAAAATCTGCTACTACCGCATCCACAGAAACACCATCACCAGCAATGAAAATTCCGGTCTGACCAGTAGCACGAAAGCTGCAGTCAACACCGCGAGCGGACATTTCTTTTTCAATGGCAAGCGTAGTAAACATTTTACCGACCGACGTATCTGTTCCCACAGTTAATAATCGTTTACCCGACCGCTTGTGGCCACGTCCCACATCAAATGTTTCGACGGGATGACGAACATCAAAGAGCTGACATCCCTTAGCCCCCGCAGCTTCTTCGAGCCCGGGTACTGTGCGTAAACTTACATGAAGTCCACTAGCTATATCCAATCCGAGGTCAACTGCTTTATGCAAAGTTTGCGACCATTCATCACTTATGTAACCACCTTGATTAGCAACCCCAATGACAAGCGTTTTCACTCCATTCTGTACAGCGTCCTCTAGTCCTATATCCGGCAATCCAATATCTGCCTTACACCCCTTGAGCCGCACTTGCCCCAAGCACCAATCTGGGCGCCAAAAAGCTACACCATTTGCGGTTTTTGCTGCGAGCTGATCTCTCGCATCTCCAAGAAACATCAAATATGGTGGTTTAATTTTCATTATTGTTTTCCTGGTCCAGCATATTGCGCAAAATGCATTTTTTTAACCCTAGATAGCAACACAGTTCGCAAAAAGGCAACTCAGCCCGCCTTTCGCATTCGATTTACTTCTAATCGAGACTACCGAACAGCCAAATTAGATTGGTTCCCCGGGTTCCGAAATATAATTAATCCGCTGAAAGCGCACCGCCATTCTCGCAATACCAATTATAAGTTTGTGCTAGCCCATCACGAAGTTTAATTCTTGGCTGCCAACCAAGGTTGAACAACCGGGAGACATCAAGAACCTTTTTGGGTGTCCCGTCAGGACGCCCATGGTCGTATTCAAGTTCTCCTTTGAAGCCAACCACATCAGCTATAGTCATAGCCAAGTCTTGGATGCTTATATCTTCGCCACAACCTACATTTATTGGGGTTGATGAGGAATAGACATCCATCAGAAAAATACAGGCATGAGCTAAATCATCAACATGGAGTAATTCGCGTAGTGGAGTGCCTGTTCCCCAAACTGAAAGTCGTTTCAACCCACTTACTTTTGCTTCATGTGCTTTTCGGATCAATGCAGGTACAACATGGCTGGTTTCGAGATCAAAGTTATCGCCTAACCCGTAGAGGTTGGTGGGCATGATTGATATGGCATTGAAGCCATACTGTTGCTTGTATGCTTCACAAAGTTTCACTCCAGCAATCTTCGCTATAGCGTAAGCCTCATTGGTTGGTTCCAATGGGCCAGTTAACAGGCTATCCTCTAGAATAGGTTGTTTCGCTAATTTTGGATAAATGCAGGATGACCCAAGAAAAGCGAGTTTTTTAACTCCGTGACGGTACGCAGCGTCAATTACGTGGTTTTGTATAGTTAAATTCTGATAAAGAAATTCTGCTGGAAACGTATTATTAGCATGAATTCCACCAACGCGAGCAGCCGCCAAATAAACATAATCCAAGCGTTCCATATCAAAAAAACTATCCACAGCTTTTTGATCGGTAAGCTCTAACTCCTTCCGCGATCTAAGAATAAGATTTCTGAACCCTGATCTCTCTAATGCCCTTACAATTGCGCTTCCCACCAAACCTAAATGACCAGCAACAAAAATACGAGCGGCGCGATCAATTTTAGCCATTTGGCAAACCTAAAGGGCCAATTGAATGACCAGCATCGACAAGAAGCTTTTCACGTTCAGCATGGACCATATCGTGATCAACCATCATTGCCACAAGCTGCTTGAAATCTACCTTCGGGCTCCAATTTAAATCTTGGGACGCTTTTGAAGCATCACCCAACAAGTGATCTACCTCGGTCGGGCGGAAATACCGTTGATCAATCTCAACATGGTTTTTCCAATCAAGGCCTGCATGTTCAAAGGATGACTCTAAAAATTCTCGCACCGAGTGGGCTTCACCTGTAGCAACAACAAAATCATCTGGCTTATCATGCTGTAACATTTTCCACATCACCTCAACATAGTCGCCCGCAAACCCCCAATCTCGTTTTGCATCCAAGTTACCAAGGTATAGTTTATCCTGTAGCCCCAACTTTATGCGTCCAACTGCACGGGTGATTTTACGGGTTACAAATGTTTCTCCTCGCAACGGACTCTCATGGTTGAATAAAATGCCATTGGCAATGAACATGCCGTAAGCCTCACGATAATTTTTTGCAAACCAATAGCCCGCAACTTTGCTTACAGCATACGGGCTTCTAGGTTCAAAAGCTGTGGTTTCCGACTGCGGTGGTAAAGCGCCGCCGAACATTTCGGACGACCCGGCCTGATAGATACGCACAGATGCCCTATCCTCCTGACAGTAATCGCGAACTGCATCGAATAACCGAAGGGTTCCGGTTGCAACAACATCCGCCGTATACTCGGGTTGCTCAAATGAAACCTTTACGTGGCTTTGTGCGGCCAGGTTGTAGACCTCTGATGGCCGAACTTCCTCTAGTATTCTGCGCAATCCCGTGCCATCAGACATATCCCCATAGTGTAAAAACAAACGAGACTCGGGGTCATGGGGATCACGATATAAGTAGTCAATCCGTTGTGTATTGAACATGCTAGCTCGGCGGATGATCCCATGCACCTGATAGCCTTTCTTCAAAAGCAACTCTGCGAGGTAAGCCCCATCTTGGCCAGTGATGCCAGTAATCAATGCTTTCTTCATAGATTTTCCTGTTAACCATTTTCCTCTCTGCTAAAGGCTTAAGCCGCCGCGGTCAAGCGAGACGCTCTAGGGCGATTAAAAGCCTGAACCCACCTTGCCGCGCCAAAAGCGGCTCCAACGCACGTTCCAATGTCAAAAGCATCCCCACAGCAAAACTTGGCACGAGACACCAATCCCGAAACCCACCGGTCATAGGGTAAGTCGCAAACCCAAAGTATTCACGCTTAACCAATTTTAGAGATGGATATTTCGCCTCAAATGCAGTGGTGCGCGCCGCAGTCCCAAACATAAGTGTCGGCAACGCCTGATTCGAATCGAAAGGATCAGAACCCGATTGCGAACAATCGAGGTTGAGCGGGTCAACAGCCATATTTACCGGTTCGGGATGACAATATTTGTATATCAACCCACTTAGCGGAGTTATAGCTGGATCAAGCATCACTAACCGACCTCGCGGTCGCAGAACTCTTGACACCTCAGAGAAAAATGCGAGAGGCCTTGATATGTGATGCAACACATCAAGCATAACTATATTCGTAAGCGAGGCTGTGGCAAATGGTAATGATTCGGCATCTGTAGCAAGATCTAGCCATGGAGCCGGCAAAATATCGGCCATATAAATTTCTCTCACATGATCCCGCACATGGCCCGAGCCAGAACCTATTTCCAACGTAGGACCATCTATTAAAAATTTGGCCATGCGCCGATAGTAATCCGCGTAGATCATCCGCAGCGCAGGCTTTTTATTCCATATTTGCCGATGGGCGACGAGACGCGGATCGACCTGCATATCAAAAAGCCTTGAGTTTGTGCCAAGCAAAAACTACCATCTTAATAAGCTCCCAGCCATCACGGAAACGTGAAATTTGCGTTTCACCGTAAGTCCTATCTGCGTAACGAATCGGTATTTCCGTAATTTTCATGTTCAATTTGGCTGCGCCGAAAATAAGATCGAAGTCGCCAAACGGATCGAAGTCACCAAAGTAAGACCGGTTCTTTGCAATGCGTTGATAATCAGCCTTCCTGAGTACTTTGGTGCCACACAGAGTATCCGTGAACCGTTGGTTAAGAAGAAATGAAAAAATCTGCGCAAAAAGACGGTTCGCAATTAGGTTAAGAAATCGCATAGCGCCACGTTCCATAGGGTATACAAGCCGCGTTCCGTTTATGAACTCACCTTTTCCATTTGATACGGCATTGTAAAATTTCGGAAGTTCTTCAGGTGGTACTGTCAAATCTGCATCAAGAATCATCAATACATCACACCTTGCTAGATCAAAAGCCTTCCATACCGCATCACCTTTTCCCTTACCGTCTTGGGTAATGACCTTAATATCCAGATCAGTATAAGCTTTTTGCACCCTCTTGCACTCTTCAAGAGTCCCATCAGAACTATGGCCTTCGACGTAGATAACTTCCATGTCATCGGCAAACCGCTTTATACGCTGTATGGCAGGCTCTATGTTCCCCTTCTCATTACGACACGGAATTACAACGCTCACCGACAAATCAGGTTTTTCTGATCCTTTGAGCGGGCGAGCCACAACATATGTTTTGAGACAAAATCGCCTTATCAACGGCAATGTGCCTACGAATCTATTGATCAGTTTACCCATTCCAAAGAGCGCTTTCGGAACAAGCTGACGCCACTCAACTTTAATTACCTCAAAATCTGAGAGATGTAATAAGTTTGCAATATCCGCAGTCGAAAGATAATTCACCTCCGGCTGTGGCATGCGGAGACCAAGCTTATCTCCAAGACGGAGTAACGGCTCCCAATACGGGGAATAATAAGACACTATTAATCGAGTGTCAGGCGTAGAGACTGAATGCAACAGCTTTAAACTAGCTTCACAATCATCAAGTAGTCCTATGGTATCAGACAAGACGATGATATCGAATGGCCCATCCAGATCATCAATAAATTGGGGATCCTCGATATCACCGGCACTAAAATCTAATTCTGGATATTTATCCCTAGCAATGTTTATCATGCGCTCGCTGAAATCTACACCAACCCCCTTAGATGGCTTAAGGTTGGCGAGCAAGTCACCTGTCCCACACCCAAGGTCCAAAACACGCAAACCAGTAGGGATAAGGAATCTCATATATTCTGCATCTTGTTGGTAATAAAAGGAATTACGCGCTATCCAGCCATCGCGCTGACTTGCTATTCTATCGGATGCTGCGCGTATGGTAGTTTTGCGGTCTCTTATTCTTGCTTCCTTCATGTCAATCCAATCAAGAATCTCTATTCTGCAAATTCGCTGCATCGGAAACATGGTGGTCTGTATTCAAAAACCATAGAATTCCCCCAGGTAAGCTTACCCCAATGAAACAGAAACCAAATGCCACAGAAAGTGCGGCAACTTCAGCAGCGGGAGCGCCTAATAATCCAAATGCAGTCACCATAGCACCTTCACGTAACCCCCAACCACCGATTGATATCGGAACTGTGGCCACTAGCATAACTGAGGGTACGATAATGATGCAGTCAATGATGCTAACGTTTATTCCGATGTCTACAGCGATGAGAAAGGCTGCTGATACCATTAACAGATGGCCAATTAAAGAATATCCAAGAACAGGTATTGAACAACTTGGTGTTTTTAGTAATTGACGTGCGCCGAAGGATAACTTGACCAAACCACGAATAGCTCGCCAACGACTTAATTTAGTTGGGAGAGATCCCATCGCTAATAAAGTTATAATCGCAAAAAGCCCAAAGGCTGTTATCAGCCAAAATGCCATGAGTGCTTGGGGTTCTTGAATTTTCCGAAAAAGAATTGGTTGGGCTACCGCTACCAAGATTATAAGGCTGATAAAACCAGCTACTCGGTCAAGCAATACGCCATTAAATGCTGCCCCAAACGGTAATCCAAGCTTGAATACGCGGTATATTCTAATGCCATCACCACCAACGGTAGAAGGCAAGGCCTGGTTAAAAAACAGGCCCTCAAAATAGATCCTAACCGTCAGGGCCAATGCAAATACTCTATCAAAAAGCGCCATTACAATTCGCCAACGGATGCCTGCTAATAACGATTGGGCGCAAAGTAATGCCAAGACGTACACAATCGTTATACCTTTAATGGAACTGAAATGTTGTTTAAGCTCGAAAAGATTGACCTTAGTAAAGACCAACCAAATCAAGAGACCAGTAACCGAAGCCTTTAAGATGAATAGCAAATATTTTTTCAGTGACGTTTTTTTCATTGGGTGCAGATCAAAACTAGCCTATTTCACCGCGTAGGATGATCGGGCCGACGATGGCGAACGCCTTCTATGGGCAGGCCGAGGCCTTAGCAGGAAAAAACAATTCAAACCACTATATCGACAAGTTTGCTGCCGCCACCCTCTCCAATAGCAGCTGTTCCCGAAACTGAGTGGACGGCCTCCTCAACGATTGTGGCGGTTCCAGACTCCTGCTGCAATTGAAGACGCAACGTCGATATACCCGCCTGTAACCTGCCGGCCAATGAAGATGCAGCTGCTATATCATCCATATTATATTCCCCGCCAATAACTCGTATCGATGCCTAGATTATTCTCATTTCGTGGTACCATAAACTAGTTATCTATGCCAATCGTACGAGCCTATGATTTGTATCAGGTTTTGAGGTAATTATTTTGCGCCTTTTTCTAAATCAGCTGCAACGCGCATTTTTAAAATGCTGTCAGGGTTATTAACTGATCCGTTCCGATCACTATCACCTTTTTTGATACCATGAACATACTCCATACCCTCAATGACTTTTCCCCATGCGGTGTATTGCCCGTCAAGATGCGGTGCTGGATTAAAAACAATGAAAAACTGGCTATTGGCGCTATCTGGATTCCCTGAACGAGCCATAGATACAGTACCCTCTACATGAAATGCACTGTTGAATTCTGCTGGTAAATCCGGAAAGCTTGACCCGCCAGTACCTGTCCCCGTCGGATCGCCGGTTTGTGCCATAAAGCCATCTATGACCCGATGAAATACTACACCATCATAAAATTTTTGACGTGCCAATGTCTTGATTCGATCCACATGTTTTGGCGCTAAATCAGGCCATAACTCGATAACCACGCGTCCGTCTTTCAAATCCATATAAATGATATTTTCCAAACTAATCGTCCGTCCTGTTGAGGGTTGAATAATGAGCAAAATTGACACGCACCATGCTGACGCCCAAATTTTCCACTTCATTGTACTCATTGCCTTTTATACTCCGGAAATAATGCTGTTAGCCCAGCATAACTCGCTTCAGTGATACCTCGCTCTGTGATGAGCCCAGTTATAAATTTAGCTGGCGTAACGTCAAACGCATAATTCTCGACTGGTGTTCCTTCGGGTACAATGCATACGCGCTCTATTTTTCCTGATTCAGTTTTTCCACTTATCCAAGCCACTTCCTCTGATTGGCGTTTTTCAATTGGAATACCTTTTACACCGTCAGTGATCTTACAATCAATCGTTGAGGACGGAAGTGCCACGAAGAATGGTATTCCATTGTCGTGTGCCGCAAGCGCCTTTAAATATGTGCCAATTTTATTTGCTACATCTCCATTTAAAGTTGTTCGATCGCTGCCGGTAATGCAAACATCGACTTTACCATTTTGCATCAAATGGCCACCGACATTGTCGGCGATAACAGTATGTGGCACTTTATTGCGACTAAGCTCCCACGCGGTCAAGCTAGCACCTTGATTGCGTGGCCGTGTTTCATCAACCCACACATGCAAATTTATACCTCGTCGATGGGCAAGGTATATTGGCGCTGTTGCAGTCCCCCACCCCACGGTAGCAAGAGCTCCAGCATTGCAATGAGTAAGCACATTGATTGGTTCGCATTCTCCTTTCTTTTTCTTTTTGATTTTCTCTAAAATAGTCAATCCATGCTCGCCTATCGCCAGATTAGTGGCAATATCTTTGCCTGCCATCTCATTAGCTCGCTGATAGGCTGCTTTGCACCTCACACCAGGTTCTAATGGTAGTAGTAGTTTTAGCATTTGATCGACTGCCCATGCTAAATTGACAGCTGTTGGACGGCTATTGCGCAATATTTCTGCGGCACATCTTAAATTTTTATCTCCAGCATTCTCCTTCATTGCAAGAGCCATTGTGTAAGCCGCTGTTACGCCAATTAGAGGAGCTCCGCGTACTCTCATGGCAGATATGGCCTCCCCACCCTCCGTAGCATTCGTCAGTCGTTTTATCACGTGATCGTGGGGTAGAAATGTCTGGTCAAGAATATCAATAGCCCACCCGTTCTCAGCTACCGCTATGGTATCGAATATCACCGCGTCATACGTTTCTGTGATCATTCTCATAAAATGTAGCCCCTTCATCCGAAAGTAAAGTCTACGTTACGTCTATATCTTTTCCTCATAGTGTTATTTAAAATCCAAAGTGTGACACGCATCAATTACTTGGTTCACTCTGCAAAATACAATTTCTTCTGATAAGATATCTTCCCGTGTTGAGAACTTTCAGTTATTTTTGCGTTGCTCACTAAAGAGAAAGTGTACTGCATATTTTTTGAAAGATTTTCGACAGGCTTATTTATGACGACAATCAATCCAATACAAAATGACTTTATAGCGCAAATCAATGGTGTTGACCTTGCCGGGCCGATCGGAGAAAAAACATTTGTCAAAATTCAAATGGCATTACATGAATTCGGAGTAATCTATTTTCCAAAACAAAAATTAACACCATCAGCACTATCTTCATTCACCAAACTCTGGGGAAAGCCAGACGTTCACCACCTTGCTGAGCATTCATTCCCTGAACACCCTGAGGTACGGGTACTTTCTAACGTAAAGAAAGACGGCAAGCCGGTTGGCGCATTCAGAGGCGGTAACTTTTGGCATTCGGACCTTTCCTATTTGCAGAAGACCGGCTACGTAACGCTGCTTTATGGAGTCGAGTGTCCACCCGAAGGAGGCGATACTCTATTTGCAGACATGCGTCGCTTATATGAAAGCCTTCCAAATTGTATCCGAATACAGATTGAGGGTAAAATGGCTGTGCATGATCGCAATTACCGCTATTCAGCTCTCTATCCCGAGCGTCCGCCATTAACAAAATCTCAATTGGCAAGCGTACCACCGGTGGAACACCCCGCTGTGATTACACACCCAGTAACGGAGAAAAAATCAGTATTTCTTTATAAGGAAATAATTCGAACCATTGGCGAACTAGATCAGGAAACCACTTGGTCACTGATGGAAGAGATTGAGAGCCTTTTAGTAGATAGTGACGATTTCGTTTATCGCCACGGGTGGAGTCCTGGCGACCTTGTAATATGGGACAATAGGTGCACTCTTCATTCAGCCACGCCCTACGATTCAGAAAAATTTCGTCGCGTTCTTTACCGAACACAAGTGAGTGGTGAATCGCCAGCTTACGTTGCTTAAAGCAATTGCTGAAATAAAAATTTCAAAGGAGGGAATTCAGTGTCAAAAAAATATTCGACTTATAACGATGGCAAGATTCAATATGTTTACAAAATGGATGCGCTTAACATGCAACCAGACAACACAACAAGCGCAAATATCCAACCTAAAAAACGATTATCTGGAAAATCTTCCTCATTTGGTGGAGCGCTATTCGGCGAAAAAGTGATTGTTGGATATATTCATAAGGCTGCCGGGACCGGTTCTAAACGTCATACTCATCCAAACGAACAGTATAATTTTGTACTTCAGGGCACACTTCAGTGTGACATTGATGACCAAACGGTACTCTGCCCTAAAGGCCATTGCGTCCACATTCCAGCGGGGACAGAGCATAGCTGCATGGCTACCCCTGAAGAAGACGTAATATTCTTCGTAGCTAAAGACACCCGCCACGGCATTTCTGGGCCGGCGGTAGATGGTATTGAAGATGGCCCGCGCATGCATCCCGATGCTAAAGATGGTCAAGAGAAACTCAGCGAAAAACCAATCTAAAGAGGTGTAACTGCAAGGAAACCGTAATGCCTTATTATCGTTTCGAAAATATGGAGCAGCTTCGAACCAATCCACATCTGTCATCAGGTAAGGGAGCAGTGGTAAACGGCAAGTTCCTGACGCTGCGTAATAACAACAAAGATGCGGGCACTGGATCGCAACTACACTACCACCCTAATGAATTGATGATCTATCCGATCTCGGGTAAAATCAACTCCGTGGTTGGGAAAGACCAACGTATTGTTGAAGCAGGCACATTCGTGCATGTGCCGCCAAACGCTCGCCATTCGATGAAAGCTTGCGAGGACGGGCCAATCAGTTATCTTTATTGTAAGGATAACACTTGGACGTTGGCTGGAATTGCAGCAGATGAGGCGCCGCCTGATGAGGCGCCAAGCATTGATGAGCTTACGGCAAAACATGATGCAGGTATTTATCCCGGTAAAGAGAAAATGCCCGAAGCATCGGAAGCCGTGGTAGAGGGCCTCAACAACTGTTTTTATCAACTCAGTGAAGGCCCAGACGCACCAACCCAATCAACCCGTGCAATCAAAATAATTGAAGGCCACCGCATCAATTTTGTGCTTGTAGATTCTCCTGATGGAAGGGTAGAAAAAATGAACGCCGCTCCTCATGAGCGTTTCTTGTATATTATTAGCGGTGCAGCGGACTCAGAAATAGAAGGTGAAAAGAAATCTGTTAGAAGTGGAGACCTTCTGCACGTTCCAAAAGGTTCGTCATATAGTCTTATGACCAAAGTTGGGCCAACGCGTTATTGCTATTTTGAGTCTACAGACTTCCTTGAGGCTCAGATCAAAGAATAAATATATAAAAACTTAACGGAGGGAAAAATGGATTTTAAAGATATAAAATATGAAGTGAAACGTCCTCACGTTGCAACAATTACTCTCAACAAACCAGAGATTAATAATGCAACTACCGGCGATAGTTTTGTGGAGATCATGACCGCATTTCATGAAGCAGACTCAGACACATCAATCGGTGTTGTCGTGTTAACTGGAGCAGGAGATACCCATTTCAATGAGGGGGGGCAAGTTAAACAGCATTTGACCAAGCGTCCGGGGACACATCGCACACATTTTCGGAAATTGCTCGGAGCGGCGCAGGCTATTCGCGGGTGTGGTAAACCAGTTATTGCTGCGGTTAATGGCCGTGCTATCGGCAGTGGCAATCAATTACAAATGCTTTGTGACCTTGCTATAGCTTCCGACCAAGCAATTCTGGGACAACACGGATCAAAGCGTGCCGGAGCTCCTATGTTTTGGGGAACCACATTGATGTCGCATTTCGTTGGCGAGAGGAAGGCACGTGAAATAATATTCTTATCACGTGAATATTCGGCACAAGAGGCATTGGAAATGGGCCTAGTGAATAAAGTTGTACCCCATAATGAGCTCTACAATGAGGTCGACCGTTGGTGCGATGAGGTACTCGATCAAAGCCCCACTTCCCTTCGCATTCTTAAAACTTCAATGAACCTGAAGCATGACATGCAATATCCCGCGTTATTTCATGCTCGCGACATGATCGACCTCTTTTCTGATGCACCGGAACGGATGGAGGGCACGGCAGCATGGGTTGAAGGACGCAAACCTGACTTTAACAAGTTTCGGACCAAGACCAATTAGCTAGTGCAAAAATTGTCGAATTTCCCAGCGACGGAGCATGCTCTCCAACGTTGGGTAATCGGTCGATGCGTGTGAACTCTCATTCAATTCTTTCAGGTGTTCTTTATGGAAACGGTTTTCAGTCCAGCGGTCATTGCTTTTTTCCAAGTGATCGCCATAGACTTAGTGCTATCTGGCGACAATGCGGTTGTTATTGGCCTAGCGGTGGCTGGTTTACCCCCAGATTTGCGTAGAAAAGCTATCGTATTTGGCATTGTTACTGCCACTGTTCTCCGTATTATTTTTGCAGCACTTACAGTGTATCTTCTTAAAATCCCAGGCCTCCTTTTGGTTGGTGGTTTATTATTAGCTTGGGTGTGCTGGAGCATGTGGAAAGAGATTAGTCCGGGCCAGCAGGATAGAGGGTCTCAGATTGCTCAGGATGGAATGGGCCAAAACATAAGTATGCGTAAGGCCCTACTAAACATCATAATTGCAGATGTTTCGATGTCGCTTGATAACGTCCTTGCAGTGGCTGGAGCAGCAAGAGATCATATTGAAATTCTTATTTTTGGTTTAGTGCTTTCAATCGCTTTGATGGCTTTCGCAGCTAACTTTATTGCGTCCTTACTCGATCGTTTCCGTTGGATCGCTTATGTCGGCTTAGCGATTATAGTGTGGGTTGCAGGGGATATGATTTATCGCGGCAGCATTGAAGTTTATACAACGTTCATGGTTTGACAGTGAGAAGAACTTGGCTTTCAGCCTTCCAAATTTTATAGGACATCGAGGAGCGGCTGGGTATGCTCCAGAGAATACACTAGCAAGCATCCATAAAGCCGCTTGCCTTGGCACAAGCTGGGTAGAGTTTGATGTGCAACTTACCTACGACAGTGAGTTGGTTCTTTTTCACGATAACTCTTTGGATCGCACAACAAATGGCAGCGGACTTTTAGCCGATCAACGCCTCAAATCTCTGAAAGATCTTGACGCTGGAAGCTGGTTCGGATCCGATTTCACGGGTGAAACTATTCCTACACTTACTCAGGCTTTAGGGACTGCGAGAGAATTAGATCTTGGCTGTAACGTAGAAATCAAATCATCTTTCGGCAGGGAACGTGAAACTGTACGTGCAGTCGCCCGAACAATCGTCAATTTTCCCAAATCGCCAACAATATTGGTTTCGAGCTTCTGCCACGAAACAGTTCACATGTTGAAATACTACTTGCCCGAAGTGCGCCGGGCATTAATTGTTCGCAAAATTCCGGCGAACTGGCAATCATTGATGAAGCGGATGCAGTGCTCATCCCTACATGTCAGTGAAGAAAGCTTAGATCAACGTCAAGTCCAAATGGTTCAATCAACCGGGATAAAGGTGTTGGCATTCACGATAAATGACAGAAAAAGGGCAGAACACCTATTTGCGATGGGCGTTTCAAGTGTTTTTACTGATGTCCCAGGGAAAATATTTTCGCCTATGACCATGGCTGTTTGATGACTTTAGCATCGAACTACAAACAATTAACGTTGTGCATGTTATTTGAAATATCGAACGGTAAGGACTGAAGAGTTGGCTAACAAAAATAGAAACACACTATTTCGTTTTGCCGTCATTGCTGATACTCATATTACAGAAAAAGATGCGCCCGCAATTGATGGTTATGATCAAGAGACCGTGCAATTGAGCGTTAAACGACTAGCCCATATCGTTCACAAGCTTAAGCAACTTTCCCCCGACTTTGTTATCCATCTGGGCGACATAACGCATCCAAGACCAGACCACCCTGCCTATAATGACTCTGCTAAGGCTTTTTATGAGGTTTTTAATAATGTAGGTTGCCCCGTTTATCTCGTTGCCGGCAATCATGATATTGGACAAAAACATTATTCAGGAGTCCCCATTCATCCTGCGATGTCACAAGGCTTCGTAAATAATAAAATGATCGCCGCCTATGAAGAACAATTCCAGAGGCATTTTTTTTCATTTGAACACGAAAGCTGTTTATTTGTAGTCATCAATGGGATGATTCTTAATTCAGGACTGGATTACGAGAAAAAGCAACGTGAGTGGCTAGAAACTCTGCTGGCCAGAAATTCAGGAAGGCGCTTATTTGTATTTTCACACTACCCACTTTACCTCTCCGAGGCAGATGAGAGCGTTAACTTTGACAATACCGATTTGCCTGGGCGTAGGTGGCTTCTCGATTTATTTTCTGATTATAAAGTAGAAGCTTTTTTTTCCGGCCATGTGCACAATTTTTTCTTTAACAACTACGACGAAACCAGCATCTATGTTTTACCTTCAACTTGTTTTTTACGTCACGATTACCACGAATTGTTTCGAGCCGCTCCAACAGAGCTCAAACAGGGTCGGCATGACACAGCAAAGCTAGGTTTTGCCGTAGTAGAGATTAATAAGGCTGGACATCTTACGCATATAGTACGGTCTGAAGGCCGGACTATGGGGTCTTCTGATAATGAGACCTTGCTACCGCCTGCACACGGCCTGTCGCCTGCTCACGGAGCTCTCGGCATATCACTACATCAACCGTGGTGTGAGAAAGCCAATATCACCACACCATGGGGTCTAGACTCTTTCAGCACAAAATATGTCCGTAATGATTACCCTCTTTTGGCTCTGTGGGAAATGGGCATAAGCGAACTACGGGTACCCCTTGATGACCTAATGAAAAAACATACGCGTAGCCGCATTCGCGAACTAGCTGCTCGCGGCCATCAGTTTACTGCTTATTCTTATGGCTTGCCGAAAAACGAGGGCCGAAATGTCTTAAGCGAGTGTGGCGAAATTTTACATGCATGGGAGCTCATCATGCCAACTTGCTGCGTTAGCGATTTGTTACCGGAAATAAAAAAAATTGCGCGTAAGGTACCGGTTTTTTTCAACTCTTATCGTCAACACAGAGAAACCCTGAGCCTCAGCCATGGGTTTAGCGTAGATGATTTCAATTTGGTAAACGAGCTGATGGCACTTGACGGCGCAAAAGAAGTCTTCAGCGGCGTTGTGTTTGGCGTAGGCCCAAAAGAATCCCCAATAAAGGCTTTAAGTAAAATTCAGAAATATTCTATCAATTTTAATATTCAAACAGCAGCCCATATGCAATTTTCTCAGCGCGAACCATTAAGCTCGAAGCAATTTGAGAACACCGGACATGAACGTATCGTTGAAGCAACAATCGCGGCTTTAGGTCACAGAGAAATATGTGTCTTTGTCGATAATTTTATTGGAATAGATCGCGGATATTTTTTCTGTGAAGGCCTAGTCGACCGCCTTTACAACCCACTGACCGGAGCTCGCATAATCAAAACGCTCCATAGCGCACTTCCAAAGGGCTGTCGAATTGGAAAGGAATTTATCGAGGAAAATTCCCGGTTAATCCAGTTTCACGAGCCAGATGGTGTAGTTATAATGTCAAGAACGGATACCTATCCATTAGAAATACCAGCCACGCTGGTGCCACTTAAACAAGGAATGTGGGTTGATCTATCAACAGGAAATAAAGCGGGAAGCCCGCTTCTCGGCCCAACACTCGTTGTTAAATGAAACACATTTATTGGAGAAAGACATCCCCCGCACTGTGAATATCAATTTGCCCCATTTTTCTTGCACTATGAAAACTAGATATCCGTGCAAGATTAGATGCATGATGCTTACCCTCTGATCCTTACAAATAAAATTCACCTATTTGTTGGCATGGTGAATTGTGCACCGCCCTCTATCCCACTTGGCCAACGAGCCGACACGGTTTTCAGTTTAGTAAAAAAATGAACGGATTGAGGACCATGCATTTGAGTGTCACCGAATTTTGAACGTTTGGAACCGCCGAAGTGATGGAATGCCATAGGCACCGGGATCGGCACGTTGACACCAATCATCCCGACATCAACTTGTTTTGAAAATGACCGAGCAACGTCGCCACTTTGAGTGAAAACTGCGACACCATTGCCATATTCGTGTCCATTCACCATTTCTACGGCTGAGTCAAAATCTTGCGCGCGGGCAATACTAAGAACAGGGCCAAAAATTTCCTGCTTATATAGGTCCATATCCGTTGTTACTCGATCAAACAATGAGCCGTTCAGGAAAAATCCGTTCTCATATCCCTGCAGACTAACTTTCCGTCCATCAACTACAAGTTCTGCCCCCTCTTCCTCACCCTTAGCGATTAATTTTTCAATGCGGTCTTTCGCCTGGCTTGTTATGACCGGCCCCATATCAGCTTCTATGTCGGTATATGGGCCGACTTTTAGTGCCTGGACCCTCGGCTTCAAGCGCTTAACCAGCTCATCCGCCGTGCTTTTTCCAACGGGAACCGCTACGGAAATCGCCATACAGCGCTCACCAGCAGAGCCATAGCCTGCACCCATTAGCGCATCAACGGCTTGATCCATATCAGCATCAGGCATTACGACCATATGGTTCTTTGCGCCACAAAAAGCCTGAACACGTTTATTTTGTGCTGTGCCAGTTTGGTACACGTATTCCCCAATCGCGGTTGAACCAACAAAACTTATTGCAGGTACATCGGAATGCATCAGCAAGCCATCAACAGCTATTTTGTCACCGTTTAATATATTCCAAACACCATCTGGCAAACCGGCTTCCGTCCATAGTTCTCCCATCATGAGTGGTGCTGATGGATTGCGTTCCGACGGCTTGCAAATAAAAGAGTTTCCGCAGGCGACCGCCATCACTCCCATCCAACAAGGCACCATGACCGGAAAATTAAATGGTGTAATTCCTCCAACCACACCTAGTGGCTCGCGAATGGAAAAGGTATCTATCCCGCCACCCACATCAGTCGAAAGCTCACCCTTCAATAGGTGCGGTATACCACAGGCAAACTCAATCACGTCAATGCCTCGCTGCACTTCACCGAGAGCGTCATCAACCGTCTTTCCATGCTCCGCGCTAATAACCGTGGCAAGTTCTTCACGCCTCTGGCTCATGATTTCCCGCATTGCGAACATAACTGCTGCACGCTTGGGGGAAGGAGTTGCTGCCCAATCATAAAATGCTACCTGAGCATTTTCGATGGTTTTCTCTACTTCTTCAGCCCCTGCCATTGGCACTTTACTTGTCACTTCGCCTGTCGCTGGATTAAAAACCTCGAGCACTCGCCCGCTTTCACCCTTGATATGTTGGCCACCCACATAATGGGTCAATTCTTTCAACATTTCCTAATCCCTTTCAGCGCCGCAGTATAAGTTAATAAAATTTGGACAACCCCGATCGATGTGAGAAAATAATTTCATAACATGCAACTAGCAAACAGAGTTCACATCTCTAAAATTTCTAACAGACTATGATCCTCACGATCCTCAATCTCAACAATCCAAATATCCGGGTCATATTTAGCCTGACGCTCAATGAAAGACTCTGCTTCAGGATCTTGCACACGACGTCCATCAAGCGCGGGTTGCCAAATAAAGTTGCCTGATAGATCACGTTCCTGCATGAAAATATCAACACCGGTTTCAATTCGATTGATTTTCACGATTATAATACCACTATTTTTGTCGCCCCGCTTGAGCACTACTACTGGCACTCCTTTGCTCGACAAGCGGGCAAGGTGCGCTTGTATCCAAATATCGGTGGGCATACGAGCGTCAGACATATTTATTTAAAGCAACGCAATAAGCAGCGAGTTGACTCAGTGAACAGTTTTCCTACTGTAGCCATCGGCCTTTCCGGTTGAAGTACTTAGTGGGTTATCGAGGGATTTTTTAATTCTTTTGTGCTTTGGACGACCAATTCTAGCCGTGCCTAGTTCTCCGCTTGCAGAGGGCATTGTAGCACCACTTTTACTCGAGCCATTTAAGTCAATTTGCCTATAAAAGCCGTCAATTACAGCGCCTGGGTGAACACTAAGAGTTTTGTGACCAACGTCGCCGATTACCTGTGCAGTTTCAGCTAAAACAACATCGGTTGCCGATATGGAACCAACAACTTTCCCGTGTATCTCGGCCTCTTTGCACTTAATTTGACCATTGATGTAGCCATCACGGCCAATTATCAGCTTTTCGCAGCTAACATTCCCATTGACGCCTCCATCAAGATAAATTTCACCATCGCCAAAGATATCACCTTGGAGAATTAAATCTTTAGATAATACAGAAGTTCTTTCCTGGGTGATACGACGGCTTTCTCGCTCATTTGCGCGAAAGTTAAGTTTTAATTTTTCCAAGATCGTCATATTGGTGTCCCAGCTATGGTTATTTTTATGGATGCGATAATACAAAATAAATTACATAATAACAAGGAAGGCAATAATTCAGAAATTCAAGCTTTTAAGAAAATAACATTCATGTATTATTTGATTTATCTTTTATATATCTACACAATTTTCCAATAATAATTAAGTAATAGGAATAATTACATGAAAATAGGATATGTTGGTCTCGGAAATATGGGGCGCCCGATAGCCGCAAATCTCGCACGCGCTGGCAATGAAATGATTGTTTTTGATTTGAACCGGGAAGCGGTAGATAGCTTTGTCGATGAGTTTGGTGCACGCGCCGCCAATGGACTCCACAGTCTGGCACAAAGCTCTGATATAGTTATTACTATTGTTCCGACAGGCAAGGATGTAAATCGAATATTGCTGGGCGACGCCAATTGCGAGGACTCACTTATCAGTGGACTCGATAGCAGTAAGCTATTCATTGACATGAGCTCATCAGAGCCGGAGGGAACGCTGGAACTCGGGAAAATCATGAAAGATAAAAATATTCCCTTTCTAGATGCTCCTGTTTCTGGTGGAGTGAAACGGGCAGTTTCAGGCACCATTTCTATCATGGTTGGCGGTGAGAGCGCTGTGATAGCTCGGGCGAAACCTATTTTTGAATCAGTAAGCAGCGATATTTTTGAATGCGGGCCACTTGGTGCCGGTCATGCAACCAAGGCGATGAATAACATGCTTTCCGCTCTTAGCGTTCTAGCAACTACGGAAGCACTCTTGATAGGTCGACGTTTTGGCCTGGACCCGTCAACATTAACTAACGTCATAAATAAATCATCGGGCCGAAACAATGCAACCGAACTAAAGATGCATCAGTTTATTCTAAAAAAGAATTGGAATTCCGGATTTTCGAGCGGATTAATGCTTAAAGATCTAACTATTGCTCAAAATTTAGCCCGTAAGGTCGGCTTGAGTGCACCGTGCACGGCATTGGTGCGAGATGCATTTGCAGAAACAGTTGACCATTACGGACCTTCGTCTGATCATACCACGCTAGCAAAGCTTCTTCAGGAGACAAGAAAAACCGAGCTTTAAGATGAATCAGTCAGATTTGATTTGGACGCGTCTATTCCGCTGCCGTGGATATCTCATGCTCGGCAAGAAACTTCTCGGCTTCTAAAGCAGCCATGCAACCCATTCCAGCAGCCGTAACCGCTTGCCGGTAGGTCTTATCTTTTACATCACCAGCAGCGAAAATGCCGGGTATGCTGGTTACTGTGCTATCGGGCTTGGTTAAGATATAACCTTCATCGTCCATATCAATTTTATTCTTAAATACCCCAGTAGCTGGATCATGCCCAATAGCTATGAACACACCCTGTAAATCAATATCCGTTTTTTGTTCGGATTTAATATTTTTAATGCGAGCTCCGGTGACCTGAAGTGGATCACCGCCCCCTAATACCTCATCGACGACACTATCCCAAATCACTTCAATTTTTTCATTCTGAAGTAATCGTTCCTGCAATATTTTTTCAGCTCGAAACGAATCTCGCCTATGTATGACTGTGACTTTGGCGGCATGGTTTGTAAGGTATAACGCCTCTTCTACAGCAGTATTGCCTCCCCCAACCACCGCAACGTTTTGATCCTTGAAAAAGAAACCATCGCATGTAGCGCATGCTGATACACCAAAACCCTGAAATTTTTGTTCTGATTCGAGGCCAAGCCAGCGCGCTTGGGCACCAGTAGCAATGATAACAGTTTCACCACTGTACGTATCTCCCATATCACCAGTCATTTGAAAGGTGTCCTGATCGAAATCGACATCGTTAATCATGTCATAAATTATGTGGGTTCCAACAGCCTCAGCCTGTTTTTGCATCTGCTCCATCAACCACGGACCCTGTATTACCTCCTCAAACCCCGGGTAATTCTCAACATCTGTAGTTATGGTCATCTGCCCACCGGGCTGAATTCCAGCAACAATAAGTGGCTTTAGATTTGCCCGCGCAGCGTAGATTGCAGCGGTGTAGCCCGCAGGACCAGATCCAATGATCAAAACTTTACTATGATGATGACCCATTTTCATAACCCTCTTTGTAAATACGCCATAATATCGACGTAGCGTTTCAGCGGTTGTCTTTCAAGTAATCAATTCCAATGGTTTGGAGTAAGATCCGCCCGGACCGCAAATTCCTCTGCACCAGGAACTTTCGGAAATCTATCTAAGACCAGTGGATCGTGACCAGGGATAATATGTGTTGGTGAATCTGCCAAGTTAGTGATGGTACTATACCCATTCAACATGTCAGCAACGTTTAAAACCAAAGGAAAAGGATTTATTTCTTCAATGTTGGCATATAGATGGATAGCGTCGACAGCAAGCACTACCCAACCGCGCTGGGTATTAACACGCACCACCTGCAGACCATCTGTATGCCCACCAACGTGGTGTAGCGTTATTCCAGGCGCTAATTCCTTAAAACCGTCAACAAATTCGACCCTGTCGCCGAAAAGTGCGCGAACCATATCTACTACATAGTCAACAGCAAAAATATCCCGGAAAGCCGGATGTTTCATATTAGGCCCTGTTGCAAAAGCCATCTCACGTTCTTGTATATGAAATGTTGCTTTGGGGAACTCGTGTGCATTGCCACAATGATCGTAATGCATGTGGCTGACGATGAGGTCCTCAACTTCGCTAGCATCTATCCTAACCTCCGCGAGTGCCTCCGCCGGCGTACGGAGCAGCCGCCGCCCACGTTTTTTTGCCTCTTTTTCTTCAAATCCCATATCCACGATAATCACACGGCCTTCCTCATTTTTAAGTGCCCAAATAAAATAATCCATTGGCATTGGACCGTTGTGGGTATCCGTGAATAAAAAATGTTCATGTTTTAACGCATTGGTACGCTCCGCATATTTGAGCACATAAATTTCCCATTTATCCATTTCCGCTATTCTCTAAACAGCCAATGAAGGCCGAGAACCACGGATCGTGGTGCGATGCATCCGACGACGGGCATTTTTTTCATCAAATGGCAGAGCCTTATGCAAAACGCTTCGATTATCCCATATGATGACATCGCCTGGCGTCCACCGATGTACATATTCAAATTTAGCCTGACTTGCAAAATCAATCAGCTCATAAATTATTTTTTGGCTTTCCGCATCTTCCATGCCTTCGAAAGAGCGAACAAAAACAGCGGACAAATAAAGTGCTTTACGACCCGTTTCGGGATGACTAATCACTGCAGGATGCGATAATGGCGGTGTGGATGCCTTTTGCTCATCAGTCAGGGGAGGGCGGTCATTGTGATGATTCTCAAAGTTCCATACATAGTCATGCACTCCCATTCTTTTGAGAAGCCACTGTTTGCGCTCCTCAGGCAACGCTTCATAAACTGCAAACATACTTGTGAAGCAAGTTTCGCCCTCGCCCTCGGGACATTCAAGGCAATGGAAGATAGAACCTAGACTTGGCTCTTTCATATACGACAGGTCAGAGTGGTACCGTTTCGACCCCCCGAATGCACCAACATGCTTGCCGTTTTCAATTATGTTTGAAACAACAAATATTTCTGGATGACCTGGGAGACAATAATTACTTAAAACGTGGTTTTCTAACGGACCGAACCGCTTGGAAAATTCAATGTGTTCGTCTGGCGACCAATTCTGATCACGAAATATCAGAACGCTACGATCGTACAACTCTTTCTGAATTTGTTTAAAAACTAATTCAGACAACGGATTGGCGAGATCAATCCCTGACACCTCAGATCCTATGTGCTGAGTAGCAGGTGTAAATGTGACCTCTTCATTAAAAACTTTTTTAGCAACTTCCATAAATTCCTCCCTTAATCCTTAGCCTTAATCCTTGAAAGTATTCTAACAATACCTTGTGCTGGAACGATCTCTATCTTATCACCTGTGAATATAGCGCTAGTAATATCTACGTCGAAGCGATCCATAAACGGCATTTGTGCAAATGCTGCTCCTTGCGCCATAACAGGATTGCCATCATTGAGGAGAAGGCCAAGAGGAGCCTTTTTTTTTTCGACCATCTCACGTAGCATCCATGCTGATGCCACACCCCCTTTTGCTGCGTTGAGCACCAAAATACGGCCAACAAATTCCTCCCCGTACAACTTGTGACTTGGGCGTGAAAATATTCCACGATCACGATCTAAGTCGTAACGCGCGCTGAAATCATCGGGCGCTGCTAGAGCAATTCCACGTACTGTTGGACCAATCCCTAAATGTCCTTTAATTTCCACTAAACTCATCCAATCACCTTTCCCTCAATAGCCGATTGTATGCAACGCTGAATTGATGCTGGGGTCGGTCGATAGCCATATCCTTCACAAATATTTACCATTTTTACTGAGTGCGTCATTAACCGATCCCATTTATGGGCCAAGCGTATTTCCTTCGCAAAGGTCGCAAAAAAATCATGCCCATGCACCATCCTTGCGCCCGCCCTTTCTATTATCTGAGTAAGACCAATACGAGCGCATGCTTGTTTAATTTCCTCAGGAGCGTATATCAAAAGCGCGGTACGGTCATGGACCCTTTTACCCTCAAGCAAAGCGGCAACTTCTATGATTTCAGTTACAGTCAACTGTGGGGTGGATAGAGCAACCACATCTAGCTCGTCACCAATACCACCCCACTCCTGATAAAAAGCCTTTACATGATTAAAATTAATGGTCTTTACATCAAGTTTTTTCCCTCCCGCCGCAGTTTCCCAATCGGGAGCCTCAGGCGTAACATTCACAACGTGAAACATTGCGGTCGAGCCATAACTCGCCATTGCCAATGCCATATGATTTAGCTCCAATACCGAGGGTGGTGGGCCAGTTAGCTCGAGAGCTGGCACGCACCAGTATGAATTTAGCTCTCTGCCGATAAGTGCGCCGATAACCCCCCAATCGACAATGTTTGCTGGGGAAAAATTAAGTTTAAAGCCATGAGTGGCAAACCGTTTGGCCTTCAAGTGAAAACCGTATCGAGGAACACGACCAGTAAAGAAAGCCGCTAAACTTGATGGACCTGCCTCAAAATTACAACGCGCTCCAACGATACTGTTCATATATATAACCGAGGGTGTGCCACTATAACCGCAAGCCTCGCCAAAACCAGGCGCAGTGACGGAGTGGTCATTAACATAGGCATGGTTGGTGACAACTCCGAGTTTGCCGAGGGCCTCAACTGCCTGTGTACCCTGTACCTCCAAGTTTCGGCCAGGTAAAAGAAAACTGAAGTTTTCCTTATCAAAACCCCTAAAATCAGCGGTTGCATAAGCTCGCGGATAACGCTCGCTGGGACGCAGGTTTCCCAGCTCCTCTATAAACGCGATACCACTATCACCCATAGTCTCTCTGTCAGTACTGACATGAACGAGCCGTATAGGAACAAAATCTTCCGCATCAAAGAAAGTGCCAACATCCTTTTGAAACCCTATCGCCCAGGCGGCGGCTTTTCCGTGTTTTCCATCGAGCATGGCCTTTTCTATATCATCAAGTTTCATGTTTTCTTCATACCACGAAGTTGCAAACAGGCAAGGAGGCTCGCCCCCATAACATCCCAATCTGGCATCTTCTCTTCTTTTTGGCTATAATTTCAACTCGGCTATCTCGGCGGTACGCAATAGTCGCCTTTCCCATTTCATCGTCGGATCGATTAACCAACGTCCATTTCTCATGGGGTGGTTTGCGGCCTAAAATAGAGCGAATGGCTGTTGTCTTCCCAACACCAAGAAATCCAGTTATTAGATTGGTGAGCACCGAAGTCAGCATAAAAGAGCTCTACCGGCCAACAGCATAGCCTTGCATTCCGCGTGGATTAGCAGCAGCTTTCAGAATGCCTCTATCGGTCGCTACCGCGCACATTCGACCTTCGGACCAATCACCTGCAACTTCAAGGGCGTGACCACGATGTTTAAGATCTTTTTGGGTGTTCTCTGAAAACCTTCCCTCAATCACAAGACGCCCAGGCGAAGCCTGCCGTGGATAAAACGAGCTTGGGTGGTGTTCATTATGAAAGGATGGCGCATCAATTGATTCCTGCAAATTAAGACCATGAGCCACATGCCTGATCAAGAAATTTGTCTGCCATTGATCCTGTTGATCCCCTCCTGGCGTACCGTATGCCATGTAGGGCTCTCCATCACGGTATGCCATCGAGGGGGTGAGGGTTGTCCGCGGACGTTTCCCAGGCATCAAGCTCGCCGGCTTATCGTCCTCGAGCCAAAACATCTGCATACGTGAGCCTAGGCAAAAGCCGAGTGCTGGAATTACCGGGGAGCTTTGCAACCAGCCGCCGGAAGGCGTCGCTGCGATCATATTCCCATCCTTGTCAATGACATCGATGTGACAGGTATCTCCATTTGATGGTCGGCCAACAGTAGGCTCGCCAATGCCAGCCAGATTTGACCCTGCAAGGGCTGCGCCATCAATAGCGGCTTGATAGTTTACGGAACCTCCATATCCATCCACCTGGCCAGGACGGAACTCCAGTGAGGCGCTTCTACCAACCAGTTTACGTCTTTCATCATTATAAGAATCAGACAATAATATTTCCATTGGTACATCTACGAACTTTGGGTCACCATAGAACGTCTCTCGGTCAGCGAATGCGAGTTTTGCGCATTCAGTTACAGCGTGAATAAATTCGCTACCCTCAGTATCCATGTCCTCGATCCCGAGTCCTTTCAGCAAAGCTAGTTGCTGGAGTTGAACGGGCCCCTGGCTCCATGGACCTATTTTAAAAATCGTGTGATCACAGAAATCATACGCTAATGGAGTATCATAAGATGCCCGCCATTTAGCCATGTCATCGCCGGTAAGAACACCACGATGAGGCTCCCCTGAGGCATCCATTACTTCATTTTCACGGCAGAACTTATCGATTTCTTCAGCAATAAAGCCGTTGCCCCAAGCATCTCTTGCTGCTTCGATCTGCGTCTGCCGATCACCCCCCGCTGACTTAGCCTCAGCGATCAATCGCGTCCAAGTCTTGGCAATTCCCTCATTCCCTAGAAGAGACCCCGGCTTCGGCACCTCCCCATTTGGCATATAAACTGGCTGTGATGTAGGCCAATGATTACGAAATATCTCTTTCACGCCACTTATGGTATTGTGAACGTTAGGCACTATAGGCGCTCCATGCTCTGCGTAGTAGATCGCCGGAGCAAGAACCTCCTCAAGGGCGAGAGTACCATAATCCCGCAGTATCAATAGGTAACCATCAACTGCACCCGGCACTGCCGTCGCCAAAAGGCCGGTCCCTGGCACGAGTTCGAGACCAAGTTTATCGCGATAATACGCCATTGTAGCACCCGCTGGAGCAGGCCCTTGACCACAGACAACCTTAGGCTCCTGCTCACCTGCAACGTGAATTATCGCTGGCATATCACCGCCTGGGCCATTCAGGTGAGGTTCAGCAATATGTAAAACAAATCCTGCGCAAACTGCAGCATCGAAAGCGTTACCACCCCTCTCAAGCATCGACATTCCAGCAGCCGAAGCGAGCCAATGAGTGGTAGACACCATGCCAAAAGTACCGAGTAGTTCTGGACGCGTTGTAAACATTAATTATACCTCTTATTTAAAATCGAATATTAAATTTAGCGGTAACTGACTATCCCCACAATCCAAACTACACATAGCTTAGTCGATACCCTTGACAGGGACAATTGATGAAGCCTAATGCAAACAAAAATAATGAGGGCTTTTGTATATGGGACAACGAGTAATAATTCCCCACAAACGGGATTTTAATTTCGAATATGGCGTGCCAGATGTTCTATCACCCTTAATCCGCAGGGTGATTGCTGAAAACCCCAGCCCATTTACCTTCCGTGGTACCGGCACCTTTATTGTTGGCCATGGTGACGTAGCGGTGATTGACCCGGGACCACTAGACGAAAAACATACAGATGCGATACTGGCCGCTACAAAAGGCGAGAACATTACTCATATTTTTATCACACATACCCATTCTGACCATTCCCCTAACACCCAACTACTTAAACCGGCCACCGGAGCCACTACTTATGGCTACGGACAGCACGGCAAAGATCGAGGACTTGAATTTGGTGTTGGAAACGGTGATTACGACTTTCTACCGGATGTCTCTTTGAATGACGGAGACATCATTCGCGGCAAAACTTGGTCTCTTGAAGCAGTGCATACACCTGGCCATGCTTCCAATCATCTCTGCTATGCCCTGAAAGAAAACAATGTGCTGTTTAGTGGGGATCACGTAATGGGATGGTCGACCACAGTTGTCTCAGCTCCCGACGGAGATATGGGCTCTTATATTCGTTCTCTTGAGAAATTGCTGAAGCGAAGTGAGACACGATATTGGCCAAACCACGGGACTTTTATCGATAAGCCTCATGTCTACATCAGCAAGCTTATTGCCCATCGCCGTGACCGTGAAAAACAAATAAGTACTCATCTTGAAAAAGGGATTGAGAGTGTAGAGCTGCTGGTTGCTGAAATGTACAAAGGATTAGACCCACGGCTTTATCGAGGCGCTTGTCGAGCTGTACATGCCCACCTAGTGCATATGGTCGAAACAAAACGAGCTTTCTGTCACGGCGAACTCGAGGAAACGGACCGGTTCACGCCATTAGGCAAAATGAAATGAAGACCGAACTCCCAATTCCTGTTTTACTAGCCGATTACAATCAGTCGGACTTTCTAATAGACGACGTGTTTCTTGATATTAAGCTTGGAGAAACCTCCACTGAAGTAGTGGCCAAACTTCAAATACGCCGCAACCCAACTGCCGCTCACCCACATGCGGCGCTAGTGCTTAATGGCGAACAACTCAAAACTCAGTGGGTTGCACTCGATGGCAATAAGTTGGATAGCGAAAAATATACGGTTACCAAAAATGAACTTGTTATCAGTGAACCGCCAGAGAATTTTATCCTAGAGACTTCTGTAATAATAAAGCCACAAAAAAATACCCAGCTTGAGGGAATATATAAATCAAATGGGATCTTCTGTAGCCAATGTGAAGCCGAAGGCTTTCGCCGCATTACGTGGTATTTGGACCGACCAGACATTCTTGCGCGCTACAGAACAAAAATAACCGGAAATAAAAAAAAGTACCCAGTACTCCTCTCAAATGGAAATTGTACCGACACCAAGACCTTCAAAAACGGGACACACTCAGCATTATGGGAAGATCCATACCCAAAACCATCATATCTTTTCGCATTGGTTGCAGGGGATCTTGGCTGCTTGAAAGATGAATTTATAACCGCTTCAGGACGTAACGTAGCGCTCGAGATATTTGTTGACCTTGGGAAAGAGGCACAGGCGCGTCATGCTATGAAGTGTCTTATCAAGGCGATGAGGTGGGATGAGAAAGTTTATGGTCTTGAGTATGATCTAGATGTTTACATGATCGTAGCCGTAAGCGCATTTAACATGGGCGCCATGGAGAATAAGGGTCTTAACCTCTTCAATGACAAGTATGTTCTCGCTGACCCTGAAACCGCCACTGACATGGACTATGCTCTGATTGAGTCGATAATAGCACATGAGTATTTCCACAACTGGACTGGCAATAGAGTAACCTGCCGTGATTGGTTCCAACTCAGCCTCAAAGAGGGACTAACGGTCTTTCGTGACCAAGCATTTTCTGCTGACATGTCTTCAGCAGCCGTGGAGCGCATCAAGGCAGTAAAAGCACTGCGTGCTCGGCAGTTCCCAGAGGATGCGAGCCCACTCGCCCACCCTATCCGGCCTGAGTCATATATAGAGATAAATAATTTCTATACCGCAACGGTTTACGAAAAAGGCGCTGAAGTTATCCGAATGATGCACACATTATTGGGCGCGGACGGTTTTCGTGAGGGAATGGACCTGTATTTTGAGCGCCACGATGGCCATGCGGTCACTTGTGATGATTTTGTTTCTGCAATGGAAGATGCTAACAATTTCGATCTTAGCCAATTCCGTATTTGGTATTCACAGTCTGGGACCCCTACACTTTTCGTTGGTGATACCTTTGAGAAGAATAAGCAATCTTACACTTTAACTATTCATCAGCACACAGAACCAACGCAGGGACAGACCGAAAAAAAACCCCTTCACATTCCTATTCGCGTTGCCTTGCTAAATTCTGATGGTGATCGAACACAGCTCAGTACAGATGGCGCAACCGAAAAAATCCTTGAATTGAAGAAAAGTAAGCAGACGTTCACATTTGAAAATATAGCTAATCCGCCCAAACTATCGTTTCTCCGCAACTTTTCAGCTCCAGTCAAGATAGAGTGGATACCAAAAGAAGACCCTTCATTAGAAAAACTAGCTTTTCTTATGGGAAATGATGACGACTCTTATAATCGTTGGGAAGCATCGCAGATACTTGCAAAACGGTTGATCTTTAGAACAATTGAAATTGGAAAACCGAAAGAGGAGAATATTAGGATATATACTGACTCCTTAGGGGAGATGCTTGAGGACGAAACAACCGACCCGGCGCTACTTGGAGAAATTTTATGTTTGCCGCTGGAAACCGAGCTTGCAGATGTTCAAGAGCCAGTGAACATTGATGGCATTCATGTAGCTCGCGAAACCATTCGCAAACAAATTGCCACTAGACTTGAAAAACAGCTATTCAGTCTTTACCAGCGCCACACGACGCGAGAAATCTACCGCTACACTGCTATCCAAGTTGCCCAAAGACGCCTAAGGAATATGGCTCTTTACTACCTCACTGCGCTTAATCGGCACGACACTGTAAAAATTGCTAAAGCACAATTCGACAACTCATCAAATATGACAGACTGTATGGGTTCGCTTATCGCGTTGAATGATTGTAGCGCAACCGAACGTGACGAAGCACTGAAAATGTTTCATGCGAGATGGCAAGGTAATTCTTTGGTTATAGACAAATGGTTTACGTTACAGGCAACATCCTTCAAACATGGTACGCTGACCCGAATAAAGGAATTGATGCAAAATGATGGCTTCTCAATTGAATCGCCAAACAGGGTTCGCGCGCTTATCGGTGCATTTAGCAATTCCAATCAAGTTCAATTCCACGCTAAGACCGGTGCGGGGTACGCATTTCTTACCGAGCAAATTATCGGGCTTAACACTATTAACCCTCAAATCGCCGCCAGGCTCCTGACGCCCTTATCACGCTGGCGGCATTTGGATAAAGAAAGACAATTGCTTGTCAAAAATTGCTTGTACAATATTCTCAATACCAAAGAGATATCTCGCAATGTCTTTGAAATAACTACTAAGATGCTAGGAGATGACTAAACCCTATTGGAATCGTTTCGTATTATCACATACAGTTTCAGCTGCCATTGCGATCAATATTCATGTAGTAGAAAATATTTTCATTGAAACCTGATAACCGCGGAAAGTTAATCAATGGCTGAATTACTAACACCAGACATTTGCATTGTTGGTGCCGGATCAGGCGGTCTTTTAGTTGCGGCAGGTGCGTCGCAGTTAGGTGCAAAAGTGGTACTTTTGGAGCGCAACAAGATGGGTGGAGACTGCCTTAATTGTGGCTGCATCCCCTCAAAAGCAATCATTGCTGCAGGCAAGGCTGCGCAAACGGCACGTAAAGCATCACGATTTGGTATCGCAGGTTTATCGCCTAGGATCGAGTTCCAATCAGTCCACAACCACGTACATGATGTAATAACCAGCATCGCGCCGAATGACTCTACCCAGCGGTATGAAGGTCTGGGCGTAAATGTAATTCGGGAAGAAGGACACTTCGTTGATCCTCGCGAAGTAGAGGCTGGCAACCTCCGAATCCGAGCGAAAAAATTTGTTATTGCGAGCGGTTCATCGCCGAGAATACCCCCCATAAAGGGTATTAACGACGTTTCTTACCTGACTAACGAAACTGTCTTTGAATTAAAAAAGGCGCCATCGCACTTGATTGTGGTCGGTGGCGGACCACTTGGGTGTGAGCTTGCACAAGCCTATCGAAGACTTGGTGCTAAAGTCACACTCCTAGATGAAGATAAAATTCTCAATAAGGAGGATCCCGAACTTGCCACGGTGGTCAAAAAACAACTATTGGAAGAGGGAATAAAGATCAAAGAGTACGCAAAGATTAGGGAGGCCAAACAGAAAAATAATACTGTAATAATTATATCAAGCTGCTCCAACCAAACAGAGGTCTTAGAAGGGTCCCATTTATTGATAGCAGCAGGACGTGTGCCTAATCTCACGGGTTTGAATCTTGAAGCCGGAGGAATAGAGTATGAGCAAAATGGCATATTGACGAATAAGAGGCTCTTAACTTCCAATAACCGAGTATATGCACTTGGCGATGTCATTGACGGTCCGCAGTATACACATGCTGCAAGTTATCAAGCAGGTATTGTCATTCGTAACATACTGTTCAAACTGTATGCGAGGGTGAATTACACTTCTTTACCACGTGTCACTTACACAGACCCAGAAATAGCGCAGGTTGGCATGAGCCAATCTGAGGCACTTGAAAAAAAGGGTAGTGGTATTCGTATCCTTCGGCAAAGCCTTGCGGATAATGACCGTGCTGTCGCTGAGCGCACGCCAGAAGGGATCATTAAGGTACTCAGTGACAAACGAGGTAAAATTCTGGGTTGCTCAATCGCCGGTGCGGGAGCAGGCGAATTAATAATGCCATGGGCGCTAGCAATTTCTCAGAAGCTAAAAGTAAGCGCCATGGCTGCAACAATTGCGCCCTATCCTTCTTTGAGTGAAATATCAAAAAAGGCGGCTAGTTCATTTTATGCATCAACTTTATTTAGTGAAAAAACTAAAAAAATTGTCCGCGTCCTTCTCAAGTTCCCTTTTTGAATCTAAAGTTCATAAATCTCTAAATATCACCTCATGACTAATATTTGCTACCTTGCCAAGCATGATAGAAGCAGAACAATATTTCTCCGCCGACAAATCCACAGCTCGATGAACCTTATCACGCGATAAATTTTTACCGGACACGATGTAACGTATTTTTATTTGCGTGAATACTTTGGGGTCTTCTTCCGCACGATCAGCTTCGATCTCCAACTCACAATCAATAACGGGTTCTCGGGCTTTCTGCAAAATATGGATAACATCGAATGCCGTGCACCCACCCATACCTAGTAGCAGTGTCTCCATAGGACGTATACCAAGATCTCGACCGCCAGCATCTGGCGCGCCATCCATCACTAGACTATGCCCGCTACCGGACTCCCCCAAAAAGGTTCGCTTCTCTACCCACTTCACCCGTGCTTTCATCGTATTTGACACCATTACCGCTCCGCATTTAACCCATAGGGTGTAGCCCAGCTCAGTCCATCCCAACTATCGCCTTTAGGGCTGTATTCGCAGCCTACCCAACCGTTATACCCCACACTATCAAGGTGTTCGAACAAAAAGCCTAGATTGACTTCACCGTGTTGCGGCTCATGACGGCCCGGCAAGCTCGAAAATTGTACATGCCGTATGATGTCAAGATTTGCTTCAAGATTTGCTGCGAGTGAGCCCTGCATGATTTGCATGTGATAGTAGTCGTATTGTAATGCGATATTAGGTGCGTGAGTGGCCCCAATCAGTTTTCGAGTGTGCTCTGTAGTTGTATGTAAATATCCAGGCACATCTAAAATGTTAAGTGGTTCTAAAAGTAGCGTGATGCCCTCAGCTTCAGCTACTGGGGCCACCACCATTAAGTTTCTTATGAATGTTTCCTCACATGTCTCTAAGGCTATGCCCTTTGGAACACGCCCTGCCGTAACATGGATAAATCTTCCTTCAAGATGTGTCACATATTCTAATGCCAAATCAAAAGCCTTTCTAAATTCAGCCTCACGTCCCGGCAGAGTTCCAAAGCCACGATCAGCATCACCCTCACCCGGCTGAGTATTCAAAAGCAAAAATTCAAGCCCATTTTCGTCAAGCCATGATTTAACCACTGTCTTTCGAAGGTCATAGGGCCGCAGAAATTCAACTGCCTTAAACCCTGCCTTAGCAGCGGCCCCAAACCGATCTTTCGGCTCCAGTTCGGGAAACATCGTTGTCAAATTAGCTGCAAATTTTGGCATCTTACCTCCTGACACTAACTGGCGCCCAATGTAGGCTTAAAAGTCTAGAGAATTTTTACGATTACGTGCTACATCATAATCACTTTTTTAAATGTGAACACCGGACAATTTATGCTCTTTGAACAACCATGGATTATAATTGGTGTTGTTATTGCCATGATGGTTGGTGGATTTTGCAAGGGAGCCTCCGGAATTAGTCTCGCTCTGGTTTCGGTTTCTCTAGCAGCAATTTTTGTTGATATCTCAACAGCAGTAGCACTGATGACAGTTCCGGTACTGATTGCCAATATATGGCAGGTAAGCAGCAATGCTTTTGTAGTCGAGACCTGGCGAGAATATAGGCCCCTATATGTAGCCATACTTCCAGGGGTTGCTTTTGGAGCAAAAGTACTGACTTCAGTGGACCCTACCCTAATTTCCGGTATTGTCGGAGTGTTGGTAGTAGCCTTCGCATTTCTTATCTACAACCAGCCAGATTGGCACCTTAACCCGAGAACCGCTCGACGCATTAGAATACCAGTCGGGCTTACCGGAGGCGTCATCGCCGGAATATCCGGACTTGTACCTCCTGTTCTTATTTACATGGTAGCACTCAAGTTGCCTAAAGAACGCTTCATCTGTGCTGTTGGTATTGGCTATTTAACAGCTGTGTTGGCTTTGATTTTTTTCCTCTCCAGTTACAAATTTTTGACATTGCAGTTGTTATTTTGGTCTGCTGTCGCGTCGATACCAATGTTTGTAGGCCAACTTGTGGGCCAGGGTGTTCGACGTTATATGGACGATTCGCTTTTCCGTATGATCATACTTATTCTTATGATTTTTAGTGGCGCTAACCTTATTCGAAAAGCATTCTATTGAATCAGCTCATCATCTTTAATCTGAGTCCGGTGCATAATACGCCGCTGATTTTCGTCGAAGCTATCACGCCTGTGCATAGCACAACGATTATCCCACATTATCACGTCACCTACTCGCCATTGATGGTGCCAAGCATATTTTGGCTGTGTAGCATGAGCCCACAGCTCATCAAGCAATGCCTCCGAATTTGCTAGAGTCAGACCCATTATATATGCATTCCGACGCCGGCCGAGATAAAGCGCCTGGCGTCCAGTTTCCGGATGGGTGCGAACAATAGGATGGATGGCGCCGGGGCAAGCGGTAACATCGGTTACCGCATCTGCCCCCTTACGAAGGAGGCCAGCACTATTAGTGGAGCTATCGTGCTTGATTTGACCGCCGTTTATCTGCCGACGGAGCAAATCTGGCAACTCTTCCAAAGCACCGTACATATTACAAAACCCAGTATCACCACCCTGATCGGGGACCTCAACACCAAGCAAAACACTCCCTAAGGGGGGCTGATCGATATAATTCATATCTGTATGCCACTGCGCCTCGCCGTTGCCAAGAGCGCCTATAGGCCGGCCATTTTCTTTGACATTTGACAGCACAAGCACTTCTGGAAAACCGTCAACACCTACCTGCCCGTTTTCGTTTGGCGGTGCGATATCAAGGTCACCGAAGTGCTTACTAAATATAACCAACTCTCTGGCAGTAATTTCCTGATCGCGAAACAACAACACACAATGGGAAATCCACGATTGGTGTATTTGGTCAAGAGTATTTGTATCTATATAGCCAAGGTTAACACCGCGTATTTCAGCGCCTATAGCTTCCGAAACTGGCACTACATCAATCATAATTTGATATCTCAACTAAATTACCGTCCGGATCGCGAAAATAAATCGAAGTGATTGTCCCAACAGCTCCAGAACGCTTATCAGGACCTAGCTCAATGCGTACACCTTCAGACTTCAAATGTTGGGCCACATCTGCAATTGAATCTTTGGTTATGAGACAGAAATCCGGCCCACCAATAGCCGGTTTGCGGGCGCGATGACTAGGGCCAGAACCGATAGGCGGATGCACGTTAATCTTCTGACTACCAAAATAAAGTGCTTTCCGCCCTTCCCCAAATGTCTTCACTGTCATACCAAGCACGCGCTCGTAAAAGTCACAGATAGTATCCACATTTCTTACGGTTAGGACGAAATGATCTATATTATTTATCTCCATCTGTCATTCATATCCTGCTATTACCCTAAGCCCTGTCTGCGCCCATCGTAACGTTTTTGAATTGATCGCCACCAATCTCGGTTCTCTAGATACCAACTTATAGTCTGAATAAGGCCTTCTTCAAAGCTTCTGCTAGGAGTCCAGCCAAGTTCATTTTTTAACTTATCGCAGGAGACCGAATAACGATAATCATGCCCTGGTCGATCAGAAACAAAGTGAATAAGGTCACGATAAGACGCAGAACTTCCGTTTGGAATTAAAGAGTCGAGCACCTCGCAAATACTCTCAACCACTTCTATGTTCTGCCTCTCGGCCTCTCCACCTATATTGTAAACCTCACCCGGCACACCCTTGGTTAAAATGCAGTATAACGCCGCAGCGTGATCCTCCACGTGCAGCCAATCCCTTATATTTTTCCCATCACCGTAGACTGGTAATTGTCGCCCCTCAAGGCCAGCCAAAATCATCGTAGGAATCATCTTTTCAGGGAACTGGAATGGCCCGTAATTATTTGAACAATTGGTTACAATCACAGGTAACCCGTACGTATGATACCAGGCACGAGCAAAATGATCCGCCGCTGCTTTTGAGGCAGCGTAGGGTGAGTTTGGCCTATATTGGCTATTCTCGGTAAATTGCCCCTCTGCCCCTAGTGCCCCATATACCTCATCAGTCGAGACATGGAGAAACCGGAATTTATCTCGTGCTGAGTCTGGCAAACCACACCAATACGAACGAGCACATTCCAATAAAGTAAATGTACCTTTCACATTTGTTTCTAGAAATGGTGCCGGCCCATCGATGGACCGGTCAACATGAGACTCCGCAGCTAGATGAATTACTGCATCTGGTGCATGAGCTCTGAAGATTCTATCAACTGCGGCTTCATCACAAATATCGTGATGTTCAAAAATATAGTTTGGGAGATTCGATACTGGCTCTACAGAAGACAAATTACCGGCATAAGTAAGCTTGTCCAAATTAATGACTCCGAAACCACAGCCTCGGGAAAAATGGCGCACCACCGCTGAGCCAATAAACCCTGCACCTCCTGTAATAAGAATCTTCATCCCTATTGATTGGGACAAATGAAGTCGCTGGTCAAGGGCTATTGCCATTGAGCCAATAGCGGGGCAGGATTAGATCGTTCTTGAAAACTCACACCTTGGAGGTCCTCGCTATGCTTAGCAACACTGAATCTACTCCCGTATGGCGTTCGCTGATGTTTGTGCCGGTAAACGTGGAACGCTATGTCTCCAAAGCCCATACTCGTGGCGCAGATGCGATCCAACTCGACGTTGAAGATAGTGTAGCTATCGCCGACAAGCCAGCGGCAAGAAAATTAATTCAGGAAGCTGCGGAGTCTGTTAGCCAAGCTGGCGCTGATGTAGTTGTCCGAATTAATCAGCCTCTTCGTATGGCGATACCCGACCTCGAGGAGTCCATCTCCCCGCGGGTTAAAGCAATAGCGGTTACAAAAGTGGATAGTCCCGGCCATATTCGCCTGCTTTCTGAGGCAATTGATGAACTCGAGAGCGAGAGGGGCATGGATGTTGGTCATACCAGGCTAATCGCAATGGTTGAAACAGCAGCAGGTTTCCTTAGAATTGAGAACATTGCGAAAGCACATCCCCGCGTAGTTGCCATGAGTTTGGGAAGCGAAGATTTTGCAACTTCTATTGGTACCGACCCAGTAGCAGAAGTCCTTACCTATCCTAAACAACAGGGAATTATTGCAGCCCGAGCAGCAGGAATTATCCCCTTGGGACTTATCGGCACGGTTGCAGACTATCAAGACATTGATGCTATGCGCGATACTATACGTCGTTCTCGTCGTTTCGGTTTTCAGGGGGCGTCTTGTGTTCACCCCAAGATTGTGGGACTTCTAAACGAAGAGTTTAGGCCAACTCCTCAGGAAGTTAAAAATGCAAAAAAGATTATTACTGCTTTTGAACAAGCTGTTGCCGCAGGCCGCGCATCTTTAGAAGTGGATGGGAAAATGGTAGATTATCCAGTAGTTTATAGAGCGGAAAATCTTCTTGCAGCAGATAAAAATATTAAAGAGCGTGAAGAAATGATGAAGAATACTGCATCTTAAAAACATAAATAATCCTGGTTGACACAGAAGGGCGTCCGCCATACCGTATTTTCTAGTGGTGATTTGGCCCGACCGGCTTGCGACCACGCAAATTATTCAGCTAAAAGGTCGGCGTGTCTTCTTAAAAAGGCTCTGACCATTTAGCAGGGCATTTATTTTTTAGGATCTCCTGCGTTTAAGTGAGTTCCCTCTGAAGGAGTGTGACATGGCGGGTGACGGTAAAAAAATTGACCCCACTTGGCGAACTCAAACAAAGTTAGTTCGAGGCGGACTGGGGCGGAGTGAATACCGCGAAACCGCTGAGGCCATATATATGACCTCGGGTTTCGTTTATGATTCTGCGGAAGATGCAGAAAACGCATTTAATGGCAGTACCGACCGTTACATCTATACGCGCTATGGCAATCCAACAGTAACAACTTTTCAAAAACGAATGTGTTTGCTCGAAGGAGCAGAAAATTGTACTGCAACATCAAGCGGCATGTCAGCAGTTTTCTATTCACTCCTGGCGCTTTTAAGGGCGGGCGACCGTTTAGTTGCTTCAAAAGCTTTATTCGGATCATGTGATTATATCGTTTCAGAATTGCTCCCCCGCTATGGAGTGGAAACAGAGTTGGTCTCCGGGACAAATATAGAACAATGGGAAAGGGCACTCACTAAACCAACCCAGGCTGTGTTTGTTGAGACACCCTCAAATCCGACACTCGAGATCATCGACTTACCAAAAGTAGCCGAGTTGACACACGCGGCCGGTGCGAAACTCGTAGTTGATAATGTGGTTGCAACACCAATTTTGCAGAAACCACTCAAACTTGGTGCTGATGTTGTTATATATTCAGCGACAAAACACATTGATGGTCAGGGACGTGCCTTGGCAGGAGCTATTCTCGGCACTCAAGAGTATTATGATGAATGCCTACAGCCGTTTATTCGTCACACCGGGCCGTCCTGCAGTCCTTTCAATGCTTGGCTTATGTTAAAGGGGCTTGAAACGTTAGAACTTCGCGTAGAACGTCATTGTAGAAATACAATTGCCGTAGCACACTGGCTAGAGAAACAGCATGGAATAGATAAGGTCATTTATCCTGGCCTTCAAAGTCACCCACAGTATGATATAGCGAAGAAACAAATGAACGATTCCGGGTCGGTTTTATCATTCCAACTGGAAGGCGGCAAAAAACGTGCTTTCTCAGTGCTCAATGCCCTTCGAATGATAGACATATCAAACAACCTAGGTGACACAAAAAGCATTGTGACACACCCAGCAACCACTACCCACCAAAGATTAACACCCGAGGGACGAGGCGAGCTTGGCATTACTGATGGGCTGGTAAGACTTTCAGTTGGGCTTGAAGATCCGCAGGACATAAAGGACGATTTAGCCCAAGCATTGGCGCGGTAGTTACTTTAGGCAACAGCACACCCACTGTTCATTTTCTCGGCCCTTTGAGTTCCGTGTGTGAACACCGCCCTATTATAGACGTTTTTTTGGTGGGAATAATATCATGACAATCGACCGCATCACCCTCAGCCACACAAGAATACCCCTTCGAGTACCATATAAAATATCTCAAAAGACCTTTCATAATTTTGATCCATTTATTGTTGAGATTACTAACAGTGACGGGAAAACTGGTTTCGGTGAAGGTCATATATCACCAGGGTATAGCTTTGAATCGCTTGAGGGCGGTTGGACGTTCTGTAAGAACTGGTGTGAAAAAATAATCCGCATGAACCCGACTGAAGCGCATTCGGAAATTTTCAATGCCAGCCGCGACTTTCCTACGGCTGCGTCGGCGATTCTGGGAGCACTTGAAATGCTCATGGACCATAAACTCCTCGACATCGCGGAAGAAACCCACGTGCCGCTCTTAGATCCAGTGCATGAAATGGATCTGGAAAAGATCCCTGAAGAAATAGGAGAGCTTATAGAGAAAGGCTTTAAAACATTAAAGGTGAAGGTCGGATTTGATGTTGAAGATGACCTGCGACGGGTACGACTAATCCAAAAAGTTATCGACGGAACAGGCGTTATAATTAGACTAGATGCCAATCGGAATTTCAGTGCGGAGCAAGGAATCAGTTTTGGCTCCGCTCTCGACCCTAGTAATATTATGCTCTTCGAACAGCCGTGCGAATCCGATGCGTGGGAAGCAAATGCCGCAGTTGCTAGGGCATCTAAAGTGCCACTTATGATGGACGAATCAATCTACTGCGTGAAGGATATAGATAAATCCGCAGATTTAAAGGGTATAGAATTTGTTAAATTAAAACTTAAGAAATTTCCTTCGATGGATATGCTTCTGACCGGCCTATCACATATAAAAGCTAAAGGCATGACACCAGTACTGGGTGACGGCACTTCCACTGACATTCAGTGTTGGATGGAAGCATGCGTGGCCCGCGTGGCCATTGATAATGCGGGCGAAAATAATGGTTTCCTTAAACTTACCCAATCGGTATTCGAGGAAAGCCTACCATTCCATAATGGCAATATCATACTCCCGAAAGGATATCGTCCGTCTTTAAACCACAACGTAATTAATGCACATTTGGTTAGGACAGAGGAGTTTCACACCTAACTCTGTTTGGCAACTTGCACTCCAGCAAGATGTGTAACTTGAAATTGCTCCACGTGTTTAAGCGCTTCAAGAGCTATTGCGATGTTGCTAAGCTCAGCAAAGACTGGAATGCCTACACCCAAGGCCATCTCCGTGTACTTTGTCTTGCTCGCCTCCACATCAGGGTTTCCGTCAGAACGGAGGGCTAAAAGAAAATGGGCTTGCCCGGGATATTTCTTTTGGATTCGAAGTGCTGCGCCGATAAGATTTTCAAGCGGATCGATCGGCCCACGCCCCACGAAAGCAGCCAGATTCAGATGCATCGCGACTGCATCCGGCTTGAAATGAGTGTAAACCGCATCCAGAACTTTTTCTGCAATTAGACCATTCTCTTGTTGCAATGTACCAACCGGTGCATCCACAGGGTTTGCGATTGAGGTACCTGGTGGCATTTGTAAATCTTCTAGTGCCTTGATCGTATCCGCCTCGAATGGCTCTACCGATAAACCATGTCGAGCAAAATAGTCGGTAGCCAGCACACTGGTGCCACCGCCATTGCCAAACATTGCGATACGATTAGTTGGACGTTCACTTCGTGGAGAAAGGATCTGTAACGCCATTAAACAATCAAGGAAGTCATCTAATGTTTCAGCAAGTACGCACCCGGTTTGTCGTTCCAAAGCTTCCCAGACCTGTTCATTGCCAGCGAGTGAGCCAGTATGTGAAGCCGCAGCTTTACGGCCCTCCTCGGTACGTCCACCCTTTAGAACCACAATCGGCTTTTTGCCTTTTGCCCGATTAAGTAGTTCAAAAAAACGACGCCCATCCTGCACACCCTCGAGGTAGAGCCCAATCACCCTCGTTTGTTCGTCAGCAAGATAAAATTCTAATATATCGTTTGGATTAATGTCGGCGCAATTCCCGACAGTTACAAGTCCACTGTAAGCAATCCCACGCATTTGACCACGTTTAACTATATCAGTCCCGAGACCTCCCGACTGACTTATTACCCCAACATTCCCGAGGGTGCGCGGCGCGTTTTCAGGAAAAGTAAGACCACCGCGCGGTGAATAGGTACCTAGACAATTTGGCCCAATTGCCCGACATCTACCCGAGCGCGCTGACTCAACTAGTTCTGTTTGTAAGGCTACACCCTCTTCCACTTCACCAAAACCGCTAGATATAACCTGTGCATAGGCAACGCGCCCATTCGCAGCCTCTATCAATGGTGGCACAGCGCCAGAACTTATTGCGATATATGCATAATCAACAGGATCCGGTGTCTCACCGAGTGATGGATATGCTTTCAAGCCGTCAACCTCCGAAGCTTTTGGATGAATAGGATAGATACTTCCCCTATAACCAAATTCCGTGATCCGTCGGATAAAAGTGTTGGCTATAGTGTGTCCGGTGGCCGATGCGCCAATGACCGCTATGGTCTTAGGATTGAAAAGCGGCTCGAACTTTTTTAGGACGCTATTATCGGGGAGTGGCTCTTGTGAGGGTCTGACAGCAGGTGTGTTAGCAAGAATAAATCTGGCATCTACGGCAACTGCGCCATTGTCAGAAACTATTAACGGGTTGATATCCGCCTCATCTATATCATCCGCCAATTCAACCAATAAACCGCCATCGCCACCCATTTTCATCATCACATCAATAATCGCATCTCGGTCTGCTGACGGTCGCCCCCGAGCACCATCTAAAAGAGCTCTGCCTTTCAATTCGTTAAGCATTTCTGTCGCATCGGATCGATTGATCGGACACACCCGGAACGTTACATCAGACAACACCTCAACGAAAATGCCGCCGAGCCCAACCATTATCAGCGGACCAAACTGAGGGTCACGTACTCCGCCTACAACCACTTCTTGTCCAGAAGGCGCCATCTCTTCAACGAGATAGCCTTCCACATTAGCTTGCGCTATCGCTGGTCTCCGAGCCATTTCAGTAATTGCAGCTTTTACTTCTTCTGAGTCCTGCAGCCCAACCGCAACGCCCCCAGCGTCGCTCTTATGCAAAATATCAGGAGACATCACTTTTACCACAAGCGGGAATTTGAAACCCTTTAATGCATCTATGACTTTCCCAACATCACTAATCACAGTGCTCTTCGGTACTGAAATACCATATTCTGAAAGCAGCTTCTTGCCGTTCTCCTCGTCCAACGCCGATCGGCCGGCATCTCTTGCTTTCTTAATTATCGCTGTATCTTTCATTTTTTCCTCAGTAACTAGTTGGCCAAGTGCGCATCAGATGCTGTCCGACCCCATTAGTTTTACGCAATTGGTATACATCAAGCATTCTTATCAAGTAGTCTCTAGTCTCTTCAGGTTTGATAATATCCTGAACAGCAAAGATTGATGCCATATCCCATGGCTCTATATCTTGCTGAATTTCCGAAAGTGCCTCGTTGTAACCATCATCACCATCCTCAACCCCATGCACTATTCGCGTTGCGAAACGAGGGTCCATGAAACTTACCTCAGCACTTGGCCATGCGACGAGGTCATCAGAGTGCCGACCTCCACCCATAGCCACATAAGCACGACCATAACTCTTGCGCATGATAACAGTCAGAGTTGGCACAGTAAGAAGACAGGTGGCGTTCATAAAGTTCATTATTCTTCCGGGTGCACGCTTCTTTTCCGCCTCAACACCGATGATGAAACCTGGCGTATCCACTAATTTAACGATAGGAATGTTAAAGCTGTCACACATAACTTGGAAATCAGTACATTTTTCGCATGCATCCGTATCCATTGCACCGCCACGATGCAGAGGGTTGTTTGCAATCACACCAACAGTTCGGCCTCCCAAACGAGCTAAGCACGTAACGACTGCCTTACCAAAGCGGCGTTTCATCTCGAAAACACTATCTTTGTCTACAATGGCATCAATAATCTTATGGACATCATACACTTGGCTCCGTTTGTCCGGTATAATATCCGCTATGTTTTCCATTTCTGACCCTGAGCCTTTGCCAACAGCTTCTGTTGGTGGTGCCTCCATGTTGTGTGCGGGCATATAACTCAGGAATTTTTTTATTGCGTCTAACGCTTCCTCATCTGTGTCGACCACCAAATCAACAAGTCCAGTTGTATCTGCGTGGAGTCTCCAACCACCAAGCTCTTCGAGATCAACCTCGGCGTGTATAGCCATCGATATTAACCGCGGGCTTGAAACAGCCATAGTCGAGCCTTTACGCATAACAGCAAAATCAGAACAACATGAAAGCCATGCGGAAGAACCGAAGGAGTAACCTAGTGCTGCAGCACACCATGGCGTATCTCTCATTCGCTGAAATTGTGTGATGTCGTTACCAAGTAGGGCTCCCATACCCTTCGAACCCATAGCATCAGGTAACCGCGCGCCAGTCGATTCGCCAACAAAAATTACCGGCATACCACATTCGGTGGCATATTTGCGAACATGCCCTACTTTTTTTGAATTTGTTGCGCTCGTAGATGATCCCTTAACCGTAAAATCATTAACACTCACCGCAACCTCACGGCCATCGACTTTTCCAAACCCCGTTACTTTCCCATCTGCCGGGGTTTTCCCTCTATCAGCCGGATTTACGCTTGCTTCACCTAGCAATCCGGTTTCAATAAAGGTTCCGTCATCAAGCAAGTGTTCCATCCGCTCACGCGCGTGCATGACACCTTGTTTTTTACGTTTAGCGAGCTTTTCAGCCCCCCCCATGCCCAGTGCTTTTTTCCTGCGGCCTACCAAATCCTTGGTTAGCTCACCTAAGCTTTTTTCTGAAACACTCATTTTATACTCCCCAATTCCGCACTCTTTTTAGTTGCCGTTAGATAATGCATTTGGATTGAAAACCGTCATTGCGTGCTTCGCCAGATTTTTACGGTAGATAAAGCCCGCCGTTTACGTGAATAGTTTGTCCAGTGATGTAAGAAGCCTCCGATGTGCATAGATAGCGTATCATGCTCGCTGGTTCCTTGGGATTACCCTCGCGCCCCCATACAGGCTTGTTTCCTGAGGGATGTGGAATCCGGGTATCGCGGGAGCTAACCTGCTCCGTGTTTATATTACCCGGCACCACACAGTTGACGCGAATGCCAAAGGGCGCAAGCTCTACCGCAAGTCCTTTGGAAAAACCAACCACACCTGCCTTTGCTGCTGTCACATGACAACGTTCAACGTGCCCTTGATGCGCCGAAACACCACCCATATTAATTATGGCTCCGCCCCCTGCCGCTTTAATATGCGGAACTGCTGCATGGGTGCAAAGAAAAGCCCCTTCTAATATAACTTTATGTGCATCTCTCCATCTCTCTAATGTCATATCGTGAAACGCAAAATGGCGACGTACCGCAGCACTATTAACAAGACAATCAAGTCGCCCTAAATAACTTACAGTATCTGCCACAAATTTGCGAACTTGCTTTTCGTCGCGTACATCCATCAAACGATGGAAACACTGAGACCCACAGTTTTCGACCAGCCGAGCAGTCTCGTCGAGCCCATCCTTATTTTGTAATGTGCAGATAGAAACGTTAGCACCTTCTTCAGCCATCATTACGGCTGCTTCCCGGGCGATGTTGTTAGCCGCGCCCGTTATCATTGCTACTTTTCCATAGAGTTTTTCTTCCTTATTCATAACCTGCATTACCTAATCGAGTTCATAACCATGTTTCCTTAAAAAATCAGAGAAACCAGGCCGCTCGGGCAACGAGAGTTGACGAGTTACATTCTCCGACCACGAGCAAAAATCGTTAACCCCATAAATATCCACGTGCCGTTGCTTTTCAGGTGCTATCGGTTCTCTTTCATGACGACGCTTATCATACGCATTCACCAACGAGGTTAGATGCTCATCAGAATATTTATCCCAATGAGCTACTACATCTTGAGGTAGCCGCATCGAAACACGTGGCTTTTGATATTTTGGCCACCCTAACGCTAGCCCTGCGATCGGAAAAACGCCTGAAGGGATTGAGAGAATTTTCGTCACCGAGCTTAAATCATTTCTTATTTGACTGATTGGACAACAGCCAAGCCCTACTCCCTCAGCAGCACATATGAAGCTCTGCATTGCTAAGGCCGCATCAACAACTCCATTCATAAAAGTATCAAGATTATTATTTTGATGTTTGTACCCGCGTAATTTAGCCAATTTCTGATTGCGCCTCATGTCTGCGCACCAAACCATAAAAACCGTTGCATTCGTCGGCCAAGTAAGCCCGCTATTCAATTTTCCTAATTTTACAAGCCGACTTTTTTCTGTAACGATGATGACGGAATATTGCTGAAGATCCGATTTGGTCGGTGCTGACTGCGCACATCCCAATAGGGTTTTCAACATACTGACAGTTACCGGTTTATCGGTAAAATGTCGTTGAGATCCTCTCCCCAAAATTTTTCTCAGAATATCTGAGGACTCTATTTCGCTGCCAAAATCAACCTCGACCCCGTATCTATCGACTAGCAATTCGCTTATAGACTTCATCATACGATGATTACCTTTTAACTATGGAGTATTCGTTAGATTAAACAATTTCATTTATATCAAGGCTGGCCAAATCTGCGATAGCAGGGATATCCAGGTGTTTTTCTAGATGCTTAGCCAATCCATCCAATGCTGTCTCTACTATATTTTCAAAATTAATATTTCCACGATCCTGTTTACTAATTTGGGTTAAAAGATGGCTTCGGTAGGCATCATTATTGAACAGTCCATGTAGGTAGCACCCCATAATTCGCCCAAGTGAGCATATGGAACCTCCGTCTAGCTGCTCACCGGGGAGAGCTAATAGCATTGGATGAGAAGTGCCTGGCCCATTTGTTTGTCCCATATGCATCTCATACCCAGAGATGTTGTGATTGCCGTCTGCAGTGGTTCCCTCTGCTGGTATGAGTGTCTTATCTCCTGTAATAACCGTTTCAACATCGAGATAGCCGAGCCCCTTGCTTGTTCCAGCTGGGCCCTCCACACCATCAAGATCAACAATTTTTTTCCCTAACATCTGATATCCGCCACAAAGTCCAATAACCCAACCTCCTCTGCGAACGTGGGCATCAATATCAACGTCCCAGCGCTCCTTGTATAAGAGCTCTAGGTCGCACCGGGTTGATTTTGAACCTGGCAGGACAATCAAGTCTGCGTCGCCTGGCAACGCATCACCTGGGCATACAAATTGTACCGACACCCCTGGTTCGGCGGCAAATGGGTCCAAATCATCAAAATTAGCAATTCGTGAAAATACGGGCACCGCAATTTTAACCACACACCCCGCCGCTGCCCGCGCGGGCTGTTGAAGTCGAACAGCATCCTCAGCGGGCAATTTTTCCGCTTCCTTAAAATAAGGCACAACACCAAGACATAACCAACCTGTCCGATTTTCAATCTCAATCGCGCCCTTATCAAATAGGCTCTTATCCCCACGAAATTTGTTTACAATAAATCCTGAAACACGTTTGCGTTCGCTATTGCTAAGAACTTCGTAAGTACCGACCAAATTTGCTATAACACCCCCACGCTCAATATCAGCGATTAAGATGACGGGGGTGTCAGATGCCTCGGCAAAACCCATATTTGCAATATCACCATCTCGCAAATTTATCTCAGCCGGGCTGCCGGCACCCTCCACAACCACAATGTCTGCTTGATCTGATAACAAAGAGAAACTTTCCAGTACTGGCTTCAAAAGAGTTGGCTTGTGTAACGTATAATCGCATGCTTCAAAATTTCCAATTACATGCCCTTGAACTACTAACTGAGCGCCTATATCGGTTTGAGGCTTGAGCAAAACCGGGTTCATATGCAACGATGGAGCTACCCCACAGGCACGAGCTTGCAATGCCTGAGCCCGCCCAATTTCACCGCCGTCTGAAGTTACTGCAGCGTTGTTTGACATATTTTGCGGTTTGAAGGGGCGCACAGCAAATCCTCGCCGCATGAGAGCACGACACAACCCCGCCGTAATAACGGACTTACCAACTTCAGAGCCTGTGCCCTGTACCATGAATGCAGCTGCACTCAAAATTCTATGCCTTTCTGAGCCATCACATTTTGCTCTCGAAAGGGATGCTTTATTTGCATCATTTCCGTTACAAGGTCAGCGATCTCTATCAATTCTGGCCTAGCATTGCGGCCAGTAACAATGAGGTGCAGGTTTTTTGGTTTTCTTTTGAGCTCTTCAATGACCTCTTCCAAGGGCAAATAGCTGTAACGCAAGACGATATTAAGCTCATCCAGTAAGATCATATCATACTTGGGAGAAGATCCGCGCGCATCATCTATCATTTTCTTAGAGACTTTCCATGCAGCCTCAGCAGCAGCAATGTCGCGAGCCCGATCTTGCGTATCCCAAGTGAAACCCTCGCCCATTGTGCGTATATCAACTTGTTCGGGAAATTTTTCTAACACATGTCTCTCTCCCGTTTCCCATTTCCCTTTTACAAATTGAACTACCCCCACGCGCATTTGGTTTCCAACAGCTCGAGTAACTAATCCAAATGCCGCAGTAGATTTTCCCTTCCCTTTCCCGGTGTGTACGATGAGAAGTCCTTTTTCAACAGTCTTTGTGGCGAGCATTTTGTCACGAGCAGCCTTGCGCTTTTTAGACTTCGCATTGGCACGATGATTTAATTCCTCTTCACTCAGGTGCTTTGGCATCGAATTTATTCCCCTGCCCAACGGATTTGCTATCGGTTAGAGCCATAAGTTTTGCAGGCGCAGAATTTAATTTTGGCTGCCACAGGCCTCTATCTAAGGCTTCTAAGAAGCGTTTCGCTATTTCCGCCAACGCGTCAGCATTCGCACTTTTTAGAAAGCTTAGCACTTCGTCATCCTCTATATACGCATCAAAAAGGAGATCGAAATGTCTGTCCTTGACTGCGCCGGTAGTTGCAGCAAAAGCAAAAAGGTAGTCCACTGTTGCCGCTATCTCGAAAGCTCCTTTATATCCATGCCTCATCACCCCAGAAATCCATTTCGGATTAGCCCCTCGGCCACGAATAGTTCGAGCGATTTCTTCCTCAAGGCTGTGTATTTTTGGGTTTTCAGGACGAGAATGATCATTATGGTAGGCAATAGGCTGCTTGCCAGAAGTGTGCTCAACTGCTGTAATCATGCCTCCTTCAAATTGATAATAATCGTCTGAGTCCAGCAAATCGTGCTCGCGATTATCTTGGTTATGCAACACCGCCTCAATAGCTTTTAAACGACATTCAAACTGACTCTTGGCTGTAACCCCGCGCGCTCCACCGCCGTAGGCATAACTACTCCATGCTATATATGCTTTTGCAAGATCATCTGAGTTTTCCCAACCGCACTCATCAATCAATGCTTGCAGGCCAGCACCATATGCGCCGGGCTTGGATCCAAAGATCCGATAGCCCGAATGTAAGTCAGCAGTCGTAGGGTCTGTCCCCATTTGTATCATTTGTCTTTTTTCTTTTTTCACAGCAGCCGCAATCGGGTTGTCTTCGGCATTTTCTTCTAGTTTGGCCACCGCTCTTACCGCTGAATCAAATAAGTCAATCTGAGCCGGAAACGCATCACGAAAAAATCCTGATATACGTAGTGTGACATCAACCCGTGGCCGCCCCAAAACGTCAAGCGGCATGATCTCAAAGTTAGTGACACGGCGAGATACCGGCTCCCAGACTGGCCGCACCCCTAACAATGCTAAAGCTTGGGCTATGTCATCACCACCCGTCCTCATATTTGAAGTTCCCCAAACCGAAAGTCCAACGTGCTTGAGCCATTCCCCGTGGTCCTGAGCATAGCGTTCCATAATTAGAGAGGCAGACTTCCAGCCCAAGGTCCAAGCTGCCGGCGTAGGAACAGCACGCGTATCAACGGAATAAAAATTCCTTCCAGTCGGCAAAACTTCCGGCCTTCCCCTACTCGGCGCCCCTGAGGGGCCTGGTAAAACGAAATTTCCCCTGAGGCCAGACAGTAAACCATAAATTTCAGAAGTCCCTGAGGATATAACTGCTGGCCGCAGAGACGAATTAATCTCAGATAGCACTTCCCCGGAGGATTCCCAATCTTTTGGTGCTTTTTCATTGCCAGAAACTAAACTTGAGGCCAGTTTTTCTATGTGCTCCACAAGATCTCCTTGAGTGCGAATATGCATGCCATCAATCTTATCCCCATCCCATACTTCACCCATATTGCAATCAAGAGGGTCGAAGCCCGCGAGACCCAAATCATTCGCTAAAGCACGATGTAGAGATTGGCGCTTTGCCCCCGGAACACGCGCCAAAGCGACCAGAAGGTCGGTCAATTGACGGTCCGTTGGCGCCTGACCAAAAATGTGAAGGCCATCCCGTATCTGCAATTCTTTTAGCTCACACAAATAACCATCAAGTTTCGAGAGGGCACTTGTCGGCTCTTCATCCCGAGATATTCCGCATTCCTCGGCAATGCCAAGTTCTATACTTTTTTCAAAAATTAAATCACTCAGTATATTGCAGCGCCCAGGGTCAATGCCTGTCGCATCGAAGTATTCATCAACTAACTGCTCTAGTTCGGCCAACGGCCCATATATTTCTGCACGAGTTAGCGGTGGAGTAAGATGATCAACGATTACTGCTTGCGCCCGGCGTTTGGCCTGCGCACCCTCTCCTGGATCGTTTACTATAAAAGGATAAAGATGCGGTGTCGGCCCAAAAACGGCCTCAGGGAAACATTCATCTGAAAGTGCTAGAGCCTTTCCTGGCAGCCACTCGAGGTTTCCGTGTTTACCAAAATGGATTACCGCGTGCGCTCCAAAGCACTCCCGGAGCCAAAAATAAAAAGCGAGATACCCATGCGGAGGTGGCAAATCCGGGTCATGGTAGCTAGATTTAGGGTCGATATTGTAACCACGCGCTGGCTGTAATCCTATAACGATTTTGCCACAGTAAAAAATTGGAACGGCAAAACTTTTTTCTTGAGCTAAATAAAAGGGATCGTTGACTGGATCACCCCATCGCCCTTGTATCTTACGTTGCGCAACCACCGGTAATCTTTCGAATGCCCTAACATAAACATTCAGTGGGAGCATAGCTTCTATCTTTCGTCCTAAAACTCCAGCATTTGTCGGCCCAGCTAGCAATTTTTCTATTAGTTGGCTTCCATCCAGATTTGGATCGGCTATGTCATAACCTTCCTCAGCTAAAATACTGATGACATGGCTGACGCTTGCGGGAGTATCAAGGCCAACTCCATTACCAATCCGTCCATCACGGTTGGGATAATTGGCTAATACAATTGCAATGCAGCGCTCATTTGCGGGGGTTTTGGAAAGGCGGCACCAATTAGCAGCCAATTTAGCAACGAATTGTACACGATCACGCTTTGGCTCATAGTTGACGATCGAATGCTCTGTGAGTGGGTCGTGGTTAGCTTGATTTTTAAAAGAAATTGCCCTCGTAATTATACGTCCGTCAACTTCAGGGAGAGCAACATTCATAGCAAGATCGCGCGGTGACAAACCTTGTGTATTTTTATGCCAATCCTCCTTGGAGCCACCCGAAAAGATCACCTGGAAGACAGGGCAATTGCAACCGTCCAATGCACACGACACGTGAGCAATTCCAGGCGTAGAAGCAGAAAATCCTGTAGTGTTAAGTATAACCTGCGGTGGTGCATCCGCAAATATTTGCTGCAGGATTTTATCCGACAAAGGGTCTTTAAGACTCGAAATAAATATGGGAAGGGGTGACAACTCTTCAGCCTCTAGCGCTTTAATAAGCTGTAGAATAGGCTTCAAATTTCCCGATTGGAGGTGGGCACGATAGAAAACAATCGCTACCACTTGGGCATCAGCTCTCCAATTATTCGATATCGTAGCCAAATCTACAGAATTGATGCCTGGCCAATAGAGCCCCGCTCTCAAGAGAGGTCTTGGCTCACACCAATGCTCAGCACCGTCGAGTATTGAAGAAGCGAAATTCAGAAATTCGCGCGCATTCTCTGATCCGCCATGCACAAGGTACTGCCAAAGGCGGTGACAGCTTTCCGAAGGTAGATTTGAACGTGAGATAAGATCTTCGTCAGGTTGATCATCACCGGGAAGAAAAGCAAGTGCCGAACCGTTTGAAGCACATATTCCAGAAATCTGCTCAACACCGTATTGCCAATAGCTAACACCACCTAAAAGCCGCACTATGATAAGTTTTGCTGTCTTCACCATCTTTTCACAGTACAGATCAACTGACATGGGATGTGAAAGCTGCATTACGTTCGCAAGTCTGAGAGAGGGGAAGTTTGATCCAACACTGGATCGCGCAGCCGAAAGAGCAGCAAGATCGGTATCCGCAGCAGATAGAAATAATATTTGCCCCGGCGACTGCCCCAGATCTATCGCTTCCGAGCCATCAGCTACTGCGCCCGGCTGAGCATTAAGCAGGTGCATTCTAACCCGCCAGTTCAGAATGAATTGCTACCGTATCTAAACCATGTAATCCAATAACAACCAATTCCGTGTGGCAATCTTCGCCAGATTTCCAGGGTCTGTCATAATAGAACGAGAGGTTTGTCCCAACTCCTTGAATCACAAACCTAAGTGGTTTCTTTTCAATGGCAGCGAAGCCTTTGATTCTCAGAATATCATGCTTCTTGACGACTTGCCTGATGCGGTTCTCTAAAATTTTGGCTGAAGGCAGGGCACCTAATCTTATCGAGAACGACTCGAATTCGTCATGAGTATGGCTATGGTCCAGCCCATCATGATGGGAGATTCTCGTTTCAAGATCGTTTTCTGCCGTTGCTGCAAGTCCGAGAAGCACTTTGGTGTCGACCCGGCCGTATGCCGTTTTGATCACCAACGCATTTGGCCTAGCAGTGTTTTTAACTATTCGCACCGATTTGGACAACTCGTTCTTATCCATAAGATCTGTTTTATTAATTAACACTATGTCAGCGCTACCCAGCTGCTCCTCAAATAATTCTTCTAAAGGGTTTTCATGATCTTGTTTGCCGGCACTAGACAAACCTTCTTCAGGAGGCTTGTCGCTTGCTGTGAATAACCCCGCTGTTACTGCGGGTCCGTCAACAAGCGCGACAACCCCATCTACTGTGACTTTAGATCGCACCTCAGGCCAGTTAAAGGCTTTAACTAGGGGTTTGGGTAGCGCAAGGCCTGATGTCTCAATTATTATATGATCAGGAGGATCTGCGCGGGATATTAACCCATTCATAGCTGGAACGAAGTCATCTGCCACAGTACAGCAAATGCAACCATTAGCTAGCTCGACAACGTTTTCGTCTTGGCATTCTGGAATACCACAACCTTTTATGATTTCGCCATCGACGCCGAGATTACCAAATTCATTGATAATCAACGCCAACCGCAATCCAGCAGTATTTTGTAAAATGTGCCGGATCGTACTGGTTTTACCAGCTCCTAAAAACCCAGTTAACACTGTTGCTGGTATTTTACTTCTGAAATGCATAGGTTCAAACCTCTTGAGGAACCTTAAGCAACTGAGGAATGCCGGCCGTTACGAGGACAACGGACGCAGCCTCCGATGCTATTATCTGGTTCATTTGACCGGCAACGTCGCAAAATTTTCGCGCTAGTGCATTCTCGGGCATTATTCCTGATCCAACCTCATTTGAAACAAGGAAAACGCTACCTTCGGCCTGCCTTAGCTCTAATGCCAGCTTGGATAGGGATTCTTCAACGTCGTAATCTGCAAGTATTAAATTAGTAAGCCATAGCGTGAGACAATCGACCAAAATAGCAGACTTTCTATGCATCTTAAGCACACCAACTAGATCGATAGATTCTTCCACTGTCTGCCAACTAGATCCGCGTCGCTCACGATGCCGTTTAATACGCTTTATCATCTCGGGATCACCGGGTTCAGCTGTAGCGATGTAAACTGGCTGCTGCGATATATTTTTTATGCACCGCTCAGCATAAAGGCTCTTACCCGAGCGCGTACCACCCAACACCAACGTTACCGCCGGCAATGCTCTTTTGGTAGCCATATTCTAAACGGACCCAGTTAAGAAATGACTTGCCCGAAAAGTGTAGCAGCACCAAATCCACCTATGGTTATGCCTGCCATTCGTGCACCAAAGTCTATTCGGCTAAACTTTGACCTCAAGAGTCGTAATCCAAAATACACCGCCGCACCGATGCAAAACTGCACAAGACTGAGACCCATAAGATATGCACCAAGCACCGATGCCTCCGCTCCTATGATTGCCTCACCATATGCATAACCGTGAAAAACACCAAATATGCCAATTGCGACTGCAAATGCATATGTCGATATTGCGTAGCGAAGGGCAATCATGACACCCACTAAGATTACAGAAGATGCGATAATTAGTTCAACTAGGGGTAAATCGAAGGAATTCAGATGGATTGTGCATCCTACCAAGCAGCCTATAATGAAAGAGCTCAAAGCGGCAAGCCCGCTTGGGACCAGCGCACCCATAAAACCCAACCCAACAACGAAAGCTAGGTGATCTAAACCAATAATGGGATGCCCGAACCCTGAAAGCAGTCCTTGAAGAACCGTTTGAGGTGTTTGAAAATCCATCGGATGGTGGGCCTCTGCAGGTCCGATGCTAGACCCAAAAACACACAACACAACAAATACTATGGCAAACTTTGGTAATAATGACTTTGAAAAAAACATAGCAACACTCCCAACGAACGTTTTTTCACCGCTAACGCCATTTTTCTCACCCCGATTCGCCAAATTTGGCCACGTGGCTTATGCCCGTACACCCCGCCGAGCAGACCTGCGATAGCGCGTCAACGGCAGGTATACTGGCTCACGGGTCATCGCCCACATCCTGCCTTCCCAGGTTTCCCCAGTGGCGTATGGTGGATGGGGCTCTCCGCCTACAGTTGCGGGGGCAGCCACGGCTTTGATCTTCTAATAGAGATATGGAAGAC
>CAJWLM010000014.1 GCA_913043025.1 uncultured Rhodospirillaceae bacterium
CGGTGATCTCCAATGCATAGGCCACCAAAGACCCTGCACCCGAACCTCTGCCAGGGCCAACCGGAATATCCTGCTCCTTGGCCCAGCGAATAAAGTCCATGACCACAAGGAAATAACCGGGGAAGCCCATCTGGTTGATGGTATTAAGCTCAAACTCAAGACGCTGACGATAGGGTTCCAACTGCTGTTCGTCCCATTGGGGAAAACGTCGCTGCAACCCCTCATGAGATAGTCGACTGAGGAAAGCCTCGATCGTCTCTTCCTTGGGTACCGGATAGTTTGGTAGAAAAGGCTGGCCCAGCGTCAGAGACACCGTACATCGTCTGGCAATTTCGACTGAGTTCTCGAGTGCTTCAGGGATATCAGAGAACAACTCAGCCATTTCCTCGGCAGAGCGAAGGTACTGTTGATCCGAATAAGCGCGCATTCGTCGCGGGTCATCCAACGTCCGCCCATCACCGATGCAGACCCGGGCCTCGTGGGCTTCAAACTCTCCCGCCTCCAGAAAACGCACGTCATTGGTTGCTACCACCGGGCAGTGATTCTCGGCCGCCAGCGCCACGGCTGCGTGGAGATAGTCTTCTTCGCCTGTTCGGCCTGTTCGCTGTAACTCCAAATAGAATCGGTCTGGGAAGCAGGCCTGCCAGTCATGCAGCGCGGCGCGTGCATCAGCCTCGCGGCCATTCAACAATGCTTGACCGATATCCCCCTGCCGACCACCCGACAGAGCGATGACACCCGCGGCGTACTCCCGAATCCATGCCCGGTCCACCCTCGGCCTGCCCAAGTATTGCCCTTGCTGGTATGAGCGTGACAGCAGCAACATCAGATTGCGATAGCCCGTCTCGTTCTGAGCGAGGAGACAAAGCTCATGATGCCGATCCTCATCATGAGGATCTAGGACATGCAAGTCTGCCCCGACAATGAGTTTCACCCCCAGACTCTCAGCCGCCTTGTAGGCCTTCACCAAGCCAAAGAAGTTGTGGTGATCGGTAATCGCCACCGCCGGCATATCGAGCTCTGCGACTCGATCGAGCGTAGGATGAATGCGGAGCAAACCGTCAATCAGGGAATATTCGCTATGAAGCGGTGGAAAGCATCTTTTTCAGTCTCGAAATCACCGTAGAAATCGAGGTGTTCCGGGTCAAGATTGGTGACTACAGAGATGGTAGCAGGCAGACGGATAAACGTTCCATCGGACTCATCTGCCTCAACCACCATCCACTTTCCGTCTCCAAGCCGTGCATTCGTTCCATAGGAATTTATGATACCGCCATTTATAACGGTAGGATCAAGTCCTGCACCATCAAGAACTGCGGCGATTATTGATGTAGTAGTAGTTTTCCCGTGAGTACCGCCAACTGCGATTGACGATTTAAGGCGCATTAATTCAGCTAACATTTCGGCACGGCGGACCACTGGAATGCGGCGCGTGCGAGCTGCGGCGATTTCTGGATTTTCCATTTTTATAGCCGAAGAAATCACGACTACGTTGGCTTGATTAATATTATCCTCATCGTGGCCCACATGTATTTTAATTCCTAAACTCCTGAGCCGCTTCACATTTTGGTTTTCTGAGATATCGCTGCCTTGCACCTGATGCCCAAGATTATGGAGTATTTCGGCGATGCCGGACATGCCAATACCACCTATCCCAACGAAATGAACCAGCCCAATATTAAGAGGTAGTGCATTCATATAGCAGACCTCTTCCCAGTCCTGCTTATTTGATTAGGATCTAACGTTTCCATAACTAAACTCGACAGTCGCTCTGCAGCGCTTGACACGCCTATCTTAGTTGCGCATTCAGCTGCCATCGCGAGTGTGTGTTCAATTGAACAGAGTGCTTCAAGGCGGCTTGCTAGGGCCCCTGCAGTGAGAGCATCTTGCGCGATCATCCATCCACCTCCTGCATCACAGAGACCTTGTGCGTTACGTGTCTGATGGTCGTCTATTGCATGGGGAAAAGGCACTAAAATCGCAGGCCTTCCAGCCGCAGCTAATTCCGCAAGTGTGGACGCACCGGCTCGGCAGATGACAAGATGAGACCAACTAATGTGGGTTGCGATATCATTGAAGAATGGTTCAACGATTGCCTCTATATTCGCCTGTCTATAAATTTTCTGAACTCTGGTCACATCTTCGTCGCGGCATTGCTGGACGACACGAATTCGTATCATGATTTCTTGTGGTAGAAGCATCAAAGCTTTAGGGACAATATTTGAAAAAATTGTCGCGCCCTGACTCCCGCCAAAAATCAATATATTGATATTCGAGTTCTGACCGAATTTTGGGTACGGCTTATCCGATATTGCAACTATGTTGGGGCGAACCGGATTTCCTGTCCACACCATTTTCCTTCGGTCTTTTGCTTTAAGGTTTGAAACAAATTCAAAGGCGGTGGCTATTCGCGTTACTCTTGGGGCTAAAAGTCGATTTGCACGGCCAAGTATTGCATTTTGTTCGTGGATGACTGTGCGATAACCCAGTAATGTTGCGGCTGCCACTGTAGGGAAAGATGCATATGATCCGAATCCTACCACAACATCTGGTTTAATAGTGCGCAGGAATAGTATCGCCTGGATGAACCCAAAACACAGGCCAAAAATGGCGAACAAGCGGCGAATTATATTACGTCCGCTAACGCCGGATGCACTGATACGATAGATATCTGCGTCAGCAAGTGCACCACTGATTTCTGTCGCACGCTTGTCTGTAATTAAGCTCAAACGAACCCCTTGGCGCCCTAATTGTTCAGCTAAAGCTTGAGCTGGAAATAGGTGCCCTCCAGTGCCGCCAGCAGCAAGGACAGCTATTTTTTCGGTTCTGCTCATTCTACACCCCTAGGACGAGCACGAGTTAACGCTAGCGCCATTCCCATTCCAGCAGCTAATGCAAAGAGTGAAGAACCGCCATACGAAATGAAGGGTAGTGTCATACCCTTGGTTGGCAGGAGGTTGACGGTAGAACCCATATTTATAAGTGCTTGAATTCCAAATTGCACAAGCAATCCGGCTGCAGCCAACACAACAAACAGATCCGTTTCACGCATCAGGCGGAAGAATCCGCGAAGAACAACAAAGGCAAACGCTATCACCAAGACGAGACAAGCAAGTAGACCAAATTCTTCGCCAACCACGGCGAATATAAAATCTGTGTGTGCATCGGGAAGGCGTGTTTTAACAATTCCTTGTCCAGGGCCAGTTCCGAGAATTCCACCATTCGTGAATGCTTCCAATGCCTTATCAATTTGGTAGGTGTCACCTGTCTTGGGATCGATAAACCGATCAATGCGACTGGTTACGTGAGGAAAAGAAATATAAGCGCCAAGTAGGAAGATAACGGTCAACAAAATTAACCCGCATATCATGGTAATTGGCAGTCCTGCAAGGAACCACTGTGAAAACCAAATAGTAGTTACAATAACTGATTGGCCCAAGTCTGGCTGAACCATCAGTAAAGCAACAATCAGCGCATAACTACAAAAGACAATTCTGGCGCCAGGCATATTTTCCTCTAGCCTGCTAATTGAAAAAATCCAGGCCGAAAATATAGCAAAACCAGGCTTGATAAACTCAGACGGCTGCAAGGAAAAGCCTGCAACGCTTATCCAACGCATAGACCCATTTATCTCTGTGCCAATTAACGGGGTTGCACAAAGTAACCCGAAGGAGCCAGCGAAAATTAACAGGCCAAACCGCCGAACCTGAATTATATTCAAAAGCGAGACGGAGAACATTAAAACCAAAGCAGGAAACAAGTAGAGTGCTTGGCGTCTTAGAAAATAGGTGGAATTGAGGCCCAGGCGTTCGGCCACCGATGGACTAGCTGAGGCGGCCAGTAAGAGACCAAAAGCGGCTAATGCGATAACAACTAATAATGACCAGCGGTCTACAGTCCACCACCAGCTGCCGAGTACAGAGGTGTCTGAGCGAGCGAAAGCAGGCATCAAGCTGAGCCTTCCATATAGCCACTCCAATAAATTTCTCTTTCAGTTCCTGGCAATTGGGTTGTTAATCGGCAGAATTCGGAGCCCCGTTCTTCGAAGCTCCCATATTGGTCCCAGGAGGCGCATGCGGGCGACAATAGCACGACGGCATTTAAAAGCCTTTCGTGATGGGACAGCTCGTGCGCTGCATAAATGGCGGTTTCCATCTTACCGCAGCATGTGAAAGGAATTTTATCGCTGAGAGCTCTCTCAAATTCTCGTTCTGCTTCACCTATCAGAAATGCATGCCGGACTGCACCAATCTTATCCAATAAGCCATCGAGACCACCTTCTTTGGCACGTCCCCCTGCTATCCAATAGATCTGTTTATATGACTGTAATGCGCGAGAGGCAGCGTCTACATTTGTTGCCTTACTGTCGTTAACGTATCGTACACCATCAATAATTGCTGCTAATTGCTGGCGGTGGGCAAGGCCTGGAAAGCTTCGAATGCCATCGGCAATGGTATTTGTCGAGAGCCCAAGCGTTAATGCTGTTCCTGCTGCTGCTGCTGCATTTTGGACATTATGATTGCCTGGTAAGTTGTTACTACCGTGGAGTGAGACGATCGGCTGTTTACGATGGTTGCGATCATCGTAAAGCACTCGATCGACGGCAAAAATGCCACTTTGAGCTTGTTTGTATCCAGAGAAAGGAATGACCCGCTGTTCATTATTCGCTATGACATCGTCATAAAGATCTTTACCGATTGCCTCGTCTATACCGATTAATGTTGTGTCATCAACTGATTGGTTTCTAAATATAAGGCTCTTGGCATCTATGTAGCCCTCTAAACCACCGTGACGGTCCAGGTGATCGGGGGAAATATTTAGTAAAACAGCGACTTGGGGGCATAGTGATGGAGTGAGCTCCAACTGATAAGAGGATAGCTCTAGCACATACACACCCCCTTTATTTAATGCGGGCAGATCAAGGGCCGGTGTTCCGAGGTTCCCACCGATTCCAGTATCAATACCCGCAGATTTTAGGATATGTCCAATTAATGCCGTCGTCGTTGATTTCCCATTAGTGCCAGTAATTGCTACTACACGTGCTTCTTTGTTGGCACGTATTAAGAGTTCTATATCCCCAATTATTTTTTTACCTGCCTTTTTCGCTGCAGTGGCGGCAGCGTGTGGCTTCGGATGAGTATGGGGTATGCCCGGGCTAAGAATTAAGTAATCTATTTCTGTCCAATCATCACACATGAGGTTGGAAATGGGGATGCCGGCATCCGTAGCGTGTTTTCTTGCAATTTCAGAATCGTCCCACGCCAATACCTTCGCACCTGCATCATGAAGTTTTCGAGCAGTCGCGAGGCCAGACTTTCCGAGTCCCATCAGTGCAATAGTCCTGCCGCTATGTGATGAAAGGTCAATCATTATTTTTTAAAAAGTTTCCTTAACGTAGCTTTAAAGTGGAGAGGCCAATTAATGCTAAAACCATCGCGATTATCCAAAATCGGATGACAATTGTTGACTCTGCCCAACCCTTTTTCTCGTAATGATGGTGCAGAGGTGCCATAGCAAATACTCGTTTTCCAGTTAGCTTGAATGAGGTGACTTGTACGATGACCGAAATCGTTTCGAGCACAAATAGGCCGCCTATAATAGCAAGAACTAATTCGTGTTTCGTCACAACAGAGAGTGCACCAAGAGCACCACCTACAGCGAGTGAGCCCGTATCTCCCATAAAAACCATAGCTGGCGGCGCATTATACCAAAGAAATCCGAGGCTGGCCCCAACAAGGGCCCCGCAGAAGACGGACAATTCGCCTGTTCCGGGCAGATGGTATATTTGTAGGTAACCAGAATAGGCAAAGTGCCCAACCAAATAGGAGATGATGCCGAAACAGCCAGCAGCTATCATCACTGGCACAATAGCAAGTCCGTCCAGCCCATCAGTCAAATTCACTGCATTTGATGCTCCAACTACAACAAAAACAGCGAAAGGAATAAAGAACCAGCCTAAATCAATCAGGACATTTTTGAAAAATGGGATAGTAAGCCCTTCATCAAGAGGTGCGGGAGTGATTGACGTTATCCAATATGCGGCCACTGTTGCTATAAAAATCTCTAATGCTAATTTGGAGCGCCCCTTTAAACCTTTTGAGGTTTTTTCTGTTAATTTCAAATAATCGTCAGCAAATCCGATTGCGCCGAAGCCTAACGTCACTAATAAAACCGACCAAACATAATGGTTGCTTAAGTCAGCCCAAAGAAGCGTACTTGTTAAGATAGCAATTAGGATAAGAAAGCCCCCCATTGTTGGCGTGCCTGCTTTCTTTAAGTGCCCTTCAGGCACATCTTCGCGGATATTAGTTGCTCCTCCTTGTTGCCCTTTGAGCCACACTATTATTATTGGCCCAAGTATGAAGCTGACTATCAGTGCAGTCATTATCGCGCCACCAGTGCGGAAGGTCAGGTAACGGAAAAGATTTAGAGGCCCAAAATCATCAGCGAGTGGGGCGAGGAGGTTATAAAGCATCTATATAAAATCCTCTCTTTTATTGTCGCAGAGAGTTTTCAGCGCATCTGCAACCAGCCCCATGCGGCTTCCAAATGAGCCTTTGATCGTGATAACGTCTCCGGCTCGCACAGCGCTTATAACCTTAGGTATGATTTTATCGCTCGTAATTTCATGCCATGAGATAATTTGGGTAGGCAGTCTTTTTGCTAACGCTGCCATTCTATTTCCAACGGTGAAAACAACGTCCACGCCGGCTTCTTCGATGTCGTCGGCGAGTGCTGCGTGAAGCTCGTTGGAGCAAACGCCCAGCTCAAGCATATCGCCAAGAACAGCTATTCTTCTGCCAGGCGGATTGGGCCGCATATTTGAAAGCACCTTGAGTGCAGCTCGAACTGAAACGGGGCTAGCATTATAACTTTCATCGATAAGAATGAAATCGCCGCCGGGTATTAAAATTTTAGTGCATTCGCCACGCCCCTTGAGTTGGGGTATTTCACGCAGTGAGTCTGCGGCATGTAAAATATTGCCGCCGCTGGCTTTCACAGCAGCTAGAACGGCTAGGCTATTGAGAGCCCAATGGTCTCCTGGTGCTCCGATCTGATATTTTAAAATCTCACCGCAAATATCTGCTTCGACTGTACTGAAGCTTCTTTCAAGACTATAATTAAGTAGCCGAGCATCTGCATTTTTGCTGCTGCCAAAACTGATGATTTCAGAAAGATGAGCAAATTCGGCATCATGTTTGAGCTTCGCAAAATAATTATTGTCGCGGTTCAAAATTGCAATCCCGTTTTTCCCCATTCCATGAAAGATCTCAGCTTTCGCACTGGCTATATCATCAACACTGTCAAAAAATTCAGTGTGAACTGCCTCTATGTTTGAGATGATTGCTATTTCGGGTTGCAGGACCTTGGAAAGAGAAGAGATCTCTCCAGAGCAATTCATGCCAATCTCGAAAACGCCATACACCGTTGAAGCCGGCATGCGCGCAAGACTAAGTGGCAATCCCCATTTATTGTTAAGATTTCCTTCAGTCGCAGAAGTAGGCGCCTGTTGGCTCAAACAATGCCGAAGCGCTTCTTTTATTCCGGTTTTACCAACGCTCCCTGTAACACCGATAATACGCCCCTTTTTGCTGAGCCGTTGTCGTGCAAATTGACCTAAAGCAGAAAGTCCCGAATTAGCATCTGGCACCTTTAATAACGGCACATTTTTGCCCCAATTTGGACGCCTTTGAGTGACCATTGCTGCTGCCGCACCTCGCGCGAGCGCTGAGGTCACATAGTCATGACCATCCGAATTTGGTCCTGTAATTGCGACGAAGAGGTCGCCCGCTTTGGCAGTCCTGCTGTCGATTGACACACCTTTTGCTTGCCAAGCGCCATATGCTTTCCCTCCCGTTGCTTTTGATGCCTCCTGATGCGTCCAAAGGGTACTCACGCAGCACCTCCTAACGCAGCTCTGGCTATTTCAAAATCATTAAATGGCACGACATCGTTGCCAATTATCTGGCCTGTTTCATGGCCTTTCCCAGCGATCAAGAGCCCATCACCACATTCTAATTGAGCAATAGTATTTTCAATGGCTTCGCGCCGGTCGCCTATCTCGCAGGCATTCGCACATCCTTTCAATATGCTGCGACGAATGAGGCCAGCATCTTCAGTTCTAGGATTATCATCAGTAATAATCACTCGGTCAGCAAACTGGTGTGCTACCGCACCCATCTCAGCGCGTTTCCCGATGTCACGATCACCGCCACAGCCAAAGATTAATATAAGTTTATTCGTAATATTAGGCCGTAATGCTAGGAGAGCATTTTTGAGTGCATCGGGCGTATGGGCATAGTCAACATAAACCGTGCCGCCGCCGATTGACTTGCCAGCGCATTGCATCCTACCTGGCACTCCCGTGAGAGTTTCAATTTTAGGGATGATATTTTCCAGTGGCGTACCAGTTGAGTGCACCAAAGCTATAGCGGCGAGCAAATTGTGTATCTGGAATTTTCCAGTAAAACCTAGCATTACCGGATAGCTTTTCCCGAACGCTTGAATGGTTGCGGACCAACCCTCATCTGTCTGACGTTTTTCCACGATTGAAATGTCCGCAGAAACCGATCCATAGCTGACATAATTTTGGCGCCTTCGCTTCGCAATAGCTTCAATGATAGTGGCCTCGGGGGCGCCGGAGTAAGTAATAGCGGTTCCGCCATCGCGTACCAATTCGCGGAAAAGCCTTAGCTTAGCGTTTAGATAAGCGGCCATAGTTTTGTGATAATCCAAATGATCACGGCTAAAATTAGTAAAGACAGCCGCTTGAACATCGACGCCATCAAGACGGTATTGATCGAGGCCATGGCTCGAGGCCTCAAGCGCTAGGTGACTAACTCCCTTGGAGCTGAGATTGAGCAGCAAACGATGGAGCTCGACAGGATCCGGCGTGGTAAGCTTGCTAAGGTTATGGTTGCAAGGCCCACACACGCCCAAAGTACCTAGGCTTGCGGCCTTTTTCCCAAGGCTATTCCATAGTTGTTGTGTAATGTGAGCTACCGAGGTTTTCCCGTTAGTTCCGGTGATGGCGACCGTTGTTTTGGGTTGGGTGTTAAAGAAACGGGCGGAAATTTTAGCAAGCGCGCGGCGCGGATTTGCTTCGATCACAAGCGGTATCTTTTTGTGTGAGGCATCGAGATGAGTGTCCGGGGGTGCCAATATTGCACTCGCACCTCTCGCAATTGCCTCGTCGATAAAACGGCGCCCGTCAGTTGCAGCGCCAGGAATTGCAGCAAACAGATCCCCCGGCCGGATATTTCTGCTGTCCGCGCTAAGGCCGCTTATCTCTACGTCGGTCCAGCCTTGTCTCAGTTTAATTGTTCCTTTTTCAATGAGCTTTGAAAGATGCAAGCGTACGTGCCTCCACTTTCGATTGGTACTCGTCTATAGCTAGGGTACGCCGAATTTGTTGGCTGTTTTCGTTAACTGGAGCTATGCCCAGAATTGGCGCAATTTGTTCAATCACTCGTTTGATTATAGGCGCCGCAACCCAACCACCAGTGGCACGTCCAAATGTTTCTTTCGTGCCAATAGGCTCATCGAGCATTGCGAAGATGGCGTAACGCGGCTTTGTCATGGGAAAGACGCCTACAAATGATGAAATCAACATATCTTCATCGTAGCCATTCCCCGTTTTCTTTTCGGCAGTTCCTGTTTTGCCACCAACAAGATAACCTTTCGCAGCAGCATTTTTTCCGGTCCCGTCAAGCACCGATAGCCTTAGCAAACGTCGTATTTTACTCGATGTCGCCTCGGTAAAGACGCGTGATCCCCTATCGAAGGTATTTTTTTCGCTACGTTTCATAAGGGTGGGCTGGAAGAAAACACCACCGTTGACGGATGCTGCTACAGCCGCAGATAATTGCAGTGGGCTAACAGATATTCCGTGACCAAAACCAATCGTTACAGCCTGAGTGCGGCTCCAATTAGTTGGAATAATGGGCAATCCAATCTCAGGAAGCTCAGTGTCGGCTGGCTCGAGCAAGCCAAGTTTCCCAAAATATAGTTTTTGGGTTTTAGCCCCTATATCGAGGGCCATACGACCAGCCCCAATATTTGACGAGTAAATAAAAATTTCCGGTACAGATAGCCAGCGATTTTTGCCATAGTGATCTTTGATAGTGAAACCAGAGATTCGTATGGGTTTACTGGTGTCGTAACCGTCACGAAAAGTAATAATACCCTCATTAAGCGCAATAGCAGAGGTCAGAATTTTGAAAGCGGAGCCTAACTCGTAAACGCCAAGACTCGCTTTATTAAAGTGTTGCCCATCTACAAATTTGCCGGGTGTATTCGGATCGAAGTCTGGGAGTGAGACCATTGATATGATCTCGCCGTTAGTTACATCGAGCACCAATCCCGCGGCCCCCGTTGCCTGATAGTGTGCCATGCTAGCTAGGAGTTCAGTGCGCAGCTTATGCTGTACTCGTACATCTAATGAGAGGCGTACAGGATTGCTGTCTCTCTGAAGGCGTGCATCGAAACTTTTTTCAATGCCTGCAATGCCTTGATTATCAATGTCGACGTAACCTAGCGCATGCGCCATGAGAGAGCCGTGCGGATAAACGCGCCTATATTCGCGCCGGAAATCGAGTCCGGGAATTCCGAGTTGATGTACTGCTTGTTGCTGTCGAGGGCTAAGATGGCGTTTTATCCAGACGAATCTGCGTTTGCGCTTTAGAAGTGAGAGCACTTTATTTGAATCAAGGTCCGGTAATATGCCGGTTATCGCAGCCGCAGCCTTTGCTGGCTCAAGAATATTAAGAGGGTCCGCATACAATGAGGCCATAGTCAAGTCGGTTGCTAGAACGTTGCCGCTGCGATCTAATATATTTGACCTCGCTTGGTGTTTGTTAACATGGGTACCGTTTTTGCTGGCAACTTTATCAGCGTTACCGAAGGTCGAAAGTTCAACAAGTTTGCTGCCAATAGCGGCAAATGTGAGGCTGGCTATCGTCGCCGCGATTAAGAGTCGGTTGCGACCAGTTTCGATCGCAGCATGAAACGGTTGAAAACTATCATTAATAGTCCGTGCCCCAGCAGGCTTATTGATGCCCCCAGAACGAATGAAAGGATATCCTTTTCTTCCATCAGTGTTTTGCATAGCGTCGCCTTTCTGGCTTTTCTAAACGGTGCTTTGTTTTTGTTATGTTTGACTTTGTTTTTGAGGGCTTTTCGCTGCCGGTTAAATTTTCTGACAAGTTGTCTATTGCAATAATCTGATTGGTCGTAGGCGCCGCCCAATTCGGGAGAAATCTTTTCGTTAATTCAGACAAGCGGTCGGGACGATTAAGATAGCTCCACTCTGCTTTCAAATGGTGAACTTCGTCCTTTCCCTTTTTAGTAAGGCGATTCACATCTCTCAGCTCTGATTCCAACCGTTCAACTTCGAACGTTATGTGAAACATTGCATAACCAGTCATGGCGGCGAGTGTGAGCCAAACTGTAAGGCTTAAAGCTTTCATACTAATGCTCCAACTTGAATGGATGAGTTTTGGAAAGGTAAAAATCCACCTGCTGCGATATCCGTGCGACGCGCAATTCGCAGCCGGGCTGATCGCGCTCTCGGGTTAATCTTGATCTCATTTTTTGAAGGCTTCAGCGCTCGACGTTTTGCCTGACAAAAAGTGGGTTTATTTTCAACATCAATCGGCGGCAGGTGACGAGATCTCGGGATGCCATGGCCTGTGCGCGAGTCTAAGAATTGCTTGACCCGGCGGTCCTCCAATGAGTGAAAAGCAACAATTACGAGCCGCCCTCCTGGAGCGAGAAGCCGCTCGGCAGCATCAAGTGCACGCTCCAGTTCGCCAAGCTCATCATTTACATAAATGCGGAGCGCCATGAAGGTGCGCGTTGCTGGATCTAGCCCGTCTTTGGCTCTAGGCACTGCAGATCGTATTATGTCGGCAAGCGTGTGGGTATTCTCAATGTATTTATGAACTCGCGCAGCAACTACAGCCTTCGCTATACGACGCGCAAAGCGTTCTTCTCCAAAGATCCTTATAATTCCAGCAAGACACTCTTCATCAGCTTTGTTTACGAGTTCTGCTGCGGTTAGCCCCTCAAGGCTCATACGCATGTCAAGTGGGCCGTCGTAGCGGAAAGAAAAACCGCGTGCTGCATTATCAATTTGCGGGGAGGAAATACCCAGATCCATCACGATACCGTTTAGCTGGCCAACCTCATGATCAGCCAATAAATCCTCCATATTGCCGAAATTCCCACGGAGAAAGGTGAGGCGTGGCTCTGACATTTTTGATGCCCGCGCTACAGCATCTGGATCCCGGTCGATTGCCCAAACCATGCAATTCGCCTTTTGAAGGATTGCATTCGAATAACCACCACCGCCAAAGGTTGCGTCTAGATATATCTCCCCATCAACAGGCTTGAGAGCCCGCAGCATTTCGCATAGCATTACCGGTCGGTGGGAAATTTTCATTAACCATGCACCTCAGCAGAAGGAAATATAGACAGCGACTTCTCGCCATCGGAAACTTGGCTTTCTATTCCGGCTTTGTAGGGCGTGTAGCGATCTGGCGACCAAATTTGAAAGGTGCGGCCTTGGCCAACGAACAATGCTTCTTCCTTAATTCCAGCGGTTTCAAGTAACAAAAGCGGTAATAAAACTCTACCATTGTCGTCAAAACTCAATTGTCTCGCATCAGCAAATATAAGTTGAGCCAGGTTTTTCTGACCCGCCGTAAAACTGTCAGAATTTGCATCTAAGCTATTCTGTAGTTGTTCCAATCTAGATAATGGCCAAACATCGATGGCTTGTTTTTGAAGGCTAAAAGATGGAAATGCAGCAATGCCAAATGGCAGTGCTTCTCCAAGCGCAGATCGAAATTGGGCCGGAACTGATACGCGACCTTTTTTATCCACCTTATTTGTCTGCTCTGAAATAAACAGCGCCATATTCTCCAGCCTCTGTATTGTCCTCGCTGAACTTTTGCGTAGGAAGCATAACAATACACCCGCACCTTCTGCGTGGGATACAATGGGATATCATGGGTTTTTATGGGAAGTCAACAATTCTTAAGTAAATATTCTGGTAAAAAGTATCTTTTTACAATAATTTTTATATACTCAGTTTTGTTGTTTGAAATATAAAATTCACAAATTGTAGTATTTTGGAGCTAATTTTAGAAAAAGCTTGAAAAAATTTTCAAGTATTCTTGTTTTGTTCTACTATAGATTTGTAAATAAAACCTGTGTTTATAGAGATATTCCGGTTTTATACTCAACAATTTGTTTGATTTGGTTCAAATGGGTATGCACCAGATGGCCTGTAAGCCGGGTTCTGTCGTCAAGCATTTGACGTATGGCCATTCATCTGGGACGCTTGTTGCCAAGCGCCTCTTGCGACCCACCCGAGTGGCGGCGTAAGAACTCGCATTAGCCACTCCTATTCGGTCTTGCTCCCGATGGGGTTTGCCATGCCGACACTGTTACCAGTGCCGCGGTGCGCTCTTACCGCACCTTTTCATCCTTACCATAACACTGCTTGGCATTGTTTGGCGGTTTCATTTCTGTGGCACTTTCCCTAGGGTTTCCCCCGCCGGGCGTTACCCGGCATCGTGTTCTTATGGAGCCCGGACTTTCCTCCCTTCGACGAGTTTCCCCAGTATCAAAGGGCAGCCATACGGCCATCTGATGCAGCCGCTAATATGCATGTTTTTGCCGAAAAATTCCAGTATTTCAGAACGTCTAGTTAAATTTTAGTAACCATTTCGATTAGGCCAGCAGCAATCTGGCAACTCTCTTCATCAGATTTGCCGGTTATTGCAGATGGGCGAAAATGCCTTTGAAAAGCTTCAATTGTGTTGTGTGCCTCGCCGTCATACCCGTAAGTAGCAAGCGTTGATTTTAAGTTGCATTGATTGGAGGTTCGGGGTGTTGGCCAAACACCAACTCCCGCAGCTGCCAGTTTTTCCCAGTCAAAAAATTCGCCTGGGTCTAATTTACGATCAGGCGCGATATCAGAATGGCCGACAACATTCCACGCAGGAATGGAGTAGCGTGACAAAATATCTTTAGAGAGATTTACAACAGAGGTCATTTGGCCTTCCGGGAAGGAACAGTATCCTAGATGATGCCCCGGATTTACGATTTCTATGCCGATTGAGCGGCTATTAATATCGGTTTCTCCGCGCCAGAAGCTCTTACCTGCATGCCACGCACGTTTGTCCTCATCTACCATTGAAAAGATAATGCCGTTTTCGTCTATACAATAATGCGCGCTTACATTTGAGTCAGGATCGCATAGCCTGTTAATGGCAGATTGCGCTGTTTGCATGCCAGTATAATGAAACACTAACATATCGACCGGTGTATTTTCGCGGCGCGGACCAAAATTGGGTGAGTATGCGTTACGCATTTCAAAATCGAAGCTCAGAAAAATTATTCGTAGTTTTGGTCATTGGCAGTCCTGAATAGTTCTCACAAATCACCTTCCAACTTAAAAATTAACGACGCCTTAATGGCGCCACCCGATAATTGTGGGTAAAACGAGCAGGCACGTTCAAAATTCTGTTCGACCCTTAATCCTTATTTGCCATAATGCCTCAAAATAGGATCTTGCTGTTTAGATCTAGCTTTTTGGTTACTTCCTCAGGTTAATACTACGCATTGGGCCAAACTTAAATTAGAGATATAATTAACTCTTATTAATAACAAACACGTTAATATAGAAATGAATAATTCGTCTGAATTTGGAAAAGCAATGCAAAGATTCAAGTTGGGAGACTTGGTTGGCGCTGAAGCAGTTTTGAAAACCCTCGGCGGGCCGTTATCAGACAATTCAGATGTCCTTCATTTAAGTGCTATAATATTTCTCGAGCGCGACCTGCCAGAACAATCTGCGAAATGTTTCGACCGACTGTCGAGTTTTATTGAACATGGGTCATTTTCTTCTGACATTTTACGACCCATGGCAATTGCGTATCAGAGATCTGGACGCATATCTGAGGCTATGGGTGTTGCCGAAAAAATAGTTTCCCTTCCCAATGCGTCCTTGGATGATTGGCTCAATTACGGGTTTTTATTATTGGAGATGGGTAGTGCCGTAGAAGCGCTGGCCGCCTTTGATTGTATTTTGGCTGAGGATGTTGAGCATGGTGATGCGTATTTTGGTCGAGGTAGGGCAGCCATTATTTTAGAAAAATTTGATGTGGCCAATGCAGCCTTTTCTCAGGCGGTGCATCTCGCTCCAGAAGATGCCGAGGCAAAATTTTATTACGCTAAAGTGTTGCATGAGCTTGGCAACGATCCTCAAGCGATAAGATTACTTTCTGAAGCTACGCAGATTGATTCCGATTATTCAGAGGCTTATTGTGACCTGGGTTGCTTACTTGCTGACGCAGGAGATTTAGCCGAAGCCAAGCGCGCATACGAAAAAGCAGTTTTGGCTGACCCATCTTGTGCTGTTGCCCTGAATGGATTAGGGACAATACAATCCTCGCTCGGAAATACCGAGCTGGCGGAGCAATTTTTTCGGAAATCTTTATCCGTCGAAAATAATTTAATAATCGCGCATTGTAACCTAGCTGAAATTAAACGGTTTAAATCCTTTGATGGAGATGCCGCGGCAGTTTATTTGCAGTCGAAACGGGATAATATTACACGAATTGAGGCGGTGCAGATAGGATTTGCGTTAGGTAAAATAAGAGAGGATATCGGAGAATTTGACGAAGCTTTTGCGGCCTTTAAAGCAGCAAATCAAAGTTATCGTTCACAATTGACTTACAATATAAGTGAGGATGAAGCGTTTGTAGAGGTAATGATCAAATCGTTTGACGCTGACAAGTTAAGACCCGCAACATCTGCTGCGAGTAGAGATGGCAAAAAACCAATTTTCATTTTAGGCATGCCGCGTTCAGGAACTACCTTGGTAGAGCAGGTGCTTGCGAGCCACTCCTCGGTTCATGGGGCTGGCGAGCTTGACTTGTTTGAAAGAATTTTCAGAGAACGGTTTTCTTCCATGGACAATTTAGAAAATTTAGGTGTGGATCAATTTAAAAAAATTGGGCAAACGTATATGTCTGCAATAAGTGAGCTTGCTCCGAAAGCTTCATGTATTGTAGATAAAATGCCCACTAATTTCTTCTTGCTTGGTCCAATAGCATTGGCAATGCCTGCTGCGACTATAGTGCATTGCCGACGCGACCCATTGGACACTTGTCTTTCATGTTACAAGCGTCTCTTTTCGCATAATCATCCATATAGCTATGACCTTCGAGAGCTGGGACAGTTCTATGGCCTGTACCAGCGTATAATGAACCACTGGACCTCAGCATTTCCTGACAGGATAGTCGAGGTTGTTTATGAAGATTTGGTTGAAAGCTTTGAAATTGAAAGCCGCCGCCTAATTACCGCTTGTGGCCTTGACTGGGACGAAAAATGCCTCGATTTTTATAAAACGGAACGGCCAGTGTTTACTAATCCCGAAGGTGTGCGACGTCCGATTTACGGTGATGCAGTACGACGATGGGAGCGTTACGAGAGCCACTTGCAACCGCTCGTTTGCTCGCTGAGGGGGGCCGGACTGCATAAATAAAACTTTGCTCACGCAGCGATGTGTCTGGTGTACACGGAAGCGTTGGACGAGAGCTTTGTCCCAAATCAAACAACGGCTCCCGCCTGTGAAAGATAGAACCGGAATATCGATTTTGTGGTTTTTATAGGTGATTTAACGATTAAAAATAGGCAGCCCACATCAATGCTTTTAAGCCATGTTGGATGGGGGTAAAATCACAGAAAAATTATTGGTCTGACTGTGACTCAACATTGAAAAACAACAATACGATCGCCCCTTTATATTTTGGGTGTTTCAGAATTGTACAAGTATACAAAATAAAGACCACCACGACACGAAGCTCTCTATACCGTGCGCAAAAATTTTTCGTATTTGATCTACGGCGCTCATTTTTTCTGGTATATCTAATGCGACTGAAACAGCAGAAAGGAGGTGATCTAATGTCTAGTGATATTGATGCACCGAAGGCTAGTCGAATTCGCCAGATGGGATTGCAAAGGAGACCTTGTAATTCTCTCTAATATTTTGGATTTGCCTGGCTTCAGTGCCTGCATATTCACGGAAGGGAGGATAGTATCCTCCCTTCTTTACACCTAATACCGAGGCCTGATACATATTAAAATAATAAAGAACTTTGTGAAAATAATATTTTTAAATTACTTCATTTATTCGTAATTTATAACACAAAATATTAAACATAATATTGATGAATATTATAAAATAATATAAAATATGTAATAAATATGTTTTTTTAATTACATTAAACAAATAATATTCATTTTTTATCTCATGATTTCGACGATTATTATTTATACGGGATTTTGAAATGATTTCGACGACATTACCGAGATTTGGGTAGACAATTGGCAGAAAAATATTCAGGGGCAGTGCCATTCAATCAAAAAGGTTGGCGCTTTTGGATAGACCGAGGCGGTACATTTACGGATGTTGTAGCCTGTCATCCTAACGGAACGGTAACTACAGAAAAACTTCTTTCAAGTAATCCCAGCAAATATGAAGATCCTGCGGAGGAAGGTATACGTCGAGCATTGAATGTTAATTCAGAAACAACGCTAAGTGGGGAGGTAATCAGAGACGTACGTATAGGCACAACTATCGCAACAAATGCTCTTTTAGAGCGAAAAGGTACACGTACACTATTATTGGTTACAAAGGGTTTCAAAGACGCTCTCCGCATAGGGTATCAATCACGCCCTGGGCTTTTCGACCTTAATATTAGGCTTCCAGAAGTTCTATATGATCAGGTAAAAGAGGTCAATGAGCGGATCTCAGCGAAAGGAACCGTATTACAAAAGCTAGATTATAATAGTACGCGTACATCTCTTGAGATGGGGTATGACTGCGGTTTTCGTTCGGTTGCAATACTTTTTATGCATGGATACCAGTATAGTGATCACGAAGCGTATGCTGCGGAGATTGCCGCTGAGATCGGATTCAAGCAAATTTCGACAAGCCATGAAACTAGCCCGTTGATCAAGTTTGTAGGACGCGGGGACACTACAGTGGCTGATGCATACCTTACTCCAAGCCTTCGTGATTATGTAGATCGAATTACAAACAAGCTGGGCGATTTACCACTCTACTTTATGCAGTCGCATGGAGGGCTTACGGAGGGGCGGCGGTTCCAGGGTAAGGACGCAATTCTATCCGGGCCAGCTGCGGGGGTTATTGGTGCGGTCTCGGTCATGAAGGCAGCTGGTCTCAATCGAATAATCAGTTTTGATATGGGGGGCACATCCACTGATGTGGCGCATTACGCTGGCGAATATGAGCGAACGTTGGAGACAATCGTAGATGGAATTCGCATTCGCGCGCCAATGATGCAAATCCATACTATTGCGGCTGGCGGTGGTTCAATCTGTTCTTTTGAGGGTGGACGTTATCGTGTTGGTCCTGCTTCCGCCGGTGCCGAGCCGGGACCGGCTTGTTACCGCAAAAACGGACCACTTACTGTTACTGATTGTAATTTGATATTGGGCAAGTTGCAGCCGGATTTCTTTCCTAAAGTATTTGGCCCGAAACAGGATCAATCTTTGGACGCAAATATTGTGGCAAGAAAATTTCACAAATTATCAGAAGAAATTAAATCAAATAATGGAGATAAACGCACCCCAACCGAAGTGGCAGAGGGTTTTCTTCGAATAGCAGTTGATAATATGGCGAATGGAATCAAGAAGGTTTCTGTTCAAAAGGGGCATGATATTACGGAATATGCCCTATGTTCATTTGGCGGAGCTGGAGGACAGCACGCATGCTTGGTGGCTGATGCTCTTGGAGTGGAAGAAATTTTGGTTCATCCCTTAGCCGGTGTGCTTTCGGCCTATGGGATAGGCCTTGCCCGACTAAGAGTGCTTAGACAAGAAACTCTCGAGATTGGGCTTAAAAATGAGCAAATGGCTTGTATTAGAAAACGTCTTAATCGTCTCTCAGCTGCTGCCAAATCTGATTTGGTAAAACAAGGTGTGTTAGGGGCGAACGTTATTATCAAGAAACGCCTATATCTTAAATATGCTGGAACAGATATTGCTGAACCAGTCAAATTTTCACAAATTAATGTAATGAGGACGGAATTTGAAGCTGTACACCGAAAACGTTACGGCTTCACGACACCCAAAAAGGAATTGATTGCTGAAACTTTGGAAGCGGAAGTAATTGCGAGATCTGAAACGCCAGTCAAGTGGGCAACTGACAATAAGCCTTGTGCCGCGAAAGCTGTGGCATTGAGACCAGTCATTTTTGATGGATTGAAATACAAAACCTCAGTTTATCGATTTGAAGATTTAACGCCTGGAGTGAGGTTAGATGGGCCCGCAATTATTGCGGGGCAGCTGGCAACAACGGTTGTAGAGCCAGGCTGGCAGCTGCGAGTGGTGGAAGATGGGGCCATTAGGCTTCGGCGGGTCACGCCCCTCAGAACAAAGAGCTCTATCGGAACTAAATGTGACCCTGTAATGCTCGAGATTTTCAACAACCTTTTTATTTCAATAGCAGAACAAATGGGATTTACGCTTCAAAATACAGCTTCGTCTGTTAACATAAAGGAGAGGCTTGATTTTTCTTGTGCGCTTTTTGACGCCGAGGGCCACTTAATCGCGAACGCACCGCATGTACCCGTTCACTTGGGATCAATGAGCGAGAGTGTCCGTTCTGTAATATCGAACAAAAAAGAAGCAATTATGCCTGGTGATGTATTTGCTCTGAATGCGCCATACAATGGCGGTACACATCTTCCAGATGTCACTGTCATAACACCGGTATTTGATAGTTCAAGATCTGAAATACTATTTTACTTGGGTAGCCGCGGCCATCAAGCGGATATCGGAGGTATTACGCCAGGCTCTATGCCTCCGGTTAGCCGGAGCATTGTCGAAGAGGGGGTCGTAATTGATAATTTCAAGATTGTAAATTGTGGTTCTTTTCAAGAACAAGAGTTTCGTAGTTTGTTAGGTCGTGGGAAATATCCGGCACGAAATCCAGACCGAAACATAGCTGATATCAAAGCTCAGATTGCCGCAAATGAAACGGGAGTTTCAGAGGTTGGGCGCATGATAGATCATTTTGGCCTTGCTACAGTCCAAGCTTATATGACTCACGTGCAAATGAATGCTGAGGAAGCAGTCAGAAAACTAATAAATATTCTTGAGCCTGGTGAATTTGTATGCGCGTTAGATAACAACTCTGCAGTGAAAGTATGCGTAACAGTGGACCGTGACGCACGTACGGCGCAAATTGATTTTACTGGAACCAGTGGGCAGTGTAGTACGAATTTTAATGCTCCTCTGTCGGTTTGCCGAGCTTCGGTGCTTTATGTGTTTAGGACATTGGTATCTTCTGAAATTCCCATGAACGAGGGCTGTTTAAAGCCATTGAAATTGATAGTCCCTGAGGGGTCAATGCTTAACCCTCGATATCCAGCGGCTGTGGTTGCTGGTAACGTTGAGACTTCACAAGCTATAACTGATGCTCTTTATGGTGCCCTTGGCATAATGGCCGCTGCTCAGGGAACTATGAATAATATCACATTCGGAAATGAGCGTTATCAATACTACGAAACCATATGTGGCGGTTCAGGTGCAGGGGTATTTCGTGGGGTTGGGTTCAATGGTGCCGATGCGGTGCAGACTCATATGACAAACTCTAGACTTACTGATCCGGAGGTGTTGGAATCTCGTTTTCCGGTATTGCTAGAAAAGTTTGAAATCCGTGATGGATCAGGTGGGGCTGGGAAATGGCGCGGTGGGAATGGAGTACGTCGCAGACTTCGATTTGAGGAATCCATGACGCTCTCTATTTTATCAGGACGGCGCAAAATTGCCCCGCATGGCCAAGCGGGGGGATGCTCTGGTAAATTAGGACGAAATTGGATTGAACATGTTGATGGTACTCGCAAGAGTTTGCCGGGTTGCGTCAGTATCGATGTATCACCTGGCGATGTGTTTGAGGTCGAGACACCTGGGGGCGGGGGCTTTGGGAAAAAATAGTCCTCATTTCTCTAATTATCAAACTCATATCATTTGTATTTAAGATTTGCGTGATAACAAAAAAAATTTGATCATGTTTCCTCGTCTTCTCATTCTAATACTTTCAATGCTGGTTTGGGCTTCTGCGTCGCTTGGTGACTCAACGTTCCTAAGTGTTCCAAAGTTGGGCAGTTCTAATTTCAACATTGTTCGAAATGGCAAAGTCCTCGGCCACCATAGATTTAAGTTTATTACACATCGGCAACGTCTCGAAGTAGAGGTAAGTGCAGAAATTGAATATCGTCTGTTCTCTATTCCCCTATATACCCATAGCCACTTAGCGATGGAGGTCTGGCAGGATGGGCGTTTGATATCTATGAAGGCTACCACAAATGATAATGGTGAGAGATTAGCTCTCTCTGTTCAGGTGTTAAATAACACGCTTTTAATTGACAGTTCTCAAGGTCGAGAAAAAGTACCCGGAACAGCGCTGCCCGCGAGTTTTTGGAGTGCGGCGATGTTAAATTCTGAGACGCTGTTCAGCACTCTCCGCGGCGGTATTCTACCCATAGAGGTCGAATATATCGGCGATGAAATTATAAAGGTAAAAGGTGAACCTCGTCCCACGAAGCATTATAGGATGACAGGAGGCGTCGAGCGCGATCTTTGGTTTGATAGCTCGGATAACATGTCGCTGGTTTACCTCAAATTCGAGGCAAAAGACGGTTCCACTGTGGAATACCAGCTCAAGTGAGGGCGAAGGCTGCTAGGAATAATCCACGGGCACAGTCGTTTCCCAAGCCTCGAAAAGTCGCGCGTATTTGATCACATGTTATCGTTATTCTTAGATAATCCTAACTCTTGCGGTATATTAATAACGGAGCTGAGTAGTGCCCTGAACTATCCGTCTCTAGCAGCCGGTAGTACCGATTTTTTTCCACGGCTTTAAAGGGCATTCGTTCGAGAACAAAGTTCAATTCGGTGTTAGCCATTGCCTCTATGTTTTCAAATTGCACCATCATTTGGAAAAACGTAAAAACTCCACCCTTTTTAAGAAGATCATAGGATTCGCGGAGAAATGGTATCATCGGAGGCATTAAGGTGTCGAAATATATACCATCAAAAGGGCCTATATCGCCAATAGCATCCTGCCAACGTTTTGCTACTATATTTATCCCATTTTTATCGCGGGCCCAAGCTCTCGCCTTACGAACCACTTGGGGGTGAGCCTCAATTATTGTGTGCGTCGATACGTCGTAAGCCTGAATGGCTGTATCGATAATCGCCATCCCGAAACCCACATTTAGGACATCGCCGCCGTTCATGGTGATCATTTCCGCTGAGCGCTCCATGATAGGGCGCTCCCATTCCATCATGACTTCGAACCCGTCCGGTAATAGTATTTCACTATCAGTAAATGTTAGATTTGTTTTTAAATATGACTGTTCCGATATTTCATCTCCTTCGTAATCAGGCGCGTGGGCCATTACGGTTCTATGCATAGAAACGGCATTATTTAAATTTCCCGGGCAATGGATCGTTGCGCCGACATTGTGGAATACCTCCTGAAGATCGTGCGGTATTTTGGTGGCTTTCGCGAATGCTGTATCGGCTTCGGAATATTGTCCTTTTTTCATAAGAACTTCGCCAATATTTCGGTGGCATTCACGTAAGATCGGGATCGCGTCGATTGCGTCACGGTATGACGCAATGGCAGAATTTAAGGCACTCATATCCTTAAATTCTGTTTTAGAATCGAAATGAGGTACTTCATAGGCGATGATTGTCTCACCTAATTCTTTATGAACTGAAGATATATCAGGCGATAGTGAGATGACTTTTATGAATTTTTCGATTGCGCGGTCAGCTTTCCCATTTTCTAAAAATAAGACAGCGAGGTTGAAATGGGCTTCCGAGCATGTTGGATCCTCGAGCGCAGCCTTACAGAAAGACGCTTCTGCACTTTCAAAACGACCAGCTTCAGCATGGAGCGCTCCCATCTGTAGATTTCTCATCATTCTTTTATTTTTTTTGCTCATCGGCGGCTTTTCGTTCAAACACATTGCTCTGTCAAGTCACAGAGGATAATTTAGGTGCTATGATAATTCAAAGCAAAGCTCGCTTTCAGCCTGTTTTAGAAGATGCGCTGCGCGCACTTCTGGGCAACCGTTTCTCAACAGCACCCGCTGTCCGTGAGCACCATGGTAAGTGCGAGGGACACCATACAACCCAACCACCAGACGCAGTCTGTTTTGCTAACAGTACGGAAGAGGTGTCTGAAATTGTGAAACTCTGTGCCGAAAATAATGTTCCTATTATACCTTACGGAACAGGTACGTCCTTAGAAGGACACGTTCAAGCTGTTAGAGGCGGTGTCTCGATTGCTTTGACCCCTATGAATAAGATACTTACTGTAAATATCGAAGACTCAGACTGCCGTGTTCAGGCGGGAGTCACTCGCAAGCAGTTGAATACGCATCTTCGTGATACCGGGCTTTTTTTTCCGATTGATCCTGGCGCTGATGCTTCAATAGGAGGCATGAGTGCAACTCGAGCAAGCGGCACTAATGCTGTCCGATATGGAACTATGCGAGAGAATGTGCTCGGGCTAACAGTAGTGTTGCCTGACGGGCGAATAATCAAGACAGGTGGGAGGGCAAAGAAGTCTGCTGCCGGTTATGACCTGACTCGGCTTTACATCGGTTCGGAAGGTACCCTCGGTGTGATCACTGAAGTTCAACTTCGTCTCTTCGGAATACCTCAAAACACTTCAGTTGCAGTCTGTCAGTACCCAAATCTCGAAGCTGCGTTAAATACGGTTATTTGCACTATTCAAAATTGTATTCCAGTAGCACGTATTGAGCTCTTAGATGAGATCCAAATGGATGCTTGCATTAAATATTCCAAGTTAAAGGGATTTTCTGCCAGCCCGACTTTATTCTTCGAATTTCATGGCACTGAAAAATCGGTGGTAGAGCAGGCTGAAATGGTTGGCACGATTTCTGGAGAACTTGAGGGTAAAGCCTTTAAATGGGCTTCAAAAGCTGAGGAACGTAATCAATTATGGCAAGCACGGCACGATGCGTATTATGCCAGCCTGGCATTACAGCCAGGTAAAAAGGCACTTACTACCGATGCATGTGTGCCAATTTCGCGTCTTGCAGATTGTATAGTTGAAACCCGCGCGGACATTAAAAAGTATAAACTCACTGTCCCGATTGTTAGCCATGCGGGTGATGGAAACTTTCACCTAATAATCCTATACGATCCAAACGATGCAGGCGAAATTGCTCGGGCCCATGCTATCAATGCAAGGTTAATCCGTCGGACACTAGCCATGGGTGGTACTTGTTCAGGCGAACACGGAGTTGGCTTGGGCAAAATGCCTTACTTGCTTGATGAACACGGCGAGAGTTTAACAATTATGCGAACTCTAAAGCATGCTCTTGACCCCAACAATATTATGAACCCGGGAAAGATGTTTGATTCTTAGGTGAGTAACGCTTGGGTGACCCATTTCGCGTGAAGTGCAAGAGCTTTGTCATTGTCAGGGAAACCCATCAACTGAATGCCCGTTGGCAACCCGTCGATATTTAGCAAAGGAAGCGTAAAACATGGCGCCGCAGTGAGGGTCCACGCAATTTGAAAGGAACGATTGCCGGTATTCTGTAGACCAAGAGGTGCAGGTCCAGCAGCGGTGAGCGTTATAAACCCATCACATTTTTTCCGAAGGTAACTGATTTTTTGGCGAATCTTTTTTCGCTGATCAATAGCTTCGCAATATTCGAGGTGCGTTATATTTTTTGCATCTTCGATACTCTTCCGAAGTTCTTGGCTCAGTTTCTCCTTCCATTGTTCATAATAATGTTCGAAGGGCCATCGACGCTCGTACTGAGTGATGGTGCGCGCAATCGGGCTGACGCCTTTGAGGAGCCTCTCGAGTTCCGCTACGTGTGAGTCTTTTCGGTTGTCAATAATCTCTATATCGGATTCCCCAAGCTTCAGAAGAAGATCTTCAAAGCAATCTCGGGTTGTTTCTTCAACCTCGGCCCAACCATCTGTATACAGCCGAATAAGACGTGATGGTTTTATACCAGCCCCGAGTTTTTCCGGCCCACTTATTCCGGAATGGGGTGCAGTTCCGCCAACAGTTTCGGCGATTTTGTGAGCAACACGCCAGCAATCTTCAACGCTCCCAGCTATGGTCCCAAGTGTATCATGAGTAATAGAGATGGGATGAATACCACCCATATTAAGTGAGGCATGAGTTGGCTTGAACCCAAAAGCCCCACAGTAGGCAGCAGGGCGCACCACAGAACCGGCGGTTTGCGTGCCTAACCCGGCAGGCACCATGCCACATCCCACTGCTGCTGCTGTTCCACTCGATGATCCTCCAGGTGTTCGAGCATAGTCGAACGGATTTTTGGTGGGGCCAGCCGCACCGGTCGCGAACTCGGTTGTTACAGTCTTACCCAGTATGACAGCCCCGCTCCGCCTCAAAGCATACACGGCCGCAGCATCGCTCATAGATTGCCAACCTTTGTAAATGCCGCTATTCATTTGTGTAGGCATGTCAATGGTTTCGATAATATCTTTGATAGCCATGGGGCAGCCATCAAGCAAAGAGCGTGGTCGGCCCGTTTTATATCTTTCAGTGGCTGCGTCGGCTGCCGTGCGCGCATTTTCTCTAGCTAGGCAAACCCAAGCGGCAACCTTCGGTTCCTTTTTTTCAATCACATCAAGGCATCTCTCAAGATAGTCGCGCGGTGTATCTATGCAATCAAGGAAGTCTGGGACTGCCTTATGAAATTGAAGCATCAATGGCTTTTGCGGATTGTATTTTGGCGCTTTTGTACTTTCCATAAATGGGGTTACTCCTTGAGTTGCTTTCAAATGAACGTTTTCTTGTTATAACCGGCAATAATATCAAAAAATGTCGGTTCGAAACTATCGTTCCAGTTTTGATGACTTATAGGAGAATGTAATGTCTGAATACAGTTTACCGTTCGCTGGTGTAAAGGTTCTGGACCTGACTGCTCATCGCGCTGGCCCCACTTCCGTACGTTTATTATCTGATTGGGGTGCTGACACTATAAAAATTGAACAACCCGAAGCAATCAGCAAAGACAAGGGTAGCATTTTGGGTGCTAGGAACGGATTTGATCTACAAAACCTGCACCGTAATAAACGGAGTATGACCATCGATCTAAAGAATCCCGATGGGCTCAAATTATTTTATGATTTGGTGAAGGTCTCTGACGTTGTTGTTGAGAACTTTCGGTCACAAACAAAACATCGCCTCAAGGTTGATTATGAAAGCTGTGCAAAGATAAATCCACAAATTGTGTATGGCTCGTTGTCTGGGTTTGGGCAAGATGGCCCGTATGATAATCGTCCTGGTGTGGATCAGATTTTGCAGGGCATGGGTGGGTTAATGTCAGTCACCGGCATTCCTGGACAGGGACCCGTGAGGGTGGGCATTCCTATTTGCGACCTGACATCGGGTATGTTCCTCGGATTTGGGTTAGCTTCTGCTTTGTTCGAGCGTGAACGTTCGGGTAAGGGTCAATGGGTACAGACTTCGCTTTTGCAGGCAATTATCGCGATGATGGATTTTCAGGCAGCGCGTGTCTTAAAAGATGGCGATATTCCCAAACAAATGGGTAATGACCATCCCACGTCAGTACCCACAGGTGTGTTTGAGACTAAAGATGGTCACATTAACATTGCAGCATCTGGTGGTGTTCTGTACGAACGCTTTTGCAAGGCTATTAAGCGAGAGGATCTGATAGAGGACCCGCGGTTTAATGGGTTTCAGGAGAGATCCGATAATCGGGATGCTCTAAGAGTAGAAATAGAGGGGGAAACACGCAAACAGACATCGAAACATTGGGTAGATATGATGCAAGAGATTGGCGTTCCATGTGGCCCTATATACAACATGGGTGACGTCTTTGAGGATCCACAGGTCAAGCATTTAGGAATGGCATGGTCGATGCAAGGTGGGTCAGCTGGCGATTTTCCGGTAGTTCGTACCCCAATTGTCATGAGTAGGACTAACGTTGAGGATTATGTCCGAAAGCCGACGCCCGACTTAGGCCAACATACTGACGAGGTCCTGAAAGAATTGGGGTTTGGCGATGACCAAATCAAAGAATTTCATGAACGCAACATTGTATGATTGGTCTTACCAAGGCCTCTCTCAAACAAAATTAATCGGAGACTGATATGGATTTAAAAACCGATAAAATGATCGGAGAAAAAAGAAGCGGTGTAGGTCACCTTATCTTCAACAATCCAGAAAAAAGAAATGCAACGTCGCTCGAGATGTGGCAAGCAGCGAAAGTTGTTCTAGATGATTTCTCAGAAGATCCTGACGTCAAATGCCTAGTGGTTTCTGGGGCAGGTGATAAGAGTTTTGTTGCTGGAGCTGATATATCAGAGTTCGAAAAGGCAAGGTCAGATGCAAATGCTGCTGCGGAATATGCACGCATATCTTCGGAGGGAAAGGAAGCTCTAAAAAATTTTTCCAAGCCATCCATTTCAATGATTCAGGGTTTCTGCCTTGGTGGAGGTATGGAGGTTGCTCTATCAACAGACTTTCGTATTTGTTCCGAGGACTCACAGCTTGGTATTCCAGCAGCTCGATTGAGTATTGCCTACTCATTCGATGCAATTCATCGGCTTTATAGCCTTGTAGGCCCTTCTAGTGCGAAAGATATTTTAATTACCGCGCGTCGCATAAAGGCGCCCGAGGCACTTCGTATTGGGCTTGTGAATCAGGTTACATCGTTGGCCGGTCTCGAGGAGGAGGTAGCCGAATACACCCAAGCCATACTCGAAAATGCACCTCTCTCTATGCAGGCCAGCAAACTTACAGTTGATGAAATTCTAAAGAACCCGACGGACCGAAACCTTGTTGCAATTGAAGAGATTGGTAAAACTTGTTTTAACAGCAAGGACTATAGAGAGGGTCGCACTGCCTTTATGGAGAAAAGAAAACCGGTTTTTACGGGGGAATAATCTCAAGTCCCTTGCTTTGTCTCCGCAAGGCATAAATTCTTCCTACAATTGCGCAGTTATTCTAGTTTTAGTCTCTTAACCGATGTTTAGGTGTGAATTTTAATGTATTATTTGTTGGGCGGTTGTTGCAATCAGGGAAAATGGCGAAAAAATTAACCATCACTTTCACAGCAGCACTGCTAATCATCGCGGCTGTTTTGACAATTGTTCCCCAATTTATCAATTGGAGTTCATACAAGCCTAGTATCATTTCCGCAGTGCAAGATGCCACGGGGCGCAGGTTGACCGTCGACGGAGACATTGAGGTAACTATGTTGCCGGAACTCGCACTTAAAATGAGTCGGGTCAGGTTCGCTAACGTTGCCGGGGCATTATCAAAAGACATGCTCGTGGCAAACGATATGCGCATGGGCATTGCTTTTGGTGATTTGCTAAAGGGGCGCCTCCGACTGGTGGTAACTCTCAATAAGCCTGTTGTCGCACTTGAAGTGACCAAAGACGGTAACGCTAGTTGGGATTTTGCGCCAAAAAGACAGGTAATAGACAATAGTCCTCTGATACAGAACGCTATCCCGGAAAAGGATAAAAAAACCAATAGTTCTTCCGAAGAGGAGTCGCACCCATTTGATTTGCGACTTGATAGCTTTCTTGTAAAAGAGGGGTCTCTCACTTTTTTAGATGGGCGAACTGGCAAAACGGAAAGTGTGACTAATCTTAATTCGGAGGTTTCTTTCGCCTCTCTTAAAGGCCCCTTTTTTGTAAAGGGCGAGGCCGAGTTGCATAAGTATCCGCTTATGTTCGATATTGTAATGCGCAAGGTAGAATTCAAAAATGCCATGGCAGTTGCTGCAAAATTGCATTTGAGTAGTCTTGGGGGCAAAGTTTCGCTAAATGGAGTAGTTGACTATTCGACTGGCTCTCCTGAATTGACAGGTACGCTATCTGCAAGAACAGAAAATTTTGCGACTATGTCTGCTTATCTGACTGGCATCACACCGAAGTCTCTTGCGAAGAAATTCCATGTTTCCGGACAATTAAAGGGGTCTCTCTCTCAGGTCGTATTGTCGGCAGCTATTTTTAAGCTGGGGTCAATGCAGGCAGAAGGGGAAACCTCATTGTCATGGAGTGACGGGTTATCTGGTTCTCTCCGACTTACCGCGGAGAGCCTTGATTTCGATGAACTCTTGGCTGGACTTAATTATCCCGTGATTAAAAAAACAGAATCAATATCGACTCCGTCCCAGGGAAAGGGCATTGAGAAAAATAATAATGGTGATTCCAAATCCGATCCTTCCGGTTCTACCATTGTAATTCCTTCAAACATTGATTTCACAATTACAGCTTTTGCGGATTCTATAAAATATCGGTCTGAATTTCTACGCCAGGCCTCCGCTAGAATTCGTTTTGTAGACGGGAAACTTAACATTCAGCAGGTAGGTGTTTTTTTACCTGGCGATAGTTCTGCTGGAATGGCTGGGACAGTTCAACTTGTGAAGGGCAAGCCATTTGTAAACGTCCGAATTCAAGCAAAATCAAAACGATTGCGCAACCTGCTTAGCTGGGCCGGGATAGAGCTAAACCATATTCCTCCGTCACGGTTGCGTAGTTTTTCGCTTGAGATGATATTGCTCGGAAGCGCGCCAAGATTGAAGGTGCATTCTATAAAGTCAAGGCTGGATAACACGGATATTCGTGGAGGACTTTCGCTAGTGATCGGCCCGAAATTAGCATTTGGAGCGCGACTTGCCGTAGATCGCTTAAACGTGGACTCATACTTGAAAAATAATGTGAGGCCCGTACAAGGTCAGGCTCCAAGTATCAAAAATAACGGCGTGTATGTGGCAGAAACCACTAGCATGTCTCCAAACCAGAAAAAGGTGGCTACTAAACTTGGACTTGCTAAAATATTGGGTGAATTTAACGCGAATATTGCGATCACTATCAAAAATTTATTATTCAAGAAAAATAAATTTGCCAATGTTAACGCTGAACTATCTGTAATAGATGGGGTGGTGACGGCGAAAAGAATAAGTGTCCTCGATTTTGCTGGCGCGTCAGCTGCGATAAGCGGTCGCTTGGTTGATCCAAAAGGCACGGGGGAACCTTCAATAAGGTTTAACGTTACAGTTAACGATAGCAAGCGACTATTTAAAATATTTGGCGGATTACCTCCATCCGCGGTGCGACGAGCTGGTAAATTTTCCGCAAAAGGCTCATTCAGTGGTGATTTTGAAGTTCTCAAGCTTAACACTATCATAAATGTTAGCGGTGCCGAGGCAAAACTGCGTGGGGAGTTCAGAAATCTTTTAAGTGAACTAGGCTTCGACGTTCGAGTAGCCCTGAGTACAGTAGAAACTGGAAGTTTAGCAAAAATTCTTGAACCTAATTATCGCCCGGTTGCAGGTAGATTGGGCCCATCAGCTCTTACTTTTCACGTTGATGGAAATAAGAGGCAGCTATCAATTACCAATATCAAGGGAAATATTAGTAAAACCGCCATAGCAGGTACGGCAGCTTTGAAATTAGATCATACTACGCCAAGATTGAAGATTAATATGACTTTAGGAGACCTTGATTTTGACAAGTTTCAGAACCGAAATAGTAAAAGGGCGAGAACGGCCACAAAACGTCGCGATCGGATACGAAAACCTAAAATATCCTCCTCTCGACCCAAGTTTCAAGTAGGTAAAAAATCTATGGACGTACACCCGCGGTGGTCACGAAAACGGTTCGATTTGAAACTTCTAAAGGATACTGAGGCTGACTTTGACGTTCGGATTGCAAGATTGCGTATTTCTAAAGCACAATTTAATAGGCTGGAGGCACAGGGTAATCTCAACCAAGGTATCCTTCACCTCAAGTTGTTAAAAGGAGAAATGGGCAGCGGGTCTTTTTTTGCTAATGCGAAATTCGACGTAAAACGTAAAATTCCAAAATTGTCCCTCGCATTGAATGCGGAAAATGTTCCAGTGAATAAAATAATTCCAGAACTGGAAAAAGTACGCATCAATGCAGGCCCGTTCCGTCTTGGTGGAAAAATCAGTGGTAAAGCAAATATAAGGAATTTTAAACTACTTGCGTACGGATCAAGTCCAGCAGCAATGATATCATCTCTCAATGGTGCGGGCCGAGTTGATGGTATCCTTAATATTGCTTTGTCCAAGGGAAGTCAGAATGTCAATAATGCGGCTGGCATTGCGGCAGTTTTGTTTGGTAACAAGGTGAGGGGACTGGGAACAATCGGCCAGGTATCTAAAACTACGAACCGTCTGATAGAACACTTTGGAAATGCCCCTAACAAGTTTTTGGGTGACCTCACCATCGTGAATGGCACGGTTGGCACTCAGAACTTGCAATTATTAGGTCGTGGCGCAGTGTTGCTTACAGCTGGGGATGCAGCTCTTTCTCTTTGGCGAATTCAGAGCAATTCACAAGTTATAGAAACTGGCCGTAAGGGAGAGGCATTCATAACCGCTGCGGTTAGAGGCGACTTAGATCGACCGAGGGTCAAAGTCGGCGGAAGATGGCTGAAAGCTGGAAAGTCTTCTCAAACGTCAACACAGACTCGTAAACCTAGTCAATCATCTGGTCCGCAGAGGACGCTTCCGAAGCCCCAAGATATTTTCAAAGGCATTTTCAAACCATAAAAGTCATCGATCATTGGTTACGGCGTTGTTTGTGATTTGTTCAAGAACAAAAACCCGAGTTGCACTCGATAGGTTTCCTGTGCGCTCGAGATCAATTTCGGTTAGCAGTTGATTTACGGTTACACTACGATCGGCGGCAAGGTTTTTAAGTTGATCCCAAAAAATATTTTCCAGAGATAAGCTTGTCTTATGGCCACCAAGATTGACAGAGTGTTTTTTGATATCTTTCGGATTAGGCTTGTTTTTCATACGGTCTATGTCTCAAAAAAGAGTGGTGACAAACCATGGTAGGCTCACCTCTTTTTATCTTCAAATAAGTTTTGAGAAAATGTTTTCACAGCTTTTAGGCTTGTCGAAAGATTATCAGCCTCAGTTAGACCTGAACTTTTGCGAGGTTTAAAGCTGTGGTCGCCATCGCTAAGCCAAAAGAAAGATATGTTTTCTGAGAGCTGATAAGTACCAACATCATTTTTATTTCCAAATGGATCTCTGGTACCTTGGCAAATAAGAGTAGGGGTTTGAATCAAACGGAGATGCTCTACGCGTGGATTATCAAGCTTGCCTGGTGCGTGAAAGGGGAAGCCAAGGCAGACTAAACCATCCACCCTCTGTGCATCCGCAATCATGCTTGCGATTCGGCCGCCTAAGGATTTTCCGCCAATAATTAACTCCTTAGTCCTGAATTTAGAAATTATTTCCTGCCACGAGGCTATTAATTTAATTTGATGATCCGGTGGAGTTCTTTTGCCAGTCAAACGAGCTCGTGCCATATACGGGAAGTCAAACCGGACAACTCGAAATTGATCGGTTGCGAGTTTGCTGGCAAAAAAATTCATGAAATAATGTTCTTTGCCTGCTCCCGCTCCGTGAGCAAGGATTAGAGTTCGATCCGCCTTTACGGCTCCGTCAATGAATACGTTTAACATGATCCATATCCCTCATTTTTGGAAAGAAATAATCAGGCATATCCGGAGCGTAAGAAATTCATATGCCGAGGGGTTACAATTTATCGCGAGTTTTGCGATACGCAATTTTTCTCACAGGCATGTGAGGGCGTGATTAATGTTTCTCACGCAGATGGGGTGTCGAGAAATCGCTGTTTCCGAGTACATTAAAGTTGTGCCTCACAAAATTTTCTTGTCACTGCATCAGCAAATTTTACGTACCCGTCAATCCTTCCGGAAAACATCGAGTGTTACAACATTATTGTCATCCCCTACCGACGGATCGGCGTTGGCATCACTTAGCTCCTTTCGGCCAAGCTTATTTGAAGAATTTGCGGTCGATTCAGTAGGACAGGGTGTTTTCGTATCTTGGACGATAAGTTGAAATTGTAGTTCGAAATTTACTGATGGATCTGCAAAAGCCGTTACTGCAGCGAATGGGACATCAAGTCTTTCCTGATTGTCGTTAAAGCTCAGAGAAACGGCGAATTTATCTTCTTCTACCTCCAAATTCCAGAACTGGTGTTGCAGCACTATGGTCATGTCGGCGGGAAATTGTTTTTGTAAAAATTCTGGTATGTCGACTCCGGGATAATGAGTAGAGAAGGTTACATAGATGTGGTGTGCACCTGGAAGGCCAGTCTCTTGAACTTGACGCAATGCTTCCCTCACAACGCCTTTTAATGCGGTGTCGATTAATTGGTCATATCGCAATACACTTGAAGCCATATCGTTTTTATGTCCCAGCTATTCCTTTTATGCAGCGCCATCTTACGCGTAAGTCCATCTCACCGAACGTTACAAGTGGGGGGCTTCTGTTGCCCGGTGCCCCCCGAACCGCGCTTGCTTAACCGAAGTTAGGCAGCGAGGCGGGCTTCGCCCGCAAAGTTGTCGTTGGCATTTAACGACTATAGCCCGATAACGGTGGTACAATGCCGGGAACAAAGTTTGCCTTTACTACATGCGTCGATCCTATTTCGCCCCCACAGATGCACCATTTTCATCTCAAAGATGGTGTATTGGTGGAGGCGCCGGGTACCGCCCCCGGGTCCGCAACGCTTATTCCGCAAACCATTTAGCGCCATAGCCGGCGAGCCGGCACTCTAATTATAGGTTGAATCGGAAAAGATATAAATAGTTGAACAAAAATTTTAATTTCGCTTAACATAAAAAAAAATATCTTCCCCATCTTTCACCTAATTCACAGTATTTTATGGTTTTGTTCATTCGTATTGTAAGGGATAAAATACTTCCATGCTGCAATACTTAGACATGTTACGTTACGTCCGAACCGAAGGGGTCTACAAAAATGACCGAACCGGCGTCGGTACTCATTCAATATTCGGTTATCAAATGCGTTTCAATTTGGGTAAAGGGTTCCCCATATTAACCACCAAAAAACTGCATCTAAAATCAATAATCCACGAATTGCTTTGGTTTTTAAGCGGTGACACCAACATCAAATATCTGAATGACAATGGGGTTTCGATCTGGGATGAGTGGGCCGATGAGGATGGCGAACTCGGGCCAGTTTATGGGCATCAATGGAGATCGTGGCCGGACCCTAATGGAGGCGGTATTGATCAAATTACGGGGCTGTTGGACCAGATTAATAATAATCCGAACTCGAGGCGGTTAATCGTTTGTGCGTGGAACGTGAGTGAAGTTGACAGAATGGCCTTGCCCCCTTGTCATTGTCTGTTCCAGTTTTATGTGGCCGATGGAAAACTTTCTTGTCAGTTGTATCAACGTAGTGCTGACATATTTCTCGGTGTGCCATTTAATATCGCCTCATACGCTTTGTTAACAGGAATGATAGCGCAAGTATGCGGCTTAGAATTAGGCGATTTTGTTCATACGTTCGGTGATGCACATATCTACGCCAATCACCTTGATCAGGCTGATGAACAGCTAAGGCGAAAGCCTTACGACTTGCCAAAAATGTTTTTCAATCCAGAGGTGAAGGATCTGTTTGCTTTCAAGTTTGATGATTTCTCGCTTGAGAATTACAAATCTCATCCTCACATCGCTGCAAAAGTAGCGATCTAAGGGTCGATGACACTCTCACTCATAGTTGCGATGGCTGAGAACGGGGTTATCGGTCGCGATGACGCGTTGCCATGGCGTATTCCGGATGACTTGAAACATTTCAAATCAATCACCTTGGGTAAGCCAATAATCATGGGCCGCCGGACATGGGATTCATTGGGCCGTATATTGCCGGGTCGTCCGCATATTGTATTAAGCCGAGATCCAAATTTTGCCGTTGAAGGGGTTTCTTGCGCGAATTCTTTGGAGGATGCACTAAGCATAGCTGAAGGTCTAACAGAGCACGAAATTATGATTATAGGTGGAGCAGAAATTTATCGCGCAGCACTCCACTATGCAAAATATATCTATCTTACTGAGATTCATAGGCCTATATCTGGTGATACATTTTTTCCTCAATTTAATCGAGATGCTTGGACTGAAATCGAGCGCCTGGGCCCATTCCAAGATGAGCAAAGTGGCCTAACGTACAGCTTCGTGACGCTGCTGCAGGATCGAAATCTGAGAAAATCAGAATGATTGTGACGCTGAAAAAAAGTCGTCATATTCCTTTCATCACCAGAATCAATTACTCCGTCATTGGAACTGCCTAAGCCACCGGAAATTTTCCGCCCAACACTACGGGAATATATTCGCTTGAGCTTCAAACAATGTAGTGTAAACAAAAACGGACATCCCTGTCCGACATTGCCGTTTATTTTTCAATAACTATGCTAGGGGGGGGGCGTGTGTTTGCCGCATCATCTTCTAACAATGCCCAAACCTTGCTTGCAATCGAGAGAAAAATTTCTGAATTCACACTTGCTGGGTCACTTACGACCACGGGTGCCCCGCCATCTGACGTCTCACGTATTTGCATGTGGAGCGGAATTTCACCTAAAAATGGTACGCTAAGCTTCTCCGCTTCCGCTCTCGCGCCTCCATGACCAAAAATGTCAGCTTGGTGGTTGCAATTGGGACAAAGAAAATAGCTCATATTTTCGATAATTCCGAGTACAGGGATCTCGACCTTATGGAACATATTGAGACCCTTTCTGGCATCAATGAGCGCTATATCCTGGGGCGTAGATACGATAACAGCTCCCGCTAACGGCACTTGTTGCGCCAGCGTTAATTGAGCATCCCCAGTTCCCGGAGGCATATCAACTATCATAATATCACAATCGCCCCATTCAACATCTCGCAGGAACTGTTGAAGAGCGCTCATTACCATAGGGCCACGCCAAATCATGGGGGTCTCCTCTTCAACCAGGAAACCCATCGACATTAACTTTAAACCATATTTTTCAATGGGTTTGAGTTTATCGCCGTCGCCGCCTGACGGTTTTTCACCGGCCAGGCCCATCATTCGAGGTTGCGATGGACCATATATATCTGCGTCTAACAATGCTGTTTTTAAGCCGATTGTGTTAAATGCTAGTGCGAGATTTATAGCTACTGTTGACTTTCCTACGCCGCCCTTTCCGCTGGCTACCGCTATAATATTTTTAACCCCTGCAACCGATTGCTTAGTTGATTGAACGGTTTTTTGAGGTTGCGCCTTTGAGCTAGCGCCTGTTTTATTTTGTGAAGCAGCGCGATGCGCGGTCAAAACCGCAGTGACGGAAGCCACACCATTGATTTCACTTACAGCATTTGTTGCCGCTCGCCGAACCGGTTCCATTTCTGCGCCTTTGTCTGGGTGCACTTCCAGTGAAAAACCAACGTTGCCATCTTTGATCACTAAACCGCTGACCATATTCAACGTGATTAAGTCTTTGCCGCTCTCCGGTTCTTGAACCGTCCTTAGAGCTTCGATGATTTCCGCTTCTGTTGGTAACGCCATTGTTGAAATTCCTTTCAACCGCTCTAATATGATGTTTGGTATACCATACGCAACAATTTCGTTGTTTGCGCATCTGTGCTTCCGATGTCATATATGGTTAGAGTTCGCCCACGTAAAGGTCTATATTGGGCAATGGAATTAGTATTAGGACGAGGGAAAAGATATGCCGTGGCAAAATATGAGTGGTGGTGGAGGCCCTTGGGGGGCGCCTGGCGGTGGAGGACAAGGACCGTGGGGTGGCGGCAACGGTGGCAGTGGAACACCGCCAGACTTGGACGAGGTGTTGCGCAAAAGCCAAGACCGATTAAAACAGATCTTCCCGGGGGGTGGTTCCGGAAAAATTTTAACTTTAATCATCACGGGCCTGGTAGCCATATGGCTTGCCACCGGTTTCTACCGTGTCCAGGCCGATGAGCAGGGCGTAGAGGTTCTTTTCGGCAAGGTTGATCGAACAAAGCAGCCTACCCCACCTGGCCTTCATTATTTTTACCCGGCTCCATTTGGAGAGGTTCTCACCCCGAAGGTTACCCGAGTAAATAGGGTAGATGTTGGTTATGTTAGCCGCACCAACCGTCGTGGTGGTCGAGGCGCCCCTCAAGATGTTCCAGCTGAAAGCTTAATGCTAACTCAGGATGAAAACATCGTTGATATGGATTTCGCTGTCCTGTGGCGTATTAAAAATGGAACAGATTATTTATTTAACATACGCGATCCAGAAGGCACAGTGAAAGTCGTAGCTGAAAGCGCCATGCGCGAAGTCGTAGGGCAAACGTCATTTGATGATGCAGTGACTGTGGGACGTGAGTTAATCCAAAGTCGGACCAAAGCGCTGATGCAAAAATACCTTGATGATTATAAATCGGGCATCGACATCGTGAATGTGCAACTCGAGCAGTCCGACCCTCCAAAAGAGGTAATCGATGCTTTCAACGACGTGCAACGTGCGCGCCAAGATCGCAGCCGGATGAGAAATGAGGCTGAAGCTTACGCGAATTCGATCGTGCCTGAGGCGCGAGGGCAGGCGGAACAAAAAATCAAGGAAGCGGAGGCTTATAGAGAGCAGCAGATTCAGGAAGCAACAGGTGAGGCAAAGCGGTTTGAAGACGTTTATGCGTCTTACAAAGCGGCGCCGGAAGTTACAAAACGGCGTATGTATTTAGAAGTGATTGGTCAGGTGTACGGCGATGCGCAAAAGGTGATCATAGATCAAAAAGCCGGGCAGGGGTCGGGCGTAGTTCCCTACCTGCCTTTGCCAGAGGTTCAGCGCCGCATGCGTGAAAGTTCAGAGGAGCGGGCTGAGCAGGGTGTAGATTCGGATACACAGACCACACCGAACCAGCGGTAAAGGGGTAGGATTATGAAGAACAAAAAAACAGTCATATTTGGCGTATTCGTACTATTTACATTGATAGTGATCTCTCAAACCCTTTTCACTGTTCATGAAACGCAGCAGGCGATAGTCCTCCAATTTGGTGACCCGCGTGCAGTGAAAGATAAACCCGGCCTGCACTGGAAAATTCCGTTTGTGCAGAACGTTACATATTATGAAAAACGGACACTTGATTTAGACCCGCCTCCTTTTGAGGTTCTTTTGACCGACAAAAAGCGTATAAATGTGGATGCTTTTGCACGGTACCGCATTGTCAATGCGTTAGAATTTTTCAAAACTGTTCAAAATGAGATTGGTGCTCGCGATAGATTGGCAGCGCTTGTTAATCCTGCCCTTCGTGCAGTTATCGCGCGGGTTTCACTCAAAGAGGTTTTGTCTGCGAAACGTACTGATCTGATGGAACAAATCCAGAAAGATATTGAAGCAGATGCATTGCGGTTCGGCATCAAGATTGTTGATATACGGATAGGTCGCACAGACCTGCCCGAACAAACGAGTCAAGCAGTGTTTAACCGCATGCGTACAGAACGAGAGCGCCAGGCTCGTGAAGCGCGTGCTGAGGGTAAGGAGATCGCTCAAAAAATACGAGCTCAGGCTGACAAGGAGCGTACAGTAATATTAGCCAACGCTGAGCGAGACGCTCAAATTCAGCGTGGTCAAGGAGAGGCCGGGCGTAACAACATACTGGGACGAGCTTACGGCAGAGATCCACAATTTTTCGCATTCTACAAGTCGCTGGAGCAATACCAGAAAGCCTTGATTGGTAATGACACGACAATGGTTCTAAGTCCTGATAGCGAGTTTTTTAGATTTTTTAACAACTTCAATCTTGGAAAGAAGAGGAAGTAGTAAGAAGGGCTGCATGTTTCAGCTCATATTTTTAGCGGCGGCTTTATTTCTCGCAATTGAGGGCGCCATTGCGGCTTTTTGGCCAAACTGGACGCGTCGCAAGATGGCGGATCTTCAGGATGTGCCGATAAAAACTTTGGGTTTTGTCGGTTTATTTTTCGTTGCTGTCGGCGGGGTGCTCGTTGGTATAACCGATGGAATACTGCAAATAGCTTGTCTCACCATTGTGCTGGAGGGCTTACTCTATGGCTTGTTTCCAGTAGTTATGAAAAGAGCCATGCGTCGCGGCTCTCAAGCCAGCAAGGCAGTTGTAAAAATATGGGGAGAAACGGCATTAGGTATTGGGGCAGCTGGCCTTGCAATTTTTCTATGATTTCAAAGCACATCATTCGCCATATTTCAGCCACTGTTTTGAGGTTACCATTATGTTGTGGGTGGTAGATAATTTTGTATCCGGCGGTGGTGCACAAGATAAGAAGCGGGGAAGTGTGTTTGTAATGTGTAATTTTCCTCGTACGCTTTTTTGAACATGGAGGAGCCAATGAGCCGTGTAGGTTCGATCAGATTTATTTTTTTGAAAGTAGGCCTCATACCTGCCACTTTAAGGTTGATGGTTTTTGCTGCACTTGTTTTTCATTCTCCATCGGCGATGGCACGAAACGCGCCTGACAGTTTCGCTGACTTGGTAGAAAAAATGTTACCTGCAGTAGTAAATATTTCGACAAGCCAAAAGGTAAGTCGGAAAAGTCCTCCCGGCTTCCCCGATTTTGACCTTCCTCCGGGCTCTCCATTTAAGGAGTTCTTTGATCAATTTAAACAACAGCGAAAGGGTTCTCCTGAGCCTAGTGAAAAAGCTACATCTCTTGGTTCTGGTTTCATTATCGATAGTAGCGGCCTGATTGTGACAAACAATCACGTTATCGATGGGGCCGATCAGATCACAGTAGTTCTGAAGGATGAGAGGCGTTTGGAGGCGAAGGTGGTTGGAAAGGATGAGAAAACAGATTTAGCCTTGCTAAAGGTTGAATCTGCAAAAGCTCTCCCTGCGTTAGAATGGGGTGACTCAGATAAAGCTCGTGTTGGTGATTGGGTGCTTGCAATAGGTAATCCGCTTGGCCTGGGGGGATCGGTTTCTGCCGGTATTATTTCGGCTCGCGGACGTGACATCAGATCTGGTCCATACGATGACTTCATCCAGACCGACGCTCCTATCAATCGGGGGAATTCGGGTGGCCCCTTGTTTGACATGGAGGGTCGTGTGATAGGTATTAATACAGCAATACTCTCTCCAAATGGGGGTAGTATAGGTATAGGGTTTTCAATACCGTCGCAATTGGCTAAAGGCGTTATTAGCCAACTACAAAGATTTGGCGTTACAAAACGTGGATGGCTTGGCGTGCAGATCCAGACTGTTTCAAAGGATATTGCTGACAGTTTGGGCTTGAGCGAAGTTTATGGTGCTCTGGTAGCCGGCGTGGTGAAAGGAAGCCCCGCTGATCGGGCCGGGTTTAAGAGTGGCGATGTAATACTGAAGTTCGATGGAAAGCGTGTCGAAGAATCACGCCGTCTGCCTCGTATGGTTGCTGAAACTAATGTCGGAAAGAGGGTTCGAGTTGCCATTTGGCGTAACCAACGAAATCGTCAATTATATGTGCAACTCGGTGAACTTGAGAAGGTCGATCAGACTGCTGCTCGTACAGGAAAACCCCGTACAAATGGGAAAGTAAGCAAATTTGATACTCTTGGGCTAAGTATGGCACCGGTGAGTGATAATCTCGTCAAACGTTTCAAGCTGCCTGACTCAGCGGAGGGTGCTGTCGTAACTGCGGTGAAACCCGGCAGCCTAGCAGCCAACAAAGGGTTAAGGCCTGGATCAATTATTGTCGAAGTGAATCAAGTGAAGATAAAAAATCCAAATGACTTTTCTGCAGCCTTAGAAAAAGCTAAGGGATCAAATCAAAAGTCAATTCTGCTTTTGATTAAGGAAGGAGGAGAAGTGCGTTTTGTTGGTCTAAAGCTAGAGAAATAGCAAATTTTTTACTGTGCTGGAAAGGCAGCTATCAGGACTATTTTTGCAAGGACTTTGTAGCTCTATTTAGAGTACCTCGTTAAAGGATTGTCACTCAAAAATGCCACTCAATTTCTCTGAAGACGTTTGTTTGTGATGACTTGGTTGCACCTCCAGATTTTTTTTAAAGCAAGGAATAACCGCTATAAAAAACCAGTCGATATCTGAGGACTTCACTAATCGCGCGTAAGGGATGGATCTATGGTACGAGTCGATAGTGCGCCACCACTCACTTTTCGTGAGCAGGGTGTTGTGGCATTGATCAGCACAGGGCATGGTGTGACCCACTACTTGCATTCCATTGTTCTAGTTGTCAGTCCGCTTATAAAAGAAAAATTCAATCTTTCTTATACTGAGCTCGGGCTATTCTTTACTATCTACACAACTGGAAGTTTTCTGTCGGCGATTACCGGGGGGCCTTTTGCTGATCTTACAGGCCGGAGGCAATTATTACAGGTGCTCTCGATAACGATTTTATCGTTAGCGGTCATGTTTCTGGGTTTTGCTAATGAATATGCAGTTCTTCTGGTCATTGGTGTATTCATAGCTTTTTCTAACCAGCTCTGGCATCCTGCCGCTATTCCTTATCTCGCCACACGTTTCCATTCACATCGCGGTTATGTCATGTCTATTCACGGCATGGGTTCAAATATCGGAGACGTCTTGGTGCCACTCCTGGTTCCCGCAATGCTTACTGGTAATTATATAATCATTCAGCTTGAGCCGATGTCTTGGCGGAATGTAATGGTTATAAACACGTTACCTGGTTTATTTATACTTCCCCCGCTAATATTAAGAGCGGTGCGGGAACGGGCTGGGCATGGCCATGAGACTAGCTTAAATCTTAGGCACTACATAGCAGGCATTATCGACCAAGGGAAAAATAAGACGGTCCTGGGGATAGGTTTAATAGCTGGCTTGAGGACGACGGCACAATCAGGATCACGAAATTTCCTTCCGGTATACTTGGTGGATCAATTTAATTGGAGCCTCACCCAAGCGGGAATTGCACTTCTATTGCTTAATTTGGGGGGATCGGTTGCTGCGGTGCCAGCAGGTATTGCTTCAGATCGCTGTGGTCGCCGAAAGGTTATGCTGATTGCAATTGCCGCAGCCACAATATTCATATTATTGTTGCCTCTCTTACAGGATGAATTTTTAATAGTTATCGGAATTTGTCTAGTTGGGTTTTCAATCTATGCCACGCGTCCAGTATTAATAAGCTGGATGATGGACACCGTTGAGAGTGGGTTTCGGGGTACTGCTACCAGTCTAATGTTTGCAACTCAGTCTGCTTTTTCTATACCGAGCATGGCAATAACAGGCGTCATAGCAGACATATACGGCATCGCTGCAATTTTTTATTGGTTTGCAATCATGCTTTTGTTTGCCAATGCAGTAGTATTCGTTTTGCCGAAGGATAATCCCTAAGCGCCGGCAGTAACTGTATTCAGCGGTTTTTGCATTATTCCCAATTCAGGCCTAATGTCCTGTGCTTAGTTACTGAAATTTTCAGTAGCAGCATACTTTGTAGAGTATACTAAGCCTATGCAAAAAATTCTTGCTGCATTCAAACTCCGCGATCCCGGCCCTGCTTTCGGAATGTTAGCCGGGCATGCAGCGACCCATTGGATGATCGGGGTTTTTTACATTCTTCTGCCTTTTATAAGGGAGGAATATCAATTTACTTATTTACAAATTGGTTGGCTGCTTACCTCATTTGAGGCGGGAGTGTTGATTTTTAGCCTCGTAAGTGGCCCCGTGGTAGATATGTCCGGTCGACGTGTGGTCTTCCAGGTATGCGCTTTAGCTGTCGGCGGATTGGCAATGGTAGCATTTTCCGTGGCGCCGAATTTTTTATCATTCTGTTTTCTAGCTGCATTAGTGGGCGGCATGACACAATTTTGGCATGCTCCGGCTACCGCTTTCCTCTCATTTTATTACACCTCCAACTGGGGTTATGTAGTTGGTCTTCACGGCATGGGTGCAAATATAGGAGAGGCGATTGGTCCTCTGGTAGCTGGGATGGTGATTGCATCAACGACTTGGCAAATGGGAGCGCTTGTTCCAGCAGCAGCATCAATTTCTGCTGCGATAATGCTATTTATTTTTCTAATTCCCAAAGACATAAATAAGGGAGAAGAGCAACCGAGGGGCATGTCATTTGAACAATACCTTCGTGGCTTTGTAAGTCTACTAAGGAATTTCGATGTCATTATTCTTTGCTGCATGATGGGAATGCGCTCAACGGCACAACTGCTGATAAGAACGTTTGTGCCATTATACATGCGTGATGTAATGGGAGCAGGTGCATCTCTAATCGGCACTGTTTATGCGGTGATGCACATAGGGGGCATGATAGCTAATCCAATCGGTGGTTTGGCGTCAGACAACTACGGTCGTAAACCAATTTTGATATTGGCATTGTTGGCAGCAACAGCCATTATCTTGGTTATGACGTTTGTTGGGAACGAGATTTTGTTTGTGATTGGAATAGGTTTTCTAGGATTCACGCTTTATGCGACAAGGCCTGTGACACAGAGTTGGATTTTAGATATGGTTCCACAAAAATTACATGCTACTAGCGTGGCAGTTCGCTCAGTCATTCAATCCTTCTTTGGTCTTGCGGCCCCGCCTATAGGCGGCTGGGTAGCAGATAGTTACGGCCTTTTGATGGTGTTTTATGGGATTGCGATATTATTACTTATGGCTAATGTTCTTACTATTTTTGTTCCTGAGTATAAGAAACCACCGGGTGCAACATAAACCAACATCATTTATTGCTCTGAAACACTAATTCCTGCTAGAGATAGTCCGAGGAGCATCCTCGCTTCGTGCGTCTAAAACTATCACTAGTGTTGATTTCACTAGAACAAATTTATCTAAGAATGGATCAGTTATTTTCCGATCTGGAACTGGCGTTTGGTTGCAGGTGGGCCCGATTTTATACCCCCACAATTGGAAATTATACAAAAAGGTGAACTGGTAAGTGGATGGCAACTTGAGGGCAAGAATGTGAGCCAAAAACGAAATTCACTAGGTGGCAAACCTTTTATGCCAGTAATATTACTATCGTTTGGGCATGGTGCTACGCACTATGCCTTTGGCACGTTCATTATACTTGTGCCGTTCATCAAACAGGCATTGGGGCTCACGTATACGGAAGCCGGTTTAATCGTCTCTACATTTCATGTTACGGGGTTTTTTGTAAACTTTGCCACAGGATTGGCTGTTGATATGAGTGGGCGCCGGGTTTTGTTCATTATCTTATCTGCTCTTATCTGCGGCATAAGTATGTTGGCGCTGGGGTTTTCTCCATCTTTTCTCGTGATATGCATTTTCGCTGGGATGTTGGCTATTGGCGTACAAGGTTGGCACCCGCCTGCTTTTGCTTTCTTGGCAGAAGAATATGAGAATGCGAAGGGGATGGTGTTTTCTATTCATGTTGTCGCTGCAAATATTTCCGAAGCGATTGCCTTCCAGGTTGGCGGATTGATAGTGACATTAATCGGCTCATGGCAAGTTGCCGCTATGACGGGAGCAGTTCCCGGGTTATTTGCAGCTTTATTGTTGGCCGCTCTTCTTCTGCATAAAGAAAAAGCGGCTAATGGTAAGCAGGGTAAGGCGATGGGATTGAAGGCCTATCTTGCTGGGTATGTTAATTTATTAGCAAATATTCCGGCAATGATGGTTTGCGTTGTTAGTTCATTGCGAACGATGGCGCAAAATGGATTGCTAGTTTTTATTCCACTTTATTTGATCGATGTGCTGGGCGTAAGTGCCGCCCTAATGGGAACAGGAATGTTAGCAATGCAAATAGCTGGTGGTGTGGCTACACCAATTGGCGGGTATACCTCAGATCGTTTCGGGCCACGGCCAGTATTGTTTGTATGTATTACGATTACGTCTTTAGCAATAATTTTAGCCACAAATATCACTGACCCGACCACTTACATTTTAGTTATTTCATTGGTTGGTTTTGTACTCTTTGCAATGCGGCCTGTGCTCCAGCGTTGGATAGTAGATCTTGTTCCGGGCGAATTTCGAGGCTCAGCTACAAGTGTCATGTTCAGCATGCAAGCTGCTGGCAATGCCTTAATACCGATAGTAGGGGGGTGGATTGCTGATAACAGGGGTATGTTGGATGTATTCTATTTTTTTGCTGCGATTATGCTTGGAGCGAACATTTTGACTTTTTTCTTGCCAAAAACTAATCCTGCGAACGGGAGTTAAACCACAACATGTCCTCGTTTTATGGTAGCTGAACCTGATTATTTTGAAGAAAAAAAGCCAGGCAACGGAACGCTTGCTTTGCTTTGCTTTGGGCACGGGGCTACACATTTCGTTTTTGCGGCGACTATCATGTTGGTGCCCTACATTCGCCAAACCTTAGGGCTTAACTATCTTGAAGTTACGAGTCTCGGAACTCTTTATTATGCAGCAGCCTTCCTTGCAAACTTTTTGAGCGGGTATCTGGTAGATGCATCGAAAAAATATATGGCGGTTCAGCTTGCATCACTAACCTTTGCTGGTGGAGGCATGATCGTATCGGGAATCTCAGGTTTTTACTTGGACGGATCCCAAGTATTTGTAATGTTAGCAATTGGGTGGGCTCTCTGTGGAATGGGAAATCAAGCATGGCATCCAGCAGCTTTCGCTTATCTTGCAAAATACTATCAAGACCGCCGTGGATTTGTATTTTCGATGCACGTGGTATCGGCAAATGCCGGCGATGCAATTTTCCCATTAATCGCAGGTTTCTTGCTCGGGCATATTTTCGTGGAGGCATTCGGCCACCAAATGTGGTCTCCAGTTTCCCTGGTTGCGGGCATCCCATGTTTGTTGACGGCATCAATAATAGTTTTTTATTTGGTAAAACATAGTGATGAGGTTGTTACAGTGCGATCTCAGGTGATGAGCGCTGAGTCATATTTAAAAGGTTATATCGCATTATTACGTAACGGCCATGCTATGCTCCTGGCACTAGTTGGAGGACTTCGGAATGCTTCTCAAACAGCATTGCTCTATTTCCTGCCACTTTACATGGTTGATGTGCTGTTTAGCGGCCCAATTTTAGTAGGAACAGCACTCACGCTACTTCAAGTTGGCGGAATGATTAGTGCGCCGATTGCTGGCATTGCTTCGGATCGTTCGGGTGAGCGTCCAGTCGTATTTAGCTGTCTAGCAATTACGACTGTGGTTCTGGGCTTGGCACTTTTCGTAGAAAACCCAACGTATTTTGTGTTTTTAATTGCGCTTGTGGGTCTTGCACTTTACGCGGTGCGCCCGGTTGTCCAGAGTTGGATGATGGATCTTGTGTCACCAGATTTTCGGGGTTCTGCAACAAGCGTCATGTTTGGTGTACAGTCACTAATGAATGTTATTTTTCTATTCATTGCTGGCTATGTTGCTGACCGATTTGGCCTTGTGGCCGTTTTTTACATCATTACTACTGTGATTTTATTTGCAAATATTCTTACGTTTTTTCTGCCAAAGCCCCACAACGTCAGGCAGGCTAATGCTTAAATTTGGCCTTGTTGAGGCTCTTAAAATCAAAGGACAGACGTCTATAATTTTGGTCGGGCTTGGCCATGGTGCGGTCCACTGGGTCTACATGGTCTTCACCGTGTTGACGCCATGGATTAAGGTAACCTTCTCTCTCGATTATTCCGAGATTGGCATGCTTCATGCGATTTTTCACATTGCCTCTTTTGCTGCCAATGCGGTTAGCGGGGTAATGGTTGATATCTCTGGAAAGCGCGTAATATTTCAGGTTATCGCTGTTATGTCGGGCGGTATAGCCATTCTCGTATGCGGATTATCGGGTGATTTCTTAATTTTAGCTTTAATGATGGTGGTTATTGGCGCATCCAATAATTTATGGCACCCGGCTGCTCTTGCATTTCTATCCGAGGAATATCCCGGAAATAAGGGCTACGCACTTTCCGTTCACTCTATTGGAGCAAGTCTCGGTGATATTCTGGCTCCATTGATCGCCGTCTCTTTGCTGGTGGGGTTTTGTCAGTTGAGCTGGCAGGTGACCGCTTTTACCAGCGCCGTGCCAGTTTTTATTGTAGGTTTGGCATTGGCTATTTTGGTGTCACCAAAAGATATTAATAAAGATGTTGGTGGAAAAAAATGTGGCATGGATAAACGTCAGTACATGGCTGGCCTTGTCTCGCTCTTTAAAAATAGAGCTATATTGGGCCTTTCAGCAATGGCTGCCTTTCGAACTTCAGCGTTGTTCGTTATTTTTTTTGCCCTTCCCTTATACTTGGTCGACAATCTTGGCTTATCGGAAAAGGCGCAAGGTCTTGCGATGGCAATGATGCAGATTGGTGGCTTTGTAACTGGGCCACTTGCAGGAACATGGTCTGATAGGATTGGTCGGCGCCCCATCGTCTTGGGCGGCCTATCTGTTATTACGATTGCAATCGTTTGCCTCACTCTTATTAGCGATGCAGTTGTATTTGTATGTGGGATAACCGTTTTGGGGTTTGCTCTCTATGCAATTAGACCTGTTACTCAAGCGTGGATGATGGACCTCGCACCAATGGGGCATGGTGCCTCGGCAGCTAGCGTAATGTTTGCGATGCAAAGTGCGTGGACACCGGTATTGGTTGTAACTAGCGGCTTTATTGCAGATAAATACGGTCTGATATATGTTTTTTATCTTGTCGCCGCGTCAATGCTTATGGCAAACATCGTAGCGTATTTTTTGCCTAGCGGCAAAAATCCTTGATGGCAAAATCTTCGATCTTATAGCCTTGTAGGTACAGAAGTGCGGTGAGGTTATTGTGATTTACCCGAGTTTGAGATTTTTTTGCAACGATTGGTTTTGCATGGAATGCTACTCCTAAGCCAGCTATGGCCAACATGGCAAGGTCATTTGCCCCATCACCCACGGCCATTGTAGCGGATAAGGGGATATTCTGTTGCTTACAGAGAGCTCGAAGGCGATTTTCTTTTGCGCTACGGCCTAGGATTGGCTTAATTACACGCCCCGTAAGCTTCCCATCGATAATTTCGAGCTCGTTTGCTTGGTCAAAATCAAAGCCAAGTTGAAGACGAATGTTCGAGGTATAAAAAGTAAAACCTCCCGACACTAAAGCGCAATAAGACCCTTCTGACCTCATTGTCGTAATCAGCTGCTCTGCACCTTCTGTGATGCGTATACGTTTTGCTGTATTCTGTAAGGCGGAAGCATTTAAACCGGCAAGCAACTTTACCCTTTCCTCAATAGCTGTTTCAAAGTCTATCTCCCCGTTCATAGCACGCATAGTTATATCTGCGATCTGATCGTGAATGCCTGCATCTTTAGCTAATTCATCAAGCATTTCATTTTCAATTATGGTCGATTCCATATCTGCAATGAGAAGTTTCTTTCGCCGCCCTTCAGTCTGTTGGGCTATTGCATCTATTTTTTTGTTACTACATGACACCTCATAGGCAATATCACGCGCGTCATTACAGTCGATTCCGCAGAATTTTAAATCAGCGGCAGTATTGTAGTGAAGCCATTCCGGAGTGTTGACGGTTGCTCCCATGCTAGCCATTGCCGTCATAACCTCGATAACGTACGATTCCTCCAAGGTGGTTTTTTCATCAATTAATGTAAGTACTTTGTCCATCGTGTTAACATCTGTATCGTTAAGTGTCATGACACACAATGCACAATCTTCGTCAACGACTGGGCTGATCATTGCTGGACCCACAGCCAGTGGCAAATCAGCTGCCGCGCTTTCAGCTGCGATAAAATTTAATGGTGTGATCATTAACGCCGATAGTATGCAGGTATACCGTGAGTTTCGTACTTTGACATCACGCCCGTCAGTTGAAGATGAGGCGAGGGTATCACATAAGCTTTACGGAGCACTCTCAGTTAGAGACAGTTTTAATGTGGGGAAGTGGCGGAAACTAGCGATTGTCGAGATCAAGAAAGCCCTTGATCAGTCTTCTTTACCTATAATTTGTGGGGGTACCGGCCTTTATTTAAAGGCTCTAGTAGATGGCTTGCCTCCAATGCCTCACATCTCTAATAGCGTGCGCGCCGAAATTCAAGAGCGATTGGTTCGAGAAGGTTCTGAATCTTTGCATTCTGAATTAGTTGCTCGTGGAGACAAAATGGCTGATCGTTTGGCTCCGGGGGATAGCCAGAGGGTATCACGGGCATTGGAAGTGTTGGTGTCAACGGGCAAATCGTTATCGGCTTGGCAAAAAATGCCGGTTATTGAAGCGAATAACCAATTTCAGTTTAAAACAATTCTTCTCGACCCCCCACGGAAAGAGCTTTATGAGGCTTGTGAAAAACGTTTTGAGAAAATGATTAAAGAAGGTGCTGTTGATGAAGTCAGAATGTTTAAGAAGCTTAAATTAGGCTCTAATCAACCCGCTTCAAGAATTTTGGGTGTACCAGAAATTAGTGACTATCTTGCTGGACAGCATGATCTGGCAGATGCAGTTGCAAGAGCCCAGCAGGCGACGCGACGCTATGCTAAACGCCAAATGACTTGGTTTCGGAATCAGATTATTCCAGATTTGCACATACAAAGGCAATATTCAGAAAGTATTTGCAGTAAAATCTTTTCATTTATTATAGCTAATCGGTTGACCCATTTTACCTGAGAGCCTATTGTTTGGGCTAGTGGCGGAGAGTTTGCTTGCGCATACATTACGAAAATGGTTTCTGGAAGTGCCGAGCAGGCTAGTAGGATCTGAACCTGTAACATTAATATCTGGAGAATATTGTGGCGTCTTTAAAACCCATGAATGGTGCTGAAATTGTAATTCAGTCACTCATTGACCAGGGCGTAGAGGTTGTTTTCGGGTATCCCGGAGGCGCTGTGTTGCCTATCTATGATGCTATTTTTCAGCAGAGCAGCGTTCGTCATGTGCTTGTGCGCCACGAACAAGGCGCAGTTCATATGGCCGAGGGCTATGCACGGTCAACTGGGAAAGTTGGCGTTGTTTTAGTAACTTCAGGACCAGGCGCTACCAATGCAGTGACTGGTTTAACCGATGCGCTAATGGATTCTATACCAATTGTTTGTCTTACAGGTCAGGTGCCGACCCACCTTATTGGCAATGATGCTTTCCAGGAGTGTGACACCACTGGCATTACGCGGCCTTGCACCAAGCATAATTATTTGGTCAAAGAGCCTAAAGATCTTGCTAGGATTATTCATGAGGCATTTTTTGTAGCTCGCAAAGGTCGCCCGGGTCCTGTTGTTGTTGATTTGCCAAAAGACATACAGTTTGCCGACTGTCCTTACGTGATGCCAGAATCTGTCAAACCAACGACTTACCGTCCAGCTACGCGTGGTAAAATTCAGGCAATCGAAAAAGCCGTTGATTTACTTTCAAATGCTAAAAAACCTATTTTCTACGGGGGTGGGGGTATAATTAACGCTGGCCCTGCAGCGTGCAAAAAATTTACGGATTTTGTGCGTGCCACTGGTTATCCGTGTACTTTAACACTGATGGGGCTTGGGGCATTTCCTGCATCTGACAAACAGTTTCTCGGCATGCTTGGTATGCATGGTACGTACGAAGCTAATATGGCAATGCACGATTGCGATGTGATGATTGCTGTAGGATCACGTTTTGATGACCGGATTACCGGGAGACTCGACGCTTTTGCACCCGATGCCAAAATTATTCATATCGATATCGATCCATCATCCATAAACAAGAATGTCGCCGTAGATATTCCGATAATTGGTAACGTTGCCCATGTGTTGGGGCAATTAACCGGTACCTGGGATAAAAGGAAAAATCGTAAGCGTAATCTTAAAGAGCTAAAGGCATGGTGGAAACAAATAGAGGATTGGAGATCACGCGATTGTCTTGCTTACAAAAAAAATAGCGAGATTATTAAACCACAATATGCACTAGAACGGCTCCAAGCTCTTACGGAAAAGCGAGACACTTTCATTACTACTGAAGTTGGCCAGCATCAGATGTGGGCCGCACAATTCTTAAAATTTGAAAAGCCAAACCATTGGATGACCTCAGGAGGTCTTGGAACAATGGGGTATGGACTCCCTGCAGCGTTGGGAGTGCAAACAGGGCACCCTGGCAAACTTGTTATAGATATAGCCGGTGAGGCATCGTTTATGATGAATATGCAGGAGATATCAACTGCAGTGCAACATCATTTGCCGGTAAAAGTGTTTATTTTGAATAATGAATACCTTGGTATGGTTCGTCAATGGCAGGAGCTACTGCATGGTGGAAGATATTCAGAGAGTTATGCAGCAGCTCTACCAGATTTCGTTAAATTGGCTGAAAGTTTTGGCGCAGTTGGTCTCCGCGCAAATAAACCCTCCGAAATCGATGATGTTATAACCGAAATGGTTGAGGTTGATAATGTGGTAATCGCTGATATTGTGGTGGACCCAACCGAAAATGTCTATCCGATGATACCGTCAGGTTCTCCTCATAATGAGATGCTGCTCGGCCCGGCAGCCAAAGGCAAAGGTTCCGGCAAAGTTACCGAAAAGGGCAAGGTGTTAGTTTAGGAAAAAATAAATGGCAAAAAAAGTAGCATCACAGATAAAAAGTTCAAAATCGCAGCCTGGGTCCGCTTATTTTATGGTTGATAGTGATCAAAGGATCGAGCAGCACACCATGGCGGTTATGGTTATTAATGAGCCTGGTGTTTTAGCCCGTGTTATTGGTTTATTTTCTGGGCGCGGGTATAATATTGAAAGCCTTACCGTAGCTTCTGTTACGCATGATGATAGTATGTCATTAATAACTATTGTTACCTCAGGCACGCCAATGGTAATAGAACAAATCCGGAATCAGTTAGAACGCCTTGTTCCCGTAGATTCGATAAAAGATCTCACTCAGGAAGGTCCGTATGTGGAACGCGAGCTTGCAATGGTTAAAGTGGTTACCAAGGCAAAATCGCCTGAGCGTGCGGAAGTTTTAAGGTGCGCAGATATTTTTGGTGCTAAAGTTGTAGATACTACAACCCGGTCATTCGTATTCGCTATGACAGGTAATACAGATAAAGTAGAATCTTTTATCGACCTCATGCGTGAGCTTGGGCGAACAGAGGTGGCGCGTAGTGGGGTGGTTGCTATTGGCCGCGGAACTTGAAAAACACTGAGGAAATTAGGGCCATCTTTTCTGAAAGCTGCAAGAGGTTCATTTACTAAGGGAGTTTCAAAATGCGTGTTTATTATGATCGTGACGCAGATGTAAATTTGGTAAAGAGTAAGAAAGTCGCCATAGTTGGTTATGGTAGTCAGGGGCATGCTCATGCCATGAATCTTCGAGACTCTGGCGCAGAGGAAGTGAAAGTTGCATTGAGGCCTCAATCTGCTAGTGCCGCAAAGGCTGAGGATGCAGGATTTGAAGTTTTGGATGCATCAGCGGCTGCAAAATGGGCTGATGTGGTCATGATGCTATCACCAGATGAAACGCAAGGGCAAACTTATAGGGAGCACTTGGCTCCTAATCTGCGTGACGGGACGGCCCTCGCTTTTGCGCATGGACTTAATATCCACTTTAATCTTATTGAACCCCGCTCTGACATCGATGTTTTTATGATCGCACCCAAAGGACCGGGTCATACCGTGCGGTCAGAATATCAGCGGGGTGCGGGGGTCCCGTGCCTTTTGGCTGTTCATCAAGATGCATCCGGTAACTGTCATGACTTGGCTCTTTCATATTCTAGTGCTATCGGAGGCGGTCGTGCAGGGATTATTGAAACTACATTTCGAGAAGAGTGTGAGACGGACCTGTTCGGTGAACAAGCAGTTCTTTGTGGCGGCCTCACATCGTTAATTATGAATGGTTTTGAAACACTGGTTGAGGCTGGATATGCACCGGAAATGGCTTATTTCGAGTGTTGCCACGAGGTGAAATTGATTGTTGATTTAATTTACGAGGGTGGTATCGCAAATATGCGGTACTCAGTATCAAATACTGCGGAATACGGCGATTTGTCGCGTGGCCCTCGTGTGGTTGATCAAAAGGTAAAAAAACGGATGAAAAAAGTTCTTGAGGACATTCAAACTGGTCGGTTTGTGCAGGAATGGATGCAAGAATGTGCGGCTGGCCAACCGAGTTTTAAGGCGTTAAGGCGGCGTGGAAGTGAGCATGCAATTGAGGAAGTAGGAGAGAGACTGCGCTCTATGATGCCATGGATTGCAGAAAACGCCTTGGTTGATAAATCAAAGAATTAATCTGTAGCTGTTGGATTGAAAAAACAAAATTCACCAAAAGTATCCAAGTCAGTCCCTTTCACCTAATTCATCGCTGGCATTTTAATCTAAAGTCAATGTGTACTACTATAATCATACTCTTTGTGTTGAAGACAACGGGGAATCGGTGATTAACTGTATTCCAATGGAGTTGAATACATAATATCTGTTAACAATAATTTCTTATTGGAATTTTTGTCATTATGTCGACATGGATCTATTTGCCGGTTACTCTCTCATCTGGCCAGCTCGTCTTTAGCTCCCGTGCGTTTTGGATTGATACCATGGTTCCAAATGGGTCTGAATTGGCAAGTTGGTAAATGAGAAGAGGATGAGAGGCATGATAACAGGTACACCTGGCCAACAGTTACAACGCATCAAGATTTTTGACACCACCATGCGTGATGGGGAGCAATCGCCGGGTTGTTCAATGAACCTGGAAGAAAAGCTGCGTATCGCTGAGTACCTTGATGGGATGGGTGTAGATGTGATGGAAGCGGGGTTTCCGATTGCTTCTGTTGGCGATTTTGAGGCTGTTTCTGAAGTTTCGAAGGTTGTTAAAAACGCGAAGGTGGCCGGGTTGGCGCGGTCTGGGCGCAAAGACATTGAACGCGCCTGGGAGGCTTTGAAACATGCAAAGCAACCACGAATTCACACGTTTATTTCCACTAGTCCGCTTCATATGCAGCATAAACTGCAAATGACACCGGAACAGGTGCATAGTGCAATAATTGATTCGGTTAGCCATGCTCGGAACCTTTGTGATGATGTGGAGTGGAGTCCAGAGGATGGGACGAGAACAGAAAGAGATTTTTTGTGTCGTTGCGTAGAGTCGGCAATCAAGGCCGGTGCTTCGACAATTAATATTCCTGATACGGTTGGTTATACTATGCCTGACGAATTCTTTGACATTATCTCGGCACTCTGTAATCGCGTACCAAATATTGATAAGGCAATAATCTCCGTTCATTGCCATAACGACTTAGGGTTAGCAGTTGCAAACACCCTCTCTGCTATAAGGGCCGGAGCTCGCCAAGCGGAATGCACAATTAATGGTATTGGAGAACGCGCAGGAAATGCATCATTGGAAGAAATCGTCATGGGTTTGAAGGTGCGTCAAGATTTGATGCCATTCGACACGTCGATAGTCACAAAAAAGATCATAGGAGCAAGCCGTTTGTTATCTTCTGTCACAGGGTTTGCGGTTCAGCCTAACAAAGCGATAGTGGGTGCCAATGCATTTGCCCATGAAGCAGGTATCCACCAAGACGGCGTCCTGAAGCATGCTGGTACCTATGAAATTATGACGCCAGAGTCTGTAGGGTTAACGCAGTCCTCACTCGTATTAGGGAAGCATTCTGGCCGTCATGCATTTCGAGATAAGCTTGAACAGCTTGGCTGCCAGCTTGGGGATAATGCAATACAAGAGGCCTTTGTAAGATTTAAAGCGTTGGCCGATAAGAAAAAAGATGTCTATGACGAAGATATTATCGCGTTAGTAAAAGATGAGATGACGCATGCTGCAGAATCGATAAAATTTTCGACGCTGCACGTTATCGCCGGATCAACTGGTCCACAAAAGGCATATCTAGAGATGGAGATTGACGGTGTAATATGTTCGCAAGAATCAACGGGGGATGGTCCTGTGGATGCTACTTTTAATGCCATTAGCGAGATAGTGCCCCACTCAGCTCGTTTGCAACTTTACCAAGTGCACGCAGTAACGGAGGGCACCGATGCGCAGGCACAAGTAACAGTTCGGTTAGAAGAGGATGGTAAAACCGTCAATGGACAAGGGGCGGATACCGATACCTTGGTGGCCTCGGCAAAGGCCTATATAAATGCTCTGAATAAGCTTGCAGATAAGCGCTCCAAGACTGCACCTGAGATGCTTAGCGCGTGAAGAGTGCACATACATGAAAAAAACAGTTTTTTCATACCGCGTAGCAGCGTACAAAGGTTAGTGGAGGAGCTAATTAAATTATGTTTTCAAAACTCCTAGGAATGCTTTCAGCTGATATGGCAATCGATCTTGGTACTGCCAATACACTCGTGTATGTGCAAGGCCGAGGTATCGTTTTAAATGAACCATCGGTAGTGGCGATCTCTGACTTTAAAAATAAACGCCAGGTTCTAGCTGTTGGTGATGAGGCAAAAATGATGCTAGGTCGAACACCCGGCAATATAGTTGCCATTCGGCCGCTGCGCGATGGTGTTATCGCAGATTTCGAGGTGGCGGAGGAAATGATTAAACATTTTATCCGCAAGGTCCACAATCGGCGTAGTTTCGCATCCCCACAAGTGATTGTTTGTGTTCCATCAGGGTCGACTGCGGTTGAACGCCGCGCTATTCAGGAATCAGCGGAGGCCGCAGGTGCTCGGCGTGTATTTCTAATAGAAGAGCCCATGGCAGCTGCGATAGGTGCTGGCTTGCCCGTGACGGATCCAACTGGCTCTATGGTAGTTGACATTGGAGGCGGCACTACGGAAGTCGCAGTTTTGTCGCTGGGTGGTATTGTCTACTCGCGCAGTGTACGAGTAGGTGGTGATAAGATTGATGAAGCAATCATTGCCTATATTCGTCGTAATCACAATCTATTAGTTGGGGAAAGTAGCGCGGAACGGATAAAAAAGGAAATCGGTACTGCTTGTTCTCCTGAGGATGGAGAGGGTCGTGTTATGGAGGTCAAAGGGCGTGACCTCATGAACGGAGTTCCGAAAGAATTGGTCATTAGTGAGAGACAAATTGCTGAGAGTTTGGCTGAGCCTGTTGGTGCGATTATAGAAGCAGTAAAAGTAGCACTTGAACATACCGCTCCGGAGTTGGCAGCTGATATAGTCGACAAGGGGATAGTGCTTACTGGTGGTGGAGCTTTACTTGGGAACTTAGATTATGTCCTGAGGCATGCAACAGGGCTGCCTGTTTCCATTGCAGACGACCCACTCTCCTGTGTGGTGCTTGGTACTGGGCGTTGCTTAGAGGAAATTAAAACGCTCCGGAATGTTCTGATTAGCATGTATTGAGGTATCGTTATTTTTTATAAGGTAGCGTGGCTCCATTTTATTCCCCTCAGAAGGAGCACAGGGAGAATAGAGATTGAAATATAATAGGGGTAGCGTTCTTAGGTTTGCGGCGCCGGTGCGTAATTTAGCTCAACGGTTTGCTTATATATTCCTGTTGTTCGGTGCCCTTGCAATAATTCTTATCGGGCGTGCCGACCAACAAATATTTGAACGCGCTCGTGTATCTGTTACGGATGTCGTTGCGCCAATATTGGACGCGATATCCCGTCCGGTAGCCACAATCTCCGAAATTATAGAAGAAGCCCAGTCGCTCTCAAAGATTCGAGAAGAAAATGTGCAACTTAAACTTGAAAACGCCCGGCTCACTCAATGGCAGAGCTCGGCTCGCACGTTAGCTGCAGAAAACGAAAAGTTGCGCCAGCTTCTAGGGTTTATTCCAGATAATGTGGCCAAATCGGTAACCGCTAGAGTAATTGGTGACTCAGGCGGCACATTTGTGCGTAACATCTTGATAAATGCTGGTCGCCAAGCTGGTATAGCTAAGGGGCAGGCTGCTTTGGTTAATTTTGGTTTAATAGGACGCGTGCATGAAGTCGGTGAACGATCCGCGCGTGTCTTACTGATCACGGACTTAAATAGCCGAATTCCAGTTGTCGTCGAGTCGACGCGCCAACGAGCTGTTCTCGCCGGTGATAATTCGGATAGACCTCGCTTATTGCATCTGCCTGATAATGTAAAAATAAAGAAAGGCGAACGAATAGTCACTTCTGGGCATGGCGGTGTTTTCCCACCGGGCTTACCGGTTGGTATTATTGCTCACGCCACAGAATCGGCCGTAGTTGTTCAACCTTTTGTTCATGGGGAAAAGGTTGAATTTGCCCGGCTTATCGACTTTGGTTTAACAGGAGTGCTTACTGATTTAGAAAGACGGACCGAGGCGGTGGCAGGGCAGTGATTGACCGTAACAGTACGTGGTATAAAATTGATTTCATTGCTCGGAGGGCTACTCCGTTTTTGTTAACCATTGTGCTAGTTATTATTGCACAGGCGCCTCTAAAGATGTCGGGTATAGCACCAGTGACTCTCTCCGTAGGCCTTATTTCTGTCTATTATTGGGCATTGCACCGGCCGAGCATGCTGCCAGTGACGGCTGTATTTTGTACAGGGTTATTGCAGGACATATTGACATTGACGCCCATGGGGCTCGGGGCACTTTCCCTGGTTGTCGTTTATGGAGTAATGGTTTCACAGCGCAGACTTTTCTATGGGAAATCATTTGTTTTTGTTTGGTGGGGTTTCGCCATGACTGCGGTAGCGGTGGGAACTATGCGCTGGCTTTTGGTGTCATTGATTGAAGGGAATACAGTTCTGTTCCTGCCATCTATTATCGAGTGTGTGTTAACCGTCACCCTGTACCCAGTATTTGGTTATTTTTTTGTGGTAGTCCATCGATCCCTATTACAAGAACATTAAAATGATGCTCGAAACCAAACAGGATCAAAGCCAAGATAAGATATTTAATCGTCGAGCTGTATTGCTTGCTGCCGGACAGTTGACGATATTTGCTGGCCTAAGTGCACGAATGTACTATCTTCAGGTACTCGAAGCAGATCGTTATCGAGTGCTTGCTGAGGAAAACCGAATTAGTTTAAGGCTTTTACCTCCGCCTCGCGGTGTTGTGCTCGACCGTCGTGAAACTCCACTGGCTATAAATGTTCAGATCTACCGTCTAGTAGTGGTTCCTGAACAAGCAAAAAATATGGATGAAATGCTAACGCGGCTTGCGCGCCTTGTAAAAGTTAGTGATCATGATCGTCGGCGAGTGCGGCGCGAAGCACGTCGGCGCCGATCCTTTGTGCCAATCACTGTGCGTGAAAATTTGACATGGGAGGAAGTAAGCCGAATTGAAGTCAATGCACCGGATTTACCGGGGATTACTATAGATGTCGCGCAAAGCAGACATTATCCCTATGGTGATATCGCGGCTCACGTGATTGGCTATGTGGCAGCGGTGTCAGAAAAGGAACTGACGGGCGACCCAGTCCTTGAGCTTCCTGGCTTTCGCATAGGGAAAAATGGAATAGAGAAGCGTTATGATTTAGAACTTAGAGGACGAGCAGGTAACACGGAAGTTGAAGTCAATGCGCTCGGGCGAGTAATACGTGAGGTAAGCCGGAGGGAATGGCAATCCGGTCTCAAAATAAATGTTACACTAGATATTGAATTGCAGGAATTCATTTTTAAACGTCTCGCAAAAGAACGACGAGCCGCTGTGGTAGTAATGGATGTCCAAAACGGTGACGTATTCGGCATGGTATCTCGGCCTGGTTTTGACCCAAACGCCTTCAATAATGGCATCACAGTAAGGGACTGGAAAAAACTAGTCGGTGACCCCGACAAGCCTCTTACTAATAAAGCTATCGCTGGGCAGTATGCCCCAGGGTCAGTTTTCAAAATTGTGGTTGCGTTAGCTGCTCTGGAAAAGGGTATTCGTCCGGACATGACAGTTAAGTGCGAGGAAGTGCTAGAGTTTGGAAATGAGCTATTTCATTGTTGGAAGAAAAATGGTCATGGATATGTAAACATTGTAGACGCGTTGCGAGAGTCGTGTGATGTTTATTTCTACGAACTCGCTCAACGTTTGGGGATTGATCGTATTGCAAAAGTGGCACAGCGGCTTGGTTTGGGCGGAAAATTAAATCTTGGATTGCCCGGTGAACGAGAAGGCTTAATTCCGACAAAAAAGTGGAAGCTGAAGACGCTTCGTGCTCATTGGCTCGGTGGCGAAAGTTTGATAAATGCAATAGGGCAAGGTTATGTTCTAAGCACTCCGTTACAATTAGCAGTGATGACATCCCGCGTCGTGAACGGCGGTTACGCGGTGACACCGAGGCTTACAAAGGCTTATCAATACGAAGAAGACACTCCAAAAAAAGCGACCGATTTTCCCTCATTAAATTTCTCAGCAGGTGCGTTAAACCTTGTCCGTCAAGCGCTTGACGAGGTAGTTAATAATCCTGCAGGTGGCACGGCATACAATGCACGGATCTCAAAACGCGCATGGCAGATGGGCGGTAAAACAGGCACGTCACAAGTAAGACGAATTTCGCTAGAGGAACGGGAATTAGGTGTAAAGAAAAATGATGAGCTGCCCTGGCGTGAACGTGATCATGCCTTGTTTGTTGGCTATGCCCCAATGTCTAATCCTCGTTATTCGTGCTCAGTTGTCATTGAACATGGTGGGGGTGGTGGCAAAATTGCGGCTCCTGTAGCACGTGATGTATTGCGCGAAACACAGAGGTTGGATCCAGCCGGCATACGGATCAAGGACCGTGCACGTACAGGTGTTTCATGAGGAATTACATTCAATGCAAGAGAAGAGATTATGATTAAAGGCTCGCTAACCAAAGCAGAAATGAAACTGAGTGAAAAGCTTTGGCAAGTGAATTGGACCATGATTTTCTTAATTCTGGCGGTAGCTGTGATTGGCTTCGGTATGCTTTACTCAGCGGCTAAAGGAAGCATGGACCCTTGGGCTAGTAGGCAAATGACAAGGTTTGCGCTTGGCATTATCATGATGTTTGCTATCGCCTTGACTGATATCAGAGTTTGGATGAGATATGCATACCTAATCTATGCAGTAGGCATATTGTTGCTTGGCGCTGTTGAAATCACTGGCGTAGTCGGGATGGGTGCACAGCGTTGGCTGGATTTTGGGTTCGTGCGTATTCAGCCATCAGAATTTATGAAGATTGCATTGATTCTAGCGCTTGCGCGACATTTTCATGCAATGAGTATGGAGGAGGTGGCGCGGCCAATATACCTCTTAATCCCTATTTTCCTAGTTATTGCACCAGTTGCACTTGTATTTCGGCAGCCTGATCTTGGAACGGCAGTCATGCTTGTAGTGGGTGCTGGTGCAATGTTTTTCATCGCCGGCGTTCGCATCTGGAAGTTTGTTGTCGTTGCTATTGTTGGACTAGCATCAATACCCGTGGCCTGGAATTTTCTTCATGCATACCAACGTAAACGCATCCTCACATTTCTCAATCCAGAATCTGATCCGCTTGGTGCGGGATACCATATTCTGCAGTCAAAAATAGCTCTGGGATCGGGCAGTCTCTTTGGCAAAGGATTTATAAATGGGTCCCAAAGTCATTTAGAGTTTTTACCCGAAAGGCATACGGATTTCGTTTTTACCATGCTTGCAGAAGAATTCGGTCTAGTAGGAGGCGTGCTGGTTCTTTGCTTGTATGCATTTCTTTTGATATATGGATTGGCAATTTCTTTAAAAAGTCGCAACCATTTTGGTCGATTATTAGCGATGGGCCTAACGACTAATTTGTTTCTTTACGTTTTCGCTAATATTGCAATGGTCATGGGAGTAATTCCAGTGGTGGGAGTCCCACTGCCATTAATCTCATATGGTGGAACGGCCATGCTAAGCGTATTGATCGGCTTTGGACTTGTTATGAATGTATATATCCACAGGGATGTGCGTATTGGTCGATACTGGTCAGAGGGTGCTACTTAGTAAGCCAAGATTACATTCCAACTTTCAGGTGCACCGCTGTGCATAAACTATCATGGTCTGAAAGGTAGCATGTAAGTGCCACACATCAATTTCTAACGGGTTGCGGATGAGCAGTGCCTAAATAGCGTGGATATTTTGGTTCATTGGGGATGCGCTAGCAAACAAGGAATATGGAATGTTATTTGTTTTCTACGAATCAATTTTAAGCCGGTGTGCGTTGGTTGCTGCTATTCTGTTTTTTATGGGTGCCGACACTTCTGCTGTCGAAAAAATCAAAAATCCTTTCATTAATGATGCAACTACCGAAGTTGAAAATACCAACCGTGGACCAGGGGTTAGAGTTGGAGATGCAGAAACAATATCTGGTAATGTTTTTGGCAAAGGTTTGGGTAAGCGACTCAAGAGCGGTGACCCTATAAGATACCTCGACACAGTTAGGGTAGGTCTAAGTAGCGCAGCTGCACTGCGGCTTGTTGATAATACAGAACTTGTAATGGGTGAAAATAGTTCGCTTTCAATAAATAATCTTATTTTTAACCCCCAGCCGGGAAACGCAGAGGGGGTCTTAAATATGACTTCTGGGTTTCTGCGCTACACCTCAGCGGGGCGTCATTCCAACATAATTATACAAACGCCTTTGGCGACGATTGGCATACGAGGCACTATTTTTGATATTCTAGCATCTTCTACTCAAGTTGAGGTTGTTGTCCACGAAGGGAACGTAGCTGTAAATAGCAATACCAAAAGAGCCTCATTGCGATCCGGTGAAGTAATTAAGTTGAATGAAGATGAAACTTTTGTGATTTCAAAAGTCCCTAGTTTGAAAATAAAAAAAGCAGCACAGAACGTCTCACAAATTCTTAAACTGAGTAAGCATAGCTTTGAAAAATTCAGGACTTATGATATCAGTAAAGATATAAAAACGTTAAATAAAGTTCCTGAAAAGTGCAGTAAAAAACTATCAAATATTATAATTCCGAAATACTTACGAACCTTTGATAAATCAAAATTAATAATAATGAGATTAAATACTGGCGACATATTCATCGAGTTACGTGGAGATATTGCTCCGACGCATATTAAAAGAATAAAAAAACTTATAAGACAATGCTTTTACGACGGATTACATTTTTTTGACGTAAAGGCAGATTTCGCTGCTATATCAGGTGACCCATTGAATACTGGTGAAGGTGGATCAGGAAAAACATTAAAATCGGAATTCTCGAAAATTCCTTTTATCGCTGGCAGCGTCGGAATGATAAGAGATAAAAAAAACCCAGATAGCGCTGACAGTCAATTTTTTATTGCACTTAATCCATTACCTCATCTTACTGGAAAATACACGAAATGGGGCTTTGTGGTTCATGGTATGGACAAAATTAGAAAATTACCCATAGGAAGACCCCCACAGAAGCCCGGATATATTGTGGCGGTACAATTGTTGTCTGACTTACCGTTTGCAAATATTTCAGATCGTTGATCCTTTCTCACAATTGTCTTTTTGGCCAAATAAAAGGCAGCGTAGAAACCTAAATCACACCTTCTATTATAGTGCTCGGGGATGGAAAAAATTTTTCAAATTCAGGATCTGGCTTTTTAAGCGATTGCTTGCGTCATGGATTACGCTATAGAAATCGTGCTTCCTAAAATAGTAGGCTACTGATGTATTTAGACAAAAAAACCAAACTTTACATTCTGATTTTTTTGTTTGTCGTAATGTTCCTATGCACGATATTCATGCCGCAAATTCCTGTAAGTCAAAGTTACCACGAATTTTCTGATACGAGACCTTGTTTGGGTATCCCCAATTTCGGCGATGTCATATCCAATTTTCCTTTTGCTCTATTCGGAATCCTGGGGGTCATCACGGTGATAAAAATGTCTGGGGGGAAAATATTTTTGAAACATTATCATTGTTGGCCGTACTTAATATTTTTTTGTGCGGTGATCCTAGTCTCATTGGGATCAAGCTATTACCACTTAAACCCATCTAATGGACGCCTGTATCTCGACCGTGCCCCTATTTTGCTGGGTTTCATATGCTTGTTTGCCGCATTTTTTGCTGATCGGGTTAATCAGCAAATCGGCATATTTTTATTATTCCCGTCCCTGCTTACACTTGGATGTGCAGCTTTTCTTTGGGATTTCAGCCAATTGCACTTGGGTGGAGACCTACGTTTTTATGCGCTATTGCAAATTTATACATTTGTAGCACTACCCTTGATTTGCTGGTTTTTCCCCAACAACTATTACACGGGCAATCGACACTTGTACATGATACTCAGCTGGTATGCCGTTGCCAAAGTGTGCGAAGTTTATGATCAAACGATATTTGAAAGTCTGGCAGGATTGATCAGTGGCCATACGCTTAAGCATTTTGTTGCATCAATCGCAGTATTTGTTGTGATCGGAATGTTACGTAGGGCTCAACGCAGCCTTCCGATCAATTAGGAGGTTCCAATGCTAAGGACAATGGTTGTCGGTGTAGGCCGATGGGGGCGAACCCTGGTGGCCCAAGTGCAGGGGAAAAGTAGTAAAATTTCATTTACGCTTGGCTTAAAACGAAATGCATCAGAAAATGATATATCTTTTGCCAAGGCAAATAAGTTTGAGCTATTGACTTGTAGTTACGATGAGGCTGTGCAGCGAACTGATATTGATGCTGTCGTTTTAGCTTCACCTCATAGCCTTCATGCTGAACAAACCATGATTGCTGCGCGGGCAGGAAAGCACATTGCCTGTGAAAAACCTTTTACGTTGAATAGGATGGATGCCCTTTCCTCGATAGAGTCAGCGCGTAAGGCTAATGTAACTCTTGCGGTCCTTCACAATCGTCGTTTCTTGCCGAGTATCGGGGCTGTGCAAGATATTCTTAAGGAAAAAAGACTTGGCGTGCTTTGCCATGTCGAAGCTAATTTCTCGACAGATTCAAATCTACGTCAGAAGGGCAGTTCTGCTTGCTGGCGTTATAAGGAGTCTGAGACCCCACTTGGGTCAATGACTAACCGCGGGGTCCATATTCTTGATGCAATGGTGGCATTCTTTGGTCCAATAACGAAAGTTTTTGCGAACGTAGCAAACGTAGCTGGTGGTCCACGGCAGGATACTACTTCATGTATACTTTGGTTCAAGAATGGCACTACAGGGTATCTCGGCACCCTGCAGGCCACGACTCCATACTGGTATATGAAACTTTATGGAACAGATGCAACGCTGGAAATGCGGGGAGAGGGAAGGTTAGTTTTCCAACCTCGTGGAGGCAAGGCTACCATAACTGATTTTCGTAGTACAAATCTCGAACTTGCGGAATTAGAGGCTTTTGCTGATGCTGTTTCTGGTGTTTCTTCATATCCAATAAGCTCTGGAGAGATCTTAGCTATACCGACATTTTTGGAAGCTGCAATTCAATCAGCTGAGACAGGTGTGCCGGTGGCGCTAAATAATGAAAGAACAGCTGACTCAAATTTCAATTTTTAGAACCCCATATTCTGGCGATCAACATTTATTTTTTCGGACATACAAATAATCTGTCACAAAGAAAGATTTAGAAATAACCAAAGTTTAAACGTTAAAGACGAAATGAAGGATCTTCGCGTTCGGCTAGACGCAGTAACGCGGCCCACTCATCTGTTCCAAGCGGCCTTTTTTCCCAAGGCATTTTATATTGATCCCGTGTGTGCTTGCGTATTTCCTCTGGAATTTCAGTGAAATACGCTCCGCTCATGATTAATTGAGTTTGCACTCGGCAGGTATTCACTAACCGATCCATTATAGCAAAAGTTTCAGCGATATTTCTTGCGCAAGTAAGAAGGCCGTGGTTGCGCATGAACATGCACTTTTTTTCTCTAAGTTCCTCGAAGATAACGGGGCCTTCATCACCTGAATCTGCCAGCCCTTCATAGTTATGATATGCAATCTCTTCGTAGAATGCCAATGTCTCTTGGTTTATGTATTTTAATCATCCCGCCATAGCGGAGACCGCAGCACCTGCTCCTTCGTAAATATGAAGCGATGCACCTCTATCAGGTTTCAGTCGGAGTAGGGCACTATGAAAATTAAGGCCAGCTGGACCAGGTGGAAGTTCGAATCGAATAATTTGATTGCCATCAAGGTCAAATTTAATGAAGTCGCTTGCGGTGAGCTCACACCACTGAAGTCCTCTAGGATTTATCAGGATTTTATCTGGTTCATCTGGGATGCGGGCGGCGAAATGATTTTGGATAGATTTATTTCAACCGAACTTGTATGCAATGTGGCATCAGGCGGGCACATCGACCCGTGCGGCTAACTCCGCCTCACTCACCCGGTCCTGGTGTGAATTATGTTGTCGGTCTGTGATTAATGACAGCTTACCCATGATCATGCTCTAAATAAATAATGCTAGATTTTATTTTAGCACGAATTGTAGGGATACCTTTTTGCAAGCTATGCGGTGTCGCGCAATGTTCGCAAGAATACTTTAGCGAGGGTCGTGGTTTAAATTAAATAATCATACACTTATCCCAGCCGCTTTTCGCCAAACTGGTATCAAATCTTGTTGCAATACATCAGCCCAAGATAATCGCATCGATTCTACATCCTGTCGCGCAGCTATTCGGAATTCTGCAATTCGGTCTGGATTATCTAAAAGAGTTTTGATTTCGTGTGCCCAAACTTTTGAAGATGGTTCTTTAATAATGAGTCCATCCTTACCGTTATGTTCGACATAAATATCTCCCCCTCCTGGAGCAACAAGAATTGCTGCGCCAGATGCTTTGGCCTCTAGGACAGCATTTGGCCAAACCTCTAAGGTGGAAGGAAATGCAAATAGGTCAGAAGATGCGTTCAGGAGGGCCACATCAGGTGCAGTTAAGGTGCCAGTGAATGTCGCATTTGTCCCAAGGAGTGCTCGTATCTCATCTTCGTAATAACCTTTACCAGCGAAAATAGTGTGAACTCCCCTTGAACCTCTGTTCAATATCCTAACTGCATTGACTAGGGTCATGACATTTTTCGATCCATCTAGGCGCCCAACAAAGGCTATGATTGGTTTGTATTGGGGTATTCCATAGCGCCGGCGTAATTTGGTGGGATCACGTTTGTCAGGATTAAAAAGCGTTTTGTCTATTCCACGCCGTAACTGAGTCAAAGGGGTGTTGGGAGGAGCGTGTATAACTGAGCTTTCTTTTCCTGAGGTTAAAATGGAGCAGCATTGTGCCAGGTGTTTTGATAACTTTTTCTGCATTCCATTAGAGCATCGTTCTGGAAGGCGTAACCTTTCGATTAATAAACGCTCAGCGTGCCCTGTTCCAAATATTCTCCTTATGGTCCGCTCTGTATAGACTTTTGTGAATCCAGGGGTGTTTGTGTGTAGGGAGTTTACCAATGGAACGCTGTGTTTGCGACTAAATCGTGCCGCCGACTGGGCATAGGCAAAAAATCCATCTGTCGTATGAATTACATCATAATCTTTAAGATATTTTTTTAGTCGTGGATGGCCAGGAGCGAGGTCTGTATAATCTGCAATGTTGCGGAGAAAGAATAAACGCTTTGTGCTAAACAGTGGCCGCAAGGTTACGATGCGTGTGTTCGGGCCGAGGGTAATTTCTTCATCGCGATTACCTTGGAAGTGCACAGTTAAGTTGAGTTGATTGGCGAACCCAACCGCTGCTTTAGCGAAGTGCTCCCAACATTTAACGTGTCCACCTGCCCCGTCTCCACGCTCTAGATCAACGAGCACGCCTACCCTCAGCGGCGCGTTAAAACTCATGTATACCCTCACTACTAATTAATCACTAAACTGTCGTAATGCTAGCAGATAGCGTTCGGGTCGTCGATTGGTAGGTAACACAAAAATTTATATACAAAGGGTTGCACTCTTTGCGTGTCTTGTTCATTTATCACCAATGGATAATTAGAGGGTAAGTAAATGTATGAAATGTTAAAGGGCATGCGAATTATCGAGGTGTCCGCATTTATTGCAGCACCTTATGCTGGATTGAGCCTTGGGCAAATGGGAGCCGAGGTCATTCGTATTGATCCCATAGGCGGGGGGCTGGACTATCGACGATGGCCAGTAACACGCGATAATAAAAGTCTTTATTGGGCAGGGTTAAATAAGGGAAAGAAGTCGATAGCGCTAAATGTACGCTCAGATGAGGGGCGTGATATTGCTCATGCACTTATGACGGCACCCGGTTCGGATAACGGCTTTGTATTAACTAATTTGCCGCCGCGAGGTTGGCTCGACTATGGTGTTCTCAAAGAAAAGCGCGGAGATTTGATTATGGTTAGCATTGTAGGTAATCGAGATGGTTCGGTTGCTCTGGACTATACTGTTAATGCAGCAGCTGGTTTCCCATTTCTGACTGGCCCGGTTGAATACGACAAGCCAGTAAATCACGTCATGCCAGTATGGGATGTAGTCGCTGCGCTTTCTGCAGTGCAAGGCTTGATGGCTGCAGAACGCAGGCGTAGAGAAACAGGTGAAGGAGGCCTGGTACAATTAGCACTTTCGGATACAGCATTTGCCACTTTAAGTCACCTTGGGTATGTGGCTGAGGCGGAGATTAATGGTGAAAATAGGCCAAAGACGGGAAACCATGTTTTCGGTACATATGGGCAAGATTTTGAAACCGCAGATGGTCGACGCGTAATGATTACAGCATTTACTTCACGTCATTGGCAGGTTCTTGTGGAAGCGACAAATACCGCTGAAGAAATGAGGAAGATAGAGAAAAAATTCGGTCTTGATCTTCGGCTTGAAGAAAATCGTTATGCTGCGCGCAACCCTATCACAGATATATTTCGGGAATGGTTTAAAAGGTACGATTTTGCCACAGTGTCATCCAAACTTAGAGAAGCGGGCGCATGTTGGGGGCCTTATCAATCTGTTTCTGAGGCAGTTGCGGAGGATCCAAGGCTTTCAACTAAAAATCCCTTGTTCGATAAAATTGATCAACCAGGGATAGGAACACATCGTGCTGCTGGCGCAATGTTGGAATTCTCGCATATGGACCGTGGAAAAGTAGCAACAGCACCAATGCTTGGTCAGGATACGGATAGTATACTTTCAAAGATTCTCGGTTTGAGCCCTACTGAACTGGAACGTCTACACAATAATGGCATAATTGGTGGGCCCGTACCTTAATAGTGCATCTTTGTTGCAACACTTTTTGTCAGCTTAGTAATTCCATTTCACATTCACCCCCACACTGTGGCTCTTATAATCCTGTGCTTCTTCATTTGACCAATTATGTACGAAGCGATATTGGGCTGTAAGGTCGGTACTATCGAAGAAAAATCCACTGTAGATGAATGCTGGACTAACAATAAATTTTGCATCACGACGATCTTTGGATATATTAATTTCACTGCCCGCGTACAGTCGTGTAAAATGTGAGACTAGCATACTCATGCGCGCCGAGCCGGCGACCGGAACGCTGTATCGTAAAACTATTCCTGGATTCAAATAAGTATATTGCGAACCCTTTGCTTTTATGTACGAGACAACCGGTTTTATTGATAATTGGTCTTTTTTTCTTAAAGAATCGTAAACTAACAAGTTGGCAGTTATTTGTTGTTCAGCGGCGTCGTGAGACCTGTATTGGTTTGCAAAGTTTTCACGGCTAAATGCAAGTGTTACCTCATTAATCCAATACTGTTTAGTATTTTCAAGGGCTATAGCGAGTCCACTTTTATGGGAAAAATATTTGTAATTTAATAGATTTACCTCGGCAAATGGTGAGCTAGATAACTGCCACTTGTCAGACATCCGCATGACCGGCCCTAGTTTTAGAGAAAAAAGATCATGGCTATTTTCGCTATCTCCAATAAAAAAATTCGCATTAGCATTGAATTCGGTTTTTAGATGGTAACTGTGACTTGTGCTCAGGGGACTTTCATTCAACAGCGAAGCCATGGCTGAAAAAATTAAATCACTTTTTGGCTTAATTATTCCAGGTCTTATGCTTGTGTTAGTATCTGAGAGGAAAGCAGCTCCGAAGGACATCACAGTATTTTTATTTTGACTATTGGTACCTTTAGAAGGGCTTTTTTCGTTTGGGGTATGGTGTTGTAATGGGACAGACTTTTTCTTTTGAAGTTGCCCAGAGTGCGTGGGCACTTTGCTAAGCACATGTTTCTCTGGCTGAGAGGCTACACTACCACGTCGAGCTTGATACGAACGAATATAATCATCATGTGTGGCAAGTGCGTATTCGTAATAAGCTTTTACGATAGTGGGATTATTAGTTAAAAGGGCCTTCTCATAATTAAAGCGTGCTTGAAGGGCACGTTCGTAATAATAGAGTGGCAAATCTTGTGATATTGCACTAGACCCCCACGTCGCAAGTATTACGAATATAGCGAGTACTAACCGGAGAGAGGCCCACGCGGATGACCATAAAATGCCCAACTCTGCCAGCAACCCCGACCCTGGAGCTCCTAAGAATTTCATTTTTTGTTCTATTATTTTTTACTAAATCTCTGTAGTGCACCCGTTATTGGTCTAAGAATACAAACTTCACTTCATAAATCTGATCTAATTAAGAACCAGAATAAACCTTATAAGTTGAGGGCTCAATAGTTACTGGGAAATATAATTAATCATCTAAAGATTCTGGTTCGGCTATATCAGAGTTTAGATTTCATCCGGCTGCTATACATATCATGAGGAATTACCTTTTTGCCTCACTCTCATCAATTTCTAATGTCTTCAAGAAACCATTCGGTGGGTATTTCTATACCTAACCCTTTTTGTTTGCATTTTG
>CAJWLM010000015.1 GCA_913043025.1 uncultured Rhodospirillaceae bacterium
ATTTGAAGTCATGATTACGCGACCGGAAGGGTCAAGGCATTTAGCCAACCGAATACTCTTGCCAATGTTTGGTGAACACAATGTCCTTAATGCACTAGCTGCCATCGCAATCGCTACGGAGCTAGAGATTGATGAAAAAATAATTTTAAAAACACTAGCCGGTTTTGAAGGGGTTAAACGTCGCTTCACAAAAATAGGCCAAACAGGTGGCGTCACGATTATCGATGATTACGGGCACCATCCAGTTGAGGTTAATGCGGCACTAAAAGCTGCTCGATCAGCAAGCCAAGGAAGTATTATCGCATTGATCCAACCACACCGCTTTAGCCGGATTAAAGAACTATTTGAAGAGTTTTGCACATGCTTTAATGATGCGGATACAGTTATCATTGCTGATATTTATTCTGCGGGTGAAGAACCGATCCCAGGGATAGACAAATTGGCTCTTATTAACGGCATCAAGTCACGCGGCCACAGAAATGTTTTGGCTCTAGAGAAGCCCAGTGAATTACCGGCGCTGATACATTCAATTACTAATGCGGGCGATTTAGTTATCTGCTTAGGGGCAGGTAACATCACTACATGGGCGGCGGACCTGCCTAGTTCCCTCGCTGAACACCAAGCAGCCGCGGGCAAGGTGGATCAATGATAATGTCCCAAAAATATAGTGAGGGTAATACACCCAAACACTTCCCTCCTGTGCGTGGAGAATTGCTTTTTGGCGAAGACTTGGCTCGTTATGCCTGGTTTCGGGTAGGTGGTCCTGCCGAAGTTCTCTACCGCCCAGCCGACACCGCAGATCTCCAAAAGTTTCTTCAAAATGTTCCGGCAAAGCTCTCAATCACTGTTATCGGGGTCGCGTCAAACCTGCTTATCCGGGACGGAGGTGTTCCTGGCGTAGTGATACAGCTGCGCAAGCCATTTAATACAATCTCGCTCGCCGAAAATACCATCACGGCGGGAGCCGGAGCCCTTGATATAAGTGTTGCACGATTTGCGCTCTCCAATGGATGCAGGAATTTGGAATTCCTGTCAGGGATCCCCGGCACCATCGGTGGAGCTCTGCGCATGAACGCAGGTGCTTATGGATCTGAAATTAAGGACATTCTTATTAATGCAGAGGCTATTGATAGAGAGGGCAATATACATACGGTAAGCAATGATGAACTTCAGCTTACTTACCGCCACTGTCACGCACCTAAAGACTGGATATTCCTTAAAGCGACCTTGGCTGTAGTCCCCGGTAAAAAGGAAAAAATAGCTGCTAAAATGGCTGAGATTGCTGAAGCTCGTGTGCATAGCCAACCAATAAGACAACGCACGGGAGGTTCGACATTTAAAAATACTCTTGAGAAACCAGCTTGGCAGCTTATTGATGAAGCTGGATGCCGTGGGCTACGCGTGGGCGAGGCTCAGGTTTCTGAGCACCACTGTAACTTCCTTATCAATTGCGGCCGCGCGAAAGCGTATGACCTGGAACAACTTGCCATCGAAGTACGCCGCAGAGTCCACGAGCAATCGGGATTACTGCTGGAATGGGAACTTGATCGAATTGGCCGTGAAGAAGAGGAGGCCGGTTCGTGAGGCAAAATAAAGATAAACACATAGTAGTATTGAAAGGGGGTTGGTCTGCCGAACGAAAAGTCTCTTTGGACAGTGGCAAAGCATGTGCCAACGCACTTAAAAAAATAGGCTACAGGGTAACCGAGGTCGACATCAAGCGCGACTTAGCTCAACTTCTAGACGCTCTCAACCCCAAGCCGGATATTGTTTTCAATGCACTTCATGGAAGATATGGTGAGGATGGCTCAATACCCGCTATTCTTAATATCCTAGAGATACCTTATACACATTCTGGGCTGCTACCTTCAGCACTAGCTATGGATAAATTCCAAGCAAAACAGCTACTGCTATCAGCTGGAATACCGTTCCCAACCGGCACTATTGCAGACCGCGAAACCCTTGCCTGTCGTCTTCCTATTGATCCGCCGATTGTTGTGAAGCCAATAAACGAGGGCTCGAGCGTAGGAGTCCAAATTATTCGCGAAAATGCATCTTTTGTCGATTTTGAGCAATGGCAGGAAGGCCAAAAATTACTAGTTGAAGAATTCATCCCCGGGCGCGAACTAACTGTAGCAGTGATGGGTAATAAAGCTCTAGGGGTCACTGAATTACAGCCCAAATCAGATTTTTATGACTTTGAAGCGAAGTATACCGATGGGAAGACAGTACATAAATGCCCTGCTCTTATCGACGGTAATGTTTCAGCTGCAGCTATGAAGTATGCAGAATTAGCGCATAAAGTTCTGGGCTGTAGAGGAATAAGTCGATCCGACTTTCGCTACAACGATACTGCTGGAGAACCCGGAAAACTCTTTATGTTAGAGGTCAATACTCAGCCTGGCATGACGTCACTTTCACTTGTGCCAGAGCAAGCTGCTATGGCTGGCATAAGTTTTGCTGGGTTAGTTGATTGGATGGTTAAGCAAGCGAGGTTTGATTAGTGAGACGCACTAGAGATGAAAATACCAGTAAGAACGTTGAGAAAGCTACATCTGTTCAACTTAAAAGGGTTTTGATGGTTCCTTTACGCGCCAAAACAATGCTTCTCTCAATCACAGCTCTAGTCATTCTGATTAGTTGTGGTGCTGGTATCGCGGTAATTAGGTATACAGAGTCGGGCAATGCCCTGTTTAACACGGTTAATCGAATCAAGAGGGATACCGCAACCGCACTTGGACTCACCATCAATGAGGTTTTAGTCACTGGAAGAAATGAAATATCTCGGAGTGAACTACTAACAGCCCTGAAAATCCGGCGAGGAGACCCGATCCTTGGGTTTGACCCGCATGCGGCACGTGAACGCCTGCTATCTATTGGCTGGGTTGCAGATGCTGATGTTCAGAGACGGTTACCGAATATTATATATGTGCGCATTATTGAACAAAAACCTGCGGCCATATGGCAGCACAATGGCAAATTTCAATTAATTACTCGGAATGGCCAGGTAATTAGCAAGAAGATTTCAACGCGGCATAGAGCTTTGAAAGTGCTAGTCGGAGAAGACGCACCTACATACGCTGCAGAATTAATAAAAATGCTTGAGACAGAGCATGATTTAATGAGGCAAGTCACTCACGCAACTCGAGTAGGCTCCCGACGTTGGAATCTACTTCTAAAACAAGGGATTGATATCCGACTACCAGCGGAACATGCCGAAACAGCATGGCGCTATCTCGCAACTTTGCAGCGAAATCATCGGATCTTACAACAAAAAATCCGGGCGGTGGACTTACGTATACCCAATCGATTGACAGTTCAGGTTTTACAGAAACAAAGGACTGAACGAGCCGGGAATGAAACATGAGGCCGAACAAAATTATCGGTAAACATAGGAGTTAATTGGTCTTGGCACAAGATGAAGTGATAAGTGCATTGGATATTGGCAGTAGCAAACTTACCTGTTTTATCGCCGAGAATGACTCCATTGCTGGCCTAAGAGTGCTTGGAATAGGTCACCATGCAAGCAGCGGAGTGAAGGCAGGTAATATTGTAGATATGGACTCGGCTGAAAGGGCTGTACGAGCAGCAGTGACAGGCGCTGAAGAGATGGCTGAGAAAACAGTTCGCAAAATTACTGTGAACATGAGTGCAGGCCTAATGCAAAGTTCAGTAAGTGAGCACCGTGTACCTGTAAGCGGTGCGACAATTTCAGAAAGCGATCTCAACAAATTATTGATGGAATGTAGATCAACACAAGATACACAAGACCGCGCCCTTGTTCATGCTATCCCTATCGGATTCGATGTTGATGGGGAATCCGGCATACATGACCCTCGAGGTCTGCACGGCCGAGAGCTTGGTGTGAAAATGCATAGTGTTTCTATCACCACCTCGGCATTACATAATCTTGCGACCTGCATTTCACGTTGCCACCTAGAGTTGCGTGATCTTGTTATAACGCCATACGCGGCGGGCCTTGGGTGTTTAGTCGAAGACGAGTTAGACCTCGGGGCAACCATCGTTGACATAGGCGCAGGCACTACTAGCCTTGCAATCTTTTTTGACGGTGCTCTCATTCACGTGGACTCAATCCCAGTGGGAGGTTGGCATATAACCAGCGATATCGCCCGCGGTCTGTCAACTCCTATTAATCAAGCTGAGCGCATTAAAACACTGTATGGAAGCTGCGAAGGCGTGCCATCAGACGAGCGCACTATGATTGCTGTCCAGCAAATTGGAGAAGATGATGAGATTGCACCAGAGCAGGTTCCCAAATCCATGCTAACTGGAATTATAAAGCCGCGTGTCGAAGAGATACTCGAAATGGTGCGCTCCCAGCTCTTAGCGAGCGGGCTCGACAAAATTGCCGGGCGCCGTGCGGTTCTTACCGGAGGAGCCTGCCAATTAGAAGGCATTCCTGAATTGGCATCAAAAATCCTTAAAAAACAGGTGCGCATAGGGCGCCCTCGCGGTATTGGAGGACTAGGCGACGCTATGGATGGCCCAGCTTTTTCTGTGAATGCGGGCTTATTAGCCTTCGCCATCAATGATCAAGGTGAAATAAGACAAATAGCAAATGAAACCTACACAACAAGTGGTAGCCTACTCGGCCGCCTTGGAGGTTGGTTACGTGAAAACTTCTAACCTCCCATACAAGTTTCGTATGTTTTCTTATGTTCGAGAGAACAACGGAATGCCAGCTAACGCTGGTAACCCCTGGCACTGCAAAATAGAGTGGAGGCTCTGATGACCATTAAGTTATCGATGCCAATTTCAGAACAACAACTGAAACCAAGGATCACAGTAATCGGTGTTGGCGGCGCGGGTGGAAACGCTGTCAACAACATGATTAGCTCGAGCCTTGAGGGCGTAGAATTTCTCGTTTGTAATACAGATTCACAAGCGCTTGATCAATCAATCGCAGAAAATAAACTGCAACTCGGGGTGTCTATTACCCAAGGCTTGGGGGCAGGCGCCCGACCTGAAGTTGGTCGAGCAGCAGCTGAAGAAGTGCTTGATACCATCCTCGATCAGGTCATCGGAAGTCATATGTGCTTCGTTACGGCAGGTATGGGTGGAGGTACGGGCACCGGAGCAGCTCCCGTCATTGCTCGAGCAGCAAGAGAAAACGGAATGTTGACGGTCGGTGTCGTTACCAAGCCATTTCACTTCGAGGGCGCCCAACGCATGCGTACCGCAGAAGAGGGAATCGAAGAATTAGCACAGTACGTTGACACTTTGATTATTATTCCAAACCAGAATCTTTTCCGAATAGCAAATGAAAAAACTACGTTTGCCGAAGCCTTCAATATGGCTGACGAGGTCCTTAATTCTGGCGTTCGTGGCGTCACTGATCTTATGGTTATGCCCGGTTTGATCAATCTAGACTTTGCGGATATTCGCACTGTAATGAGCGAAATGGGTAAAGCAATGATGGGTACGGGTGAGGCCGAAGGCGAAAGTCGTGCTATAGATGCAGCAGAATCCGCTATCTCAAATCCATTACTTGATGACATTACAATGGAGGGGGCCAAGGGTGTGCTTATCAACATAACAGGCGGCCCAGATATAACACTATTTGAAGTGGATGAGGCGGCAAACCGTATCCGACAGGAAGTCGATGACAATGCTAATATTCTCTTTGGGTCGACATTTGAAGATACCATGGAGGGGAAAATTCGCGTTTCAGTTGTAGCAACAGGCATTGATGCCAATTCATCAGCTCAAACGCTACCTCAGCCGCAACCGATAGTGGAAGAAAACGTGCAGTCCCAGCCCGGCCGAGCCTTAGAAGAGAACAGGACCTCAATCGTTGAACCCACGCCGATTGAATTAGCGGTGGAGGCTGCCAAACAATTGGATTCGAACGAAGCACCTCATTCGGAAGTTGCGCCAGAACGGCTTGAACAGCCTCAAAAAGACGAAGGGTCAATATTAACGCCAACATCCACGCCAGAAAAGGTTGAAATCAATCAAAATCTGGGTAGCTCCGAACCTGTAACACGTGACCCATTCATTCCTCCCTTACCGGTAGATATTGGGGTATCGCTAAGCGAAGAAAATAAACTTGACCCATTCAGCGAAGCTGACTTTACAAATGCACAAAGCATTAAGGATCCATCACGGAAAAGAAAACGCCCCAGTTTGTTTAAAAGACTAACAGGAGCAGCAAAGCGTGAGGAAGAATCTGAGCGTTTGGCAATGGCAGCAAAACTCAACCGCCAGCATGCAAAGACAACGGCAAGAGAACCGATATCTTCGAAAGTAGCAGATTCCTATGCCATTTCTTCTTCAGAAAGTGCCACTGAACCAACTGTGTCAGCACCAAAATCAGAGACTACAACAGACGGACCTTCCCATTCAAAAAGTAGCTCACTGCCTGACATGCAAGTTGAAGAAATATCAGTCACTACCGCAGTTCCAAAAATAAAAGCTGAGCAGAGCTCGCCTCCAGCGCCTGTCAGCTTACCGCAACAAGTGCCTGTACCCAGTCCGGTCACTTCATCCCCGAAGGAATCGACGACGGAAGCCACTCAAACCGATCAATTCTCTTTATCGCAAGCTGAAACAGAGATGCTCGAAATACCGGCCTTCCTTCGTCGGCAGGCAAATTAGGAATCATTAACGACTCAACACATGATAGTTAGCAGCCGCGCAAGTTCAGTGCGGCTGCTAACATCCCGACATTGGAGAAACAAATAGTAACAAAGAGTGATTTGAGGACTAAAGCGGAGGTTGTTAAACAAACGTTAATTACTCGGTAACACTTTTAATGAAAGCTCGAAGGTGTAACCGAGCCATCACGTTGGTTTAGGGCTATTTTGCAAAATTAATGCATCAGTAACACCTTTTGGAACAAACATGCGCCAAACAACAATACAAAACGAAGTTCATTGCTCCGGCATAGGCCTTCACTCTGGCAAAGAAGTTTCAATGTCACTCCATCCAGCGGAAGCAGATACTGGTGTTATCTTTCGGCGTCTTGATGTCCCAGGCAATAGATCAGAAATACCAGCCCTTTTTGATCATGTCGTTGATACTCGGTTATGCACTACACTCGCCAACGATAGAGGTACTTCAGTTTCAACAGTTGAACACCTTATGGCTGCATTGTCTGGGTGCCAAATTGATAATGTAATCGTCACTATCAGTGGAAGCGAAGTGCCAATTATGGATGGCAGTGCAGGACCCTTTGTGTCTCTTATTGAGTGCGCCGGGATTGTAGAATTAGACTCCCCGCGAAACATAATTCAGATATTGCATGAAGTCTCAGTTAATGAAGAAAATGGTAGAGCAACCATTTCCCCAACAGACCATCAGCGCTCAAGTCTAAACATCAACTTAAATATTGATTTTGAAAATGCAGCAATAGGGTATCAAACATTTTTCATTAACCTGTCATCTTGGAGTTTCAAACAGGATATATGCCACGCGCGTACATTCGGATTTTTAGAGGATGTAGAAGCGCTTCGCCAAGCAGGCCTCGCACAAGGTGGTTCACTTGATAATGCAATTGTTATAAGCGAAAACGAGATCCTTAACAAAGATGGCTTACGATACGACGATGAATTTGTTCGGCACAAGGTGCTAGATTGTATTGGAGATTTGTACTTGGCTGGCAAGCAGATTGCTGGGTGTTTTTCCGGAGATCGCACCGGGCACGGCATCCATAACAAGTTACTGCGTTGTTTATTCGCAGATCGTGAGGCTTGGAGATTAGTCCCAATGGATGAATTAACGGAAATTCGTGCACCGCATTGGAATGTCGAGAGCCAAAGAGCAATCGCCTGATTGGTAATCTGCCACAGTACCAGGCAACCATCAGATAAACCTGTTAGTATGAATATGTTTAATGAAATGGTAAGGGTGTTATAGCTTAATGCAAACTTACTGCATATCGCTCCTTTATTGTCATTAAATGAATAAATTTGCCTAACAAAGGTCTAAATCTTTATGAAAGTGAGACACAGCCTCCCCTATTCTTTAAGAATTTGTATGTTGCCTGCCGTGTTAGTCCTTACCGCTACTTTTTTAATCGGATGTAGCGATACCATGGACTCTATATTCGGCAAGCCCGAGGAAGAAAAAAAACTAGCTCCACGAACAGTAGAGCAAATTTATAATGACGCTATGGACCACTTGCACGGGGGCTGGTACGAAACAGCTGCAGAACAGTTCGACGAAGTGGAACGTCAATACCCTTATTCTGCTTGGGCGACAAAATCCCAACTCATGGCTGCATATTCGCAATATCTTAAAAACCACTACGATGATGCCATAATTTCGCTAGATCGTTTTATTGAGCTGCATCCGGGGAACCGTGATGTAGCCTATGCTCATTACTTAAAAGCGCTGAGTTATTACGAACAAATATCTGACGTAGGGCGAGACCAAAAAATGACACAGCTAGCGCTCAAATCACTTAAAGAAGTAGTACGCAGGTATCCAAAGACGCCGTATGCACGCGATGCGCGCATAAAAATTGATCTAACAACTGACCACCTTGCCGGCAAAGAAATGAACATTGGTCGATACTATCAACGCAAAGGTGAATTTCTTGCTGCGATAAATCGCTTCCGACGTATTATTGAGCGTTATCAGATGACAAGCCATACTCCCGAGGCACTGCACCGTCTAACAGAATGCTACCTTGCTCTTGGCATTACTGATGAAGCGCAAATGGCAGCGGCAGTATTAGGGCACAACTATCCTGGCAATTCCTGGTACAAAGACAGCTTTGCCCTCCTAGAAGGACAAAGGCTCCGACCTCTTAAAAAAGACGGTTCATGGCTTAGCTGGATGTGGGATTGGGCATTATAGGGGTGATATCATGCTGATGACGCTCAGCATCCATAATGTAGTCCTTATCAAACGATTGGAAATATCCTTTGCTCGAGGTTTATCAGTTCTGACTGGAGAGACTGGAGCCGGAAAATCAATCTTATTAGATGCTCTGGGGTTGGCCTTGGGTGCACGCTCCGATTCAAATCTTTTACGCCTAGGGAGCGACCAAGCTACCGTTATCGCAGAATTCTCGGCACGTCCAGACGATCCGTCTACTTCTCTCCTTCGGGAACATGACATTGAGCACGACGGAATTATTTTGCTGCGCCGCGTACTTGGCATAAATGGCCGCACTCGGGCGTTTGTAAATGACCAGCCGGTGAGTGTAAATTTCCTTCGCAGACTCGGCGAGTCACTTGTAGAAATTCAAGGTCAATTTGACGAACGTGGCCTTATGGATCAAAATACTCACCAAGATATTTTAGACACCTTTGGCAACCACCAAGAGATAGTCATGACTACGCGAGCATCCTTCTTAGCCATGAAAGATGCTAATACCGAATTAGTCCAGGCAGAGGAAGCCGTTAGAAAAGCCCAAGAAGATGAAGAATATCTTCGTCATTCAGCAGATGAGCTTATAAAACTTAATCCGGTTCTAGGGGAAGAAACAGAACTTACCAATTTGCGGCAAATTTTGATGTATTCCGAAAAAATATTATCGGCAGTAAATGAAGCATTTGCTGAACTAGGAGGCGAATCTGGCGCCGAAAATAAGCTAAGGAAAGCGCTGGGTAGTCTTGAACGATGTTCTAAAATAGCAGGTGATTCGTTAGAGCCTGCCACAAAAACTATAGAGCGTGCCTTATTTGATACTGAAGAAGCAATGGCAAACTTAAGGGACACTGCTGACGGAGTCGATTTGGATGGCAGACGCCTAGAACAAATTGAGGACCGCTTACATGCACTACGCGACGCTGCTCGAAAACATCGAGTTGAAGTCGACGAATTGCCTGAGTTGAAAAATACTCTCGAGTCAAAGATTTCACTAATCAATGACCAATCAGATCACTTAGTGATGCTTCGAGAATCTCTTGAGGCCGCCCGCGCAAACTTTGTCAGTCATGCTAGTAATCTACGGCAAGAACGATATCGGGCAGGCAACACACTCGATAAATCGGTCAACGAGGAATTAATTCCACTTAAATTAGAAAAAGCCTCCTTTGAAACCAAGGTCGAAGAGCTTCCGGAACACCAATGGGGTGAGACCGGGATGGATAGAGTAAGCTTTTTAGTCAGTACCAATCCCGGAAACCCCTCTGGCCCACTATCAAAGATTGCATCGGGAGGAGAACTATCTCGGTTTATGCTGGCCCTACGTGTTGTTGTCACAGCGAGAGGCGGACCAGACACCTTAATCTTTGATGAGGTAGATAGTGGGGTAGGCGGAGCAACGGCTGATGCAGTTGGCGCCCGCTTGGCGGACCTTGCTCAAAAACTACAGGTTTTAGTGGTAACACATTCTCCGCAAGTTGCTGCCCGTGGGAATAGCCATTTCAAAGTTGCAAAGCATTCAACCAGTGAGGACACGCTCACAAACGTTCACGAGCTTTTAGAAAATGAAAAATGTGAAGAGGTTGCACGTATGCTTTCGGGCAAAGAAGTAACAAATGAAGCCCGAGCTGCTGCAAGCAAACTGCTTCAAGAGAAAATTTCGTGACATCAAAGCCAATCTCAGAGTTAAAGGAAGACGAAGCAAGAGCAGAACTCGACCGTCTCGCCAAAGAAATTGCTTATCATGATCGTCTGTATCATACAGAAGATGCGCCTGAGATATTGGATGGTGATTACGATAAACTCCGCCGTAGGAACGAATCTATCGAGACTCAGTTTCCAACCCTGGTACGTGCTGATAGCCCTAGTAAACAAATTGGGGGTAAAATTTCAGCACAATTTAAGAAAGTTGAACATTCAATCCCGATGCTTTCGCTCTCAAACGCCTTCAGTGACGATGATGTTGTAGAATTTGATAATCGTATTCGGCGTTTTTTAGGGCTTGAACCCGGAACAATCATCCACACAGTGGCCGAACCAAAAATAGATGGCCTTTCTGCCACATTGCGTTACGAACAGGGGCGATTCGCCTTAGGTGCTACTCGGGGTGACGGCACCGTTGGCGAGCAGGTAACGCAAAATCTACGCACTATTTGTGATATTCCAAACGTGCTTCCCCTCGATGCAGGGTCTGTTCTTGAAATACGTGGAGAAGTCTATATGGCCAAAAGCGATTTCCGAACACTAAATGATCGGCAGAAGACCTTGGAACAAAAACCATTTGCTAATCCACGGAATGCTGCAGCTGGTAGCTTGCGCCAACTTAACCCTGATATTACAGCCAAAAGGCCATTACGATTTTTTGCCTACAGTGCCGGCGAGCAATCTATACCTATCAGCGACACACAATGGGGTTTCCTACAAACCTTGAAGCGTTGGGGGTTTCAAGTTAATCCACTTACACGACGCTGTACATCAATTGAGGAAATACTTTCCGTATACAATGAAATCGGAACGAAACGAAGCGAACTCGACTATGAAATAGATGGAGTTGTCTACAAAGTTGATAACTTTGATTATCAAAATCGTCTTGGGACAGTAAGTCGCGCACCACGATGGGCGGTGGCCCATAAATTCCCTGCAGAACAGGCTGACACAGTCTTGGATAGGATAGATATACAAGTTGGCCGCACCGGAGCGTTAACCCCCGTCGCTCATTTGAAACCAGTCTCTGTCGGTGGAGTAATGGTAAGCCGTGCAACCCTTCACAATGAGGATGAAATTAAACGGTTAGGCTTAATGCCAGGCGACACCGTGCGCATTCAACGTGCTGGTGATGTGATCCCGCAAGTAGTCCAACGAGTCACAGAGGGTTGCGGCAGTGCTTTCAAATTCCCTAAAAACTGTCCAGTATGCGGAAGCGCTGCAGTGCGCGAGCCTGACAAAGCAGTTCGGCGATGCACAGGTGGATTCAATTGCCCCGCACAGACAGTCGAGCGCCTGAAACATTTTATTTCACGTGATGCTTTCGATATAGAAGGTCTGGGTGCCACACATATTAAAGATTTTTACGACAATGGTATCATAAACGCGCCATCGGATATTTTTAATTTAAAGCATCAACGCCAAGCTCTCATATGCCGCGATGGCTGGGGCGAACAATCAACGTCAAAATTACTGCAGAAGATCGAAAAGCGGCGGCGAATTTCCCTTGATCGTTTCATCTATGCTCTTGGCATTCCATCGGTCGGCCGCGTCACCGCCAAACTATTGGCGAAGCATCTTAGATGCTTCACCATGTTAAGAGAAATTGCTCCTGCAGCTATTGAAACTAATGGACCAAGCCATCAACAACTCCTCAACATTGATGGCTTAGGCCCCGTTGTGGCAAAAGATATTGCAGTTTTCTTTTCTGATGGGAAAAACCAAAAACTCCTTGATGACCTCAATAATATATTAGAAATACAAGATTTTTCAGGACCTGACCTCGACGGTTCCCCTATTCAAAGCAAAGTCATAGTGTTCACCGGCACCCTAGAAAATATGAGCCGGAATGAAGCAAAGGCACGGGCCGAGCAACTCGGCGCAAGGGTGACCGGCTCAATCTCTCAAAAAACTGATTTTGTTGTCGCCGGTAACAAAGCAGGAACCAAAATTGAGAAAGCAGCAGCTCTGGGGGTCAAAATACTTGATGAAAAGGCATGGCTCTCAATACTTGATATGTAAAATCATATTTTAAGTGTTTTCTCGAAAAGAAATTTTTGACACCGCTAGGAATACAAAAAATGCGCCCGACAGGAGTGTGCTTTACACATTATGACTGCAGTGGTTGTGTTGCACTCTTTAACCATTGAGCTGTTTCGGAGTCTACCATTGGCTCAATCAATTGACGCACTACCGAATGGTAATTGTCCAGCCATTCTATTTCACTCGATGTGAGCAATGATAGTTCTACCAGACGTGTATCTATTGGGACACATGTCAGAGTATCGAAACCTAGCCATGCTCCCACACCGCACCCATTTTCATCACGATTGCAGACTACGACAAGGTTTTCAATTCTCACGCCAAACTCACCAGACTTATAAAATCCAGGTTCATTAGAAATGATCATGCCAGCTTCAAGTGGTACTCCACCAGATACTTTAGAAATCCGGTGAGGACCTTCATGAACGCATAAATAGGAACCAACCCCATGGCCAGTTCCATGATCGTAATCTAGCCCTACCTTCCACAACGGTAACCGCCCAAGAATATCAAGCTGGCTTCCGCGGGTACCGACAGGAAACTCAGCCGAAGCAACGGCAATATGCCCTTTCAAGACCCTCGTAAAACGATCTCTCTTTTCACAAGACGGTCTGCCGCCATCTGAACCCTCTATATAAACAGTACGAGTTACATCAGTAGTACCATCTAAATATTGGGCGCCGGAGTCAATCAAATACAAATCACCGGGCTCAAGGAGTTTGTTAGTTTGCGGTGTCACATCGTAGTGGACGATTGCGGCGTTAGCACCCGCACCAGATATTGTTCTGAAGCTAAGATCGCGAATCAAGTCGCAACGAGACCGGCATTCTTTTAATTTCTCACAGGCACTGATTTCCGAAACTTCCCCCCTAGGTGCCATTTTGTCGAGCCAGGCCAAAAAATTAACCATTGCAACACCATCTCGGATATGGGCCGCACGCGAGCCGCTTACTTCAATATTGTTTTTGCAAGCCTTAGGCAGCGAACAAGGGTCGTTCCCCTTAATTACACGTACCCCGGAATTCTGCAGGACAGACACCAAGTAAGCGGGTGCTACGGTTTTGTCTACAACGACCGTTTCGAGCTTAACTCCGATTTCCTGAAGAAAGTGTCCAATACGGCCGATATCATCGATAATAATTTCTTTGCGTAATGTCTCCGCCACTTCCGGCAGTAATTTTCTTTTATCGATAAACCAATGTACATCTTCATTTGCAAAGATAACTAAAAAAGAGAGGGCAAGCGGTGTATTAGGTACATCGCCACCACGTATGTTTAGCATCCAAGCTATCGAATCTGGGCTTGTAATCAGCGCAGCATCCTGATTTGCTTGTAACAAGCCGCTCGAAATAAACCTACGCTTCTCTCGTGACGATTTTCCAGCAAAACGGATGTCGTGGTTGGTGACAGGGGCTAAAGGTGGTGCCGGTTGATTATCCCAGACTGCATCGATCGGATTCTTTTCGACCGAAACAAATTCGGCGCCTATCTCAATAAGCTTCTGCTGATAATTATCCCGTGTTGTATCGGTTATTAACCAAGAATCAAAAGCCAACCGAGAACCTTTTCTGAGATTATTAGCTGACCAAGTCCACGGGCTCATTTTGGATATGTTAAAAATATCATATATCAAAGGATCAACCTGATTACCTATTTGCAGAGTATAACGCCCATCTACAAAGATCGCTGCTTTATCGATTAGAACCACAGCCACACCGGCTGAACCGGAAAACCCAGTTAACCATCTGAGCCTCTCACTATGCACCGGCACCGATTCGCCCATAAATGCGTCGGCACGAGGCACAACGAAGCCGTCGAATTCTGAAGCCCGAAGTCTTTCACGTAGCTTCGCAACCCGATCTTTAGGCGCTGGCCCTGCGTTGAACTCGGATTCGATATGAGCAGCTAACTCGTCCCGAGCAGATACTAATACGTTTTTCAATGAGGAACTTGCATTCGGCGCGATCAGCTCAACCCAATCGCATTCCGCTAGTTGGTCAGGCGTAGCGGCTATCCCAGCAAGAAAGCCTTTAAGCGCAGAAGAATCTATCTCTAGACCAGACTTGCGAACTGCTTCAATTGCTATTTTTAATTTTGACATTCATGCCTTCCGCGCGAGAACACCTTCTGGTCTTTTAAGAAGTAAGGTGACCCAATCACCTAGTCGATAGGTTTTTACCAATAATAGCCCGTGTCCACGATAAGCATTCAAAACCGCTGATCTTTGATGGGACAAGAGGCCAGAGAGCACAATAAAACCCGACCTTTCGATGTGTCCGGCTAAATTTGCCGCCAATTTAATTAAAGGCCCCGATAAGATATTGGCAATAATTAGGTCGAACGGTCCTGCTTGCGCAGCCCACCGTCCTGCTAAACCATTACTTTCCTTCACAGTCACGTAGGCATGAACCCCATTCATACGTGCATTAGCACGAGTGACTTTTACAGCCTCAGGATCAATGTCCACCGCCATTATTTTTTTTGTCCAGTTTTTTGCTGCTGCAATAGACAAAATACCCGAGCCGCATCCGAGATCAAGAATTCTTTTAGGGCGAAAATTTCGAGCTAATCTCGATAACATTAGGAGACAACCAGCGGTACTCTCGTGCTCGCCGCTACCAAAAGCTGTTGCCGCATCAAGCCAAATTACTTTGTCATTTGCCGGAACTGTACCCTTATAGTGGGTTGGACAAATATAAAATTTCCCTAGGCGTTTCGGCTCAAAAGATGCACGGTTTTCCGCCAACCAATCTGTTTCAGGTAGTGGCTCACAAATTATATTGGGCTCATTAACCCCTGCAGCAGCTGCTGCAATGGCTATCGCAGCAGTAAGGCTTGTTCTGTCGGGTATGGTTGCCGAGTAAGAGACCAACTGCCAACAGTCACTACCCTTCATCTCAAAACTACTGGTAGCGATTGAGAAGGATTTCAGGGCCCCCTCGAAAATATATGCGGTAGCCCGCGGTATCACTAATTCAATTTTCCAAAAAGTCTGCTTCACGATGCAATATCCGCCTTTCTAGAAATCTGATCCTGTTCAAAAAGGTTTGGAGTTAATGAACAAACAACTGCGCGTGTAAAAAATCCGAAATTAATTTCGAGAATAACTAGCACTCTTGTAGTTAGTAAATCCTTACTATGCTTCGAATTGCACCACAAATGACAGAAGTCATCCTGAGGACTTACTCGATACCTTCTTAAACCAAGGCCTGTATGAATTTCGGCTAGTGTTTTTTTACAAAAGCTGCAATGACCTTTTTTGTACCCGCTCTATCAAATTCAATAGTTAAGTGGTCACCCTCCAAATCTGAAATGATGCCCATCCCAAACTTCTGGTGAAAACACCGATCACCCTTACTAAAATTATCGCTACTTTCCTGCTTGTTATTCACATCTACATCGATCAACGGTAATCCAGGGCCACGTTTCTGGAACCTCAACCAACCAGGACCACCGGACGGAGTTTCATTGACTGAGGGTCGGGATCCCACTGAATTATCGGCCATATCAAGTCCATTGCCGTATTGTACTTTCTCACATTCCATCTCAATATGCTCTTGGGGTAACTCTTTAATAAAACGAGACGGAATAGCGCTATGCCATTGATTATGTATGCGTCTATTGGCGGTGAAACTTATCCACAGATTTTTCTTTGCGCGAGTGATTCCAACGTAAGCAAGACGCCGTTCCTCTTCCAATCCAGCCAATCCATCTTGATCCAAAGATCGCTGATGTGGAAAGAGCCCTTCTTCCCAGCCAGGCAAAAAAACACTGTCGAACTCCAGACCCTTAGCACTGTGAAGGGTCATAAGATTAACCATGTCATCTTCCGAGTTATCAGAATTATCCATAACAAGGCTCACGTGCTCTAAAAAGTTTGCAAGTGAGTCGTAATCTTCTAACGCCGCGATCAACTCCTTGAGGTTTTCTAACTTTCCCGGAGCTTCTGGCTTCTTACTATTTTTCCAAAATTCAGTATAACCAGATTCATCTAATACAATCTCAGTTAGTTCAATGTGAGGTAAATTTTCTGCCATTGCACGCCATCGATCTATATTGTCGATGAATCGCCTCAGAGCATTCCGCGAAGAGGGCTTAAGTTCATCAGATTCAACGAGCTTTGTTGATGCTAAATAAAGAGAGACTTTGAGATGGCGTGCAAGGCTGTGCACTGCTTGCACTGTTGCCGTTCCAATTCCACGAGCTGGCTTGTTCACAATCCGTTCAAAAGCAAGATCATCGTCCTGCATGTTAATAACCCGAAGATAGGCGATCGCGTCTCTTATTTCCTCACGTTCATAAAAGCGCGGACCCCCGATCACGCGATATGGTACTCCGAGCGTTATGAAACGTTCCTCAAACTCGCGAGTCTGAAAGCCAGCACGAACTAAAATTGCTATCTCGTTAAGATGATGTTTTTTTCGTTGCAGTGCTTCTACTTCGTCCGCTATCGAACGCGCCTCTTCCTCTCCATCCCAAAGGCCCTGTATTTTAACTTTTTCTCCGTGTTTAGCTTCAGTCCATAGCGTCTTACCAAGGCGGCTTTTGTTATTTGTGATAAGCTCTGATGCTGTCCCAAGGATATGCGATGTGGATCGATAGTTTTGCTCAAGACGTATAACTTTTGCGCCTGAGAAATCAGTCTCAAACTTCAAAATGTTTCCCACCTCAGCACCACGCCAACCATAAATCGATTGGTCATCATCACCGACACAGCAAATATTCCTATGTTTTTGAGCCAAAAGCCTTAGCCATAAATACTGTGATACATTAGTGTCTTGATATTCATCCACTAAGATAAAACGGAATAAATTTTGGTACTTGGTTAAAACTTCAGGCGACCGGTTGAATATGGTTAAGCAATGCAGTAGCAAATCTCCGAAATCCACAGCATTCAAAATTTGTAAACGGTCCTGATATTGTGCGTATATCTCTATTGCACGTCCATCAGCCAGCTCGCCTGCTTCACCTGAACCGACTTTCTCCGGAGGAAGGCCTTTATCTTTCCATCGCTGGATCGCGTTCGTCAATACACGAGCAGGCCATCGTTTATCATCAATGTTTTGAGCCTTAAGGATTTGTTTAAGTAATCTGATTTGATCGTCGCTATCTAAGATTGTGAAGTTTGTCTTGAGCCCCACAAGTTCAGCATGCTTACGCAGAATTCGCACTCCAAGTGAGTGAAAAGTACCAAGCCAAAGCCCATCAACCGCGCGCCCAATCAAGTTTGCCAACCGCCTTTTCATTTCTCGGGCGGCTTTATTGGTAAATGTCACAGCAAGCACCTGATATGGGCTAGCACGACCCTTGCTAAGGATATGTGCAAGACGTGTTGTAAGAACACGCGTTTTGCCAGTGCCAGCGCCAGCCAGCACAAGCACTGGACCGTCTATTGCAGCGACCGCCTGTCCCTGCTCCTCATTAAGGCCAGTCAAAAAATCAATTTGGTGTTGTTTCTGGATGCCACCCGAGTGCGGATGATCTAAGGGGTCGTAGTCTAATGGTTCAGTCATCGGAGAATGCGGTAGGTCGGCGAAATGGATTGATTATGCCCTGTCATTTATTAGATACTCACCGATCAATGCTAACTTATTTCTGCCTAATGCCAATAGTTCGGCCCACCAATTGTGGACAATCCAAAGATTTGTGCATTTCGCATACGTTACTAACCCTGGCCTGAATATCGGGCGCCATTGGTGCTATTCTTCGCGTTTCCATGTTCATATGCATAGAAAGAACCTCGTTGGTAGCAGCTAAAAATGATTCCTCGGCGTGATACATCTCATGAAAATAATGCAGCGCTTTGTTACTGCAATCAATTAGCCGCGTTTCAATACAAAATGCTTCCCCTAGTCTCAATTCACGTTTGTACGATACATTCATATCAACCGCAAAAGTAGATACCTTGTTCTTAAGTTTGTAGTCACTAGAGAGACCTACAAAGTTAAATAACGCGTCGGTGGCGAAATCGAAGGCTAGAACGTAATATGCAACGTTCATGTGATTATTGTCATCAATCCATTCTTTTTGAACAGTACCACTATATGAGTTGAGAGGCGTAGGTACTGTATTAAAATCCTTTATTGCCATCTGATATTGCCCTTGGAGTATTGTCGGATCACAGCGGTTTTATCGTTAAATAGCATAACCGAGATTGGGTGCCAGGAAACGTTCTGCATCAATACGAGATAATCTCCGCCGCTTCGCATAATCTAGCACTTGATCTTCTCCTATTTTGCCAATACCAAAATATCGTGCCTCAGGATGAGCCAAGTAATAGCCAGAGACAGACGCTGCAGGCATCATTGCAAAGCTTTCTGTGAGACTTACTCCCGCATTTTTTTCTGCATCCAGGAGCCGGAAGAGGCCAGGTTTGTCACTGTGGTCGGGGCAAGCTGGATACCCCGGCGCGGGTCGGATGCCTCTATACTTCTCGCGAATCAACCCTTCATTGTCTAAGGTTTCATCTGGCGAGTAGCCCCAAAATTCCGTTCTGACTCTTTCGTGCATTCGTTCGGCAAAAGCCTCGGCTAACCGATCAGCAAGCGCCTTTAATAGGATATCATTGTAGTCATCATGATCAACAGTAAATTGAGCGATTTTTTCTTCTATGCCAATACCAGCTGTTACTGCAAACCCACCTATATAATCTGCCACTCCCGTGTTTGCTGGCGCGATAAAATCAGCGAGTGAATAATTTGGGCGTCCCGCTCTCTTTTTCATCTGTTGACGTAAGAAAAAGATTCGTGTGCGTTCATTTTTACGGGCTTCATCGTCATAAACAATCACGTCATCCCCGTCACTATTAGCAGGGAAAAACCCGATAACGCCTCTAGCCGCGAGCCAGTTTTCCTTAACTATCTTTTCCAGCATTTCGTTTGCATCACTATACAACCCGCGGGCTACATCCCCCACAACCTTATCGTCAAGAATGTCAGGAAAAATTCCAGCTAGTTCCCAGGTTCGGAAGAACGGTGTCCAATCTATCCTTGGGACTAATTCACTGAGATCGTAATTCTCAAATGCTTTAAGCCCAAGGAAACTTGGTCGCATACAACCCTCCCAGTCAAGTGCCGGACATTTAGCCCTAGCTTCTGCTAAACTAAAACGTTTGCTAGCTCGATCATTGCCATTATAATTTTTTAAAGTAGCTTCATTGTCTGCCGCGATCTCAACAAGATACTGCTGTCGCAGAGTCTCGCTTGTGAGGCTAGTTGCCACCGCTACTGATCGAGACGCATCTAACACGTGCTTCACGGGCCCGCTATATTTAGGTGCAATTTTTACAGCAGTGTGCACCTTTGATGTAGTAGCGCCTCCAATGAGCAAGGGAACATTCATGCCAGTACGTTCCATCTCTAGCGCTACTCCGGTCATCTCTTCAAGAGACGGAGTGATCAAACCGCTTAGACCGATAATATCAACTTGTTCGTCACGAGCAACTTCAAGTATTTTCTGGTAAGGAACCATCACACCAAGATCTAATACCTCAAAGTTGTTACACTGCAAAACAACTCCAACTATATTTTTACCTATATCATGCACATCACCTTTAACTGTGGCGAGGAGAATTTTACCCTTTGTCCGTGAATTGGAACCTTCAACTTTTTCCGCATCAATGTAGGGTAATAAAAGAGCCACTGATTGCTTCATAACGCGCGCACTCTTCACTACCTGTGGAAGAAACATCTGCCCAGATCCGAACAAGTCACCGACTACGTTCATACCCTCCATCAACGGCCCCTCAATCACTTCAATGGGCCGATCATGCTTAAGACGCGCTTCCTCGGTATCTACTTCGATATATTCATTTACGCCATTTACCAACGCATGCGTCAAACGCTCGCCAACGGTGCCATCACGCCATGACAAGTCTGCTTTTTTTTCTTTCTTATTGCCCTCAACCTGATCTGCAATCTCGAGAATACGATCGGTCGCATCTACATTGCGAGCAAAAATCACATCCTCAATGCGCTCACATAAATCATTTGGTAGATCGGCGTAAACGCCCAATTGCCCTGCATTAACTATACCCATGTCCATGCCTGCTTCCACTGCGTGGAAAAGAAAAACAGCGTGCATAGCCTGCCGTAAAGGTTCGTTCCCTCGAAACGAAAAGGATAAATTACTCACACCGCCGCTCACCTTCGCATATGGCAATTGTTTTTTTATGTCTCTAGTTGCTTCTATAAAATCTAGCGCATAACGTGAATGTTCCTCGATGCCGGTAGCAACGGCAAAAATATTTGGATCAAAAATTATGTCCTCAGGTGGAAATCCAACTAGTTTGGTCAAAATTTTATAAGAGCGTTCACAAATCTCGAACTTTCGCTCTCGATTATCAGCCTGCCCCGATTCATCAAAGGCCATCACAACAACCGCAGCTCCAAATCTACGAATCATTCTGGCTTGCTCAATAAAAGGCTTATCCCCTTCTTTTAAACTGATCGAATTTACTATTCCTTTACCTTGGATACATTTTAAACCGGTTACAATTACATCCCACTTCGAAGAATCAACCATGATTGGAATGCGCGAGATATCTGGCTCCGAGGCGATAAGTCGAAGGAATGTTCCCATTGCTTCTTTCGCGTCAAGCATAGCCTCGTCCATATTGACATCGACTATCTGTGCACCGTTCTCAACTTGATCACGAGCCACGTCCAACGCTGCTGTATAGTCGCCGTCCATAATGAGTTTTTTAAATCGAGCTGATCCTGCAACATTTGTGCGCTCACCAACATTGACAAAGCCTGTAATGTCATCGAGCTGCATGGGCTCAAGGCCTGCCAGAGTGCATACGTGGGGATCTATCGGAACCTTCCGGGGGGTTATCCCACGTGTCGCTTCAACAATTGCTGAAACATGCTCCGGTGTAGTGCCGCAACACCCACCAACAATATTGACAAGTTCACTTTCAGCAAATTCGGCCAAAGCATCAGCCATAAATTCTGGGGTATCGTCATAGGCACCAAATTCATTAGGCAAACCAGCATTGGGATGGACACTAACAAAGGTATTCGCCATATTCGCTATCTCTTGCACGTGCGGCCTAAGTGCTTCAACGCCAAGCGCACAATTAAAGCCAATGCTCAACGGTTGGGCATGGGCGACGGAATGCCAGAAAGCCCCCGCAGTCTGACCAGATAAAGTTCGCCCAGATGCGTCAGTGATCGTGCCGGATATCATGATTGGAAGTCTCGTTCCAAGTCGGTCAAAAAGCTCTAACACTGCATAGATCGCAGCCTTGCAATTTAAGGTATCAAAAACAGTTTCTATAAAAATGGTATCAGCACCACCATCTATTAGTGCACGGGTGGAGAGAGAGTAATCACTCACCAATTCGTCAAAATTTATATTTCGAAAGCCAGGATCATTTACATCCGGTGATATTGAGGCTGTTCGACTTGTTGGACCGAGCACCCCAGCAACAAACCTTGGATGTGAAGGGTTTTCTCTCAGAGCATCATCGGCAACCTGACGCGCGAGACGTGCGCCTTCGTAGTTAAGCTCATAAACAAGCTCCTGCATACCGTAATCTGCTTGAGAAGTACCTGTAGAGTTGAAGGTGTTTGTTTCAATAATGTCTGCACCAACCGCGATAAAATCTCTGTGGATGTCCGTGATTAAATCCGGTTGCGTCAACGTCAAAAGGTCATTATTTCCTTTTAAGTCCAAGTTCCAATCGGCAAAACGCTCGCCTCGGAAATCCTTCTCTTCTAATTGGCGCTGCTGAATCATGGTGCCCATAGCACCATCCAAAATAAGTACGCGTTCACGCAGTAACTTGGCTAATTCCTCGCTACGATCAGTTGGCTCTGCAATCTTTTGCGGATTGAAATTACCTGTGTCCAGCAAGGGCTCTGAGAGAATCTTCTGAGGGACAGCATCACTTGTCGCTTCAGCGACCGCTGAAATATGCTCTGGTGCAGTGCCGCAACATTCACCAGCAACGCAGTCAGTAGGCTTTACAATTTTTTGCGGATTAAAGTTACCCGTGTTCATTATCTGATCTCGCCCGCCGGTTCGTTATTGCATCCAAGATTATGACAAATTTCGAGTGTTAGGTCGGCCTGGTTTAAAGTGTAAAAGTGAAACTGCTCAACACCGCCAGATTTGAGATCCTGACAAAGTTTTGTAGCTATGTCAGCGGCAATTGCTTTACGTGATTCTACATCATCATCCAGACCAACAAATCGTTCAGCTAACCACAACGGAACTTCGGTTCCACACTTTGCGGCAAAGGACTTTATACGAGCCAAATTAAAAACTGGAATAATGCCTGGGATTATTGGAATTGAAATACCTGCAGCCGCGACTTTATCTCGATAACGGAAGTAGTGTTCGGGGTTAAAGAAAAACTGGGTTATTGCCTGTTTTGCACCGGCCTCTGTTTTCCGTTTAAGCATTTCTATATCCGCAGCTGGTGACGGGGACTCCGGGTGCGTTTCAGGATAAGCTGCCACAGTTATTAAGAAATCACCGATACCCTTTATTCCTGCCGTCAATGCGGCAGCATTTTCATATCCCCTCGGATGCGGTTTATAACATCCGCCTGAGCCATCGGGTGGATCGCCTCTCAACGCTACGATATGTCGAACACCTACCTCCCAATATCCTCGAATTACCGTATTTACCTCTTCAACCGTTGCCCCCACACAAGTTAAGTGCGCCGCAGGTTCAAGCCCAGTCATTTCTTGCAAATGCTTAACTGTTGCGTGAGTTCTATCCCGTGTGCTTCCTCCCGCCCCGTATGTTATTGAGACAAATTTCGGTTTTAAGGGGGCTAACAGGCTTACCGCTTTCCAAAGACTTTTCTGCATTTTTTCTGATTCCGGCGGGAAAAATTCAAAACTTACATTGATCTTGCTCATGAATATTCCCTTTCGTGCTTGGCAGCACTTTTCACAGCTGGCCATAATTTAATTTTCAACGGGCTACCGGAGAGCGTAACCGCAGATCGACGCTCAAGTCCCGCCTCTTCTTGCCATGTGAGCATTTCCTCGTCCGCAAAACCTAGCCATTTGTGCCCCCGCTCCTCAGCTAGATTAGCCTCTTGGTGTGTCGTAAAATCAATCACAACTATTCTGCCACCGTCTCGCAGTACCCTCGAGGCCTCACGCAGTGCGTTGCCCGGACTTTCTGCATAGTGCAGAACCAGGTGGAACGTTATGAGATCAAAGCTTTCATCGCTGAATGCAAGACCATTCATATTTCCATGCCGAACGTAGCAGTTTTTTATCCCCGCGCGCTCCAAATTTACCCTCGCCACAGCCAACATATCTCGCGACATGTCAATGCCAATACCAGCCTCCACTTTTGGGGCAACCATTTCAAGGATTCTACCAGTGCCCGTCCCGATATCTAGAAACTGGCGGACTGATGTTTGGGGCCACAAGGCCTCAAAGGCATGTTCGACCTGACTGTCATCTATATGCAATGCACGTATTGCATCCCATTGAGCTGCGTTACGATTAAAAAACTCCAAAGCTTTTGAAGCTCGATTCCTTTTCACCCCATTGAGACGCGTAACATCGTTAGAGATAAGATCGTCATCAAATGGCACCGAAGACACCAAGGTTTCCAGTAATTCGGTCCATTTACCAGATTCTGAAAGCCGGTAGTAGGCGTGAGTTCCCTCCCGAAAACGGGTCAGAAGACCTGCGTCAACTAGAACCTTTAGATGCCTAGATATTCTAGGCTGGCTTTGCCCAGTTATTTGCATGAGTTCACTTACCGACAATTCGCCCTCGCGACACAGGAACAAAAGCCGAAGGCGAGTTTTTTCCGCTGCGGCTCTTAAAGATTGCAATAGATTATCTATCTGATTCATGAACTTTATTTCCAATGTGCTTCATCAATATATAAACATATCGTTATGTAGTAAAGGAAAATGAAAAGATTGGATTACTTGTATCATCCATATTGCATGATATTTTTGCAACACAGGGCACAAAGATAAAGTATTCACTGTGCGGCCGCTTTTATTTTCGAACCCACTTGTTATAATAATATCACTGTTTTGGTATCGTTTGCATTTCGAAGTAGTTCGTGTGATGTTATGCATGAGGGTGCGGAGATTTTAGACAACGATATTTATTGTATGTGCGGTTTGACACGAATTAATCGGTTTGAGCCTGCGACTGAGGGGTTTTGAAGTGGCAATAAACAACAAAATAAAAGATTTGGGTGGTTTCCGCTTTCTAGCTGTTTTGCTAGCGGCATTAACACTCTCTAATTGTGCCGGTAAGCCGAGCGATGGAACAAATGATCCCTTCGAAACGGTCAATCGCGAGATCTTTGATATTAATATGTCACTGGATAAAGCGATCTTGAGGCCAATTACTCAGGCTTATGTCGATGTCATACCGGACCCGATTCGTGACATGGTGAATAACCTGCTGTTTCACCTGAAAGAACCGGTGACCCTTGCCAGCGATATTTTGCAAGGTGAGTGGGATAGGGCTGGTCAAACAACCGCTCGCATAGTTGGAAATACCGCTATAGGGTTCGGCATGTGGGACGTAATGGGATCTTCCGGTGCCAAAGGACATAAAGAAGATTTAGGACAGGCGCTGGCTGTTTGGGGAGTGCCAGAGGGTCCGTACTTAGTGTTGCCGATTCTGGGGCCTTCAAATATTCGTGATGGTGCAGCCGAGTTGGCGCAATCGTTATATGATCCGGTCGATTTCGTTACAGACACGTATTTGGATTACGATACTAATTTTTATGTGTCAAACTCACGCACGGTGTTCACAGCGATAGACAAGCGTGCGCAAGTGCTAGGTAAACTTGCAGAGCTTGAAAAAACTTCTTTAGATTTCTACGCCACCATACGTAGCTTATACCGTCAAAAGCGTGCGGACGAAATACGTAACGGTGAATCTGGAGATGCGGTTCCAATACCAGAAATTACACTGGAGTTGGATGAGCCCTTGCTTAACGAGCCGATTGCGCAGACAAACAAAAAATAGGTTAATTGGTTTTCATAATACTGCATGAAACGATTAGTTTCCTTTACGCTCGTCCTTTTTTTAATGGAGATGGCTGATTTAAGTTGTCTAGCCGGTCCCCCCAAGCTATCGCCGACCCCCTCTGAACCGGGCGCCTTTATCGAAAACCTGGGAAAAAGAGCAATCAAATTGCTCGGGGATAAATCGGCTTCAGAGCAACAACAGAGAAGTGGGTTTAGAGCACTACTTCGAGAAGGTTTCGCCACTAGAGCTATTGGCTTTTTCGTAATCGGAAAATACAGACGCTCCAGCAGCCGGTCCGAGATTAACGAATTCGTCACTACCTTCGAAAATTATATTGTAGAATTATACTCATCTCAGTTTCGTAATTATTCTGGCCAATCCTTTCAGGTAGCTAAAGTACAAGCTACCAGCCGTCCCTCGGACTTTATCGTTACGACACATATTCTTCGGGCCAACGGCGAATTAATTTTCAAAGTAGCTTTTCAAGTCCGCCAGCGCAAAGGGAAGCCAAGTAAAATACTTGACGTCAAAATCAAGGGCGTGAGCATGATTTTAGCTCAACGCGATGAGTTTACGGCGTTTATCTCCCGTCATGATGGTAAATTGAGAGCGCTTGTTGAGGTGCTCAAAAAACGTATTGGAAACCTTAAAATAAAAAGACAGCAAACTGTCAACTATTCTACTGAACCAACAAGTAGTAACTTACCATCCGAGGGTGATGGAGATGTTAAAAGCCGGACGATACAATAATAGAAGCCCTGCGCCCCTCTCGAGTTTAGCGGGTCAACGGCCTATACTTAATTCTATGTGGCTGATCAGCTTCAGCACCTAATCTTTTACGTCGATCAGCCTCATAGTCCTGATAGTTACCTTCAAACCACGTTACCTGACTATTTCCTTCAAAAGCCAGAATATGAGTAGATATTCGATCGAGGAACCAACGGTCGTGACTAATAACAAGCGCAGAACCTGCAAAATTTTGGATAGCTTCCTCAAGTGCACGCAAAGTATCCACATCTAAATCATTAGTTGGCTCATCAAGTAACAAAAAATTAGCGCCAGACCTGAGCATCTTAGCAAGGTGGACCCGGTTTCGTTCACCACCGGAGAGTTGCCCAACCTTTTTCTGCTGATCTTGTCCCTTGAAATTAAAGGCTCCGACATACGCTCGGCTTTGCATTTTCTTTTTGCCTAAGTCAATCTCAGCTTCTCCTTGTGCTATTTCTTCCCACACGTTTTTGTTGTCATCAAGAGTATCGCGGCTTTGATCAACGTAACCGAGTGCTACCGTCTCACCCAATCGTATATCGCCAGAATCAGGATTCTCCTGTCCGGTAATCATACGCACAAGAGTCGATTTACCGGCACCATTTGAACCTACTACGCCCAATACCCCTCCTGCCGGCAGCTTAAAATGAAGCTTCTCAATTAATAGGTGATCACCAAATCCTTTGCAAAGGTCATTAGCCTCGACAACAAAATCACCAAGCCGGGGGCCGGATGGAATAATTATTTGTGCTGAGCCTGGTTCACGTTCCTCACTCTCAGCTAATAGCTTCTCATAGGCCGTTATGCGGGCCTGTGATTTAGCTTGACGCGCCCGCGGGCTAGCATTAATCCACTCCCGTTCACGAGAAATAGTACGTGCCCTTGAAACCTCCGACCGCTCCTCTTGTTCAAGACGTTTTTGTTTCTGTTCTATCCATGCGGAGTAGTTGCCTTCATAGGGAATTCCACGACCGCGATCAATCTCAAGAATCCAACCAGTGACATTATCTAAAAAATAGCGGTCATGAGTAACCATAATCACAGTCCCCTCGTATTCACGAAGGTGCCGTTCCAGCCACGCTACCGATTCTGCATCAAGATGATTTGTTGGTTCATCTAACAACAGAAGATCTGGCTTTTGTAGCAGTAACCTGCATAGAGCGACCCGGCGACGCTCACCACCCGAAAGGGTGGTCACATCAATACCACTTGGGGGACAGCGAAGCGCATTCATTGCAATTTCTATTGTGCGTTCAAGATCCCAAGCATCAGCCACATCTATTTTTTCTTGTAATTCAGCCTGTTCTTCAATGAGCGTATTCATTTCAGACTCTTCGGTGACCTCACCAAGCCTTTTATTAACGGCTTCAAACCGGTCAACGAGCTCTTTCTGTGCTCCAAGTCCCTCTAAAATATTCTCCTCTACCGTCTTTGAAGGATCGAGTTCAGGTTCTTGTGCCAAAAGTCCCTTTGTTATCCCCTCTGCCGCCCAAGCCTCCCCAACAAATTCTGTGTCGGTGCCTGCCATTATTCTCAGAAGGGTTGATTTCCCGGCACCGTTATAACCAAGCACCCCTATTTTTGCCCCCGGAATGAATGAAAGCGTGATATCTTTTAAAACTTCCCTGTTACCAGGAAAGGTCTTGCTCATTTGTTTCATCACGTAGACGTATTGATAAGAATTCATTTTCGTTAAGCACCTTAATGGTCTGCAGTTATGGTGTCTTAAACAAAGCGCATTCTTGTTTCAACTGCGCTTTGAATAAATAACCCTCAGAATTTTGAGGGTAAGTATCTAACCCTGTCTCTGAGGAGTTCGAAGACTGACTTCAAAGTGTCCGCTTTAGAAGCTCCTCTAAAAAGTACAACTCATCTAAAAATTGGATGACTATCATTATTCTCATGTATGCAAACCGCCGCCATCTTTTTGTGAGAAAGACCGGTTTATTATGATGTGGAGTAAAAGGAAATTTATCTGGCGATCACACAGGAACCTCGTAATAATAACATAGTATTTTTTTGTTTTAAATGACACTTTGTGATGTATCTCAGTATCCGCACCCTGATTTTTGATGTAGGGATTAGTGAATGATTTTTCATACTCGTACTCTTTCTGATAATCTTGGGCTTGAAATACTTGATTTAGATCTCTCAAATATTGACGAATCAAGCTTTGAACGTTTAAGGGCATTGTGGCAACAAAATCCACTCCTCTTACTTCGGCGCCAAAATCCTACAGATGAAGAATTTCTTGGATTTAGTCGACGTTTCGGTGAAATTGACGTAGTCATAGGAGGAAGTCGACCCAGCACCCAAAATCCTGAGCTCCTTTACGTTTCTAATCTCTCGACAAGCGATGGTAAACCAATAGGAGGCCTTGGTAATAGCGAATTGGTCTGGCACACCGATCAGATTTACAGAGAAAACCCAGCCACTGGATCGATATTTTATGGCGTTGAAATGCCACCCGGAACAGGGAAAACATCTTTTTGCAGTACTGCAGCAGCTTATGATGCGCTCCCCACTCGACTAAAAAATCGCGTTGATGACTTAAAGTCAATATGCAGGTACGGAACTAAAAAACCGCTTTCTAGTTTAATGAGAAGCCAAATTGATAAAACCTGGCGGCGTAGTGTTAAATCCCAAGAAGAACTAAAGGTCATTGAGAAGCGAACACCACCAGTAAGCCACCGCATGGCACTTGAAAACCAGATAACCGGGCAGAAGTCTCTATATTTTTCTCCGAATCACACTGAAACAATTGAGGGACTCGACCACGATCTGGGCCAAGAGCTTATAGATGAGTTGATTGAAAATACCATTAGAGATGACTTCATCTATATTCATGATTGGCGGAATGGTGATATTATATTGTGGGATAATGCCCGGCTCCTACACCGTCGCGATAGCTTCGATAACACACTACCACGCTTCGCTAAAAGGACTTCGGTTTTCATGAATCCAAATTACTTCGCGGTCCCGTAACAAAGGTGAAGGCACGACGAGCCGACATTACAACCAAGAAAGTTTTTCATGACTGTAAATACACAAGTTCTTCTTAAATCACGCCCCGCCGGGAAACCGACAATAGATAATTTCGAAATCATAGACACAACAATTCCGGGCATTAAAAATGGTCAGATTCTAACGCGCACCATATATCTCTCACTTGATCCTTACATGAGAGGAAGAATGAGCGACGCCAAATCTTATGCTGAGCCAGTACCGGTAGGCAGTATAATGATTGGTGGTGCTGTTGGTATTGTAGAGGAATCAAAAAATGACAAGTTCGAAGAGGGGGATATCGTTGTAACCCATACGGGCTGGCAGTCGCATGCAATTTGCGACGGGCGCGGGGTGAGGAAACTGACTCCATCATCTGCTCCTATTTCAACAGCACTTGGAGTGCTTGGTATGCCGGGAATGACATCATATGTGGGGCTTAAACATATTGGTCTGCCCGTGGAGGGCGAAACATTGGTAGTGGCCGCAGCAACTGGTCCGGTTGGGGCCACAGTGGGCCAAATCGCAAAAATAAAGGGATGTAGGACTGTCGGCATTGCCGGCGGAGCTGAAAAATGTGCCTATGCTGAAGATGAACTTGGCTTTGACGCTTGTATCAATCATAAATCCAACAATTTCACAGATGAACTGGCTGCAGCCTGCCCAAATGGCATTGATATTTATTGGGAAAATGTAGCCGGTCCTGTTCTCGAGGCAGTAATACCACACCTCAATTTCTTTTCACGTATACCCGTCTGTGGCCTAATATCTCAGTATTCAATGACTGAACTACCCAGCGGAAAGGACTATTTGCCACTTTTAATGCGCTGCATACTTACGAACCGAACCAGAGTACAAGGGTTCATCGTCACCGATTACAATACCGATTTTAAGGAATTCATATCAACAATGACTAGCTGGGTCGAAAGTAAACGCGTTATTTTTAAAGAGCATCGTATAAGAGGCCTCGAGAGTGCACCTGAAGGCCTATTAGAATTGTTAGAGGGGAATAATTTTGGGAAAACAATAGTTGAGGTATCTGAAGATCCCACTGTTTAATCGGCTGCACGTAAATCAAATTGCGTATGTCCACCCTCAATCGAACGCTAGATGTCGGCCAAAACAGCGCTTGGATGTCCTAGGGCGTCCTCTACCTCAAAAGTTTTTCCTACAACCCCGTCAGTGTCTACTAGAATAGAGATTCGAGTGGCCTTCTCCTGATCCGGACTGGATGCAGCACCGTACGCAATCGCTACAGACCTATCAGCATCAGAAAGAAGGACGCCCGAGTAACCGATTTCGGCACTCCACTTCTTTAAATCTTCCGGTGTACTGAAGGTTATACCTAATAACTCAGTATTTTTGTGCGCATATTCTTGGATTCGATCACGGAACCCCTGAATTTGCTTGCTTCATCCACCACCAAAAGCCCGTGGGAAAAACCATATCAAAACTTTCTTTCCCACATAATCTGAGAGACAAACTTTATCACCATTTTGGTTGGGCAATGTGAATGGTGGGGCTGGGGTTCCTACTTCTGGCAGTGCCATATTTTCTTCTTTCTACTGTCTAACGAAAATGAGATAGCCGCATTTCTTTTAAAAGCATATGAATTACTCAAGACTAATATGACAGATTACGCTTCTCGTCATCAATTATAGAACTACGGCTATGTTAAATCCTGTAATACTTCATCCGGGTGTTCCGCAGGTTTCACAGGCGAGTAGACTTTTACAACACGACCATCGGAATCAATTAGTACTGATATACGTCCTGCCTTGTCTGCCCCCGCTTCAGCTGCGCCGTAAAGGCTGGAAACAGCCCCATCTTGATCGCTTAAGAGATCAAAGGGAAAGTCGAATTTATCCTTGAACGCCTTGTTATCGTTGGTGCTATCAAAACTAATGCCAAAAATCTCACAGTCTTTTGCTTTGAAAAGTTGGATTCGATCACGGAACCCTTTACCTTCAATCGTTCAACCCGGAGTATCAGCTCTCGGATACCACCACAGTAAAATATTTTTTCCGTCGTAATCTGCTAATCGTACATTTAGCCCATCTTGATTGGGTAAAACAAACTGAGGCGCCATTGATCCTTTATCGAGTAATACCATTACAAATGTTCCTCCATAAATATGATGGGTCTGGTTTAGAGTTTAACGGTGAAGCAAACAGTTGAAAAGCAATTTTGATTCAATTGGGTCACAAGCTAATATGGCTCTAACAAATCATGGCATAATAACAAACGTATTAATCACCAAATCGAGGGTTCCATGTAAGATGTATCGCCACACAACACTCATTTCTGAATATGTGATCGTTCTTTGACACGACGACAAAGCGCTTCTTACTTTTTCGAATACGCTTTAAACTGTTGAGTGTGCGATTTAATTATTCATGACTTGTGCTGTTAAATACTTCAAAATCCATATTTAACCACTCAATAAGGAGGGTAGAAATGCAACATAAAATCGAGAATTTGACTGTCAACAATAGCCAAATGGAGTTGTTTACATTTTTACCCGAGGGTGAGGGCCCGCATCCTGGCCTTGTTGTCGCGATGCACCTGCCGGTCGGCCATACTGGTATAGAAAATGATAAATTCACGCTGGACGCATGCAAACGCTATTGTGATGCAGGTTATGCAATTGCTTGCCCGTTTATTTTTCATTACTGGCCAAAAGAAGCAGAAATGAAAATAAAAAGAGATGAGTTTCGGGACGATCGTGTCATAGATGATTGTAAAGCGGCATTTGATTGGCTTGCCAAAAATGAAAATGTGGATGCTCAGCGTATAGGGATAGTCGGCCATTGTTGGGGTGGCAGAGTTGCGTGGGTGAGTGCGGTAAATAATCCCGAATACCGAGCATGCACCATCTTCTATGGCGGACGTATCAAATTGCCGATGGGAGAGAATGCCCGGAAACCAATTGAGCTTGCAAATCAGATGCCTTGTGCTGTTTTGGGATTATTTGGCAACGAAGATGAAGGGCCTTCGCCAAAAGATGTTGACGATTATACCGCTGCTCTCAGTGCGGCGGGTATTGAACATGAATTTCATAGGTACGATGGCGCGGGGCATGGTTTTCAAGATTCGTACGCTGAAGACCGTTATAATGAAGAAGCAAGTGAGGATGCGTGGGGCAAGGCCATAGCTTTTTTCAACTCCAAGCTTAAATGAGTACGCGAGTTATAGGTTGCCGGCTGTATTCATGCGATTATTCGCGCGGATACTCACATAGCTCCGGGCATGCGAGGCAAAATGGCGGAAATAGAAAAATACCTTGAATCTTATTGGGCATTCCTTCTTGTTTTTTCAGCGGGCTGTACATTTGGTTACGTTATCGCAAATAATATGCGGATCACTGAAATTGCACTTGATCTGTGGCAAGATGGTGCGAAAGAATGCGTACCTTTTTTGACGCCGCCATGGAATGGTCCATTAAAATTTTGCAGTATTCTTTTAGCACTTTGGATTATTTACGCAGAATCGAAAAGTCTTGGAAGTGAGACCTGGCTATATGGAATTACATGTTTTTTAATTGGGTTCGCTACCATATACGGTTGGATTGGAGATCGTTCAAAAACTGATAGATGGCTGCCGGGCATGCACTCAAGACTTGTACTGCGTTACGGCCAACTGAAGACTATGGGTCAACGGCAGAAGGCAGATACTTTAAGAGTACTCGAAACGAAATTCGTCATGCGATATCCTCAATACCACCGTTATGCTTTAGATAAAAAAGCTTCCGGACCATTCAAAGGATAGCATTATTGCCGTCTCGGACTGATCCACGGATAACCAAGTCGACGGGACAAACGGTTCGATACGGGTACGAGATAGTAAGCAGAGCTGCCATACATATCGTTACCTAATTACCTATAAAAGGATTAAGAAAACGCCCTACGGAACCGGTCAATGATACAGGTGCCTCAGCAACAACGAGACAAATACAGTCTTTTCCAGCATCTGCCATGGGCTGATGCTCTTCGCCCTCTCTCATTTCAACCATGTCACCACGGCTAAAGTGACCAGCCTCATCAGTGAAGGCCCCATCTAGTACTAAAGTCCACTCACTACCACCATGATCGTGGGACGGGACTTTCTTACCACCGCGTATAGCCAGCATGTAGCACTCAAATTTGTCGTGAATTTCCAACAATGGAATTTTTTTAATTCCAAATCCAGCCCACTGCCACACGTCTTTATTATCTACTTCTCCACAATAATCGCTCAACGGTTGTGGTATCCCAGCCTTGGGTTCATCTGATCGCGTACCAATTGATGTATCATGGCAAGTTTCAACATCCAAAAAATCATCGAGTGATGCAAGTGTCTCTGACTTGAGCTCACGACTAATTTTTTCCGAGCCGCAATTGCTAACAAAGGCACCACCGATAGCTTCGTAGTCTGCAACTTTGCGTCTGCAACTCGGGCATAACGCAAGGTGAGTTGCGATTAAAAGGCTCATGGGCTCTGATGCCGCGCCACTAGCATAATCTAACAACAATGCGTCGTTTGGATGATGAGTTATCATATGTCTAACTCCGTTAAGGTCTTTTTTAATCGTTGAAAAGCTAGCCTAATACGAGATTTAACAGTTCCAAGAGGCAAACCAGTTTGTGCTGCGATTTCAGCGTGAGATTTTTCTTCAAAAAAGGCGTATTTTAGAATTTCCTTCTGCTCATCAGGCAACTCATTGATTGCCTCAGAAATACGGGTCGATGTTTGTTTCGCAAATAAAATATCGTCTGACCGGTTCGGAGGATCATTTACCATAACCGGATCGTTGACATCCGGCTCGGGACGATTTTCTTTCCTTATAAGATCAATTCGTGCATTACGCGCGATAGTAAACACCCAAGTTGTTACCTTGCCTTTTTTCTGATCAAACTGACCGGCATATCTCCAAATCTTGATCATTACTTCCTGTGTCAGGTCATCTAATGAAACCTCGGAAGTCCCATTTTTTCTCAAAAATCCTTTGATTTTAGGCGCAAGATGATCAAACAGGTATCCAAATGAAATTTTATCTCTCTTCTCCGCGACCAATGACAACCAGTGAGCAAGGCGCTCGTCATCACTACCCCTCCCTGTGACCGATGGCTGGTGAGAAGACATACCGTCTACAAACCCGTTCAACTCAACAAAATCCGAGCGGGATGTATCAAATTGTGGTGTATATTCAAATGACATACGTATAAAACGTTAAACAATTCCATTTGGATCACCTTCATGTTTTCTTTTTTTTGATCCAACCGTGTTATTCCGACGTTTCAGTAAATACATAAGATTTCTAGTTTAAATGTCAAAAGTAAATCCCAAAAAAATGAAAATAGCCGTTATAGGGGGGGGAATTAGTGGCCTCGGTTGCGCCTGGAGTTTATCAGCTCGCCATGATGTAACACTTTACGAGCGCGAAGCACAATTTGGCGGGCATGCTAAAACAGTTGTTCTTAACAACCAGGGCAACAATACCCCAATAGACGTTGGCTTTATTGTCTACAATCAACATAATTATCCCAACCTTGTTGCGCTCTTTGATCATTTAGGTGTTCAATCGGAACGCAGCAACATGTCTTTTAGCTTCTCAAATCGTGAGCAAGATATAGAGTATGAAGGTAGTCTTCGTGGGTTTTTAACCCAGCCAAAGAACCTTTTAAAAAAACGCTACAGGAGTATGCTTTTTGACATTGTAAGGTTTTTTCGTGAGGCAGAACAATTTCTGACCGACACAAATGCTGCTAGCGTGAGCCTTGGAGCATATCTAAAAAGCGAAAAATATTCTGATGGCTTCATCTATGATCATTTATTACCAATGGGCGCTTCGATATGGTCGGCAAAATGCTCTGACATGTTGTCATTTCCGGCTGCGACCTTTATTAACTTTTTCAAAAATCATGCATTACTTGAGCCAGGCGCACGTCCTCAATGGAGGACGGTGTCCGGAGGCAGCGAACAATACGTCAAAAATCTGCTCTCGACCTTTGCCGGCACACCCAAGTTAAATTTTAGGGTAGATTCTATTGCGCGAGATTGTGATAGCCTTGTTATCAAAGGTGATGATAAACAGACTCGTTTCGATGCTGTCGTTTTCGCTTGCCATGCTGATCAGGCTTTGGAAATTCTGGGAGAACAGGCAACGACCACACAACGAAAAATCCTATCCTCGTTTCGTTACGAAAACAACCTAGGAGTTTTGCACCGAGACCCAGCTTTGATGCCGAATCGACGCCGCGCATGGGCGAGTTGGAACTTTATATCCGACAGCAGTGTTTCCACTGAGAATATCGATCAAACAAAGTCTGTATGTGTGACTTATTGGATGAATAAACTCCAAAATATCAAAAGCCCCGAAAATCTTTTCGTAACTTTGAACCCAACTCAGTCAATTGAAGACAACAGAATTATCGACAAATTTAATTATGCGCATCCTCAGTTTGACCACAAAGCCTTAGCTGGCCAGCGTGATCTTCCAAAAATACAGGGTCAAGGTGGTCTCTGGTTTTGCGGCAGTTATTGTGGCAATGGATTCCATGAAGACGGCTTAAGAGCTGGCCTCGAAGTAGCCGAAGCTTTAGGCTCACCAGCGCCCTGGATTGCTGATGCTATGCCCAAATCAGCAACTACTGCGAATACTTCTCAACCATTCGTCAAAGCCGAGCGATGAAAATACGTGCACTTAAAAATCTTAGTTCGTGTTTGTACTGGGGTAGGGTCATGCACTTTAGACTTTGTCCTTCCCAGCATCGTTTTACATATCGAGTATTTTGGTTTTTATTTGATTTGGATGAATTGCAAGCGCTTGACCGTAATCTAACATTTTTCGCGCATAATCGCTGGAGTATTTTATCTTTTTACAATAGCGATCATGGCCCACGGGATGGCACTTGCCTAAGGAGTTGGATTAATCAACATTTAGAGACAGCGGGAATTAATTTACGCGGCGGATCCATTAAACTGCTGTGTTTTCCTCGTATATTTGGTTTCGTATTCAACCCCCTCTCTATATGGTATTGCTATGACAATAATGGTTTATTGCGTGCGATTTTATATGAAGTGCGCAACACATTTAATGAAAGTCATAGCTATCTTATTAAAATTGACTGCCCGACACTATCTTCTATCCCCCCTCATGTTGTGCAAAAACGTTTTTATGTGTCTCCGTTCGTTCAAATGGCTTGTACCTACACATTCCGGTTAACAGAACCCAAGAACGCAGTTACCTTGCATATCCGTCAATCGGATGAGAAAGAAACAGTCCTACTTGCCACAATGATTGGTAAACAAAAAAGTCTCGATGCCAGGAACTTGGCGTTGTCGATCGTTGCATTTCCACTTATGACTATCAAGGTGGTTGCCGCTATTCATTGGGAGGCACTTAAGCTCTGGACAAAAAAGGTACCACTGGTTCCTAAACCCTCTCCTCCAAAAAATACTGTCACGATTGGGCGAATTGGCTCAGACAAACAAACGATTTCTGCGTGACAGGAGTCCGAAATGGCAGGCACAAATTTCGAGAGTACGATTATGACAAACGAACGCAGTGGTAAAAAATTCATCGAACGCCTGGGTAATGCTATCACATTTGGTCGTCTCACCGTTAAAACGCGTAAAGGCGGCACTTACCGTTTTGTTGGTGAAGAAGATGGGCCCGACGCTGAACTTGTAATCAAAAAACCGGGTTTTGCTCGGAAACTTTTTACTGGCGGTGATGTTGGTTTCGCAGAAGCATACATGGAGGGGATCTGTGATACAACTGACCTGACTGCGCTAATCCAACTAGGGGCTCTAAATGAAGATGTTGCGTGGGCCAATTTTCTGAAAGGTATCCCTGTCTTCCGATGGCTCGCTCGTTTCGGGCATGCTTTACGTGCGAACAGCCGTCGTGGTGCTAAACGCAACATCAAAAGCCATTATGACCTTGGCAACGAATTTTATGCGTCATGGCTCGATCCCTCAATGACATACTCTTCCGCAGTTTATCCCGAAAGCACCGCCTCTCTCGAAAAAGCTCAGGAACACAAATATCATTTACTTCTAAGTGAACTTAATGTGGACGCATCTCACCATATCTTAGAAATTGGGTGCGGTTGGGGGGGATTCGCGATCCATGCGGCCAAGACGACAGGCTGTAAAGTAACCGCCCTGACAATTTCACCAGCGCAATGCAACTTCGCGAAACAGAATGTATCAAGATTAGGACTTGAGGGACAAGTTAGAATTAAGCTGTGCGATTATCGTGATATGGATGAAAAATTTGACCGCATAGTTTCCATAGAGATGCTAGAGGCAGTCGGAGAGGCCTATTGGGCAAGCTACTTTGAAAAATTTAATACATTATTGCAGAGTGGCGGTCGCGCAGCTGTTCAAGTCATTACCATAGATGAAGCATACTGGCACAGGTACCGCCGGAATCCCGATTTTATTCAGCAATATATTTTTCCAGGAGGCATGCTTCCGACTATTGGGAGATTGCAACAAGATGTCCAAGCCGCAAAACTAAACTGGGAGAGTTGCAGTAAGTTTGGGGCAGATTACGCCAGAACGCTCAGGACTTGGTGCGAGACCTTCGATAGAAAGTGGCCTCATATTCAAACTTTGGGGTTCGATGAGCACTTTCGCCGCATGTGGCGATACTATTTTTGTTATTGCGAAGCTGGTTTCAACATAGGCCGGATTGATGTCGTCCATGCAATTTTGAGTCGAGACTGATTAATGAGGAATTCGGTAAAAAGTGATAGCGCTCATATGCATAACGCAAAGTTAATAGCTTACGGTCAAATGGGCTTGCCACTAGCTGGGATAAGCCTCCCACTTTATGTGTATTTGCCAACATTCTACTCCACAAGTGTGGGGTTAAGTTTGACAACTGTTGGTTTGGTATTGTTGGCTACGCGCATTTGGGACTTTGTTAGTGATCCATTAGTGGGCGTACTTTCGGACCGAATAGGTGAACATAAAAACCGGCGAAAAAAATGGATCATAGCAGGGAGTCCGATATTCCTTGCAGGTTTACTATTGCTTTTCATGCCATTAAGGGGCGCAGGGGCAACATATCTATTGTTAGTGAACGTGATTTTCTATCTAGGCGTCACAATGGTTACAATACCCTACTTGGCTTGGGGAGCCGAATTGGCAAAAGGGTATCACGAGCGTAGTCGCGTAACGGGTATCCGCGAGTGCTTTGTGATAGTTGGGACAATTCTAGCAGCTGCCATCCCCTATCTGGCAGGTGATGACATGCGCTCTGCAATGCAAATATTTGCAATATCTATAACACTGATATTTATACCAAGCGTTGTTTTGTTGATCATAACAACTCAAGACCCTGTCGCGCAGAGCTTGCCAAATTGGACTTGGCGGACCTCTCTAAAAACTATTTCCCAAGACGAATCTTTTAGAAGATTATTGTTTGCTTATTTCATGAATGGATTTGCAAACGGGCTACCAGCCACTTTATTTATTTTGTTTGTCAGTCACAGGCTTGGGGCTCCAGATGAGGTCGGCCCTCTTTTGATACTTTATTTCGCTTGTGGTATTTTTGGCATCCCAGGCTGGTTAGCCCTTAGCCGTCGCATCGACAAACATCGTGCATGGTCCGCAGCAATGGTGACTGCTTGTATTTGCTTTCTCTCTGTACTCTTTTTAAAACAAGGTGATATTTTTCACTTTGCTTGTATTTGTGCGCTCACTGGTTTTTGCCTAGGTGCTGACCTCACTTTACCACCATCAATTCAGGCAGACATCATAGCACAGGATAGTATAAAAAGCGGGGAGGATAGAGCAGGAGCTTTTTTTGGCTTGTGGAATTTTGCCACTAAACTTGCTTTAGCGGGGGCAGTGGGCATTTCATTTCCATTACTTGAGTGGTCTGGCTTTAACGCGCAAATTACCGATCAAACAGAGAATGGATTATTAATGTTGACCCTGCTCTATGGCGGCCTACCTATATTGTTTAAGATAGGAGCAATATTATTGATATTGAGGCACAGCATAAATAAAGATGGGTTTAACAACGGGGATAATCATGAAGAAAATATTATTTCTCATTCTCCCAGCCTTAGGGCTCCTGACCGTGGGATGTAGCAAAATGAAAATTGAAGACTTCGAAGGTAAACAACCAAAATTTGTTTTAGAGCAATATTTCAGTGGCAAAACCCGCGCGTGGGGGATAGTCAAGGATAGGTTTGGGAATATTCGCCGGCAGTTCACAGTTGACATGACGGGAACCTGGGATGGGCAAGTCCTTACACTCGATGAGTCGTTCAACTATGATGACGGTGAAACTGATAACCGTGTTTGGAAGATCCGCAAAATAGGTGCCCACGACTACGAAGGTGAAGCAGAGGATGTTGTTGGCAAGGCGGTTGGAAAAGCTTATGGCAGTGCGTTGAATTGGTCCTACATTCTTGCTTTGAAAATTAGCGGGCGCACTTGGAATGTGACTTTTGATGACTGGATGTTTTTACAGCCAAATGGAGTGTTGTTCAATAGTGCGGAAATGAGTAAATTCGGAATTACGATTGGTGAAATTACTTTATTTTTCAAAAAACCGGATGAAAAAAGTCAAGCGAGCGTTGAAGATATTTTCGCCGTTGCTGCTGAATAGCATTAGACAACGTCAGGATTTTAAGCGGAAAAAAGGCGTTTTGTAATAAAAAAGAACCATTTGTACGGCATATACTTTAGTAACTTCATTATTATTGAGAAGCGTGTTGGGAAAGTAATCTCGAATTTGTTAGAACTCAGTCCTTTGTAAAGAGCGTTGACTGCGTCTTCTACCTCCATCAGAAACGGCATTGAAAATTTATTTTTTGCGGTCAGTGGCGTTTTTACAAAACCCGGGTTAATAACCTGTAACTTTATTCCGTATGTAGAAAGTTCTGGGTGAAGTGACTCTGTGAGATTTATGAGAGCTGCCTTTGATGCCCCATAAGCTGCAGCTCCAGGAAGTCCAACATACCCAGCCAGAGAGGATACGACAGCAATTGCGCCCGCACTCCGTAGACGCATTTTACCTATTAAGGGATGCAAACAGTTTACTGTTCCGACAAAATTGAGCTGCATTAACGCTGCAACATTTTTCCCGCATGTTGTCTTGGCAGTATCGGCAACATAAGTTCCGGCATTGAGTACTGCCAAGTCTATTGCACCGCAGCTAGTTTCGATCCTGTCTAATAGCACACATATTTCATGATTGTCTGTCACGTCAGCGGCGAATGGATATATGACGCCCGGGAGCATTTTCGATTCCTCCGCTAATGCATTTAAGTTTGCCACGGAGCGAGCTGTAGCTGCTACAGTCCATTCCTCAGAAGCCATCTTAAGCGCTAAGGCGCGACCGATACCTGAGCTAGCACCGGTAATCCAAACAATTTTGGGTTTCGTTATCACAGGCATTGTCAACAGTGGCTAAGTTGTCGCTGTAATCGGCTCAGCATTAATTCTAGTCCTCCTTAATGGGACTACGTTCAAGAGCGTAGCTGAATTCGGCGCCGCCTACTTGGAAAGCTGTTTTAATCCAATTCCCGGTTTGAGAATACCAAAGGGAAAGGTCCAAGTCGCCAGTTATGACAAAATGTCTAGCAGAAATATCAGCGCTGGGGGTAACAAGCACAGTGTCGTCTAACTCCTTTATGGTAACATCAAGCAACTTCCCATGTTGTGTATCCAAAAGAACTGATTGTGCAGTAGTTATTTGCGACCAGTAACTGGTAGGAATTATCGTGGCGGGCGCTACGAAGTCCCCACTAGAGCTCGAAACCTTGAACACGCCCTCTTCAGCTTTCCCTCTCACCCAGTGTTTTTCGCCATCATCATCAGTCTCAGTCTTTATGGAGAGCAGCTTACCATCCCGCCAAATTTCTGTGTTGCGATGTTTGTACGTGTAAATGGGAATAAATAGCACCTGAATATTAATGTCGATCTCTATGTCGACATGCAAATTACGACCGATTTTGTGAAAATTGACAGTGTGACGACCGACTTTAGACCCGTCCTGATTAATCTGAAATGCGATTGATTTGAGCTCTTTCCCATAGACCCCGCTGAACGCCAATCCAATTATAAAAATAAAACAAATAAAAGTAATTGGTTTAAAAACTCTAACTAACCGATCTAAAAAAATATTTTTCTTCATTAGTCCCTTCTATAAGAGAAAACTCTCTTGCACAGAGTCCGATGATTATCCTATCGATGTCAAAGTAAGATTAGTTGATCCAGAGCCATTTACAATACGTATCTTTCATATATGAGGAGAAGTAACATGAAGATTAATGGTCCTATGTCCCTCTCTGAAATTGAGGAACACCTAAAAATTACTAATCTTCCTCTGCGCTTGGCCGCAAACTCTCCAAAAGGTTGGCCCATGGTGGTTTCACTTTGGTTTGTTTACGACGGCGGTACGTTATTTTGTGCTACGAAACGTCAGGCCCGTATCGCGAATAGCATCGCACAGTCACCTCGGTGTGCCTTCGAGATAGCCAGAGAAACTGCACCTTATTTCGGGGTGCGTGGGCAAGGCATTGCTTCCTTATCTAGCGAGAATGCAAACGAGATGCTTGAACGGCTTGCTGATAGATACATCACTGAAGATAAGGCACAGTTCAAAAAGTGGTTATTAAAATCTACTGAAGATGAAGTCGTTATAAGCATTCGGCCTGTTACATTTCATAGTTGGGATTACCGAAAGCGCATGGCAGCCTGACGTGCCAGCGTCGATGGTTTCTTAAAGCACCTAAGATTGGAGAGAACAATATATGGATTTTAGTGATGAGATGCGTGTGGCTGTTATTGGTGCCTCTGGAGGGATTGGTTGTGCTCTAGCCGACCAGCTGGAAAATGACCCGCGAGTTTCTCAGCTATACCGTATAAGCCGGTCCAAAACCTGTGGCGATACAGTAATGATGAATTACGATGATGAAAAAACTATTTCAACTGCGGCTGAGTTAATCAATGAAGATGGGCCATTGGATCTCGTGATCGTTGCTTCTGGACTTCTCCATAATAGTAACGGATTGTACCCTGAAAAGACTTTTAGAGGCCTTGATCCAGTTTCCCTCGAGAAGCTTTATCGAGTAAATGTGATTGGACCTGCACTAGTCGCAAAACATTTTATTCCACTTCTATCGCCTGACCGTAAAAATGTTTTCGCGACTCTAGGAGCCCGTGTTGGAAGCATTACAGACAATAACATGGGTGGGTGGTATGGTTACAGGATGGCTAAAGCAGCACTTGTTATGCTAACCCGTACGCTTGCGATTGAAAGTGCTAGGCGTAACTCATACACAGTTTGCGTTGCGCTCCACCCAGGCACCGTCAATACCGCACTATCCAAACCTTTCCAACGGTCAGTACCGGAAAACAGTTTGGTATCGTCTTTAGATGCCGCGGCTAACTTGATCAGTGTTATTGATGGCGTTGACCCTGATCAGTCAGGGCATCATTTAGCATGGGACGGTACGCGAATACCATATTAAGAAGGAAGAGTTTAAATGGTGGGCCCGGCAGGACTTGAACCTGCAACCAAACCGTTATGAGCGGTTTGCTCTAACCAAATTGAGCTACGGGCCCAAGAAGACGTGAATACCCTCAAGTTTATAGGTACTAGTAATCCAAAAAACTACGCAGCTTGCGAGACCGACTTGGATGCTTCAATTTTCGCAGTGCTTTTGCTTCTATTTGGCGAATACGCTCTCGAGTGACTGAGAATTGTTGTCCAACCTCCTCTAGTGTATGGTCAGTGTTCATCCCAATTCCAAACCGCATACGAAGCACTCTTTCCTCTCTTGGAGTCAAACTGGAAAGAACGCGTGTGGTGGTTTCACGAAGGTTAGAGTGAATAGCAGCATCAGAGGGCAGAATAGCATTTTTGTCTTCAATAAAATCGCCGAGATGACTATCTTCCTCATCACCAATCGGAGTTTCCAAGCTTATGGGCTCTTTCGCGATTTTAAGTACCTTGCGCACTTTCTCGAGTGGCATATGAAGTTTCTCAGATAGCTCCTCCGGCGTCGGCTCTCGACCTATCTCATGAAGCATCTGACGCGACGTTCTTACCAATTTATTTATAGTTTCAATCATGTGCACAGGGATACGTATCGTACGTGCTTGATCCGCTATTGAGCGCGTAATTGCCTGACGAATCCACCACGTTGCATATGTCGAAAATTTATAACCGCGACGATACTCAAACTTGTCGACCGCTTTCATTAGGCCAATGTTTCCTTCTTGTATAAGATCAAGAAACTGAAGGCCCCGGTTGGTATATTTTTTCGCAATTGATATCACAAGACGAAGATTAGCCTCGACCATTTCTTTTTTGGCCCGGCTAGCCTCCCGTTCTCCCTGCTGCACAGACTGGACGATGCGACGGAACTCAGGCAAAGGCATGGAAATCTCGCTAGCAGTCTCAGCAATCTCTCCCCGCAATGTTGAAACATCCTCGCTATGCTTTCGAACAAAGCTCTGCCAAGGCCGTTTGCGTAAACCTTTTAAATAATCAAACCAGTCAGGATTTAATTCATGGCCAAAATATTGCTCCATGAATGTTTCACGCTCGACACCACAATTTACGGCCATCCGTAAAATACGTCCCTCACGTCGGTTAAGGCCCTTGTTTAAGTCGTAGAGTTGATGCACCAATTGCTCGATCCGAGAGTTATTCAGTTGTACATCCTCCATCAGTACTACTAGTGTCTTTCGGTGCCGTTCATAAGTGCGCTCAGTCGATTTCGAGACCTCTTTTCCGCTCTGGATCATGTTAAGCCGCTTATCCTGAGCGCGGTTTAACTTGGTGTAGACAGAGCTAATCTCTTTAAACTTTGATAAAATATCAGGTTTCAGTGTTTCTTCCATCGCAGCCAACGATACAGAAACCTCATCGTCATCGTCATCGTCATCAGTTTCTTCGTCCTCCGAAGTGCTCTCCCCGTCCTGATTATCTGAAGACGTGTTATTGTGTGCAGATGTATTTGCGCTGTTATCACCTGAGTTGTTATTAGCCGCAGTCGGCGGAGGGGACCCATACGCCGCCCCATAAGTACTGTCTAAATCTATAATGTCTCGAAGCAGGACTTCGCCCTCTAAAAGAGCTTCCTGCCAGCGCGCGATAGCACGCATCGTAAGTGCACTTTCGCACAACGACCCTATCATTTTTTCGCGACCTGCCTCTATTCTCTTAGCAATAGCAATTTCACCCTCGCGCGACAGCAACTCCACACTACCCATTTCGCGTAAATACATTCTTACCGGATCATCTGTGCGACCAATGTCGTCGTCAGAGAGATTTCCGGCCACAGGCGATTCCTGCTTTTCACTGCTTGCCCCCTCTGTAGACCCAGCATTTTCTCCAGATTCCTCGGTCTCAATCACATTTATATCCATTTCCGCAAAAAGGGTCATCGTGTCTTCAATTTGTTCGGGAGATACCTGCCCCTGAGGCAACGCCTTATTTAGTTCATCAATCGTTATGTAGCCACGTTCCTTAGCTTTCGTAATAAGCTTTTTCAAAGCTGCACGCCCCATGTCCAACAGAGGACTGTCCACAGCTTCGGCGTTAGGATTACCATTCGCCTTTTGGTTCTTGGTTTTTTTGGCTGCCACTGCCTTTGCCATCACCTAATGCTCCCAATCGCATTTTTAGTTTAATGTTTACTAGTAGAGATTTTTTACTAATCAAAATCGACTTCGTTACCAACTAACATATCAGCCGTTTCGTCTTCCATTACCCGCTTGAAAGCCAGAAAACGACGTTCACTTTCTTCGGTCCCATCGCCGGCAGCAACCCTGCCACTGGCCAATACCTCTTGCTTGCGCCTAGCCTGCGTAAATAAGTTCAATGTCTGTTCAAACCCTTTCCGAGCGCGGCTCAATAATTCAGTATAATCGTCGTTGCCGTCCGATGCGTCACGAGCAAACGCCGCATGTGACATTACCTCCCTACTGCCCAACGAAGTAACTATTTTTTCAAATCCCTGTGCATAGAGGTGGCTTTTTAAATCATCTGCGTCAAGCCCCTGCGATTTTGCATACCAGTGATGAATTTCCCGAAGCAATTTGTCAAGGTCCGGCGATAAGGTTATTTCTGACAGCACTTCACTAAACTCATCTAGGAGGATAGGGAAATTTAGAATCGTCGCAAGCAGGACCTGCATCCGCCGAGACCGCATTGCGGCAACATTTGCTCTTAAATTACCTGTAGACGGTTGCTCGACCCTTCGAGAGTAGTCGACCGAGCGAATAAATTGACCTTTTTGGGAGTTACCGCTTACCCGTTTATTTCGGAAGACCTGCCAGACTCTATCTCTAAAAATTTGCCTATAGTGCTGTTGCACACTGCCATCAGCGATCACTGAAACTCTCTTTTTAAGGCGGACCTCTAAATCTGCGCGCCGCTCGGGTGTTTCAAGCGTTTTTAACGTATACTCATAAGCCCAAAGCATATCAACGAGAGGCTTCGCGCTAGTTATAACATCCGAGATTGCTCGCGGTCCTTGTGCCGCAATCAAACTATCTGGGTCGTCGCCTGCCGGCAGATAAGCAAACTGAACTGAACGTCCTGGCCTTAACAATTCTAATGAACGTTCAGCAGCTTTCATAGCAGCACGTGCACCAGCAGAATCGCCATCAAAACACAGTACCGGCTCCGAATTCAACCTCCAAATTTCTTCCATTTGATTTTCCGTTAAAGCCGTGCCCAGAGGCGCCACTGCCCCTTTAAAGCCCGCTCGATCTAGCGCAATCACATCCATGTATCCCTCGACAACAATAACAGGATGACCCTCGTGAGCAGCTTGGCGCGCATTGGCGAGATTATATAATGTGCGACCTTTGCTAAAGAGAACTGTATCTGGTGAATTAATATATTTGGCAGCCTTTCCATCTCCCATTAAACGTCCGCCGAACCCTATAACCCGCCCACGGCGATCTGTTATTGGGAAGAGAACCCGATCACGGAAAAAGGCATAAGCCCCCTGCCCGTTATCGGACGCTCGAAGCAGCCCACACTCCAGTAGTGAGCTCTCGGAAATACCTGCCTTCCTAAGCGCCACGTGCATTGCATTCCCCGGTGGCGCATAACCCAAACGAAATTTTGAAATAGTCTCGACATCCAGTCCTCGCCCTTCAATGTATTTTCGCGCATGATCTCCGCACCGTTCTAGTAAGCTTTGTTGGAAAAACCCACATGCTAAATCCATTACTTCATGTAACCCCGACCGCCGGTTACTTTTGGCCCGCTCAGCAGCCGTCTCCCGAGGAACTTCTAGCCCGGCATCACGGGCAAGCTTTTCAACAGCCTCCGGAAAGCTCAGTCCCTCCACAGCCATAATAAAAGAAAAAATATCTCCATGCTTTCCGCTAGAGAAACAATGATAAAAACCCTTGTCATCATTCACGGTAAACGAAGGCGTTTTTTCATTGTTAAAGGGACTTAGACCAACGAACTCGCGACCTTGTTTTTTTAAATTTACCCGCTTCCCACAAATCTCTGAGACTGGCAACCTGGTCCTGATTTCGTCAAGAAAATTTGGTGGGAAGTTCATATATATATACCGAGTGTAATACTAGCTAAGTTGCCCAGTTTTGGTTTAACCCGAAATAAGTCAGCAAGCCTACTCCCACGACAATCAATCGCGCAACCTCTAAGCCAAGCTTTGTTTGACCATTGCGCTTGCCTTGCTGAAATCCATTCTACCCGCATAGCGTTCGCGGAGCGCGGACATAACTGAACCCATTTCCTTGAGACTCGACGCATTGAGTTCCTTGACCATCTGAACGACTGCAGCTTTTATTTCTGTTTCAGCCATCTGTTCTGGCATAAAAGATTCAATGATCTCAATTTCTTGCATTTCACGTGCCGCAAGTTCCGGGCGATTGCCTTTCTTATATAAAGCAGTGCTGTCGCGCCGTTGCTTTACCATTGTTTGCAAAAGCTGAAGTATCAAATCATCACTAATGCCATCGGGATTGCCCTTAGAACGCGCCGCTATGTCTCGGTCTTTTAGAGCCGCCAATATCAATCGGACGGTCGAAATAGTGCAGTTTTCTTTTGATTTGATGGCTTTTTTCAACGACTCGTTGAGCTCTACGCGCAGCATACTATCTCCCCTCCCAATTTTATTCCTAAAACCGTAACCAATCTAGTTTACTAGTGCAACCTTTTGAAAATAATTAACATGCTGATAAATATGGGTTTTTATATTTTCTTGCTTTTGACTCGATCGATCAATTACTTTTAAGCTTTATGTTTTTGTCACACCTGTTGATTTTTTACGTCATTGTGAGCTAGGTCCGTGTCTTATAACCATAAGAAATTTGTGGCGCCTGCCCTTTAAAGAGTAAAACCCATATGGCCGTTGCATTAAATTCGTCGTATATTCCGCCGCCCCAGGCAACGGGAGTTTTAGTTTTAGAAGATGGTTCAGTAATGTGGGGGCTCGGAGCTGGAGCGCAGGGAGAGACGCTCGGCGAAATATGCTTCAACACTTCGATGACTGGATATCAAGAGATCATGACAGACCCCTCATACGCGGGTCAGTTAATCTGTTTCACGTTCCCCCATATCGGCAACATTGGCACAAACAATGAAGATATCGAATCCGTAACTCCCGCGGTACGAGGCTGCATAATCAGGGCGGACATCACTGAACCTTCCAATTGGCGTTCAACCCAAAATTTCAGCCAATGGATGAAAATTCACAAATTGGTGGCACTGACTGGCCTCGATACTAGAAAGCTTACCAGACATATTCGAGATAAAGGCGCTACTAATGGCCTGCTAATACACAGTCAAAAACGAAATTTTGATATTCGCAGCGCAATAGAAAAAGCGGCGTCCTTTAATGGTCTCAAAGGCATGGACCTCGCGAAAGAGGTTAGCTGCCAGAATAGTTACGAATGGCACGAGGGCATTTGGTCGCCAGCAAAGGGAAGAACTACTGCTCCCCCATCTCAGTATCACGTAGTTGCGATCGATTACGGTGCAAAACATAATATTCTTCGGTGCCTCGCTCAACTCCATTGCAAAGTTACGGTTGTACCAGCGACGACAGATGCAACAACTATTCTGGATTTAAAGCCTGATGGCATTTTTCTTTCTAATGGCCCAGGAGACCCTGCAGCAACGGGGGTTTATGCGGAACCCACCATTAAAGAATTGCTTCATGCAGAAAAACCGATGTTCGGCATCTGCCTAGGGCACCAGCTTCTTGCACGTGCCCTAGGAGCCAAGACAGAAAAAATGCATCACGGCCATCGAGGAGCAAATCATCCAGTTAAAAATATGACAAACGGCAGAGTTGAAATAACGAGCCAAAACCACGGATTTGTCGTGTTAAAGGACTCCCTTCCGGATAATGTTATAGTAAGTCATGTATCATTATTCGACAACAGCCTCGAAGGCATACAACTCAAAAATAGACCCGTATTTTCGGTGCAATACCACCCCGAAGCGTCGCCGGGGCCACAAGATAGCCAATACCTATTTCAAAATTTCATTCAAAACATAGACAAAGAGTCCAAAATCCGTGCCTAAACGTACCGATATTAAGTCAATCTGCATTATCGGGGCTGGACCCATCGTCATTGGGCAAGCTTGTGAGTTTGACTATTCGGGAACACAAGCATGCAAAGCGCTACGAGACGAGGGATACCGAGTAATACTAATAAACTCTAATCCCGCCACGATTATGACTGATCCCGAAACAGCCGATGCTACTTATGTTGAACCAATCACACCCAAAACTGTCGCAAAAGTGCTTGAGCGTGAGAAACCCGATGCTGTTTTACCAACTATGGGAGGACAGACAGCACTCAATACCGCACTCGACCTTTTTCATGACGGCACCTTAAAACGACTTGGCGTCGAATTGATCGGAGCAAGAGCCGACGTAATAGCTAAAGCTGAAGATCGCAAATTATTTCGAGAAGCGATGACAAAAATCGGACTCCAAACACCACGAAGTGCGCTGGTCAATAATTTGGGGGACGCTTGTGAGGCGATGAAGGAGATAGGATTGCCCGCTATTCTGCGTCCATCTTTTACACTTGGTGGTACAGGTGGGGGAATCGCATATAATCGTCAACAATATATGGAGTTGTTGGAAACAGGCCTGCGCGCATCTCCTACTTCTGAAGTGTTGGTAGAAGAGTCGGTGCTCGGGTGGAAAGAATTTGAGATGGAGGTAGTTCGGGATAACCGAGATAATTGTATTATAATCTGCTCTATCGAAAACATTGATCCGATGGGTATTCATACCGGGGATTCAATTACTGTCGCGCCAGCTCTTACACTCAGCGATAAGGAATATCAAATCCTACGCGATGCTTCGATTGCATGCCTTCGAGAAATAGGTGTCGACACCGGCGGCTCTAACGTACAATTCGCGATCAATCCAGAAAATGGCCGTATGGTTATCATTGAGATGAACCCACGAGTGTCACGTTCATCAGCATTGGCCTCAAAAGCTACCGGCTTTCCTATCGCAAAAATTGCCGCCAAACTAGCCATAGGATACACACTTGACGAATTGACCAATGACATAACCGAAGTGACACCCGCAAGTTTTGAACCGACAATTGATTACGTTGTTACAAAAATACCGCGTTTTACGTTTGAAAAGTTCGCAGGTGCAGAGCCCACACTAACTACAGCTATGAAGTCAGTTGGTGAAGCAATGTCAATAGGTCGAAGTTTTGCGGAAAGCCTTCAAAAAGCCCTGCGTTCGATGGAGACAGGCCTTTCGGGCTTTGACGAGGTAACGCTGGCTGGAGCCAAGAATAATGATAAGAGCAAAATGTTAGGAGCATTACGCCAACCGATACCCTTTAGAATTCTCCTAATCGCACAAGCATTCCGACATGGTCTGAAAATAGACGAAATTCATGAAGCCTGCAGGGTCGACCCGTGGTTTCTAAGGCAGATAAGTGATGTTGTCGAAGCCGAAGCGGCGATTGTACAAGCAGGGTTACCCAAAAAAGCCCCGGATTTCCTTCGAATCAAAAAACTTGGGTTTAGTGACTCCCGGCTAGCCAAATTATTAAAAACATCTGAACATATAGTAACTAAGGCACGTCTTAAATTGAATGTAGAGCCTGTTTTTAAACAGATAGATACGTGCGCAGCAGAATTCCCATCGAAAACACCTTACCTTTATTCCACCTATGAGGGTGACGGGTTTGCGCCAGCCGAGACTGAGGCTGAAGTTTCAGATCGTAAAAAAGTTATAATTCTTGGTGGTGGCCCGAATAGGATAGGCCAAGGTATTGAATTTGATTATTGTTGTGTACATGCTGTCTATGCGCTGCGAGATGCAGGTTACGAAACCATCATGATTAACTGTAATCCAGAAACTGTATCAACAGACTATGATACTTCTGATAGGCTTTATTTTGAACCTTTGACTGCGGAAGATGTCATCTCAATTATCCGTGCTGAGCAAGAAAAAGGGAAATTGGTAGGAGTGATAGTTCAGTTCGGTGGTCAGACCCCACTTAAGCTCGCCAATGCCCTAGAGAAGGTTGGAGTGCCTATCCTTGGGACATCACCTGATGCAATTGATTTGGCTGAGGATCGATCGCGCTTCCAGCGTCTTTTAAAGACACTTGAACTGCTACAGCCAGATGCGGGAACCGCGACCTCACTCCCAGAAGCGCGCAAAATTGCAACAAAAATTGGTTACCCGGTTTTATTGAGGCCATCTTATGTGCTTGGTGGCCGGGCAATGGAATTGATCCATGATGAAACTGAATTGAAACGCTACATGACAACGGCAGTGCGTGTTTCCGGCGATCATCCAGTTTTAGTGGACCACTTTCTCGCTGGTGCCATTGAGGTTGACGTAGACGCGCTGTCTGACGGCGAAGAAGTAGTGATCGCGGGCATCATGGAACATATTGAAGAAGCAGGCATTCATTCCGGTGACAGCGCATGCTCCTTGCCACCACATTCCCTCTCAAGCGACATCATTACCGAAATTAAAAGGCAAACCAAAGAACTCGCTATGGCTCTCGGTGTTGTCGGGCTAATGAATGTACAATACGCAATCAAAGATAAAAAAGTATTTCTAATAGAGGTCAATCCGCGTGCAAGTAGAACAGTTCCCTTCGTTGCAAAGGCTACAGGTGTACCTATCGCTAAAATTGCTGCGAGATTAATGACTGGAGAAAAAATAAAAGACTTCCAATTCGGCTCGGCTGCAAACTCTAATCATGTAGCAGTAAAAGAGGCAGTGTTTCCATTTGCGCGTTTCCCAGGGGTCGATGTGGTACTTGGCCCCGAGATGAAATCCACTGGTGAAGTTATGGGTATCGACTGCGATTTTGGCCGTGCATTTGCCAAATCGCAATTAGGAAGTGGCATCAAGCTTCCGAAAACTGGCTGCGTTTTCATCTCAGTCAAAGACCAAGATAAAAGCTTATTTGTTGAGCCTGCACGCGAATTAATGAAACTTGGCTTCACTTTGATCGCCACCCGAGGCACCGCACGGTTCTTGGCTGCAGCAGGCTTGCCAATCAGCAACGTCAATAAGGTTACCGAAGGACAACCGCATGTTGTAGATGCGATGATTAATGGTGATGTGCAACTTGTGTTTAACACCACCGAAGACGTTCAAGCTATCAAGGATAGTTTTAGCATCCGGCGTACAGCTCTTTTGCATTCGGTACCCTATTACACGACATTTGCTGGTGCTCGCGCGGCAATCATGGCAATCACGGCGATAAAACAGGGGACACTTGATGTGGCACCGTTGCAATCCTACTTCAATTGAATAGGGTGTACAACCATCTCTTATTCCACGAAGAATATGGTAAAATATATCCTTTTGGGTGTATGATAAGAGTTTGCGCAGATAAATAAACTGGTGATTCAAAATGGAACGCTTCCCAATTACGGCCGATGGAGCATCTCGGATGCAAGACGAGTTACGAAATCTTAAGGCAGTTGACCGCCCTGCAATAATCAAAGCTATAGCAGCAGCGCGTGAGCATGGAGATTTATCCGAGAATGCGGAATACCACGCTGCACGTGAGCAACAAAGTTTCATTGAAGGACGAATCATGGAGCTTGAAGATAAAACAAGTCGCATGGATATAATCGACGTTAAAGCTTTAAAAGGAAAACAGGTAAAATTCGGGGCAACGGTCACTGTTGCCGACGAAGATACAGACGAAAAGTCAACATTCCAGATTGTTGGCGAGTATGAGGCTGACCCAGGTAACGGTCGTATATCGGTAACGTCACCAATCGCTCGTGCATTAATTGGAAAATCAGCAGGTGATAGCACAGAAGTAAACACGCCCCGCGGTCAAAAAGATTATGAAATCATAAAAGTGGGCTACAAATAGTACCATCCACAATAATTTCATATGTTATGTATCAGAGGCATGTTCTTGAAGGTGCGTTTACTGAGCAGATAAGATGTCCTTTTCAATCAGAAATCTGTTTTGGCTATTATCATGGTGTTGTATTAGGGTAGGGCCACGGATCGCTAATATGCATAGGTAAAAGCTTCTATTTCCAGCAATGAAATTCACGGGGCATTTGTATCTGCTGCTGCGGTAAAATTTTTGTTTGTAACTATCGAAAAAAAGCTGTGTCAATCCAACGCAGTGCTAATAATATCCATATCTTTTTCAATTGGCACGCCGAAGTCCTGTTTCGAAGCTCTTATAGCTAATGCCGACTTAACATGACTCACATTAGGAGCGGCAGTAAGGGTGGAAGTTAAAAAATTATTGTAGGACTCCCAATCACCGGCCACAACACGCAATAGAAAGTCCGTATCACCTGCGAGCATATAGCAATCCCGTACTTGCGGCCACCCCTCAACCAACGCCTCAAATGCAGCAAGGTCGTTGTCAGCTTGGCTTTTGAGACCAACCTGTGCAAAAACTGTCACTCCATAACCAAGCATTTCACCATCAATGTCCGCATGATAACCGCGGATGACGCCAGATTTCTCAAGTGCTCTAACACGCCGCAAACACGGCGGAGCGGAAATTTTCGCACGACGTGCTAAGTCTACGTTAGTCATGCGTCCACTAGCCTGTAAATCTTGTAAGATACTCAAATCAATATTGTCTAACTTAACCCTGCCCATAGCGATGTTCCTTTTTTATCGCGCAATAATATTACAAAGATTAAGATGTGCGAAACATTATTTAGACTGAAATGACACGACGCTAACGAAGCAACAACGGATCTGTAAAGCCTTTGCCTATCACTTCTCTCTCAATCTGGACATTGACCGATGGTAAAATCGGTATGGCTAATCAGTGCCTTGGGTTAGCCGAAGCATTGCTTGGTTTAGTTAATAAAGGAACCATTGTAGAAAAAGTCATCCTCCCAAAAGCACCCTGGAAATGGCTGCCGGCCAGAATGTGGCCCTCTTCTATAGATTGCGCAGGTCCTGGTAGCGATGCGATCGAAATGCCATGGCCGGATGTTGTTATCGGCTGTGGACGTAATGCCGTAGGTCCCGCTCTGGCGATCAAATCGCGGAGTTCTGGCGCAACATTCATCATTCATGTCCAACACCCTCGAGTAAAAATATCGCATTACGACTTAATTTCTGCCCCAATCCACGATGGACTGCATGGTAAAAATGTCATTCAGGTTAATGGATCCATGCACCGTGTCACACCTCAAATGCTTACATCTGCATCACGTCAGTTTTCAGAAATAATTGATCCATTGCCCCACCCCAGAATCGCAGTTCTCATTGGCGGAAGTAATAGTAGTTATAACATGACTGCTGGGAACATCAGGCGTATTGCATTAGACTTGCTGGCCATCAACAAACAAACGGGGGCCGGGCTGATGATAACTACATCACGGCGGACAACTGCGGCCAATACCGAAATTCTACGCAATGCGATAGAGAATATTCCAAATGTTTTTTGGAATGGGAAGGGCGAAAACCCATACTTTGCTTTTCTCTCCGCCGCTGATGCGATCATTGTAACATGCGACTCTGTCAACATGATTACAGAAGCAGCTGCTTCAGGCAAACCATTACTTATAGCTGAGCTTGAGGGGCAAAATCGCAAGTTTGAAGCCTTTCATCAGTCGCTTTATCTTCAAGGTATTGCTAGACCATTTAAAGGTTATCTGGAAGATTGGAGCTACCAGCCCCTAAATGAACCAGCGAGGGTAGCAAAAGAAGCACTGCGGCGTATCGAAGCAGCTCAAAGATAATACTCTTCACTGCGTTTCACTTACTAAAGTAGCTCCGTTATGCTATCAAAATGATAACGAATTATACAACAACTACGGTCAAGTATGTCCGATGTTAAATTTCGCGGCCTTTCGTGACATGCCTCTCGAGCACGCCCCCTTTGATCACTTGATAGTCCCAAATTTTATTTGCGATACGGCTCTCGCCGATATAAATGAAAGTTTTCCTGCAATTCATCATCCGGGCAGTTTCCCAATAAGCGCTCTAAAAATAGATGGGGCTTTTAAAAATTGCGTTGATCAACTCAGGGGAAAAGAGTTCGAACAGGCAATAGCCGAGAAATTCTCGATTGACCTTTCAACCCGGCCAAATATGTTGACAATCCGGGGACAATGTCGAGCTCAAGATGGAAAAATACACCGTGACTCTGGCGGGAAAATTATTACTGTACTAGTTTATCTGAATGGGCACTGGGATCAATCGGGCGGGCAGCTTCGTCTTTTACGCTCAGAAAATGATATCGAAGACTATACAGTAACAGTTCCACCCGTCGCAGGGACGTTGCTTGCCTTCCGTTGTTCCGATAATGCGTGGCATGGACATAAATCGTATGTGGGAGAACGGCGTTCCATGCAATTAAACTGGGTGAGAGGCCGCCCCTATTTGTGGAGGGAAGCATTACGGCATAATTTATCCGCGATATTAAAAAATTTTGGTGGCCGGAATGCGGCAAGCAAAAAATAAAATGGATACAGAATGGCCCTAAAAATTGAAACATTCAGTAATAAGACCGGCGGTTTCAGCGCTTTCAAAGCTATTGGCCACCCATTGGTCGTGAAAAAAGCAGTGGCCTTGATAACTCAGCTCGCTGAAAGCGGGCCAATAGCAATCTTTGATCCGCAGGGACTAGCAAATGCTTTCGCTGAGGTACATGACTGCAGTCGGTTGCAAATAAACGGCTGCTATGTACAAGACGTTGAGATGATAGGCACTAAGATTTTCGGACTAGAGGCACAATCCATCACCAAATTATCTCCGAGCATGGCGGATACAATTTTTGTTGTCACCTTTGACGCCGCGAGGGTAATAGAAAATATTAGTCACATTTTAGGCTCCAATGCAAAAATCTTCAGTCTCGATGATATGCGTCTTGAGGATACGATGCTTACCAATCCACGCCGTTATCTGGACCCGTTGAATTTCGCGACAAATTTTGCATTTTTCAGAGACACTGAGACAAACCACACTCGCCTAGTAAGCGCTAATTATTGGGCGGGTTACGGGGCTAAAGATGCAAAGATTTGGTGTAGGCTTTTTAGCAGCACAGGCGACGTTCTCGCAGACTGGGAGCATTGCTTGGATGATAAAGTTTCTACGATTGTTATTGACTCAGTAGAAATACGTCATCGATTTAAACTAAACGACTTTTCAGGCCAGCTATTTCTTCATGTTGTAGGTGCGGCTGGCCATGACGTTGTAAAATATGCGCTCGATACTTACGGTAATGATGAAACGGCGCTCTCATGCACACACGACGCTAATGCATGGCCTGCAGACTTATATGGCGGCCTGCCAGCCCCGAATTTGGGCGAGAAAGTGGTGCTTTGGGTGCAAAATAGTCATCCTTGTCCAATCACAAAGGGTGCAATTGGACTAAATCGGATGGGCGATAAAGATATAGTTTGGCTCGACAAAGAAATACCTGCATTTGCCTCCTTCCCATTGGATATTTCAAGTCTGCTACCCGATGTAAAATGGCCGGCCCAGATTGAGATAAATGCTGGCAAACATTTTGTCAGACCACGTTATGAAATAACAACAGCCCAAGGTAGGAGCCGCATAAGCCATCCTAATGTAGAGCGCAGTGACCTAAAAACTGACGCCAAAATTCCAGGGCTTAATACCCATTTGGGTAAGGGTTACCTCTTGCCGGCCCCAATACTTCCCTGCAAACGGTTCAAGACGACAATTCTTCCAACTCCCATGGCTACTAATCAGGAGAATTTACCGGTCGCAGCTGTCGCTTATGACCATCAGGGTAATGAGATTGCGCGACATACTTTCGGATGCTTAAAACGAAATCACGATGAATATTTAGATGCCGATCTTTGGTTAGGAAGCGACCTAGAGCATTGTTTAAAGGCTGGTTATGGCCACGTCGAATTAGTTTATGACTTCTCTGATGGTGGTGAGGCAGATGGATGGCTTCACGGATTATTCCGTTATGAGGATCGGCATAGCGGGCACGCCGCGGAGACCAGCTTCGGAGCACACATCTTCAATAGTATTCTCACGTATAAAGATGAACCACAATCGTATGCTGGCCCCCCGCCTGGGCTGAGCACTCGCCTTTTTCTTCGTGCCGGACGCAAACCGCAGGACGCATTATGTCACCTAATCTATCCCGCCTCCACTCCATGGCATAAATTCAGTCGAACAGAGCTAATCTTGCACAACCAAAGCGGCCAGATCATTGCAACCGAGAACATTAATATTCCGTGTGGAGGATCATTGCATTTTCGTTATAGTGAAAGCTTTGACAGAGCCAGTATCGCAAAGGCTGGAGATGATTCCTACGTGCTCATCCGGGATACGACTTGTCGGCTTTTTGGATATCATGGGCTTACTGACCGCGAAAATAGTTTTAGCCTAGACCACATGTTTGGTTTCTAAAAAAGGTCGCTAGGATGGCAATCGACTGGGACAAACTCCGTGTTTTTCACGCAGTCGCAGAGGCTGGAAGTTTTACCCATGCCATGAATACTTTGAATTTAAGCCAATCAGCAATTAGCCGACAAATAAGTACACTAGAAACCAGCCTCGAAAATACTTTGTTTCATCGCCACGCGCGTGGTTTGATGCTCACCGAGCACGGAGAGAATCTCTACCGAACGACCCATGACGTTTTCCATAAACTCGCCATGGTTGAGGCCCAAATTACGGAAGATAAAAAACGCCCGAGTGGGCCTTTGAAAATTACTACCACTGTGGCACTTGGATCGCTATGGCTCACTCCGCGAATAAAAGAATTCATAGACACCTACCCGGAAGTCGAGGTGCATTTAGTTTTAACCGATGGTGAACTTGACCTCAGCATGCGAGAAGCTGATATCGGGATTCGACTCTCACCACCACGACAACCGGACCTCATTCAAAGGACCCTAATGCCGGTGAGATCACATGTCTATGCATCGCCAGAATACCTTAAAGAAAAGGGCACTCCTCAAACGCCCGAAGAGCTGGACAACCACAGATTGATAGTTTATGGCCGCGACTTGTCGCCTCCGGTCCCCTCCATAAACTGGCTACTCGACTTGGGTGCAAAGACAGGACAAAAAAGAGAACCCGTGCTTACCGTAAACAATCTTTACGGCGTTTATCGAGCAGCACGCGGTGGGCTTGGCCTCGCGGGCCTACCCGATTATATGATCGCGCATGATAGCAATTTGGTAAAAGTTTTGCCTCAATTCGGTGGGCCGGAAATTCAAGCTTTTTTTGTTTACCCAGAGGAATTACGCCACTCAAAAAGAATAGCGGTCTTCAGAGAGTTCCTGCTACGCCAAGTGGTTCAGACACCCTTTCAGTCCTCCCCAGGCTAACGTCTGTTTCGCTAAGAATGGCAGTAAAATAAATAGCTCAATTCCGTGGCAGAAAATATGGAGTTAGGGACGTCCCTGGTCCCAAAAAACAAGGGTCAAAGTTTAATTACAGACCAAGTGCCTCAATTCGAATGGATCTTACACTATCCATGATATTGTTTTCACCTAATGTTACAACTAACGATATAGCTCGGAACCCAATTTTCGGCTCATTCCAGTGTACAAACTAGCTACAAAATCCCCATACCCGTTATACATTAATGTGGGAACTCTATTTGCGTTCCCGAGAGGCCGTTCAGTTGCTTGGCTCCAACGCGGATGATCAACCGACGGATTGACGTTTGCCCAGAAGCCGTATTCCCCACCTTGCGCCTTCTCCCAAAATGTTTTTGGACGATCTCTTACAAAGGTAAACCTTGTAATTGATTTAATTGACTTAAATCCATACTTCCATGGAACCACAAGACGTAATGGAGCTCCATTTTGTTTGGGGATAGGCTTGCCGTAGATGCCGGTTGCGATAAAGGACAACTCATTCGCAGCTTCAGCCATGGTAAGACCTTCTACGTATGGCCAATCATACCATGTTTGGCGAACACCTGGCATGTATGCATCGTCTGCGATTGTTTCCATTCTAAGATATTTTGCATCCGAAGTGGGTTTGGCAAGATCAAGTAATGCACGTAATGGAAACCCGCTCCAAGGCACAATCATTGACCAAGCTTCAACACAACGAAAACGGTACACCCTCTCTTCGAGTTGCACTTGTCGCAACAAACCGTCCATATCAATTTTAGTTACTTTCTCAACTTCACCGTCAATGAGAATTTCCCAGGGGTCAATTTTCATAGACTGGGCAGCAGGCGCGATATTTTTATGACTTCCGAATTCATAGAAATTGTTATAGCGGGTGACTAAGCTCTCTTCTGTCACAGGTCGATCCAACGCGTATTGTCTGTTTCGTGCAACCGGATACGGGTTTGCTTTCGACTTGACATCTATACTGGCCATAGAGGGGCTTGATTTAAAAAAAGTGCCCACACCCATCGAGGCTCCAAAAAACCCCATTGCCTTTACGAGCTTTCGTCTAGCTAAAAATGTTTTTTCATCAGTCGTGGAGTGTTCTGCTAGATCCCAACAGTACCTTCGCTTTATCAGCATTCCAAAAACTCCGTTAATTTAACCTTTTGAACTTAATTAGTGGGGTTTGTCTCCAATGCAACATGCCAATTGTATTAGTTGAATTAGTGGGGTGCCGTTTTCAGTAATTTTACTTTACACCAGAGGCTTGGCACCCCTTTATAGACCCCAAAAATGAGTGCGGACAGACTTACAACGAACCAATTGAGGAGCATCTCAATGTTTCCGTTCAAACCAGCTGAAGCTTTCGCCGTCAACAAAGACCTAAATATTGAAATACTTACACTAGAGGGCACTGATAATACTGTGGTTATAGCGGATGAATTTTACCAAAATCCAGATATCGTGAGAGATATTATTCTACAAACCCCATATCCTGTTTGGAAGGATCAGCCAGATACACGAAACTTTATCGATTACTATGATTGTCGCCAGTCTCAAAAAATACCATACTTGGAGGCCCAACAAGCAGTGAAGCAAATTGCTGAGCAATTTCTCCACATACAGGTTCACTCCCCTGCCACCTTTTTCAATAGCAATATATTCCGGCTCATATGCGATCAACCCAAAAATAGTCAAGCTTACCCCCATGATGATGGAAATCTTGTTACCGCCTTAGTGATGCTTAATACTAAACAAGAATGTTCTGGAGGAACTGCCTTTTATCGATCGAAAAAACCACTGCTTGATCGTATGCCCGCTGATCCGACTATTCATGAGGCAATTCACAAAACTATTTTTACTGAAAAAAACTATGAAACGGGTAGCAATTATTTTATGGAAAATTACGAACAATATTGGGAAGTACTTGGTATCGTTCCTATGGTCTACAACCGTCTCCTAGTATATCCCGGTGTTATGTTTCATGGTGCGTGGCATGAGCACAATTCATTCAAAGATTATTATCGGATTAACCAGGCTATGTTTATCGGCGATGTTACTTACGATAACAAGTTCTGGGACAAATAACCAATTGGTTAGAGAAAATGCGCCCAGAGCCTGTTTGTGAAGGTGCCGGGCAGTCCTGCTGCCGTGAATAAAAGGTATCACCAAAAATCGAATTCCTATTGCTTATTTTGTTTTGCACAATCTGCTTTTAGCGCGATACGAAAACTCCGGATTGATTGCGTTAATTGATAAAACCCTCGCTGCTTAAAATTTCTTAAATCATAAAAATTATAATTGTTTGGGTTTGAATTAAAACAAGTTCCGGCCTTCAGATTATTCGGTAGAGAGGTTTGAAGCGACACAGACCGTCATAGGATCGCAAACGGTGAGGTTTATGGACAAATCCGAGCCCTTCCCACCTTAAATACCCCAGATTTCTGCCATCCTTGATACATGTGACTGATTTGCAACAGTGTGGGATAAGAATTCGGC
>CAJWLM010000016.1 GCA_913043025.1 uncultured Rhodospirillaceae bacterium
CATCTGGGTCCTGGGCTTCCGGGCGCGCTTCTAATCGCACCTGATAAAAGAATAATATAAGACTTACTCAATAGCCCCGGGGTCTCCCCGGGGCTTTTTCTTTGGCGCCGTAATGTTCTTCTATCTCAGTTACATTTTATGTCTACACAACTAGCCAATGCTAATTTCAGTCTAGCCTAGGGTTAGATGACCTCTGAAATATGCCAGAAGCTTCCCATGGACTTTATGAATGCGATGATACAAACCAAACGGGCGTTTGTTTATGTCCCACAAAACGTTTTGTAGGGTACTGACGACACTGGTGCTGGCATCGCGAATTCTTCATGCCCTTTTTCTTCATCAAAAGGAGTAGCCAAAAGAGCCAGCATGTTTTCAAACAACTTAAAATCACTATTGTTGATAGCTGCGGATAATACCTCTTCAACCTTATGATTTCTCGGGATGTAAGCAGGATTTATCTGATCCATTTGATTGGCGCACGTGTCCATTGAAATCGGCTCTTTTTTGATTTGTTCGATCCAACGTTTTTCCCAGAGGTCGAATGTAGCAGGGTTTTGAAATTGTTTCCGAGCAGATCTTTTACCTTTGCGTAATGCGTCTGAAAGATGTCTAAAGGTATTGGTGAAGTCTGCATTTCCCTCCTGCATTAATTCCAATAAATTACTAATTATATTAGTGTCGTTTTTATTATTGGAATTCAAACCTATCTTTGCACACATTCGTCTGTCCCATTCCCTCTGGCATTGTGACGAAGCTTCGTCTATCGCCGAGGTCAGTAATCTTATTGCGCGATCTTCATCGGTATCGGTTATGGGAATAAGGGTTTCTGCGAACCGTGCGAGGTTCCACGCCAAAATCGATGGCTGTTTGGCATAGGCATACCGTCCGTGAAGGTCAATTGAACTAAACACGGTCATCGGATCATATCTATCCATAAAGGCGCAGGGACCATAGTCAATTGTTTCACCTGATATCGAGGTGTTATCCGTGTTCATCACTCCATGAATAAATCCAATGCTCATCCAATGCGCTACAAGCAACGCCTGAGCTTTCGCAACTGCTTTGAAAAAATCCAGGTAGACGTTTGAGCTATCTTGAACAGCAGGGTAATGGCGTGATATCGCATAATCCGCTAATTTTTTGACCATTTCCGTATTTTGACGAGCGGCAAAAAATTGGAATGTACCGATGCGCAGGTGACTGGCTGCAGTACGTGTCAGAACAGCACCAGGTATAGGCACTTCTCGATACACTGACTCGCCGGTTGTTACAGCGGCAAGTGCACGTGTAGTCGGTACTCCCAAGGCATGCATAGCCTCACTAACCAAATATTCTCGTAATACAGGCCCAAGCGCAGCCTTTCCGTCCCCACCTCGAGAGAACGGAGTGCGTCCTGACCCTTTCAACTGAACATCGTATCTATATCCTTGGGCGTTTACAATTTCTCCCAACAATAACGCCCGACCGTCACCAAGTTGGGGTGAAAAATTCCCAAATTGATGTCCCGCGTAAGCCTGAGCCAATGGTGCAGCGCCGATTGGCACCTTATTGCCTGAAAAAATCTCGGTTCCCTGGGATGTTTCGAGTGCATCTACGCTCAATCCTAGTTCTCTCGCCAATTTCCGATTGATCTTGATTAGGCTGGGATGTGGTACGATTTCAGCACTACAAGGCACCGCAAACTCAGTGAGTTGGCACGCGAATGTATTATCGAAACCAAAATCAATGTTTACTTCCTTTGTTTTATTCGAAGGTACATGATTTTCCATTATTGCTGCCCACAATGTTTTTAACAAACACTCGTGATACGAAAAGGGCGACCCTAAAGGCCGCCCAAATTCGATGTATGAGATAGCAAAGCATTAACCCATTCTTATTCCCATCACCATTAGCTCTGGAAAACTTTTCCGAATTTATACTCTACCAAGATCCGCGCAGGACCTACTTTGCAACCCTCGTATGGTACTCATTGCCGCCAAAGGTAAATGATGCTTTTCCGGCCTTACGTGCTGCCGCAAAGGCGGCACCAAATCCGGTAGCAGGCGCTGCTGCTTTTGCACCAGATGGTTTGCCAAGGCTTGCCCAATATTTCTTTGCAGCTGACCTCAGGGCTTTGTTCATGGCTTTTTTACACGCCTTGATGTCTTTCCCTTGACCAATTTTCTCTTCGAGTTCCTGCATCATGCAGTCCCAACCCGCTTGAGCTCGTGCCATTTCAACTGGTGCGAACTTCATTCCGCCACGATCTTTCATCGCTCCTATGCGACGAAGGCCGCCTTTAGCTTTTTTCCAGTCTTTTTTACCAATCTGCCTTTGCTTGCGGGTATCAGGCTTAGGCGCCTTGCCGCTTGCAGCTTGGCTGGCTTTATTTGCAAAGTAAATGGCGTCCGGATGATCGCCTTCTTTGTTTTCTGCAACAGCAAGCTTAATATATTCTTTGTGTAAAGTCCGTTCAAATTGACCGCCCTTCACGCTAAGACCCGCTGCCGAGTCTATTTCGGTTTGCGACGTAATTGCGCATGCATTCAGGCTCGCCGCCAGAGCACCTGCCGCTAGAATTTTAGAGATTCGCATGGATACTTCCCCCATTAAACTAAAGGTGTGTACCTAGACGATACACGGATAAAAAACACTTCTATTCGCTCCCAGAATGAATATCTCACGCCCGTCATGCAAAATCTAGAAAGAATCTTAGGTTCTAACCCACTTCGCCATTCGGAACACTGGACTTATTAGTTAAGTTTTTATCGTAATCCTTGTGGTTTTGCAATGAAATAGATCATTTTTGAATCTTGATTTTAAAGTTTGCAGAATTTATGTATAACACCCTCCAAGAATACTCCTAAGTAACTGTTATAACTATGTATTTGGTTTGGTTGCAAATAACATTGCTATACAAACAGTGAACAAAATTAGCCACCAAGAGGACCAAAAAGAAAAATTGTACAGGTTAGCGCTCCAAAACGCTGCAAAATAGCCGGTTAAAGCGACAGAGCCTGGAGTGTCCGCTCGCAGTCGCCGATAAATTGACCAGAGCAATGTTCCAATTCCTGCTGACACAGAGATGAGACCAAAAATACCGCTTTCCAGCCATATCTCTAGAAGAAAATTGTGCGGATGGGATGGAATGTATTCCTGATTGAATTGTGGGATGATTGCATTGGCTTGAGGTAGAAAATTTGATGTATTCAGTCCGATGCCAAACCAGAAATTTTCAACGATATTATTTAGGGTGAAGGCCCAGATCACCTGCCTATGATAATCGATGACAGACTTGGGAAAATAAAAGTCTGTGTATAATTCCTGCGGGACACTCGGCAGGTTTGACAACACAAAGGATATTAGCGCTATCATCATAAAGCCGCACGAACAAAAAATAATCATAGCGGACTTACCGCTTAATTTTTTTAAAAAGAAAGCAAATAGCATTCCTGCCAGGCCGCAAAATAATGTTATGGTTGCCGCTTGTTTATTAGCACCAACGCCAATGATGTAAACAAATGCGGGATATGCCAAACCAAAAGCACGCCACGTTCCTCCACGTATCCATGCCAGCCAACAAATAATGGGAACAAGGCAACTCATGACAACGCTATGTGATTTTAACGCCAGTCGTGCAGTAGTGGGCGGAATGTCGGTTCCTTGCAGGGTAAGAAACCCTATAAGGCCGGGCCACGCATATAAAGATATCAGCGCAATAGTACCTGCAAACAATGTCGTTAAAAGAAGGAAATAGAATGCCAGCTGCAATTCAAATTTTCTGCTCGAAAAATATCCCCATATGATAATAGCGATAGCAATATAAAAAATAGTTCTAAACCACACGCTTATGGACCGGATCGGCGCATCAGATATGAAAAGCCCAACCAGCGCGAACGCGAAAAATATTGCTGTTGCGACCGCTGTCGGATTATGGAGCGTGCGGGTGCTTTCTGATATGATTGCAGCTACGTCCTGTCTCAAAAAGACTGAAGCAAGCAGAAAGGTACATGTTATTAGTGTAAAAAAGGCTATCGCATAGCTCGGCCCGGCGACAGTCATGGGCGCCATCGTCCCGCAAAAAAATGGAACTGCGATACCCCACCAACGCTCAAAGATCATTTTCATGTGTTGTGCCGGTTTTTGTAGGCGCGTCATATGGCTGTTCTAACACAATAAGTCACTATTAGAATTCAACAAAAAAAGCACCCAACGCAATTTACGTTAAGCACTTGTTTTCGTTGGTGAGTCGGCAGGGATTCGAACCCTGGACCTATTGATTAAAAGTCAATTGCTCTACCAGCTGAGCTACCGACTCTAACGAAGCTCATGTCAGGAATTTAGGGAACCAAGCCGATGGGGTCAATCTAAGAAAACGAAAACTTTCCAATTTCGGGATATTAAATTACGCCGTTAAAAAAATTGAAGGCGCAATAATGTCCGACGCTAGCGGGAAAAGTTAGAACAATACCGGCATTTTCATGCCAATTTATAATGTGTACGGCTTTTTGACTACAAAAAGCGGAATGGCGATTAAGATTGCTTTCACCGCAAGCATATGCAGCCCCTTCCTTTCTTTTTTCACTGATTAAGAATTCGACTCAACTATAGGATCAATATCACAATATGGGGTTTAAAAGTTTGTTGCAGTGATCTGGATAACAATCTTACAAACTGTCGGTAACAATATTTCCGACTATTAAATGCCGCGGAAGTCTTCTACCATCTCTTGCAAAATCACCATGTCATGTATTAGCAACGCATCTCCCTCACGCCGAATGAGTTGTCGCTTAGAAAGGTCGCTAAAGACACGTGCTACTGTTTCACGGGTTGTGGAAACACGGCTTGCGACCTCGTTGTGTACTGGTATCGGTTTAATTATTGCACTGTTTCCGTTCGAGCCGCAGGAATGGGCCAAACGCAGCAGTTCTGCGAGAACCCTATTATTGGCGCCGAGAGTGCTTAAATCCATAATCCGGTCGGTAGAAATACGAATGATTTGTGCCATTTCTACCAATAGCTTTAACGATATTTCCGGATAGCTCAACAATAACTCTTTGAATGGTGTTCTACCTAAAGATGCTAAGAGTGTATCCTCAACTGCTATTACGTTTGCAGAGCGAGGCTGGTTATCGAGAGCCGCCAGTTGTCCAAAATATTGCCCGCTCCCCATATCGTCGAAAGTGATTTCTCGGCCAGACATCGAGTAGTTTGCTACTCGAACCCGTCCAGATACTACAAAGTATATTTCTGAGCTTTCAGATTGCCTATCAAGAATGACTTCATTTTGTTTTACATTTCTCCATCTGCAGCGTTGCTCAAGTTTAATTCTGTGCTCTTTTTGCATGGGTTTAAGTAGATTAATAATAGCGAGTGATTGCTTTTTATGCTTTTCCATGGCGAGAGTGCTTTACATTGTGAAAACAGTAGGTGGCTCTGGCGTTATGGTGATCTCCAAACGAAGATAATCAGCTTGATCGCACATTTAAACTAAAATGGTTGGCTATTCGTTACCGTAACATATATCACTTCGTTGCTCATGATCGGGCAAAAATAAATTATAATTGCGGTAGCTATGAGCAAAAATAAACGGGATCCAAAAGCGACATCGACTGATAAACCAAACGGCAAACGCAGAGCGCGATTATTCAGGCGTATTCGCGGTTATTTTTTCGCAGGTATACTCGTTACGATGCCGCTTGCTATCACTTTTGCTGTGGCGCGTTGGTTTATACTCTTTGTTGACAGCCAAATAGTACCAATAATCCCCGCTGCATGGAACCCTGATACCTATTTGAAGGAGGTTCTTGGGTTCGAAATCGGCTTGCCGGGGTTAGGTGTAGTCATACTACTCATAACAATTACTTTGATAGGCACGTTAGCAGCAGGTTTTGTTGGACGCTATGTCGTCAATTTAGGCGAGAATATTCTTGCGCGCATGCCGGTGATCCGGAGCGTTTACAGTTCGATTAAGCAAATTCTTGAGACCGTTTTGCAGCAACAATCTCAGGCATTTCGTCAGGCCGTGCTTGTTGAGTACCCACGTCGTGGGATATGGGCGGTCGGCTTTATAACAGGAGAGACAGAAGGTGAGGTGCAAAACCTTACGAATGAGGAAGTGTTAAATATCTTTCTACCCACCACTCCCAATCCTACTTCAGGCTTTTTGCTTTTTGTTCCCCGCGAAGATTTGGTAATTTTAAGCATGAGTGTCGAGGAGGCTGTAAAAATGGTAATTTCTGGCGGGATTGTTACTCCTCCAGACAGGAGGCCTTTAAGTGACCAGAAAGTCGCTGTCGTCTCTTCACGTACGTACGAAAACCTTGATTTAGATAGGGAAAAAAATGGTGGGACGCGGCTTTTAAAAGGTAAAAAAAATAATACCCATTCGTCATCCGATTAGCCAGAACGCAGGAAGGTCACTGCTTCATCTCTTTCAAAAAGGTATAGAAGGTCTCTTAGGGCTTTTCCTCGGTCGGTCTCTAATTCAGGATCTTTTTGCAGTATAAGCTTAGCGTCATCCTGTGCAACAGCAAGCAAGTCGGAATGTACCTGTAAATCTGCAAGCCGGAAGGCTGGGATGCCACTTTGGCGAGTGCCTAAAATTTCACCACCCCCCCGAAGTTCTAAATCTTTTTCTGATATAAGAAACCCATCGTCAGTGTCTCTCATTATCGACAGTCTTGCGCGTGCAGTCTCACCTAAAGGAGATGCGTAGACTAGCAAACAAGTGGATTGTTCCTTACCTCTGCCGACGCGCCCTCTAAGTTGATGAAGCTGGGCGAGCCCAAACCGTTCAGCATGTTCAATCACCATAATGGTAGCTTCTGGAACATCGACGCCTACCTCAATAACTGTCGTTGCTACCAATATCGATGCGGGCCCGGAAATAAACCGAGACATTGCTGCATCCTTTTCAGAAGCTTTCATTCTGCCGTGAATAAGCTCTACTTTCTCATTAAATTGATTTTCAAGGGACGAATAACGCGCTTCGGCATTGGCAAGATCAATTGTTTCTGATTCTTCAACCAGAGGACAAATCCAATACACCTTCGCATTTTTTTGAATAGCCCGCCCGACACTTGAAATTATATCGGGTAACCGGTTGTTTGGTATGATACGAGTATCAACAGGTTTTCGCCCTGGGGGCTTTCCCATTAAACGTGAGCAATCAAGATCGCCATACGCAGTGAGTAATAGTGACCTAGGAATAGGAGTTGCAGTCATCACGAGTGTATCGACGCCATGCCCCTTTCTTGCAAGGCCAAGCCGTTGATGTACGCCAAACCTGTGCTGTTCATCTATGACGGCCAGCAAGAGATTTTTGTAAATTACATCTTTTTGAAAAAGCGCATGAGTGCCTATAATTAGTGACAGTGACCCATCCATTAATTCTGTTAATATATCATTTCGTGTTGAACCACGGTCGCGTCCAGTTAAAACACTTACTTTGATGTCGGTAACTGAGAGTAAGTCTCTAAAAGTATTGAAATGTTGGCGAGCAAGAATTTCCGTTGGCGCCATCAATGCGACTTGACCACCGTCTTCTATCGCTGTTAGGGCTGCAAGTAGGGCGACTACAGTTTTCCCACTTCCAACATCTCCTTGCAATAAACGAAGCATTCGGCCCGGCTGCATCATATCGTTATTAATTTCGGCCAATGCCGTTTTTTGTGCATCAGTTAATTCGAAAGGCAATGACGAAAGAACTTGCCGTCTAAATCTCCTATTACCATTTATAGATCTGCCAGGAAGTTTACGGGATGCGCGCCGAATCAAAGCTAAGGCCAATTGGTTTGCGAGTAATTCATCATAGGCGAGACGGCTACGGTATGCATTGTTCGGATCAAGATCTTTATGGCCCTGCGGAGAGTGAATTTTTTGCACAGCGTCATTCCAAGATGGCCACCCACGTTGTTTCTGCAAAGCAGGATCCAACCATTCAGTTAGATTTGGTAACTTTTCGATAGCGCCTCGTACCGCTTTTCCTAATGTTTTAACTGTCAAGCCCGCAGTGAGCGGATAGACAGGCTCAACGGAAGGAAGCGTTTCAGCATCCTCAATTTTCAAAATATAGTCTGGATGTGTTATTTGTTTACCATCGTTGAATTGCTCTACAATGCCACTCACCAATCGTTGTTCCCCTAAAGGCAAGACACGCAAAAGATAATCTTCCTTGGGATGAAAAAAAATTAACGTAATCGTTCCGGTTTTATCACTACAACGAACTTTATATGGGCTGCGTTTAAAACCTTTTTCATGTTTTTTGACTGTGAGAGTAAGTGTGCACACCGAACCCACAGGGGCGTCCGATACGGTGGGCTTCAGTCGACGATCAATTATTTCGCGCGGCATATGCCAAATAAGATCAACCAAATTTGGCCCGGCCAAAGCATCAATCGACTTCGCAATACGCGGCCCAACACCTTTCAAGGTAGTGGCAGGAGCGAAAAGGGAGAATAGTTTTTTTGGGCGCACGGTTCTTATTAAACTTTAATCTAGCTCAAATTATTATGAAAAGTATACGACATTTGGCATCCTACAAAATATGTAGTCTACAACCAACAATTTACGAAATGAGCAAAGCGCTCTATATGTCATCATATGGAACAAATAAATGATATTAAAGTGAGGCGTAAGCGGTTGCGATTTCGCTGTTGGCATCGCGGAACAAAAGAAGCTGATATGCTCCTCGGACGCTTTGCAGATGCGCATATTGAAAAAATGGAACCGGCAGAGCTCGATCAGCTTGAACTTATTCTTGGGCATAATGATCTGGATCTTTACAATTGGATATCTGGTAATACCCCATGGCCTGCGAATGTGGTGAGTGACTTGACAGAACGTTTGAGCGTATTTTGTGCTGAGGGCGGGCATCGCTAGAGTTGTGGTTGCGAAAAAAGAAAGACGGATAGGCGGTGTGCCGGAGGGCTATGATGCCTTTTTATTATCGCAGTCTGCCCATAACGCAGTGGCGCCTATCGTGCACATATGCCGCGATGATGCCCGTCTCGATACGCTGCTTAAGGCACTCGCCTTTTTCGCGCCTGAGCTTAAGGTGGCAGATTTTCCTGCATGGGATTGTTTGCCATATGACCGGGTGTCTCCGATCACTGACATAACAGCGCGTCGTCTGACCACTCTGAAAAACCTCATAAATGAAGCGGATCCCCCAAAGATCGTTTTAACAACGGTAAATGCTATCACACAACGAATACCACCAAGGTCATTTATAAAAGATAGCACTATGCGAATTGCGGTTGGAGGGACCGTTGATCGAGATGCATTAGTTCAATTTTTTGTAAGGAATGGGTATCTGCATGCAGAAACCGTCCGTGAAACCGGCGAGTATGCAATTCGAGGTGGTATAATCGATATTTTCTGTCCAGGTGAACACGACCCACTTCGTCTAGATTTTTTTGGGGAGCAGGTGGAGTCAATCAGGTGCTTCGATGCTGTTACCCAGCGATCAAAAATGAAACGCGAACATTTAACGTTACAGCCGATTAGTGAAGCATCGCTTGATAACGATAGTATCGCCCTTTTTCGAGCTCGCTACAGGAGTGTTTTCGGTATTCCTTGCGAAAATGACGTTGTGTATGAGGCGGTGAGTGCAGGTCAACGTCCACCAGGGTTTGAACATTGGCTCCCGTTTTTTCATGAAAAATTAGAAACTCTTTTCGACTACTTACCTAATTCAGCACTATCGTTTGACCATCAATGGGACCATGCTTTTCAGGAGCGTCAGGACACAATCAACGATCATTACAATGCTCGCATCGATTTTCTGCCCTCCAATCTGCGAGAGGCCACAAGTCAAAATGATCCCGTTTATCGCCCGGTGGAACGAAAGGACATGTTTCTTGGAGTGGCAGATTGGGATGACGCGATAGGGCATAATCAGTGTATTTTTTATTCCCCATTTGAGGAAGGGGGAGAGACGGCAAAGGCACGGGCCTCCGCCGATTTCATTGAAGCTAGGCAGCGTGAAGACATCAACCTTTTTCATGAGGTTGAGAATGTTATCAGGGACGCGGGACGCACTAAGCCGGTGATAATTGCAGCGGCAAGTATTGGTTCTCGGGATCGCTTAGGTAAGCTCATCACCAGTGCTGGCACCACGGCGCTCGTCAATATAGACAGCTGGTCCGATGTTCAGGGAATGCTAAAGGCCAATGAGGCATATATCACAGTTTGGGAAACCAACCACGGATTCAACGCGTCTGAACTTCTCGTTTTAAGTGAGGAAGATATCCTTGGCGAGAGATTGGCCCGTACTGCGAAGCGCCGTCGACACGCGAAAGAATATATTTCTGAAGTAGGTTCGCTGGAGGTTGGCGATCTCGTTGTTCACATTGATAACGGTGTCGGTCGATATGATGGACTAGAAAGCCTTACTGTCGATGGTGCTCCTCATGACTGTGTGCGTTTAATTTATGCAGGCGAAGATCGCCTTTTCATTCCAGTTGAAAATATCGATACGTTGTCGCGCTACGGTGCAGAAAAATCAAATGCCTTTCTTGACAGACTTGGGGCAGTTTCGTGGCAGGCGCGTAGGGCAGCTGTCAAAGAGCGGATCAACGACATGGCAGAGAAATTGATGAAGCTTGCGGCCGAACGCGCACTTGCCCAAGCTCCGGCAATTTCACCGCCGCCCGGCGCTTATGAAGAGTTCTCTGCCCGTTTTGCATGGACTGAGACCGAGGATCAACGGCATGCGATTGAAGACGTGATTTCCGATCTCGGGCAAACGCATGCCATGGATCGATTGATATGTGGTGATGTTGGTTTTGGGAAAACAGAGGTGGCTATGCGTGCCGCTTTTGTAGCTGCGTCAAATGGATATCAAGTGGCGGTTGTGGTGCCTACCACGCTGCTGGCGTTTCAACATCATGAAACCTTTAAACAGCGTTTTGCTGGTCTGCCAATAAACGTTTCACAGCTTTCACGTTTAGTTGGCGCCAAAGATGCGAGAACGACCAAAGAAGAATTGAAGAACGGCGGGGTTGATATTGTTATCGGCACGCATGCACTTCTAGCGAAGGATGTTGAATTTAATAATATTGGATTACTTGTCGTTGATGAGGAACAACATTTTGGTGTTTCCCAAAAAGAACGTCTCAAAGATTTGCGGCGCGATCTTCATGTTTTAACGCTCACAGCCACTCCTATTCCTCGAACCCTTCAATTGGCTCTTGCTGGGGCACGCGACATGAGCATGATAGCCAGCCCGCCTGTCGATCGCTTAGCAATCCGCTCATTTGTATTGCCATTTGATCCGGTAGTTATTCGGGAAGCAATTAATAGAGAGCGCCATCGTGGGGGGCAGGTTTTTTATGTATGCCCAAGAATTGCCGACATAGAACGCTTAGCAAAGCGTCTTTCCGAACTTGCGCCGGACGCTAAGGTTGCCATCGCACATGGTCAGATGGCTCCTCGGGTTCTTGAAGCGGTTATTAATGACTTCAATCAACGCAAGGCCGATATTTTATTATCAACCAACATAATAGAGGCCGGCATCGATATTCCTAACGCCAACACAATGTTAGTGCATCGTGCTGATCGATTTGGCCTTTCCCAACTCTATCAATTAAGGGGGCGTATTGGTCGTGGCAAAGCACGGGCTTATGCATATTTCACTTTGCCTTCAGGACAAATTTTATCCAGCTCTGCGCAAAAACGCCTTTCTGTCATGCAAACATTGGACACCCTCGGCGCCGGATTTACATTGGCAAGTCACGATCTTGATATTCGTGGAGCAGGAAATCTTCTCGGCGGAGAACAATCTGGGCACATCAAAGAAGTAGGGGTTGAGCTTTATCAACATATGCTGGAAGAAGCTGTTGCTGAATTGCGGGAAGAGAAGACGGGCGTGTCAGTGCGCAAGGATAACTGGTCCCCACAAATATCGTTGGGTGTGGCTGTGTTGATACCTGATGAATACGTTGCAGATCTCGGACTGCGATTAGGTTTGTACAGAAGGCTCTCGAAGATAGGGTCCTCTAATGAGATTGAAGCATTTGCATCAGAGTTGATAGACCGTTTTGGTCCGATACCTAAACCAGTTGAAAACTTGTTGAAAGTCATGGAAATCAAAAATCTTTGTCGCATGGCTGGAGTAGAAAAGGTAGATGCTGGAACCGGCGGTGCTTCCGTTGTGTTGCGAGAATCCCGATTTGCCAATCCGTTAGCACTCGTCGGATATATTCAGCGGCATCCTACAAATGTAAAAATCCGGCCCGATCAAAGTCTTGTGTTTCGTTCGGACTGGCCAATGCCTGACCAAAGATTAGATGGTGTAACAAAAATAGCGCGTGAATTAGCTGATCTCGCAACGAGAGAAGCGGCCGAATAGGCAAATCAGTGTTAGGGTAGATCCAAACGGACATCAATTGCAGCACTTGCAATTACTGTTGGGTCCTCTCGCGCATCGTCTGGAACATCCAAGCCGCCTAGTACTGCGGAGACTGACACAGTACCAACTGGTAGTATTTTCTTAACAGCTTCTATGTCAACTTGATCTGGCTTCTGAACACCCACAGTAACGTCGACTCTTACATCATTTTTATTAATGCCAAGCGTCCGTATCATTGTTAAAGAGCTATGATGGAGGGCATCTTCAACAGCGCGAATTGCGGCCTTGGTGTAATCGCTGCCATGTAGGTCGTTGCCAGAACCCATTTCTAAGATTACTCGTTTTAAGGGCATGTATTGCTCCTCTAAGCTAGGTCTAGGCGCACTACAGCAGCAGCATGCGCGATGAGAGTGTTATCATCACTGTCATCTTTGGGAATTTTTAAACCTCCCTCAACCACATTTATTGTACCACTACCGTGAGGAAGAACAGCTAATACTTCGTCTCTGTCAACGCGATCAGGGTCTGGAACTCCTATAGTAACCTCTGTGATCATTGAGTCAGTATCCATGTTAAGCGCTTTCGCAATGCTAAGTGAATTATGCCAAAGCGCATCGCGTAATGCGCGCACCGCGGCTTTTGTTGGGTCGCTGCCTCTAATGTCAGTGCCCATCCCAATCTCTAGCACCACACGTTTCATTGCCATGTAAGGTTTCTCCCAGATATAAGTGGCATAACACTCACCACATTTTAACTAGTACTGGCTGCGATAGATAGTTAGATGCTAAAGCGTGACAACTCTGTTAACCTACGTCTTAAGCAAACGCTAACCTATTTTTGGTACTATAGGTGTAGGGATAATAACTTTGATGGTGACTAATCTAGGTTAGAGTTTTTTAGTCTGGCTATTTTGAGAAAAATACATGGCGAGTGTCATTTCTAAATATGATGAAAACCTTGAAAAATGTCCGGCGAATTATCAATCACTCACGCCGATCAGTTTTCTGGAGAGGTGTTCTCTAACCTTTCCTAATAAAATTGCTGTGATTGATGGCGCGAAAAGTTTTAACTACCAACAATTTTTTGTGCGTTGTAAGCGGCTCGGGTCTGCGTTGCGTAAATACGGCGTCGGAAAAGGCGACACGGTCTCGGTAATGGCGTCTAATGTGCCAGCCCTGCTTGAGTCCCATTACGGTGTCCCAATGATCGGCGCCGTAATCAATGCGATGAATACTCGGCTAGATGCAGATGCCATTGCCTTTATCCTCGCTCATGCCGAAACAAAAGTCTTATTAACTGATCGAACCTTTTCATCAACTATCGAGGTTGCTCTCGAAAAAGTTGACCATAAAATAATGGTGGTTGATATCGATCATCCGCAAATTTCAGATGGAAAATTACTTGGTAAAATTGATTATGAGGGTCTCCTCAACGAGGGAGACCCTCACTTTGAATGGCAACGGCCCGATGATGAATGGGATGCCATTGCTCTTAATTACACATCTGGAACGACAGGAGACCCGAAAGGTGTGGTATACCATCATCGAGGTGCCTACTTAAATGCGATGGGTTCGTCTTCGGCATTTGGTTTTACTCCGGATACCACCTATCTTTGGACACTTCCTATGTTCCATTGCAATGGTTGGTGCAATACATGGGGACTCAGTGTTGTGGGTGGCACTCATGTGTGCCTGCGTACAGTCGATCCGGCAGAAATTTTTAAACTCATAAAGAAGCATTATGTAACTCACTTAGCGGGTGCGCCAGTTGTTCTCAATATGCTGATACATGCACCAAATGTGGTAAAAGACGAATTCAGCCACGGCCCCATAGAGATAGCCACTGGTGGTGCCGCCCCTCCAAGTTCGGTTCTTTCGGGTATGCAAGAGATGGGGTTCAATGTGCGTCACCTATATGGATTGACCGAGAGCTACGGACCGTCGACTGTATGTGTTTGGCAGTCTGAATGGGATGACTTGGGATTTGATGCGCAAGTTGCTAAGGTCGCGCGCCAAGGAGTACGGACAATAAGTATGGAGGATCAAAAGGTGGTGGATCTTAATACGCAAAAAGAGGTTCCGTTTGATGCTGAAACTGTTGGTGAAATAGTCCTGAGAAGTAATACCATTATGAAAGGGTATTTAAAAAATGCACATGCGACAAAGATGGCATTTGAAGAGGGGTGGTTCCATACGGGTGATCTCGCAGTTGTCCATCCAGACGGCTATGTAGAGATTAAGGACAGGGCGAAGGACATAATTATTTCCGGTGGAGAAAATATTTCTAGTCTCGAAGTTGAAGAGATTCTTTATCGCCATCCCTTAATAATGGAAGCCGCAGTTGTCGCGGTATCTCACGATAAATGGGGTGAAACACCTTGCGCTTTTGTGACCTTGGTAGCGGATGCAGGTTGTATTACCGAGGAAGAGCTCATTGTATATTGCCGAGAAAATATGGCTAACTTTAAAGTCCCTTCTCAGATCGTATTTGGTGAGCTTCCTAAGACATCAACCGGCAAAATTCAAAAGTTTGCGCTTCGCGAACTAGCAAAAAAGAGGTGATTTGTGGGAGTGCTTGATGGAAAGACTGCACTTGTAACCGGAGGCTCTGGAAGGCTGGGCGCTTATTTTGCGCGTTTGTTGGCCGGTGAGGGTGCGAACGTGGCAGTTGCTGCAAGGCGACTTGACAGGCTTGAGAATTTGGCAAGCGAAGTGCAGGGTATAGTGCCGATAAAAATGGATGTGACTAACGTTGATAGTATTGAGAAGGGTATCCTTGAGGCTGATCGGAAACTAGGCGGCATATCAATCCTGATCAATAATTCGGGAGTGGCAAACTCAAGTGCTGCACTGGGGGTTGATGATGAAGAATGGGATGCCGTTATGGATACAAACTTAAAAGGTGCATGGTTGGTAGCAAAATCAGTAGCCGAGCGAATGATTGATAGCGGTAATGGTGGCACTATTTTAAACATAGCTTCCGTGCTTGCATTTAAAGTTCAAAAAGGCACGATGCCTTATGGAGTTTCGAAAGCTGGATTGGTCCAGCTGACGCGTTCGCTCGCTGCTGAATGGGCACGATATGGTATACGTGTAAACGCAATAGCTCCTGGATATATCGAGACTGATCTCAATAGAAACTATTTACAATCAGACGCGGGTCAATCCATGTTGAAATCTATTCCCCAAAGGCGTTTTGGTGAGCCGGAAGATCTTGGTGGCATAGTGGTGCTCTTAGCTAGCCATGCATCCGCTTATATCACGGGAGCTTTGATTCCCGTAGACGGCGGTCACACTCTTATGCTCGCGTGAACAAGCATCTCTCTCAATCATTGAAAAATCGGAGATATCCCTATGATCATTGAGAAACGAACCTATAGTCTACGTCCCGGCGGTGTGGTGCAATATATGGAAATTTATAAAAAATACGGACTACAGGTTCAAACGAAGATACTAGGCGGTCTTGTTGGATGGTTTTACCCTGAGGTTGGAGAGCTAAACCAAATAGTGCATATGTGGGCTTACAAAAGCCTTTCCGAAAGAACGCGCAGACGTTCAAAATTGCACAGAACAAAGGAATGGCAAACCTATCTTGCTAAGCAACGGAAGGCGGAACTCATTGTTAAACAAGACAGCCAAATTCTTACACCCGCGCCATGGTCTCCTGTTCCTAAAATAAAATGATACGGTAACGAAAAATGGATTTTAACCTAACGGAGCGGGCAGAGGCATCGCGAGCGCAGATACGTAAAATCGTAGATGACCACATTATTCCGCTTGAGAGTGAAAGAGCTAATTTCGACGATCACGAAAATATTGCATCCGCACCCCTTGAAAAACTGAAAGAGCTTACAAAAAAGAATGGTTTATGGTCTTTGTCCCTTCCTGAAAAATGGGGAGGACAAGGGTTTTCCATGGCTGAAATAGCCTCGTGTTACGAAGAAATGAATCGTTCGGTCTTTGGCCCTGTTTGTTTCAATGCTTCAGCGCCCGATGATGGGAATATGCGAGTATTGACTCAAGTGGCTCGCCCCGATCAGCAGGAAAAGTGGCTGCCCGCCATTGCAGAGGGTAAAGTGCGCTCTTCCTTTATAATGACAGAGCCTCATCCTGGTTCTGGGTCCGACCCGTCGATGATGAGAACTCGAGCCGACCGAAAGGGAGATAAATGGATAGTCAATGGTCACAAATGGTACATCACGGGTGCCGGAGTTGCTGAACATTTTATCCTAATCGCCCGAACATCACAGGATCCGCGTAAAGGGTTGTCTGCCTTCTTGTTTCACCGCGACACACCAGGATGGAGGATTGAACGGCGCATACCGATCATGGGGCCAGAGGAGCATGGGGGGCATTGCGAGATTTTTTTCGAAGGTATGGAAATCCCGGACGAGGATCGACTAATGGATGTCGGGGACGGGCTTAAATTAACCCAAATAAGACTTGGTCCAGCTCGATTAACCCACTGCATGCGATGGCTGGGTCTTGCAAGGCGTGCATTAGAAATTGCGACTGAGTATGTAGGTAAGCGTGAGGGCTTTGGTGTCAAACTTGCCGATAGAGAAAGTGTTCAATGGCTGCTTGGCGAAGCAGCAATGGAAATCCAGATTGGCCGTATGCTTGTTATGAACGCGGCATGGAAGTTAGATCAGGGAGACTTCGCCCGTAAGGAAGTATCAATGGCTAAAATACAAGTTGCTGACACCCTTCATAAAGCTGTGGATACAGCCATACAGCTCAATGGAGCACGAGGTTATTCTAAAGACACCGTACTTGAATGGATTTACCGTTATGCTCGTCAAGCAAGATTAGTCGATGGAGCTTCTGAAGTTCATAAAATGGTGCTTGCGAAAAACCTATACGCCGATGGGTCGGACTTTTGGCATTGGGGTTAGAAAAACTATCAGGGTTTCTCTCTGAAAAGGCTCAAGCCGATTGTTGCCGCATAACGCAGTATAAGAAGATGAGCGGCGGGGCTATACAGGAAAATTATGCCCTTGATGTAATATTCGATGGTGGTCTTCTTAGTGGGGCGCATGAATTAGTCTTGCGAACAGATGCGCCTTCAGTTGTAGAAGTGAGCCATACCCGTGCTCAGGAATTCGAGCTTCTCAGAGAAGCTTATGAAGCGGGTGTTGTGGTGCCGGAACCTTTATGGGTCTGCCTGGATTCCTCTGTCTTCGAGCGTCATTTCTACATAATGCGCCGGGTTAAAGGAGTGGCTGAGGGGCACATTTTGGTCAAGGATGAAGCAGTTAAAACAAATGCGGAAGGGTTACTTGAGCACTTGGGGGGGCAGCTTGCCAAAATTCACTCAATTACACCAGGCAGCCATTCTTTTGGTTTCCTCGAAATTCCCGATCCGACGCCAGCCACAGCTGGAGTTGAATTTTTCAGGGAGTGTCTAGATAGATTGCCTGGAGCCTACCCATCAATTGAATGGGGTTTGCGGTGGCTCGAATTAAATGCGCCCGAACATGTAACATTGGTTCTAAATCATCGTGATTATCGTATTGGGAACTTAATGCTCGATAATGGAGTACTTACAGGTATTCTGGATTGGGAATTTGCTGATTGGAGCGATTACCATGAAGATATTGGATGGTTTTGTGCGCGCTGTTGGCGCTTTGGAAAAATCAGCCTTGAGGCTGGTGGTATAGGATCGCGAGAAGCATTTTACCGTGGCTATAGTGAGGTAAGCGGGAGGAGTATTGATCCGGTCCAGACCTTTTATTGGGAGGTGTTTGCTCATATGCGTTGGGCTGTGATTGCTATTCAACAAGGTGAACGGCATGTGTCTGGAGGTGAGCAGTCCTTGCATTTAGCGCTTACCGGACGAGTTTGCGCCGAGTTAGAGTGGGAGTTACTTCGGATGACTGATCCTAAAAATAAACAAAGAGGTTAATGTGGAACAAGATAGTCCAACTGCTAAGGATTTACTGGAGACAGCAATATCTCTTTTACGCAATCAGGTTCTCCCAAATACGCCAGCTGCACAAAAATTAAATCTGCTTATGATTTCGAACGCTATGGCCATTGCGGCCCGTGAATTTAGAGGATCGATTGAGCTTGAGGTGGCGGCTATGTCAGATTTAAAGAGGCTTTATCCTAATAAAATGCGCGATGATTTCGCTGAATTGAGTGCTAATCTTTCTACTGATATCCGATTTGGCAAATTTGATGATAGTGATTCTGTCTACTCAGTGCTTTTAGATAATACTCGAAGGCGTCTTAAAATTAGTAATCCCCGGCATCTGAGATCGTCAGAAAGCAAGTAAAAAAATAATGCTCCTGTCTATTGGATGTTTTTTCTAGCCTAACCAATCATCCGCGACCAACAAAATTGATATCAAGTGTTGATCCTGTTTATCTAAATTATTTAATAGTGATGTTTTTTTTTGCCAAGGCGATGTGGGAGGAATCATGGTCGAAAAAATGTCAAAGCAATTACGCAATCTTGTCGAGCAGCCAGGTATTCTAGTTAAGCCAGGTGCCTATAACGCACTGAGTGCCAAAATTATTGAAGCGGCGGGTTTTCAGTGTTGCGGCATTTCCGGGTATGCAGTCTCTGTGAGTCTTCTCGGAAAACCGGATGTTGGCCTTGTAACATTGAATGAGCTTTCAATGATCACCAATTACGTAACCAGTGCAGTCGATATCCCTGTTCTCGTAGATGTGGATACAGGATTTGGCAACGCAATAAATGTCATGCGGACAACTGAAGACTTCATTAAGGCTGGTGCAGCAGCTATTCATATGGAAGACCAAGTTGCACCAAAAAGGTGCGGTCATGTTGCTGGAAAAGAGGTGGTATCCATAGAAGAGGCGGTTGGTAAAGTCCGCGCTGCGGCGAAAGTTCGTAACGAGATGGATCCGGATTTTCTACTGCTAGCGCGTACCGACGCGCGCGGCGTGGCCGGAGGGACATTAGATGACGTAATCACGCGGGCCAAGGCTTATGCGGAGGCCGGAGCGGACATGATTTTTCCTGAGGGTCTAGTGTCTGAAGAGGAAATTGAACGTGTGTGTAAGGAGGTTTCAGTGCCTATTCACTATAATCGCACTGGCGTTTCTCCGATGATCTCCAAGGAAAAACTCCAATCCTATGGCGTCAAAATGGTCAGTAATGCCACCGGTGCCCTGCGAACAACTGCCCGGGCTATCTGGGATTACATGCACGATTTTGCCGAAAGTGATGTGGATTATGTGAGTCAATTTTTGTCAGAAGGCAAAGATCACCCGACAGGAGACCTTCATGCATTTGTGGGGTTTTCTGATATTAAGGCATTAGAGAGCGAGTATCTTCCCTCCGAAGATGTGCTGAGAAAGTATGACGGGTCGTTAGGTTTTCAGCCTAAGCGTGATTAAAACGGTACGTCCCCTTTAATAAGCAGCTTGTGCACACGACGCCGATACCCGTGATAATCGTTCAGCGCAAAATGAAGGCAGCAGCGATTATCCCACATGGTAATAGTGCCGACCTCCCATTTTATTCTGCAAGTATGGTGAAGCTGGCCATTATGGATTTTCAAATAATCCAGAAGTGCGGCACTTTCATCTTTTGTCCAGCCAGCAATTCTCTCCGTATGGGAACCAACATATAAAACTTTTCGCCCCGTTTCCGGATGTGTTCGAATAATAGGATGTTCCGAAATGGTAACAGCGTCACCTGGGTCGATTTGGGGTATAGTACCCACTCCGGCTTTTTGGCGTTCCATCCGAGTGAGGCCGGAAGGGTGATTCTTGCTATCGCCGTTATTTATGCCCTTCAACCCAGCTAGTGTTTCTTTCATGCCATCAGATAAAGTCTCATAACCGCGATAGGTGCTAGAGAATGAGGTATCTCCGCCATGAGGTGGCATTTCGTGGGCGTATAGCATTGTCATTTTGGCTGGCTCTGGCCTGTATTGCTGATCCGTGTGCCAGCGTCCGCCATTATTGAGGGTTTCATTCTCTGTTTTAAGAATTTCCGTGATTTCCGGATGACCCTCGATAGACTTGTTGAACACATGTGGTTGCAATTCACCAAAGCGGCGGCCAAATTCTTTTTGTTGCTCTGGGGTTAGCTTTTGATCTCTGATTGCAAGAACCTGGTATTGTAGCCAGGCTGCGTAAAGGTCATCAAAAGTTTCGTCATCAAGATTATTAACATCTACACCAACGATTTCAGCGCCTAGCGCTCCTGCAATGGGATTTAGTTCGAACCGGTCGTAAGTCCGATCTTCAAAAGATACTTTTCCTGCCGCTTCTGTCATGTTTATCCTCCGCCAATAGATGCATTATTTTTAGCTAGAAAACTCACAACTCAAATCTCCGTTATATCTTAACATTAAAAGCTAAAATTTTTAATATAGGAGGAGCAAAGGTAATATCCCTGCTTTCTATGGCAACTACGAAGGGACTGCGCTATTTAAAACGTATGGATGATAAACACCCCATAATACCAAGTCCAAAGGTTGGAGTTCTGATTATTAACTTGGGAACCCCCGATAGCACAGGCTATTGGGATGTTAGACGTTATTTGAGCGAATTTCTGAGCGATCGACGGGTTATTGAGATGAGCCCGTTGCTTTGGCAACCCATTCTTCAGGGAATAATATTATCTATACGCCCGAGCAGAAGCGCAAAAGCCTATAAGAGAGTTTGGAACAACGCGGCCGATGAGTCCCCACTTCGTACTATTACCCGCGATCAGGCTGGACGCCTGTCATCCTTAATGGAGGAAGATAATTTAATTGTGGATTGGGCTATGCGTTACGGATCGCCATCCATAGCTAAAAAACTTTCAGATTTTAGAGATGTGGGTTGTGATCGTATATTACTAGCGGCATTGTATCCCCAGTATAGCGCCACAACGTCGGCAACCGCTTATGATAAAGCTTTTGAGGCACTTAAAAAGATGCGTTGGCAACCCGCTATCCGTACTTTGCCTCCTTACCACGATGATCCAGCCTATATAAGTGCATTGAAGATATCGGTGGAAAAACACTTATCGGATTTAGAGTGGGAACCTGACGTAATTTTAACGTCTTTTCACGGACTTCCTGTGAAATATTTTCGGGCGGGAGACCCTTATCATTGTCATTCTGCAAAAACCTCAAGATTGCTTGGCGAAAGTCTTGGGATGAGCACTGACAAAATTAAGCTGACGTTTCAGTCTCGGTTTGGCCCTGCTGCATGGCTGGAACCTTACACAGATGAGGTGCTCGCTCAGCTCGCAAAAGAGGGAAAAAAAAATATTGTGGTTATAACGCCAGGATTTTCAGCGGATTGTCTTGAGACATTGGATGAAATTGAAAATGAAAGCCGCGCTCATTTTATTGGTGCCGGTGGTAAAAATTTTTCAGTTATTCCGTGTTTGAATGCAAGCGATGAAAGTATTGCTATGCTGGAAAAAATTATAAAACGCGAATTGGAAGGTTGGTACCTTTCGACCTGACTAGTGCTATTTAGTCTACGTGTCCGCCGTGCAGTGTTTTTAACCTATCCAAAAAATGTCCTTAAAAGTTAGGGCAGCTTTCGATGCGACTTTTCTGATTTCCTTTTCAATTTGCTTTTGCGTCGCAGCCAGTAGATGGTGAAACCTAACAGTAAACCCGGTAAATTCAAAAGTAGTCCAAACACCCAGTACGCCCGACGCTCTTTATCCAAGCACACCCTCTCAAAACTCACTAAAAATGTGAGAACGATTACAATTAAAACCAATGTAGTGGATAAATCATTTGAGCCTTCTGCATAGATAGCAAAAGCACTGTATGTCCACACCATTCCGAGTACAAACAGCACTATTCGCAGATTTAAACCTTTCTTGTAACGTTTCATTCGCTTATTTCCCGCATCCGTTCCGAGTATTCGTTGATCCTAAACCTTAGTCTTGAAGATCAGTATTAATTATGGCCAGAGGTTTCTCCCCGCGAGATACCCTTTGAATATTTTCATAGGCAAAAGCGATTCTTCTGTAGGAGGTGTCTATAGTTGTTCCTGCCATATGGGGCGTCACCACTACGTTATCGCGTTTGAATAATTTATTATCGTTTGGGGTTGGCTCTTCTTCAAAGACGTCCAATCCGGCACCGGCAATTTGACCTGTATCGAGCGCGTTGATGAGATCTGCCTCTACCGTTACCGGCCCCCGTGCTGTGCTGATAAATATCGCTGAATTTTTCATCTGCGAAAAAGTATCTTTATTCATCATGCCGCGTGTTGCATCGTTGAGCGGGGTATGAACGGTAATCACATCTGAAGTTTCAAGGAGTTCCTTAAGGTTCATCTGGCTCGCTTTATATTCGTCTTTCACGGACTGCGAAATCTCGAGCGGATCGAAGAACGCCACCGTTGCCAGAAATCCATTAGCAATGCGCGCTACCTGTTGACCGATATGACCAAAACCTACAATTCCTACTTGTTTGCTGCGCAGTTCGCGCATTTCTAGTCCGTAGCGGTGGCCGATCCATTCTCCGTTATGGAGACCATTATGGTGGACCGGTAATTTTTTGAAGACCGAAAGCATGAGCATGATAGCGTGTTCAGCAACCGTCGGCGCATTAGCGCCCCCATTATTACAAATGGGTATTCCCGCTTTCGTAAAAGCAGGAATATCGAAACGGTCAAAACCTGCGCTTAACACCTGAAATATTTTCGCCTTTGCTGCAACGTCAAAGTCGTCGAAGCCTCTGCCATAACAAATAAGATGATCCGCATTGGCGATCAATGTCCTGCGTTCTTCATCGCTGTGTTCTTCTGGTGAAAACGTCAGTGTGTATCCGTTTGGCACAGTTTTTAACGCATGATCAACGATCTCTTGGGGTATATGCCCAACACGATAAAGAAAGACGATTTTTTCTTCATTGCTCATATGAAACTCCACGGATAAGAAAAAACTTAATATAACTTTAAACGTTCTTCGCTTTCTGAGCCAGCTTGTTAAATTACGCTGTCTTTTTAAAACCTGCCAAACGCGCTAAACGTTATGAGCTTTAATAAACGGGGATATTAAAGATGGGCCTTAAAATCGGTTATCTCTTACCGACACGTGAAAATATCATGGAGGGGCGCCCTGCTGCTGCGCCAATACTCTCGCTTGCTGAAAAAGCGGAAAGTTTGGGTTACGATTCAATTTGGATAGGTGACTCCATCCTTGCACGGCCAAGGCATGATCCAATAACTTTAATGGCTGCAGTTGCCGCTCGGACGTCTGAAGTAAAGATTGGTACGGCTGTTTTAATACCGATGCTTCGGAACCCAGTTGTACTTGCACATCAAATCGCGACTGTTGATCAAATATCGGAAGGAAGGATTATCCTTGGAATGGGCATAGCCTCCGATGTGCCAAATATACGCGCAGAGTTTGAAGCATGCGGAGTTCCGTGGGAAAAAAGAGTAGGTCGGTTTTTAGAAGGCATTAGGCTTTGCAAAGCATTGTGGTCTGGTAAAGAAATTGATTGGGACGGTATTTGGAAGATACAGAAGGGTAATATTGGCCCCACACCGTATCAAAAGAATGGGCCGCCCATTTGGGGAGGAGGCGCAGTCCCAGGTGCTTTAAAGCGTGCTGCGCGAAATTTTGATGGTTGGTTTCCCACCGGACCCGACGCCGAAGGCTATGGTAAGTTGTTGAGAGCTGTGCGGCGGCTTACTGCAGATGAGGGGCGCAATCCTGACGAAGTAACCGCCGCCATATATCTGACAATCGCCATTGATAATAACCCCCGTGTAGCAAACGAACGTATCGATGAGTATTTGTACAGCTATTACCACGCGCGGCCGGACATTCTTAAAAAGAGACAAGCATGTTTTGGCGGCACTGTAGAGGGAGCTGTTGATTGGCTGCAGGAGTATGTTGACCAAGGCGCACAGCATATTGTTCTCAGATTCGCTGGAGATCACGAAAATAACATTACCAAATTAGCCCAGGTTAAAGAGAAGCTTAACGTTTGATGGTCAATCCGCAAAAAAGTGTCAGTATAGAGGAGGCCCTTCGCAGGTCGCAGCTCGATAGTGAACGACTGCGTGAAACAATAAAAGTTCTACGTGAGGAATTGGAAATTCTACAACATGATAATGAACGTAATATTCAAAAAATCTTTGCTAAAAACGCTGATGAGATACGACAGCTAAAAGATACCATAGTCTGCTTACGCGATAGTCTAGAAAACATTCAATTTGAAAAGGATGCCGAAGCGCAAGCGTCCGTCCAGGTTTTTTCCGATGAAATCAGACAGTTGCGAAAAACAGTTTCAACCCTGCGTGATGAACTCGAGAGCTTTGGCTACGAAAAAGACACAGCAGTTCAAAACACTCTTCGTAGCTCCTCGGACGAAATCCGGCAATTAAAAAAAACGGTTTCAACACTTCGCGATGCGCTCGAAAGTCAAAGATATGAATATGAGGCAAAAATACAAAAAATAGCGGTCGAAACGGTCGATGAGAAAAACCAACTAAAGAAAACTATTTCATCACTACGAGATAAACTCGAAAAGAAATCCTGAGGAGGCAAGATTGACTACTAGGGTTCCAAAAAATGAAAAAGCGGTTGCCGGTGCAGACAGTGCTAGATCAGCAGAACAACTAAGGACTTTATTAGAACGCACCTCAAGTAAGTTGCATCAGACTGAATTACTGCTGTCTGTAACGCGTAAAATTTCAGGGTTAAAAAATTTAAGTGATATTTTGTGGGCACTGATCCAAATGACTACCGAAGAATTGGGTGCAGATCGAGGCAGTCTTTTTTTGAACGATCCGATGACTGGTGAGCTTTATACAAGAATTGCTCAAGGCGATCTTACCCGTGAAATCAGAATTCTCAATAACACCGGCATTGCTGGAGCTGTTTTTCAGTCTGGGGTGAGTGAAATCATCCATAACGCTTATGACGATGACAGATTTCATAAGAAAGTTGATGAGCAAACAGGGTTTAAAACAAAAAACATAATTTGTGCTCCCATTAAGACGGCGAGGGGTGAGACGATTGGTGTCATACAAATCCTCAATAAGAAGAAAGGGCGCTTTACTAAAAATGAGCTCCAATTAGTGGAAGGCATTACCTGTCAGGCGGCTATCTCCCTTCAGAATGCTCAGGGCATTGAGGAAATGGAAAGGTCGCGCGAAAAAGAAATGCAATTTCTTGACATTGTTTCTGATGTCACTGCTGAGATTGAGCTCGGAACACTACTCCAACGCGTAATGGTTGAGTCTACCAAAATGCTCAATGCGGATCGTGCAACATTATTTTTGAACGATATCAAAACTAACGAACTATTTACTCGTGTTGCGATGGGCGAGGAAATAGGTGAGATCAGAATGCCCAACAATGTTGGCATAGCCGGCGCTGTATTTCAGTCACAAGAGACGATCAATATTCCCCACGCTTATGCTGATCTAAGGTTTAATCCCAGCTTTGATAAGAAAACTGGCTACTTTACCAGTTCCATTCTTTGTGTGCCCATAATCAATAAGGATGGAGAATGTATTGGGTGTACACAGGCGCTCAATAAGAAGGGAGGAAGCTTCAATAAAGAAGATGAGTCTCGTCTTCAGGCCTTTACGCAACAGGTAGCTATTGCTTTAGAAAATGCAAAGCTGTTTGAAGACGTCGCTAAAGAGCGTGCTTATAACCACAGCATGCTTACCAGTATGTCCAACGCCGTCATCACTATCGATGATGAAGGAAAAATTATTACTTGTAATAAAGCGGGCTTGAAGCTTCTTAAAGTGCAACCGACTGATATTATTGGAAAAGGGGCAGATCAATTTTTTAAAGATGAACGCGCTTGGATTTTTGAGAAAATCAAAATCTGTGAAGAGACGAGAGAGAATGAATCCCTTATTGATGTAGAGTTTGAGGTTGGTGGTGAAATAGATGAGAACATCGAAATAGTATCTGCAAATCTAAGTTTTCTACCTTTAGATAATCAGGACCCTGAAGGGAGAATGGATCAAGCGCAGGATCACCTAGGCACACTGATTGTCATTGAAGATATCTCTCAAGAAAAGCGTATGAAGTCCACCATGTCGAGGTACATAGATCCGGGGATTGCCGACCAACTAATGGACAAAGGCGCGGACATAATGGGAGGCCAGGAGACTGAAGTTACGTTACTCTTTTCGGACGTACGAAGTTTCACGACGATAACGGAAAGCCTAGGGGCTCAAGGAACAGTTTCTCTTCTTAATGAGTACTTTAATATAATGGTTGAGGCAATCAGTGAGCAGGGGGGGATGGTCGATAAATTTATCGGCGATGCCATCATGGCCGGGTTTGGAATACCTGTTGCACATGACGATGATGAAGATCGTGCAGTACGTGCGGGTGTAAATATGATTAAAAGACTGTGGGAGTGGAATGAAATCCGCGAAAAAGAAGGCAAAATGGCGGTGGATATGGGCTTGGGGCTTAACACGGACAATGTGGTGTCTGGAAATATAGGGTCTTCAAAGCGAATGGATTATACGATGATTGGAGACGGCGTAAATCTTGCAGCTCGTCTTGAAAGCGCTTGTAAGGCGTATTCTGCGCGCATTTTAATTAGCGATTTCACGTTTAAAAAATTGAAAGGCACTTACCAAATCAGATACATCGATGATGTGATTGTCAAAGGAAAAACGGAGCCTGTGGGAGTTAGAGAGGTTTTAGATTACCACAATCAAAATAGCTTTCCAAATCTTATGGATACAGTTAACCATTTTAATGAAGGGCGTATTTCTTTTAAATCGGGAGATTGGAATAAAGGTATTAAATCCTTTAAGGAGTGTTTGAAGGCTAATCCAAGCGATAAATTATCTAAAACATACATTGAACGCTGCGAAATAATGAAAAAGAAAAATCCCAAAAAGTGGGATGGCATTTGGGTGATGAAATCGAAATAAGGATAGCCGGGTTTTCGAATTTGGAGGGAGCAGAGCACGTTACTTTGAAAATTTCTGCTTACATTGAAAGTTCATCCTTTGATCACGGTTGTTAAAACTTTAATAGTTTTGATTTCCAAACGAGGTGTGGGATCTGATTACCAGCGGTGCCCCTTTAAATGCGCTTTGGTCACGGGTTGTCTGGCTTGAAAAGTTAATGAATAGTAGTATTTCAACTTATACGAGAGCAGAATAAGTTGATGGCCATGGCACCATTCTTAAGTGGAAAGTTTTTTCTAGGTGGAATAAATTATGGCAGGCAATTGTAGGACTTAAAAGCCAAATTTCGACTGAGTGTCGGAACAAAGTGGGAGATAGTTAAAAGTGGCAGGATTACGTTACGAGGCACCTAATACGGTTGATGCAGCCATCGGTTTGTTGTCAGAAGTCGCCGGCGCTAAAGTGCTTGCAGGTGGCACAGACTTGTTAGTTCAAATTCGTGAGGAAATGATCGATCCAGATTTAATTGTGGACATTAAACGCATTGACGAAACTAGAAGGATTGAAATTACGCCTGATTACGTAAAAATTGGTGCTGCCATGACGGGAGCCGAATTAGGAGAAAACGAAGAATTAGCGGCAATGTGGCCGGGAGTAATCGAGGCTGTCGAACTGATTGGATCATGGCAAGTGCAGGGAAGGGCTACAATTGGTGGTAATCTGTGTAATGCTTCGCCAGCAGCAGACAGTGTTCCAGCGATAATAGCATCCGGGGCAAAGATAGTGGTTGCAGGCCCTCAGGGTGTCAGGGAAATACCAGCAGAGGAATTCCCGAAAGCACCTGGCAGAACTGCTCTTGAGGCTAACGAATTTGTTGTTTCATTGGTGTTGCCGGTGCCGCCAAAGCGCTCTGGCGATGCTTATCTTCGTTTTATTCCTCGAACAGAGATGGACATTGCGGTGGTGGGTGCTGGCGTTTCTGTGTCTCTAAATGAAGATGGGACATGCGCGTCCGCGCGCGTCGCATTAGGTGCGGTAGCCCCTACGGCATTGCTTGTAAAGGATGCTATAGATGCGCTTTTGGGAAGCAAGCTGGATGACGTCACGCTTGAGAAATTGGATAAGGCCGCAAGAGATGCGTGCAATCCGATTGATGATAAGCGAGGCACAATAGAGTATAGAACAAAAGTAGCTGGAGTATTAGTTCGGCGGACGGCGGCTATTGCTTGGGAGAGGGCACAAAAACAAAATGGCTAAACACTCCGTGACAACTACTATTAATGGCGATGAGACAGAGTTTAATTGTGATACGCACAATACGCTGATGGATGTGCTGAGGTCAGAACTCCATATGACTGGCACAAAAAATGGTTGTGGAACTGGCGATTGTGGAGCATGTACGGTCATAATGAATGGTCGCTCCGTTAATTCATGCTTAGTTCTCGGTGTTGAGGTTGATGGTGCTGAGATTGAGACTGTTGAGGGTATGGCACAGGGTGGCACCCTGCACCCACTTCAGCAAAAATTCCTCGACCATGCTGCGCTTCAATGCGGTATTTGTACCCCGGGTATCATAACGCAAGCTAAAGCGTTTTTAGAAAAAAATCCTGACCCCACCGAAACGGAGCTTCGTTTTGGTTTGGCTGGCAATTTGTGCCGGTGTACTGGTTATGACAAAATTATCCGTGCAGTGCTTGATGCTGCAGCGGAGATGAGGGCAAATAAATGAGCGATAATCAAAAAAGCGGAGTTGTCGGCGGAAACTATCGCTGGGTTGGCAATAATACGCGGCGTCCAGATGGCGTTGATAAGGTTACAGGGCGGGCCAGATATGGCGACGACATGGTTTTGCCCGGAATGCTGCATATGAGAATGTTGCGCAGCCCGCATGCACACGCGAGAATCCTTTCGATCGATACATCAGACGCTGAAGCTATGAAAGGTGTCAAAGCAGTAGTTACCCACAAAGACGTACCCGACCATCCGCCAGCAAAGCCGCCCTTTGGCCCTGCGGTAAGTGATTTTCATGATTTATCCCGTAATATTATGGCCCGAGAGAAAGTACTGTATGATGGACACGCTGTCGCTGCTGTAGCAGCTACAACCGAGTCCATAGCTAAGCGTGCGGTTCGGAAAATAAAAGTCGAATATGAAATTTTGCCACATGTTCTCGATCCCTATGAGGCAGCCCAGGCTGGGGCCCCTATCCTGCACGAACACCAGTTTACGCTTGGGTTAGAGCCAAAGCCCAAAGAGCCATCTAACCTCTTTCGTACCCTTGGGGGTGAGCAGGGTAATTTAGAACAGGGGTTTGAGAATTCAGATTTGGTAATTGAGAGAGAATTTTCTTCACAGCCTGTTCACCAAGGTTATATTGAGCCGCTTGCCTGTGTAGCATCTTCATCTGAGGATGGTGCGGTAGAATTATGGACCTCAACGCAGGGTCACTTTGTTGCGCGCACTCTATTGAGCAGGCTCTTAAATTTGGATATGAGTAAATTTCGGGTAACCGCATCAGAAATCGGAGGTGGTTTCGGAGGCAAAACCACCATATACCACGAACCCGCAGCAATTCTTCTCTCTATGAAAACTGGCAGGCCAGTTCGCAGTGTTATGACGCGCGGTGAGGTTTTGCGCGCCACAGGTCCTACGGTTGGCTCCGTGTGCCGTATTAAAATCGGAGCAAAGAAAGATGGTACACTAGTCGCTGCTGACGCAGAGATTTGGTATCAAGCGGGAGCTTTTAAGGGGGGGCCGGTTGCTCGAGCCACAGATAGTTTTTTCTCTCCTTACAAAATTCCTAATGCTCGAACGGCGTGCCACGACGTGTGCGTCAATCGTCCAAAAGCTGCAGCCTATAGGGCCCCCGGAGCCCCAATGGCTACTTGGGCGGCTGAAGCCGTAATTAATGAATTAGCAACTGAATTTGGATTAGATCCAGTCGAGATGAGGCTCAAGAATGCTGTCAAAGAGGGCGATACCTCCCTTATGGGGACAAAGCATGGCCGTATCGGTTGTATTGAAGTCCTAGAGGCTGCAAAAAATCATCCCCACTACAATGCACCATTGAAGAAAAACCAAGGTCGCGGATTTGCACTCGGTTATTGGTTGCATGGAGGTGGGTTAAGTAGCGCCAGTGCTAATTTGTTGGATGACGGCACATTAACTTTAGCTTTGGGAACGCCCGATATCGGAGGTTCGCGGTCGTCTATGAGGGCAATGGCAGCCGAGGAATTGGGTATTGATATTGAGCTTGTAAAGCCAGCGGTGGTTGACACGGCTTCGCTCGGGTATAATCATTTAACAGCGGGTAGCAGGACCACGTATGCAACTGGAATGGCAGTTGTAAACGCTACTCGGGAAATCATTGAAAAATTATGTTCTTTAGCAGCTTTTAAGTGGGAAATTTCAGTAGAGGAGGTTCGGTGGGACTCTGGTGAGGCGCTTCCCGCAGATAAATATGCGGGTAAATTGAAACCGTTTAGCCTCAAACAGCTCGCAAAAATGGCCCCCGGAACTGTTGGTCCAATTGCTGGGCACTCTGAGATAAATGCAAAAGGTGCAGGTGCATCATTTTGCGCACAAATTAGTGATATTGAAATTGATCCTGAGACCGGTGGGACTTCACCAGTTCGGCACACGGTCATTTTAGATGCGGGACGGGCTATATCGCCGGATTACGTTGAGGGACAGATGCAAGGTGGGGCGGTTCAGGGTATAGGTTGGGCGTTGAATGAAGAATATATTTATGACGATAATGGTCGGTTGCTCAATACTGGTTTTCTAGACTATCGCATGCCTGTTGCCTCGGATGTCCCAATGATTGATACACTTATTGTGGAGGTGCCTAATCCAAAACACCCATACGGTGTTCGTGGAGTTGGTGAGCCTCCTCTAGTTCCTGCGCCAGCGGCTGTTGCTATCGCTGTCGAAAATGCAATTGGGAGGCGTATGGGCGACCTTCCTATGTCCCCTCCAAAAGTCTTGGCCGCAATGGATGCTCAAAAATTAGCTGCGGAATAGTGTTTATCTTGCAGACCTAATGGGATTATTGCGGTGGATTGTATTTTACGGTACCGCGGAATTGTCTTCAGTTGAAATGAGTCTGCCTTGCTTGCGGTACGCACAAAATTTATTTCTTTCTCGACCGATCCGGAAGCGGGCAGCATACGTATTTTAAGTAATATTCATTTTGGAGTTATTGTTATGAAGATACTCGTAATTGCACTATCTATGGCACTATTCTCAATTGCACCGGTCTACGCTGGTAGCTGCGGCGGCGCACCACATTCACACGGTGTTTCTAAGGGAGAAGCAAAAAGTTATTTCGATAAAACCGATGCTAATAAGGATGGTAAGGTATCAAAATCTGAGTTTGACGCGTCACCTGCTTCCGCTAAGGTTAAATCTTTTGAAAAGTTGAAGCCAGGTGCTGATGGTTTAGTTAGCAAGCGTGAATTTATCGAAGGCTTTGCAAAACACGCTAGAAGCAACTAGTTGGCCTTTGATCAAACCAAAAAAAAAGATTTTTTGAGTCGTATTAAATAGTTGCTGCGCTAGCTTGGCGCCCATTTTCTCGCGAGAAAAGCCTCCTTTGGATCGCCAAAGGAGGCTTTTAGTGTTAAACCGGAAACTTTTTTATCATCGCATTACAGGATAACAATGACCCTAAACTCTTACGGATTATTGGCTTAATTATGAAAAACTTATTCTTCGGTATATGTCTAGGTATGATGTTTTTTGCGGGTTTAGTGAATGCAAGTGATTCTTCTTTTGTACAAAAAAAACCAGGTAATAATATTTATGACGGTTTGTGGCATGTCACATATAAGACACTGTGTTCTGGTGATATCACTTTCATTGCTAAAATAAAAAATAGTCAAATTACAGGTAATATGATGTCGAACGGTACTTCTGGAGAATTCGAGATTACTGGAGAAGTGGATGTGGATGGCACATATGCTGTCGATTTAGATGGTGGGGATTATATTGGTGAGAGCGAGGGTACTTTGAGCATCTTGACAGGTGAAGGTGAATATACCCCACCTCATAAATCCAGTTTTACGGGCTGTGACGGTACCTGGAGCTGGCGAAAAAAATAAAGGACATTTTGTGAAATTGAAGTTTCTAATCGAGAGGCAGTGACGGGAATACTGAAGCATTTTAATGCGACTCGTTTGTGTTGGTTCTTAATGTTTTAATATTATGCGGAGCTTATCTAGCGAGCTTTTAACTCTACCCGGTATTCCTAATACCTATGGCTGCTCTTACTTCGTACAGATTTATTTATTTAAAGATCCAAAATCAGAAGTTTTTTGTTTGTTCTCTAAATGTTCTCATTTATAATGCTGCAGTGGACATTAAAGAAACATTAGGCGATTACCGCGAAAAGAGGCTGGACCTACGCATTACCTGCCGTTGGTGCGGTACGATACGTCTTATGCCTATCGATCAGGCTATCGAGGCTGCCCGCACCAAACGGGGTGGAGCTTTTACTCATGTAACCGCATTTGCAGAGGAAGTGAAGTGTAGCAAATGCGGTTTTAAAAAGGCAACCATAGAGCCTGAAGATGGAGAAGTATCCGGTAGGACTAAAGCGGCGCCTGTAGAGCTTTTGTCTGTTTGATTTTACGGATGTGAGGCTTTGTCTAGCTGCGCCAAATATTATATACCAACACAGTTGAAAACGTAAGTTGACACCTTTTGTTAATTTGCCTGGAATTGAGGTTTTAATGGAAGATAAAAACCAATTGGAAGTGAAAATCACCAATCCAAAAATCAACTTGTTAGCTGCTATATCTTTGACTATTTCGTTGCTTGGCATCCTTACTAATTTTGTTATTCCAATCATAGCTCAAGTAGGTGCGATCGTTTGTGGGCATATAGCAAGATACCAAGTTCGCCATAGCAATGGATCTCAAACCGGCTATGGTATTGCTCTTGCCGGTTTGATAATCGGTTATTTAACTATTCTTTTCTCTATTATTGGGTACGGCATTGTGGGACTCGGATTATTGGCGTTATTTAATACGGGAAAATTTGGATAACTGTTGCTAGTTTTGTTTTCAAAGTTTCCAAGCCTTCATATTGCCTTGCTGAGGGCTACATCTTACACGGTAACAAATTTGTTGGGGTGGGTATGTTTACTCAAACGAAATCACAAACTCCTAGCGTCTATATTATCCATGAAAATGCGGAATGGACGGCACCACTGTTCTCTGCGCTTGAAGGTTACCAAATTCCTTATCACGATTGGGATACCTCATCAGCTATTTTTGACCTTTCTGTTCCTGCCCCGAATGGTATTTTTTACAATCGAATGAGCGCTTCGTCTCATACCCGCGGAAACCGGTTTGCTCCTGAAATGACTACCGGAATTTTGGCATGGCTTGAGTCCCAAGGCAGGCCTACGCTGAATGGCCGGAGAGCACTCAATTTAGAAATTTCAAAATTAGTTCAGTATGCCGCGTTGGAGCGGGTCGGTTTGTCAACACCAAAGACTTTTGCGGTTTCATCGCGCGAAGATATTGTCAAAGCATATAAGGCTCTGCCTCTTGATGATGTGATTACAAAGCATAACCGTGCAGGCAAGGGGCTTGGTGTTCAATTACTGAAGTCAGAAGAGGCTGCAATCGAGCATATTAATAGCTCATCATTTGAAGATTCTGTCGACGGGCTAACCCTTGTTCAGCAATATATTAATGCGCCGGATAGTTCTATTACTAGAGTTGAGTTTATAGGCCGTGAGTTTTTTTATGCGGTTAAAGTGGATGCTTCAAATGGGTTTGAACTTTGCCCTGCCGATGTTTGCGCCCTAGATGGTGGTTTTTGTGCGACTGAGGGAGATGAGAGGTTTCCTTTTAGTATCATTGATAATTTTCAGAATACTGATGCGGGTGGGTCCTTACTTCCAAAAATGAGGGCCGTCATGGAAAATGAAGGACTTGATGTGGCTGGTTTTGAATTTGTAACTGATGATATTGGCAATCACTATTGCTATGACATTAATACTAACACCAACTATAACTCCGATGCGGAAAACCGATACGGTAGTTTTGCGATGCAGCGAGTTGCTCAATACTTAGGCGCTGAGCTTGCTGCCCACTATGGTGGAAATCTTAAAATGACGGGGTAAGGATTTTTAAACAAACGGCAATGGAACCGATACCGAGCAGTAGGTTGGCTCCTTAGAATTAAGAGGTGTCGTAATATTAGTGTGAGTGGATAATGCAAAATAAACAAAGTCTAAACCGTTTAGAAAATAGAATGTGTTAGGATATTTGTTGTTATTTGGTGTGCTATAAACATCATATTGGATCAAGAAAACAGATAGATCTAAGTGCGCATCTGATAGATGGGTTACAGAAGGTTTTATTTAGGAGGCGGCCTAATAACGGGAGTTTTAGAATGGAAAAGTTTGCGGAGTCATACCTTCAACGAGGATTTGCTTCTGAATATTCGGTTTCGTTCGAATGGCCAAAATCAACTTGGTACAAAGGGATACACTGCCGCACACGCGGTATAGCACCCACACAGTCATTTCTTCTTGGTTGCGTTTATGGTTTTGAAGATAAACACCTGGTTGAGGCCAAATTCAGTGCGAGCGCTAAGGGTATTGCCTATAATTTTAGAGATCACGGCAGTAATCTTGACACCACAATCGACACACCAATCACGCCTGAGTTTTGTGATGAGATGGTGACGTTCTTCCAGGACGCAAAAGAAAGATGGATTAGAGAGCGGGCAGAAATCATAGCGAATGAGCTATTGAATAAAGAATTTCTTTCATACGAAGAAATACAGCATATTCTGGCAAAGAATGTTGGAAGAAGATACTGTTTGGGAAAATTTTCGCATAATTATGTTTTGACTTTTCTCGTTAGCAACAAGATGGCGAAAGAGTATCTGGTAAGAACTAAGACAGATAAGCGGACCCAAACCCTATATACCCGATACGAAAATCCAAACCTTCCCGATGGTGAAATACTTGAGCAGCCGCGGGAAGAACATGTAGTTGAGGCCCAACCAGGGCAAGAGCAGGGCTGCGGTGAGGAAATGAATGAGGACCAGATCTTAAAGGATCAGTCCATAGAAGAAATACCCGGCGAGGGGGAGAATAAAGAAGGAGATTAAGTGCAAAATAGCTAATGTTAATATTTAGCAATAGCTTACAGTAGGTTTTGAATATTTTAGTTGAAAAGCATTACCTGAATGTTTTTGTGTGCCTATTTAAGCTATTTGATAAATGGAGAGTGAATTTGTTGAGGGGTGAGCAGATTTATGCGCGGTAGATACTACTGGACGCTGGTATTAGTGACAACGGTTGGGGCATTAACCGCGGCAGCTTGGGTTTATGATTCCGAATACAAACTAAAAATTTTTCCAAACTTTACAAATGGGTATGTTGTTTTTGTGCGGGCTGACCATGTTAGAAAATGTGATGTTAGTGGCGGCGTGACAGTTTGTTATCAAGGCTGGGATCTTAAAGCTAATCGGCCAAAATAGGCCCTCGTCAAAATAGGTCCTCGTATAGACCCGCTTGTCCGTAAATTTGTTTTCGGATGTAACCTACCTACGCTATTTTTTTGGATCAGCTTACAAGTCAAACCAAGAAACTTTCGGCAATTGAATGTTTTCATGTTATCTGCCCAACTAGAATATATTAGGTATCGAAACTCAGGATTTTTGTCCCAGCTGCGCGTTCAACAACCTTGACGATCTCGCTTAAGTCGCCGTCCCGTAGCCCCATCGCTAGGGCTTGTTGGATGGTTTGATAGGTTGCACTTCCAACCCCTTGCGGCACTTCTAGGCGTTCTGATTCCATCCGCCATAAGAATGCATCTTTTTCTATAATGTGTAATGGTGCCTGTAGATTGAAACTTCCCTTCATTATGGAGTTAGGAATTTTCGACAAGGAAGCGCTATTCTGGCCCGATCCAGAATTGATTACGTCAAGGACCTTGTGCGGATCGAGGCCGCCTTTTGATGCCAATGTTAAAGCTTCCAGGCCAATCACCAAATTAGTGAAAGACATGATGTTATTGCAGACTTTGGCTATTTGAGCCTGCCCCACCTTGTCACCCACGTAATGGATATCGCGGGCAAATGATTTCAAAAAAGACTCGACTTGGTCGTACACCCTTTGCGGGCCGGAAGTAATAACCGTAATGTCAGCGTCCCATGCTCGTTGCACCCCGCCGGTAATAGGGGCATCTAGCATCGGAATGCCATTTGCTGCGAGGGCTTTTTCCATATCAGTGACAGCTTCTGTGCCCATAGTGCCAAGATTGACGAAGGTTTTCATTTGTTTACCATTAAGGACACCATTCTCTCCGGTGATGACCGTACGGAAGGTCTCGATGCTTGGCATACAGGCAAAAACAAGCTCAGATTCGTTTGCAACGGCAGCTGGAGAGCTGACAATTCGTGCTTGCTTGTCAGCTAAACCTACAGTGGCTTCTGAGTTTATGTCATAGGCTATAAGAGATTTTTCTTGATTAAGTATGTTCGTCGCCAAAGGCTCCCCCATGCTACCGGTTCCTATAAATCCCGCCCTCATTTTTAATGCTCCCATGCGTTTTTGATGCATCCGACATGTGCAAAGTTATTTTAATCCAATGTTAATCTCTTCAATAAAGAGTTAGTAGGATTTAAATACAGCGTTCCCAAAGTTAGGAGTAAATGTGATCCTTACAAAAAATATATTGTTTGAGATAACTGGTCATAAAATTTAGGACGTGATGGCTAAAAAGCTTGGTACAGAATACACATGGTTGACCACGCTAGTATTTCCTGTGACCCTTCGAAATCAAAGCCTTCCCTTATTTAGCCTTTAATTTTAATGCTCTTTCTGGATTAAGGAGCACGTCATAATAGGAAATAGAACATCCCATAGCTGGGGGTAAATTAGGATACTCAGATTTAATAGCCTCTTGCGCAAATGCACCGTTCGACAAACCTTTCAGCAACAGCCCTAAAAATGCCGCACCTTCCTTATTTTTATTTACGACTGTTAAGACCTTCCGCTCTAGAGCGGCACAGGATGATTCAGTGCCCTCTTGGATTTGGGGGTAAAATAACAAACCCGCAAAAATCAAAACTATTATCAGAAAAGTTTTCATTATGAACGTATTCTTTACACCAAAAACTTTATAATCTTCGTTGTTCGGTACTATATCACTAAAGTTTGAGATTTTGAAACGCAGAGCAAGTTTTGTTTTAGCTACGCATATTTGTGATGTGTTTAGATTTCGTTAGGTGCCACCTTTCCTGTTGTTGTAGCCATATGATGCTTGGGGTATGTGTACAAACTTACCACAGGAAATGTGAAAACATATTGGTTGCGAAAATAGGTCTGCTCGTCAGTAGAATGGTGTTTTTCTCAACAGACAATTTTGGCATTGTGCGCTACGGAAACTTTTCTATATAGGTAAGGTGTATATATTGTTTACCCAGTTTTTTTAAGGCGTAACTCAAACATGATAAATGGTTTAAAAAATCTCATCTTCGGTAATGATGAAGAAGAAAGTGTCTCTGCTGGCTCACACAATGATGCAGCGCTCCATCATGCAGCTGCAGGCCTGCTGGTTGAGGCGGCTATGATGGATGGAACATTCGACACTACCGAAAGAACTAAAATTTCAGACTTGCTTGTGAAGCACTTTAAGTTGGCGGAGGACGTGGTAGGGGAAATTATTAGCGCAGCGGAAGAGGCAAATGCCGAACTTGTTGAACTCTACAATATTACAAAGGTTGTTCGTGATCATTTTGACGAGAGCGAACGAATTCGAATGATAGAAATGCTTTGGGAGGTCATTTACTCTGATGGAACCCTGGATGATTTCGAAACCAATATGATGCGCCGAGTTGGAGGCCTTTTATATGTATCTGACAGGGAAAATGGTGATGCAAAAAAGAGAGCTGCACAGCTAGCCAACGGGGAGAGTTGATGTGGCCAAAGGTATAAATCTCGCGGGACCCGCGCCTGGCTTCCTAAAAACGCCGGACTACAAGGTTACTGTAGAGAGAGAAGGTAGGAGAATTCGTGCATTGGTTATGGGTGAATGCATTGCAGACTCTATGCGTGCGTTCATAATGCGTGAGAGTAATCACACTCCTGTGTATTATTTTCCGCCGGCTGATGTCCGTTCTGACCTAATTGAGAAGTCTGACCATGACAGTTTTTGACCATTCAAGGGCGTGGCGTCTTATTACTCGGTCAGGGTAAATGATAAATTCGAAAAAAATATCATATGGTCCTATGAAGTGCCTTTTGACGAGGGGAAGGAGTATGTGGGTTATATGGCATTCTTCGAGAACCGGTCCGAACTAAAAATTGGATAATTGGTATCAAAGTTCGGTCACTCTCTACAATAATGGAGTGTCATGGTGGATAATTTTCCCAATCCAAGTTTAATTTACGACGATATATGGCGCAACTTGGCAAGAGGCTCGAGCGACCCAAAATCTGAATATAGGTGGATGAATTTATCAAGCTCACTTGAGCATGAAGGGTCGTCCGTTCGTACTGTTGTTCTCAGGGAAACCCTAAAAGATGAACTGATACTCCGCTTCCATTCCGACCGCCGTGCTCAAAAAGTTATTCAAATTGAAAATTGTTCGTTTGTTATGGCCCACTTTCATGACCGTAAACGTGGAATACAAATCCGTATGACGGGAAATGCGTTGTTTGCCAGCCAATCAGTGCATCACGAGGCATGGTCGAAGCTATCAAAGCGTCAGCGGGAACTTTACCAATCAAACCAAGTCCCCGGGGATCCCAGAAAAAAGGTTAGAGCTTGCTCAAAAGAACGGGAAGAAACTGACAAAAATTTTTGTGTAATTGAGATTTCGGTTACCAAGATAGATTGGTTATCGCTCGATCGAGATGCGCATTTAAGAGCTATATTTCAGTGTGACACTAACAGTATAAAAGCGGAATGGATAACGCCATAACCAATTAGTTTCTAGAGGTTGAGAGCTAGGTTTGTGCCAAGCAGCGATAACCTTTTACTGAGAAAACCAGTGGGCTTATGTGTGAAGCATTCGGGCATACAGACTTCGGTAACCGATTTTGAATTTAGTATCCTAGTCTTTCTTTGATACTTGCAGGTATCATTAATGTTGCCTTTTCTCGTTGAGCACTCGTGAGAATATTACGCCAGTCATTGACCTTCCCGCTTCGGAAGTGTAATTCGCCCGGCTTAGGTTTCTCGATTTGCAAGTCTTTTAAGTTTTCAAGAGGTAAATCGTAAAAACGAAAAATTTGTTTGAAGTATTGTCTTTCGTCAAGAACGAAGTCTTCAAAAGTGGTAAATAGCACGTCCATACCGTCGTTAGGACTATCAGCTACTTTTTGCCAGTCCGCCAACCACTCGGCAGTAAATCTCATCCAGCCTGGCAAATGATAATCGATCTTTTTTTCGAGGCTCCAACCAGGATTGTAATCAGGGTCATGGTAAATATTTTTTTCTCGCTCGGTACGCTTGTCTAATTCGTTGTCCAAATGATAAATCCAAGAGATGAGTGCTTGTCGAGGGTCGCGAACATGTACAATAATTTTGGTTAGACCTTCTTTGGCCAAGTTTTGAAAGTTGTAGGCTCTGGCAGATAAGTGATTGGTAACTACACAGCCACCTCGCGCTGTGTTTTTTGCCCAGCCTGGGACTACATAGTCGCCTATCCTGTTTCCAAATCCACGCCCTACAGTTGCTTGAGGTGCGCGCAGAATTGTTTGTAACTTTGTATTGATGTAGTGACTTGCTGACTTCGGAAGAGCAAATAGTATGATTGGCGGTATTTTTTGCTCTATCGCACGCTGTTGTAAGTTATCACGGTTTTCATTTCGTAATGACATCAATACTTTGGCGGGTGGAAAAGAATTTGTTAAGTTGGTAAGTTCCGCGATTTCTTCTCTTTGTATCAGGACAGTACTCATCAGCTCTAACCATTTGTTTTCGCGGAGTTCCGGTGAGATCCTTTGCAACATTTCTTTCGCCGAAGAAAAAGCTTTTTGGGAAATAAAGTTCTCTGCGCTTTCGAAAATCTTTGCCTCTGAGAGTGGTGGAGGGGTGCTGAATAGCTGCTTGATAAAGCTATCGGGATCTCCAAGTTCCTCTGCCGTATCTAGCTGCATTGCTGTTTTCCGCATTTGTTCAGCTTGTTTTGACGCGCCTTGATAATCAAGAGTTATCGAAAGAAGTGCAAATGCGGTTGCATCCAATGGGTGTAATTTTACCAATTCAAAAAGCTTTTCAGCAGCCATTCCATACTCACCGTTGCTTATGAGGGTGCGAGCACTATCTATGGAGGCCTGTAATGGAGTTATATACTGATTTGCCGCCACAAGATCGCCTCTGAATTTGCATATAATTTTTCAAAAATTATAGGAAAAATAGCATGTGAGATAGATCGCTGAACATTCCGTAGATTTAGTAAACAATTCTGTAGCCGAAAAACTAAGCAAAAAGTGCGGATATGTCGGATCCACAATCTAAATACCCATTATTTAAAAAGTCGCTAGGCAGCGAGCTTTGGCTTTTTTCTGCGGTTCCGATTTCGGCGCCGATGACGACTTTTGCTACTTTGCTTCATTTTAACTTTATTAATTCCCGGAGCATGGGATTTTTTATTTTTTGCCTCGTTCTTTGATGGCTGCTCGTCGTGGTAAGGGTGGTCGTTGGATACAGGCACTGTTTGCCGAATGACTTTCTCTATGCTCTTCAAATAATGACGTTCATTCACTTGGCAAAAAGATATTGCTACTCCTTGCCGGCCTGCACGGGCAGTCCGCCCAATACGATGCACATAGTTTTCGGGCTCGTTTGGTAAATCAAAATTAATCACATGGGTGATGCCTTCGACATCTATTCCTCGCGCGGCGATGTCTGTTGCGACTAATACCCGTATGCTACCAGTTCGGAATTTATCGAGTGCTTTTTGCCGTGCATTTTGACTTTTATTTCCGTGTATTGCATCAGCATGGATGCCAGTCCGCGCTATTTTTTCCGAAATTCGGTTCGCCCCGTATTTTGTGCGTGCAAAAACGAGGGCGCGTTTAATTTGCTTATCACTCAGCATTTCGATGAGTAGTTGCATCTTCTTATTTTGCGGAACGAAGAGCACCTGCTGCTCTATTTTTTCCACAGTAGTGGCTTGTGGTGTCACTTCAGCTAAAAAAGGATTAGTGAGGAGTTTATCAGCAAGACCCTTAACATTCCTTGGCATAGTAGCGGAAAAAAGGGCTGTTTGGCGGTGATCTGGCAATTGTGCAGCGATTTTTCTTACATCATGGATGAAACCCATATCGAGCATGCGGTCTGCTTCATCTAAAATAAAGATCTGAACTGAACGCAGAGATGCATGTCCCTGCTCCATTAAATCGAGTAATCGGCCTGGTGTTGCAACAAGAATATGAACACCACGGTTCAATTTCTGCATTTGCGGTCGTATTGATACCCCCCCAACCGCAACCATAGAACGTAGTGGCAGTTCTTTGGAATAAGCATGAATGCTGTCAGTGATTTGCCCGGCAAGCTCCCGGGTCGGGGCGAGTATTAGCGCTCTTGGTTCACGGCGTAGCGCTTTCTTAGCTCCGGTTGCTAGTAAATGGAGCGTTGGAAGTGCAAAAGCAGCGGTTTTCCCGGTACCGGTCTGTGCAATCCCCAAAAGGTCTTTTCGCTGCATCATCGGTGTAATTGCTTGATCTTGGATGGGGGTAGGATCCGTGTAACCCTCGGATTCTAGTGCTCGTAATATTGGTTTTGCCAATCCAATACTTTGGAAGTCAGACATAAATTATTTTCTTTCTGAGCGGGTCAGGCCCCTTTTGTCCTACTCACCAAGAGCAGAAAATCACGCGCACTAAATTAAATTCATATTTTTCTGTTAACTTAAAATCGCAGCGCTAATTGAAATATAAACACGCAATATGCGTGCCTTTCGCTGTTACGTGTGCGTTTATTGAATGAAAGTCAAGCAACGAAGTAGTAGAGATGCGGAGTTATCCAATGAGAGCAGATCAATATCAGGAAGAATTACGCAAGCTTTTAACAGGCATGCCGGAAAAGAAAAGATTGGAATACTTGATTGAGGAGCGGGAATTAGTAGACGACGAGGCACCCGACGAAATGTGTTTGCAGATGCTGGGGGTTATCGATGATGCTATTGCTGAAGTATTAAAAGCCTCATAATTATTGGTTACCAAATTTGTAAAATATAAATTTGGAACATCTTTATGTAGCCAGAATATTCTGAAGGTGGAGAGTTTTTGAGGGAACGATACAAGGATTGTGCTAGGTGCGGAAGAATGGCTGGTGTTCTTTTTCGTTGCAAATTCCAGAATATTACAGGCTGGGTGTTCCTGTGCGATGCTTGTTTAAATGTCGTAAAGAAAGAATGTCCTGACACGTATCACTATGGTGGTACGTGGAAGAGTAAAAAAAAATAAAGCCAAACCACTTCCAGTTGTTGAATTTAAGATTTTTATGGCATTGTTACATAGCGTTTTTATACCAGTTGTAATAAGCTTTCCACTCGATCTGCATCGTGAGCAGGTTTGTCCCACCTAATTCGATGAATCCTTGGGAAACGCATTGCGAGGCCAGACTTATGTCGACTTGAAATGTGAACAGCATCAAATGCGACTTCAAAGACAAGTCCAACTTCAACCGCGCGAACAGGTCCAAAACGCTCTTTTTCGTTTGCCCGTACCCAACGGTCAATCTCGACCAATTCAGTATTTGTAAAACCCGAATAAGCTTTCCCAACAGGAACCAGTTCATCAACTCCATCAACGGTATTGCGCCAACAACCGAAGGTATAATCAGAATAAAAGGAGGATCGTTTGCCGTGGCCCCGCTGTGCGTACATAAGCACGCAATCAGCGACTAGTGGGTCTCTTTTCCATTTGAACCAAGGCCCTTTCGGTCGTCCAGGAAGGTAGGGACTATTTATTTGCTTCAGCATTAACCCTTCAATACCATTCGCCCGAGCTCGATCTCTAATGGCTGAAAGCTCTTCCCAATTTGAAAAGTTTATTTGTGAGGAAAAGTCAATTTGGGTTGACGCTATAGCATCAACCCAATGTTTTAATTTTGTACGCCTATCGATAAGTGACTTCGATCGCAAGTCTACGTCATGATTGAACAACATATCATATACCCGAAAATGGGCAGGATATTCTTCGAGCAGTTTTTTGCTGGGTTTTTTCCGACCAAGGCGTTTTTGCAAGTCGTTAAAGGGCGCGACAACACCTTCACGTACTACCAATAATTCGCCATCGACAACACCTCTGAACTTTGTTACGCGCACTATGTCTGGGAAGGCCTGTCCAATATCATCTCCTGTCCTCGAGTAAAGTTTACATTCCTTGCCATCACCCACAAGAATAGCTCTGATCCCGTCCCACTTCCATTCGGCAACAAAGTCTTGGTGTTTTAAATCCATAAGGGCGTCTTTTGTTATCGGATTTGCTAACATCAAAGGTCGAAATATTAATTTGTCATTAATGATTGGTGGCGGTGCTTTTGCCTCCAGCCATGCAAATAAATCTTGATAGGGAGGCTTAAGTCCGAACCACAGCTCCTCTATTTCTGAGGGCTGTTTATCGCCGTATTCGGCTAATGCGAGCTTGACTAAGCGAGCAGATACACCAACCCTCAGATTGCCCATAATTAGTTTTAAAAATGCAAATCTTTCCGATGTATCTATTTTGTCTAGGGTGTTCCCAACCAGGTCATAAAAGGTTTTGCGGTTCGCTCTCTGCAAGTCTTTAATAACGTTTGTTAGATTGAGATGTGTCTTGTTGTTGCTAGTGTTTGGCCATAAAAGCGATACTGTTTCTGCTAAGTCACCTACATATTCGTAAGACAGCTCGAATAACTTCTGGTCTGTTCGAGCAGAAATCAACCTTCGGATTACTGATGTCTTTGCATTTGGTAATTCCAAGCCGCCTGTTAATATAGCGACTGCCCAACCACGGTTCGGATCTTGTTCTTTTTCAAAATAATTGATGAGTAATCGGATGCGACCATTTCTTTGTGGAGTGCAATTCAGATTATCTAAAAGTTCTGAGAAGGCTCTCATTCGTTCTGCTCTTCGTAGCCTATCATGGATAGTGCCCTTGCTCTAATTCCTTTCGTTTCAGCGTAGTGAATTAGTGCTTCCTCACGCCCGTGCGTTACCCAAATATCCGGTGCTTCAACTTCTACTACGGTTTGTGTCAACTCATCCCAGTCTGCATGGTCAGAAATTATAAGTGGAAGTTCAACACCGCGTTGCCGAGTTCTCTGTCTAATTTGCATCCAGCCGGATGCAAAGCAAATTATGGGATTAGTAAATCTTCGAGACCAACGATCCCTAGTGGCGCTTGGTGGTGCAATAACAATCTGCCCTATAAGGTCTTTTTTGTTTGCGTGCGAAACACTTTTCAATTCACCAAGCGGAACTCCGAGTTTCTTATACAAATCACAAACTTTGTTTATTGCGCCGTGCAAAAATATTGGGCTTTGATACCCTGCTTTTCTTAACAGAGCGATCACACGTTGTGCTTTGCCAAGTGCGTAGGCCCCTATCAAATGAGTACGATCAGGATTACGTTCTAAAGAGGCAAGTAATTTTTTAATCTCAGTGTGATCGTCAGGGTGGCGGAATACCGGAAGGGCAAATGTCGCCTCAGTAATAAAAGCGTCACACTGAATAACCTTAAATTGGTCGCATGTTGGGTCTTGCCGGCGTTTGTAGTCGCCAGATACGACAACCCTAGAACCTTTGTAGGTAAGAACTACCTGGGCGCTCCCGATAACATGTCCGGCCGGCTCTAGGGAAATATCCACTCCATTAAACTTAAAATTTCTTCCGTATTTGAGTGGTTCTGTATTTTTCCATGTATTTATACCCATGCGCATTTTTGCTATTTCAATGGTCTCAGGCGTTGCGATCACCGCTTCATGGCCCGGACGGGCGTGATCGGCATGGCCGTGAGTAACGATTGCTTTCGGCACTGTTCTGATAGGGTCTAAATAAAAATCACCGGGCACACAGAATAATCCATGTGGTGTGACCTTAAGCCATGTCTCAGGTTTTGGCATAATCCAACACTTAAAAGGTAATGATATTCAGTCGGTTTGAAAATTCTGTTTATAGATTGTGATTTATGGTTTTCCTAGTAATAGGCAAGCAGTGCTGGCGCAGAGCCTATATGGATTGTTGATCTCCCACATTACACCTGGTTAGGCCCTCCAAGATTTTTATACAAACTTCAAATTGTGCGAATGTCAGAAGACTGGTTAGATTTCATTCAAACACCTCGCAAAAAAATACTCATGATTAGTAAATTATCCTATGGTCTTTTGGCTGGATGCAGTTTGGGCAGCTGGAGGAACACGTGTGCTAAATATCGTACGAATATGTGGCATCTTTATTGTTTTATTTATTGGAGGCTGCGTCTCGAACAGCTCCTTAGAAAACTCTGCTGCAAGGATACCCATGATAGATGCGCACAGTCAGGCCAGCAAATACGTTGATCTGGATGACATTATTCCCCTGATGAACAAGGCTGGCGTTTCCCGTACATTGTTGTCCGCACGTCGCGGTTTAAGTTGGCGCAAAATTAGCAGTCTTGCATTGGCCAATCCTGAACGGATCACAGCATCCATAAGAACAAAAGGTGGCATTTATCGCGATAATTCGCCGAGATATTATCGGCGTCTTAACAAGCAACTTCAGGATCCAACCTTTGGTGCTATGGCCGAAATTATGATTTACCATGCGGAAAAACGAAAGGGTGACGCACCTGAAATTGACGTGAATTTTGCCGAACCTCAGCCTGCTGCTGCAATCTCTGCTGCTCGGTCCAAAGGATGGCCCATTATTCTACATATTGAATTTGCGACGTTGCCTGGAGATGAAAAACGCAGGGCGGAATTCATGGGCATGTTTGAGGAATTTCTTCGGTTGCAAAATGGATATCCTGTTGCACTGACGCATCTTGGTCAGCTACGAGCAAAGGAGGCTGGGAGACTGCTTGAAAATCATCAGAATTTACATCTGATCACATCTCGTTCAAATTGGTACGCAATTAATCAAGCGGGACAACCATGGACCGAAGTGGTCGCGGTTGGCGGATTAGTCCCAGCTTGGCGTGACTTAGTACTCAAGTATAGTGGCAGGTTCATTCTAGGTTTTGATAATGTTTGGCGAGAGGATTGGGGTTGGTTCTATATAAATCAGGCTCATATCTGGCAAAAAGTTTTACAAAGCCTGCCTCCTGCCGTAGCTCACGCGGTTGCGCACCGGAATGCTGAGCGCCTATGGGGATTGCCGACAGCTAATGTACCTTGACGGACGTTTCTAGGCATATGATGGTTAGGTTGCAAAAATCAAACGCTTGAACCGTTCAATCGGGCAATGAGCTTATAGTGTAAATTGAGAAATTTATTTTGCTACACAAACGGGGCTGCTGATTGGTTGTAAGGAGAATTAAGCAATGACTGAAAGCATTAAAATTGGAGGCGGAGCAGGGTTCCTTGACGATAGGTTGGAGCCTGCGTTGGATATTCTTGAAAATTCTAATGTTGATTTTCTCATGCTGGAGCACCTTGCCGAGCGTACGCTCGCGCTTCTTCAGGAAGCTAAGCGTTCAGGTAAGCCCGGACACGTAGCTAATTTACGGCATCGAATGGAAACACTTCTGCCGACTGCTGTAGAAAAAAAAGTCCGCATAGTTACAAATCTTGGTGGGGCTGATCCGATTGGTGCTGCGAAGTTAGTTTGCGACGTTGCCAAAGAGCATGGTTTAAACAACCTGAAGGTTGCTGCGATTACGGGTGATGATATTACTGAGATGGTAAGAGAACTCGATCCTGTTTTGGCAGAAACCGGACGAAAGCTTTCAGACCTTGGCACACCGTTGATTTGTGCCAACGCGTATATAGGAGCATTCGAAATGAAAGATGCCCTTGACCAGGGTGCCGATGTTGTCCTTGCGGGCAGAGTTGCTGATCCAGCATTAGCCGTTGCCCCCTTAGCTCACCATTTTGGCTGGGGTCCGGAAGACTATGATAAATTAGCCTTAGGTACCATGACCGGTCATATGCTTGAGTGCGCAGGGCACGCGACAGGAGGAAATTATGCAGACGGCGGGAAACGAGTAGTCCCCGACCTTGATCGCCTCGGGTTTCCGATAGCAGAAGTTAGCGATGAGGGTGTCATAATCACGAAGACACACGGGTCTGGAGGGCTTGTTGATCGGCATGTGGTTCGACAGCAACTCCTTTATGAGCTTGGCGATCCCGGTGACTATCGCACGCCAGACGTTGTTATGGATATTAACGAAGTTAAGGCAGAAGAGTTAGGAAAGGATCGTGTTCGGCTATCGGGCGTCCGAGGACGGAAACGTCCAGATCAACTTAAAGTGCTATGCGGCGTTGACAATGGCTGGCTCGGAGTTGCAGAAATTTCTTACGGTGGATGGAATGCTGCTGGTCGCGCTAAACTCGCAGGCGAAGTTGTTACTAAACGTCTGCGGCGCGATAAGACAGTATCGAATTTGCCATTGCGAGTAGACATCATTGGGGTAAATAGTGTCTTCTCGTTTGGAGAGCCTAACGAAGAAATGCTTGATGCCCGGCTTAGGTTTTGTGTGCGGGCGCCTGATAAGGAGAGTGCTCAGGCAGCTTTGGCAGAGGCTGAAACATTAGCAACTAATGGCCCTGCTGGTGGCGGCGGGAAAACGCAATCGCTACGAAGAACTATTCGTACTTATGCTACCTATCTGCCACGGGAACAAATCCAACCTAATTGGCAGATGGTGCAATAATGGCAAGATTACGGCTCCACAAAATAGCGCACGGGCGTGCTGGTGATAAAGGCAATCGATCCAATATCGGGCTCATCCCTTATCGCGATGAGGATTATGATTTATTGTCTGAACAAGTGACAGAAAAGGCAGTCAAAGATTATTTTGGTCATATCGTTAAGGGAAATGTAAAGCGGTTTGACCTTCCAACGCTAAAGGCCTTTAACTTTATTCTAGAGGAAGCACTCGAGGGTGGCGTTAATGATGCCCTCGCGGTGGACACGCACGGTAAATCGAGAGCTTCAATATTACTGTGCATGGAAATTGAGGTTCCTGACGACCATTGGGTGTTTGCTGCATGTTGAAATAGACTGACCTCCATAACCATTAGTATAAATGAAATCAGCCCGACACGATAAATGGATTGATTGGGCGGATAAAAAAAATCTTCTGAAAAATGTACGCAAATCAATGTCGAATAATGGATTTTGAACCTATGGACATAATGCTCAGGCCTTCTGCCTCCAATGATGCACCAGCTCTGGAGAAACTCTTTCTTCAACTGGGCTATGAAATAAATAGGACAGAAATTCAAAAAAAAACTTCCATGCTGGCAGGAATGCCCGGAACCCGCATGATAGTAGCTGAGATGGACACCAAAGTTGTTGGTTTTATCAGCCTACAAATTCTCCACTGGCCTCACGTTATCAATCCTGTTTCTCGAATTACTACGTTAGTTATTGATGAGCAATGGCGCGGTAAGGGAGTGGGAAGTAAAATGATCAGCCACGTCGAAAAGCTGGCAATTTCTGATGGATGTTCTTTAATGGAGGTCACTAGCGCGGCCCACCGCGCTGAGGGGGGAACACATACTTTTTATCACCAGCTCGGCTATAGAAACGCGGTGAATGAAACGACCTACTTCCGAAAAAATTTGGTAAAGTAAGGTTTACTCAACCGTCAGGATATCCAACACTGGGGCTACGCCTTCAATAAGCTCTACCAATGCGAAAGTGTGGCCTTTGCCTAAATTATCAGTAGGCGAGCCAGAGTAAGCCGCTATATTTGTGTCCGTAACTATTTCCATTGCAGCATGGTGATGCCCAAGGGCGACGTAGTCGCATGGGCTCTCTTCAACTTCTTGCAATGTGATAGGAGATGATCGTTCGCTGTTTTTTTCATTTCCAACAAATAATCCATGCCCCATGCCAAGATACCAATCACAACCCTTTGGGCGAGCTGGACAACAGCTGAGCGGGCGATATTCGGGAGTATGAGATACCATTGCTTTTCCCCAAATTGCAACGCCATGGTCTTCGGCCCAAACTATTTCCCCATTCGGGTTAGCTAACATTACAACGTTTTCAATAGCATTAAAGTCATGCCGTTCAAAAACACCATTTGGTTGCATACAGTCGTGATTGCCCGGTATGACAAATACTTTGAATGGCAGACTTTTAAGTGCACGCATCGCCCAAAGCACAATGGTATCATTAGCTCGATTACTATCGAAGAGATCCCCTGCAATTAAGAGAATGTGTGGATCGGATCTCTTCATATTTTGAAGAGTTTTTTCAAATAAGACACTTGGACTTTGATTGTTTGGTGAATACGCATCTCCATCTAAATGCAAATCGGAGCAATGCGCTATTCTGAGTGGGTGCGGCATGAAGCTGACCTGCTAATTCGACTTTAGTGTATGTTGTAGCAAAATCAATAATTCAACCATAAACACTGTTGCGTAATTACTTCTGTAGGGAAAATACCTGCTTTGGTATCAATAACCCCCGTACGTGCCCGAGTTGTAGCTGGTGATTGCTTTTTGCAATTTTGTCAAATCGGGACAACCTCTTGGGCATAACTCTTGTAATTTTTTCCAATTCTTCTGGGCTTCGGCTGGTTTCTTTAAAGTTAAAAATAATTCTCCTTGATAATCCAGCGCCCCTTTATGATTAGGGTCGATCTGAAGGGCTTTATTGTATGCGTCCATTGATTTATCGAATTTCTCCATTTTTCTGTAGGCAAACCCAAGATTATTATGGATGTCGGCGTTCTTAGCATCAGCTTCAAGTGCTTCTTTCAAAAAATAAATGGCACGATAGTATTTTTCTTTTTTAATTAATTTTTTCGCAGCAGCTAACTCCTGCGCTGCTTTCCCCTTCAATTGTTCCTCACTGAGAGGATCATCGGCGGCACGGACTTGGTTAGGTTGAGGAATGATCAAAAACGCTAGAAACAGCAACCGTACGAATACCATCTAAATTTCTCCTGATATGAGTTGAGGTTAAACCCTTCACGACCCATATATATAGTTATGTTACATACAAAAACCAATTTTGTGGCGGCATAGGTACGAAAAACCGTGAGAGTTTATTGCCAGGAGTATGACAATCAATGTTATCACGGGGCTGCTGCGCGCTTCTCCTGGAGGCTTCGTTGAGTTGGTTTAGGGTTCGTAAATGTCAATTTAGAGTGTTAGAGTTTAGATTTGCCATGTTTTTATGTTTAAAAAAGTTAATAAAAAACAGTTGTTTATTCATTATTTTGCCATTCAAAATTATACGGGCTTGCACCTACGGTTTCTCTCACTATATTGCAGAAAAAGTCGACGGAAAGGTCGTCTAATGTCGTTTCTTCATCACGGATTGTTTTCCGTTTTTTGGCAAGGTTGGAAATGACGGATTTATTGAAAGAATACGTGCCGATTGTAATATTTCTAGCAATCGCTACAGGTATGGCTGCAGCAATGCTGCTTGCGAGTTACATTGTGGCTAGGCAGAAGCCTGACTCTGAAAAACTTTCAGCCTACGAATGTGGCTTTGAGGCATTTGATGACGCGCGCAGTCAGTTCGATGTGCGATTTTATTTGGTCGCAATACTGTTCATAATATTTGATTTGGAAGTCGCTTTTCTGTTCCCCTGGGCAGTCGCCCTCGGCGACATCGGTGTGTTTGGATTTTGGTCAATGATTTTATTTTTAGGCATTTTGACCGTTGGTTTCATCTACGAATGGCGTAAGGGAGCGTTAGAATGGGAGTAGGGCTCAGCAACAGTCTGCCACCGTCAAACGACGGCTTTAACGGAGTTTTGACCGCCGTCACGGAAGAATTGACGGATAAGGGTTTCGTTGTTGCCAACTTCGATAAGTTGGTCAACTGGGCTCGTACGGGATCACTGTGGCCAATGACGTTTGGTCTTGCTTGTTGTGCGGTTGAAATGATGCATGCCTACATGCCGCGTTACGACCTCGACAGGTTTGGTGTGGTTCCACGGGGCTCTCCACGCCAATCCGACGTTATGATTGTGGCGGGCACACTCACAAATAAAATGGCTCCGGCTTTGCGCAAAGTTTATGACCAAATGGCCGAACCTCGCTGGGTTATCTCGATGGGAAGCTGCGCAAATGGGGGAGGGTATTATCATTACTCCTACTCAGTCGTGCGTGGGTGCGATCGTATCGTGCCAGTTGATATTTACGTGCCAGGGTGTCCACCTACCGCCGAAGCATTAGTTTACGGTATTTTGCAGTTACAAAAAAAAATACGTCGGACTGGAACGATCGCTCGCTGAGCGTGCTGGACTAAGTAACAAATAGTGATAGTTGTTTCGTATTATGGATGAAAAGAGCCAAACGTTATTAGAGCTTCAAGAGCACTTGATGCATCTTTGCCCCGCGGACATCAAAACCCGAGGTGTTGCAAATGGAGAGCTAACGATTAGCGTGGAACCTTCTCAATTGATACAGGTTTTGCGAGTTTTGAAAGCAGATACTTCGTGTTTATTCCAAATTCTTGTGGATGTATGTGGTGTTGATTTTCCTCTCCGTAAGCCGCGGTTTGATGTTGTTTATAATCTGCTGTCGCTAAAACATAACTTTAGAATAAAAGTCAAAGTTGCTGTAGATGAGGAAGATTGGGTGCCAACGATTTCTGGTATGTTCCCTGCCGCGGGCTGGTATGAACGTGAAGTTTGGGATTTATACGGAATATTTTTTAAAGACCATCCAGATTTGCGTCGAATACTTACTGATTATGGATTTGACGGACATCCTCTTCGAAAGGACTTTCCGTTAACGGGGCACGTAGAAGTCCGCTACGATGATGAAGAGCGTAGGGTAGTTTACGAGCCAGTAAAACTTACACAGGATTTTCGAAATTTTGACTTCTTGAGCCCATGGGAGGGTATGACCCCAGATTTAACGGGAGACGAAAAATCTGACGCCAAGGATCCCGAGGGAACATCATAAAATGACTTCCGAACAAAAGCTCAAAACAATGACCATTAATTTTGGCCCGCAGCATCCGGCGGCTCACGGGGTGCTGCGAATGGTTATGGAGATGGATGGTGAGATTGTGGAGCGCATTGATCCGCATATTGGGCTTCTGCATCGTGGTACAGAAAAGCTAATTGAGTATAAAACTTTTCTTCAGGCGATTCCTTATTTTGATCGCCTCGACTATGTGGCACCAATGAATCAAGAACATGCTTTTGTTCTCGCGGCAGAAAAACTTTTGAAACTTGAAGTTCCAAGACGAGGACAATTCATTCGGGTGCTATACGATGAATTGGGCCGTATTTTGAACCATCTTCTTAATTTAACGGCCTTTGCGCTTGATGTCGGGGCCATGACGCCGATGCTCTGGGCATTTGAACACCGTGAAATACTCATGGAATTCTATGAACGTGCCTCAGGAGCTCGATTACATGCGGCCTATTATCGCGTAGGTGGGGTGCATCAAGACTTACCCGCTGGATTGTTGGAAGATATAGAAGAGTGGGCGTCTGGCTTCCCCAAATTTATTGATGATTTAGAAACGCTGCTTAACGAAAATCGAATTTTTAAACAGCGGACTGTTGATGTAGGTATTGTTTCGGCGAAAGACGCTAAGGGTTGGGGGTTTTCTGGCCCTATGCTGAGAGGCTCAGGCATTCCCTGGGATCTTCGAAAATCCCAGCCTTACATGGTATACGACGAGCTAGAGTTTGATATTCCAATAGGTAAGAATGGCGATTGCTACGACCGATATCTTTGCCGCGTTGAGGAAATTCGTCAAAGCCTGAGGCTAATTCACCAATGTATTGAAAAGATGCCCTCTGGTGACGTTTTGGCACGCGGGAAAGCGGCGCCACCGTCGCGTGGTGAAATGAAGCATTCAATGGAGGCATTAATACACCATTTTAAACTTTATACAGAAGGTTTTCATGTGCCGGATGGCGATACTTATACTGCGGTTGAGGCTCCGAAAGGCGAGTTTGGTGTGTATCTCGTTGCAGATGGTACTAACAAACCTTATCGCTGCAAAATCAGAGCTCCGGGTTATGCTCACCTTCAAGCGATGGACCATATTTGTAAGGGGCACATGTTGGCGGATTCAGTCGCAGTGCTTGGCTCCATGGATATCGTATTCGGCGAGATAGACCGATAGGGTTAGTGATGGGCAGTAATTTCACATTCATAGATGAATACGAGGGTGAGGTAAAACGCGCTTTGGCAAAATACCCCGAGGACCGCAAACAAAGTGCTGTTTTACCGCTGCTTGATTTAGCTCAACGCCAAATTGGCGGGTATGTTTCTGATGAGGCTATCGATGAAATATCAGCAATGCTTGAAATGCCGCGCATAAGGGTCATTGAGGTTGCAACATTCTACACCATGATCAATCTAAAGCCTGTTGGAAAGTTTCTGCTTCAATGTTGCACTACAACACCATGCTGGCTCAGGGATTCGTCTGCTGTTGTCGACGCTATTAAAAATCATCTAGGCATAGGAATGGGCGAAACTACTGATGACGGTGTGTTCAGTCTGATGGAGGTTGAGTGTGTCGGTGCTTGCGTTAACGCACCCGTGGTACAGATTAACGACGATCTCTACGAGGACTTGACGCCTGAGAATGTGATTGTTGTGCTGGATGAACTCAGGGCGGGTGGGGACCCAGCGGTCGGTTCGCAAGTTGGTCGAACTAGTTCTGAGCCGATCGAAGGGCGGACTACATTAATTGAGGCGGTGGAATAGATGTTACAGGATAAAGATCGTATCTTTACTAACCTATACGGTTTTGAGGATTGGAAGCTAGAGGCGGCACGCTCTAGAGGCGTTTGGGACGAAACATCCGTCCTAATCAAAAAAGGCCGAGATTGGATTATTGAAGAGATGAAGGCCTCCGGTTTGCGCGGCCGTGGAGGGGCCGGTTTCCCGACGGGACTGAAGTGGTCTTTTATGCCTAAAGAGGAAAGTGAACGACCTCACTACCTGGTTGTGAATGCGGATGAGAGTGAGCCGGGAACTTGTAAGGATCGTGATATATTGCGCCATGACCCCCATAGGTTGATAGAGGGGTGTTTAGTTGCTGGATTCGCTATGGGCGCCCACGCTGCGTACATATATGTTCGAGGCGAATTTTACAATGAAGCAATGAGATTAGAAGCTGCTATTGCGGAGGCTTATGAGGCACGGTTATTGGGTGCAAATGCTGCTAATTCAGGTTGGGCCTTCGACGTGTATGTTCATCGTGGGGCCGGCGCCTACATATGCGGAGAGGAGACTGCATTATTAGAAAGTCTTGAGGGCAAGAAAGGTCAGCCGCGACTGAAGCCCCCTTTTCCAGCAATGTCTGGCCTGTATGGTTGCCCCACAACAGTAAACAATGTTGAAACCATTGCTGTTGCCCCAACAATTCTTCGACGTGGCGCATCTTGGTTTACTTCCTTTGGTCGCGAAAACAACCACGGCACAAAGGTGTTTTGTATTTCGGGACATGTGAATCAGCCCTGTAATGTTGAAGAGGCCATGTCTACGCCTCTAAAAGATTTGATTGAAAAACATGCTGGAGGTGTTCGTGGCGGCTGGGATAATTTGCTAGCCGTGATACCTGGCGGTAGTTCTACGCCATGCATTCCACAAGAAGTTTGTGACGATATTCTTATGGATTTTGATGCGCTTAAAGAAGCCCAGACTGGTCTCGGCACGGCCGCGATCATAGTGATGGATAAATCAACAGACATAATAAAGGCGATTGCTCGACTTGCTTATTTTTATAAGCATGAAAGTTGTGGCCAGTGTACACCTTGCCGGGAGGGTACCGGTTGGATGTGGCGAGTTTTGGAGCGTCTCGCTGCAGGCAACGCAACGGTAGATGAAATAGATACTTTGTTAGATGTATCAAAGCAGGTCGAGGGGCATACAATCTGCGCGCTTGGTGATGCCGCCGCCTGGCCAGTTCAGGGTTTAATACGCCATTTCAGGCCAGTCATTGAAGAGCGTATTCTAAACGCGCAAGGTTCCTCAATAACAGCGCAAGCGGCCGAATAGGTGGATTGAAGGTTATACAATGCCGAAGGTTACGATTGATGGTAAAGAGTTAGAGGTTGAAGCGGGGGTTTCGGTGCTTCAAGCCTGTGAACAGGCAGGGGTTGAGATACCGCGCTTTTGTTACCACGAGCGGCTATCAGTTGCTGGTAATTGTAGAATGTGTCTTGTTGAGGTGTCCCCTGGGCCCCCAAAACCTCAGGCCTCATGCGCATTGCCAGTCTCTGATGGCATGGAGATTAAAACGGACAGCGATATGGTCCGTAAAGCCCGCAATGGTGTGATGGAATTCCTCTTGATAAACCACCCGCTTGATTGCCCGATTTGTGATCAGGGCGGCGAGTGTGATTTGCAAGACCAGGCTGTTGCATACGGACACGAGGGCAGCCGCTATGAAGAGAATAAGCGAGCAGTAAAAGAAAAATATATGGGCCCATTAGTGAAAACGATCATGACACGGTGCATACACTGCACGCGTTGTGTGCGGTTTTCATCTGAAGTTGCCGGGGTGGATTCTATTGGGTTGTTAAACCGAGGTG
>CAJWLM010000017.1 GCA_913043025.1 uncultured Rhodospirillaceae bacterium
AAAATTTATCTATCAAAAATATCAGACGACCCCTCGATGGCCGTCATTAACGAAGCTATGAGGCCACCCGTACATGACTCAGCGGTTGCCAGTTTAAGTTTTTTTAATCTGCAGGTTTGAAGAAACTGAGACCCTTGAAGCAATATTTCCCGCTCAAAATTCATTGAAACTCATACCTTTACCAGATTAAAAAAATACCGAAGGTCAGATATACATATAATGCGGCTAATATATCATCTGCCATCACTCCAAAGCCGCCCTTAACACCTTTATCGACTAAATTGATTGGCCAAGGCTTTGCAATATCATAAAATCTAAACAACAGAAAGCCGACCCCAAAATAAATCAAATCGGGAGGCAGAAAGGCTAAGGAAAGCCACTGGCCAGACAACTCGTCTATGACGATTTCTGGGGCATCGGACCGCCTTGTTGATTTCTGATACTTGTCTGCTGCCCAGCATCCAATGCAAAAGGCAACAAATGCAGCCGCAGCTAAAGAATATGGCGGACCGTAAACATGTAGCGGCCAAGCGGTTCCTACACCAATAAGTGAGGCGATTGTTCCGGGCGCGGGTGTCTGATAACCCAAGCCACCCAAAGTTGATATTGATTTATAAATATTTAAAAACAATTACTTTCAGCGTTTTCCTAAACCTTTACCTAATCCAAATTGTTGCCGCGGCCTGCGCAGCGATACCCTCACGTCTCCCTGTGAAGCCAAGCTTTTCTGAAGTGGTCCCCTTTATGCTTATGAGTTCAGATGACAAGTTTAGAATCTCTGCTAACCGTGATTGCATAGATTCTCGGTGCGGTCCAATCTTAGGTGTTTCGCAGACAATTGTTAAATCAATATGGTTGATAACTCCATTTTTCTGCGTAACCATCTTTGCTGCTTCAGTGAGGAATATATCTGAAGAGGCGCCTTTCCATTTCATGTCGCTCGGGGGGAAATAGGTGCCTATATCGCCAGCGCAAATCCCCCCTAATATGGCGTCTGTCAGGGCATGCATTGCAACGTCAGCATCTGAATGTGCCAAAAGCCCATGGGTGTGGGGGATTGGTACACCGCAAAGTATGACATGATCTCCCGGGCCGAAACGATGGACATCAAACCCGATCCCCGTTCTGATGCCCGACAAATCAACAATATTGTGGGTTGTCATTTCCTCTGTGCCAGACAAAACTTCACCTCTCACAAAATCCTCGGGGTTGGTTACTTTAAAGTTTTCTTCGTTGCCATCGACAAGGAGAACCTTGTGGCCGGCTGCTTCCACGATTGCAGCATCATCAGTATAGCTTTCATTCTGAAATTGGATGTGTGCGGCTAGTATTTCCTTAAACCGAAATCCTTGCGGTGTCTGGGCTCGCCAAAGTTCTTCTCTAGGTATTGTCTCACGTACATAGCCACCCTTGTCTTGTTTCTTTACCGTATCAGTGATTTTTGATGCAGCCAATGCTGCTGTGCTGCTGTCGAGTGAGTCCAGAACTCGCGTGATGGTATCCGCTGCTACAAAAGGCCTTGCAGCGTCATGGATCAATATTTTGCTGGGGCTGTATTCAATGAAGCTTTCAAGGCCGTTTAAGCCTGACTTCTGTCGGGTATCACCGCCGAAAACCGGAGGTTCCAGTGGTAAATCACGGGCAACCATCTCATATAAATGCTGATCCTCTGGATGGATAACTGCGCGAACCAAGTTGATTTCAGGATGTTCGCAAAAAGCAATAAGTGATCGCCTTAGTAATGATACTCCGCGAATCTCTCGATACTGTTTTGGAATGCCGTGGCCCGCACGGCTGCCTCGCCCGCCTGCTAGCACCAATGCTACATTTTTTCCCATCAACCATTCTTTCTTCAGTGAACTCAGCAATGGAAATGCTAAATGGCATATGCCAAGGGTTCGCTTTTATAGTCAATCTCTCATGTCTAAATTGTGGCGCTTTTTTAAGCTTGTCTTCCGACATAAACACTTTTGCCGAATTTTATAGAATATTTTATGAGAATTTCGCGATGGATCGGTACTTTTTACAGGCGATTGTGAAAACTTGTGAAGCTTTTGTAGCTGCTGCCACGAATTCAGATTGCCAATGCACTAAATTGGTTATATGTTATGCATAGTCAATAACTGCCCATTAAAGTGGCATGATATTCTCTAACAATAAATATCCATTGGTAATTTTAGCACCCTTATCTGGGGTCAGCGACTACCCTTTCCGTCAAGCTGTTAAAAGTTTTGGCGCTGACCTCGTCTTTTCTGAGATGATTGCAAGCGATGCTGTTCTTCGTCAGGTGCGCTCAGAGATGAAGAAAATTCCCCACAATTGTTTGTCTGAATTTCCTATATCGGTGCAAATTGCGGGGCGGGACCCCTTTTTAATGGCGGAGGCAGCGCGCATTAATGAAGACAGGGGGGCAGCAGCGATTGATATAAACTTTGGATGTCCCGCCAGAAAAGTAACAAATAAAGCATGCGGCTCCGCACTCATGAGAGACGAGAGTTTGGCCGCTCAAATTATAAGCGCAGTTGTTAAAGCTGTTTCAGTCCCGGTGACTTTAAAAATGCGCACTGGGTGGGATGAAACATGTCGTAACGCGCCTAACCTTGCCCGCATTGCAGAAGAACAAGGCGTCCAGATGGTTACCGTGCATGGCAGAACCCGATGTCAATTTTTTAAGGGAACCGCCGACTGGGGATTTATAAGAAAGGTGAAAGAAGCTATAAAAATACCTGTTATAGCCAATGGAGATATTTGTAGCCCTGAGGATGCGAAGGACTGCCTTTTTTTATCTGGAGCCGATGGGGTGATGCTCGGTCGAGGAAGCCAAGGGAAGCCGTGGTTATTAAGTCAGGTAAAATTATTTCTTCAAACTGGAGAACAATCGCCAGACCCTTGTTTAGAGACTATTTTGTCTTCTGTGCTCTCACATTACGCTGCTATTTTGTCACATTATGGGATCGATCAGGGCCTTAGGGTAGCACGTAAACATTTGTGCTGGTATGTCCAAAATCTTCAAAACTCCAATGATGTACGCCTGAGTATCAGTAAAAGCAACAACCCTGACCAAGTGATCGAGTTGTTGAAATCATTTTTTTGCGATCAGCAGAATACGTTGGCGGCATGAAAATCAGTAGGTCTTTTGAAACCAACCTCGCACCGGATTTTTTTGCAGAGCTTCTATCCGCAATTCCATTGCCAGTGTTGGTAGCAGATGGGTCAGACGAAATTGTTTATGCAAATCCCGCTGCAGAAAATTTTTTCCAATTGAGCATTGTGGGGCTCACAAATCGGAATTTGCAAGACTTGATTCCACAGGACAGCCCTTTGATGAGCCTTGCCCACAAGGTCCGGCGGACTGGGAACAGTATGCAAGAATTTTCTATCCGTTTGGCGACACCGAGAATAGGAGATAAAATGGTGAGTTTGACTGCGGCAACACTCGGCAGTCATGCCTCTTTTGTTGCACTCGTTCTTAATGAAATTACCGTGGCGGAACGGATTGATACTTCATTGGTTCATCGGGATGTGGCCCGCTCCGTATCAGCGATGTCGGCAGTGCTTGCTCATGAAATTAAAAACCCGCTTTCTGGGGTACGAGGCGCTGCTCAATTACTTGAACAATCTGCACCGTCTGATGAAAGGCCTCTTGCCCGTCTAATAGTTGATGAAAGTGATCGTATTTGCAGATTGATAGATCGAATTGAAGCATTTTCTGACAGGCCAAGAATTGAAAAATATGCTGTGAATTTGCACGAAGTTCTGGACCACGTGATACATATAGCGAATACTGGGTTTGCTAAAGGAATACCGATTGCAAAGGCTTACGATCCATCTTTACCAAGAGTTTATGGAGATAGAGATCATCTTATTCAAGTGTTCCTCAATTTGGCAAAGAATGCCGCTGAAGCCTTAGACGGAGTTCAGGAGCCGTCCATAAGGGTGCACACCGCATTTCAATATGGAATGCGACTAGCTACACCAGGATTGCACTCGCGAGTAGATCTACCTCTCATCGTTTCCATAGAGGATAATGGTGGTGGTATTCCAGACGAAATGGTACGGCAAATCTTCGATCCTTTTGTCAGCACGAAAGCGCAAAATGCCGGGCTAGGGCTGGCTTTGGTAGCCAAACTTGTCGATGATCACGGGGGAATGATCGATGTTTTAAATGGATCTGACAAAACAACCTTCAAAGTGATGATGCCTATGGCACGGAGCGACAATGGCGAATAAACAACAACCCGTTATACTGGTAGCTGATGACGACCACTCAATTCGGACAGTCTTAGGACAGGCACTAATAAGGCAAGGTTATGATGTGCGATCCACTAGCAATGCCACAACTCTGTGGCGTTGGATTACAGATGGCGATGGTGATGTAGTGCTTACTGATATTGTCCTGCCAGATGAAAATGCCTTGGATTTGATACCTAGAATACGAAAGATGCGCCCAGAACTCCGAGTTATCGCAATGAGTGCTCAGAACACATTGCTTACGGCTGTTAAAGCAACCGAACGAGGCGCTTTCGAGTACTTGCCAAAACCCTTTGACCTCACCGAATTGTTTCGTGTGATTAATCGCGCGCTTGAAGAGCCGGCCCTGAAACACACGATAAATGAGGAAGCCGTAGAGGGTGACGAGCGTCTTCCATTGATAGGCAGATCGCCAGCTATGCAGGAGATCTATCGTATACTTGCTCGTCTCATGGGGACTGACCTCACAGTGCTGATCACCGGGGAGTCCGGCACTGGCAAAGAGCTCGCTGCACGTGCACTTCATGATTATGGGAAAAGAAAGCACGCGCCATTTGTTGCTATAAATATGGCGGCGATACCTCATGATCTTATAGAAAGCGAGCTGTTTGGTCACGAAAAAGGGGCGTTTACTGGCGCTGGAAACCGGTTCTATGGACGCTTTGAGCAGGCAGAGGGTGGTACTTTGTTCCTAGATGAAATCGGTGATATGCCGATTGATACGCAAACTAGGCTTCTTCGAGTGTTGCAAGAAGGAGAGTTTACAAGGGTAGGAGGGCGCATTCCAATAAAGGCCAATGTGAGAATTGTGGCGGCTACCCATCACGATCTCACCAAATTAGTGCAGCAAGGTAATTTTCGGGAAGACTTGTATTACCGGCTTAATGTTGTGCCAATGCGGCTACCACCCCTACGTGAACGGTCAGAAGATATTCCGGATCTAGCGAGGTACTTTTTACAACAAGTTTCTTCTGAGGGATTACCCGTTAAATCAATTGATGGTGACGCCTTGTTGCGACTTCAAGCACATCGTTGGCCTGGCAATGTCCGTGAATTGGAGAACATGGTCCGGCGACTGGCAGCCCTCTACTCACAGCAAAATATCACTATTGACGTTGTGGAAAGTGAATTGGCAGAAATATCACAAGTCAATGAAACTATGTGCGCGGATTCGGCAAGTCTGTCTGAAACAGTCGAACGTCATTTATTAGAGCATTTTGCGACATACGGGGACGCTCTTCCTCCGAGTGGATTATACGAAAAAATTATTAGTGAGATAGAGAAGCCTCTTTTGAGCATTTCGCTTAGTTCCGTGCGAGGAAATCAGGTGCGCGCGGCGGAAATACTTGGGCTTAACAGAAATACCCTGCGAAAAAAAATACGTGAGTTGGGAATAGAGGTAATAAGACGTCCCCGTTGATAATTTTTAAATACATCAAACAAAACCATAACAAAATTTATACATCTAGAAGTAGGGACTTATTGTTGTAATTGAATTATAACTTTGAGATCACCAAAGCCTGGGAACACTCTATGACTGGGACAAGAAATAACCCCTACAATCCGATTAGCACCCCTAAGGTTGCGGAAACGGCACTCAAGAGGCACCTAGCCGGGCGCTGGATTGCTGTGGCGCTAGGTATTTTGGCATGTTTTTCCGTAATCGCTACGTATATGGCCATTCGGGGAATGGATCCTTTCGGGCCTGATTCGATATGGGTGTCACGGCTTCTAGTTACAGACCTCGCCCTATTACTGATACTGGCTATTTTTATTGGCTGGCGGGTTGCTCGTGTTTGGACAGACCGGATAAGAGGCTCAGCTGGATCAAGACTTCATGTGCGCCTTGCGACTCTTTTTGGTTTCATCTCAATAGTTCCAGCGCTTCTGGTCGCGGGTGCGTCAGTGCTTTTCTTCAAGTTCGGCGTGGAAACGTGGTTTTCAAGTGAAGTTCGAACAGCATTGAACCAATCCGTGGCAGTGGCTGAGGCTTATATGGCAGAACACAAAAATAATTTACGCGCAGATGTGCTTGCTGTGTCAAAGTCGCTTAACCTTGAGGCAAATGCTCTTCAGGGAAACCCTAAACTTTTGAATTATGCGCTGAATATTCAATCTAATCTACGCGGCTTGACTGAGGCAATAGTCTTTATCTCAAGCACGGGAGAAGTTTTAGCCAGAGCAGGGCTCACCTACGTTTTGGAATTTGAGGGAATACCACCTGAAAAATTCAATTTAGCGCGTAAGGGTGAAGTGGCAATTCTAACAAGTAAAAACGATGATAGAGTAAGGGCACTTGTACGCTTGGATAATTATATTGATCACTATCTCTACGTCGGCCGGTTTGTTGAACCAAAGGTTTTAGCGCAGACAAAGCGCACACAACTCTCAGTTGAACGGTTTGAAAACTTAGAACTCAAACGGGAGAATATAGAAATCTCGTTCGCATTATTGTTTATTGGTCTGGCTCTTATTCTATTGTTAGCGGCGTCGTGGTTCGGACTTATCGTTGCCACTCAATTTTCTCGACCAATAAGTGCTTTGATTGATGCAACTGAAAGAGTGCGTTCAGGGGATCTCGCTGTACGAGTACCGGAGGAGGCTGAGACAAAGGAGCTTGGTCTTTTGAGCCGTGCTTTCAACCGAATGACTGGTGAGCTTGGAAGAAGTCGTGGAGAGTTAGTTGAAGCTAATCAGCAATTAGATGAGAGACGTCGGTTTACTGAAACGGTGCTTTCTGGCGTATCTGCCGGGGTTATTGGATTGGATGAAGAGGGACGAATAAACCTTCCTAATAGGTCGGCGTCAACTTTGACCGGCCAAAATCTAGAAAAAAGGCTCGGCGAGTTTCTCGGTGCGGTTATTCCGGAAATGGCAAACATGCTTGACGAGGTAAAAAAATCATCAACTGGCCGGTTTATCGAACGCCAAATCCGAATCACGCGAGAACGCGAACCTTGTACTTTAATTGTGCGTATTGGAACGGAACACGTTGGCGGGCAAGTTTGTGGCTTCGTTGTTACATTCGATGATATTTCACAGTTAATGTCGGCTCAGAGAAAAGCAGCTTGGGCAGATGTAGCTAGACGAATTGCTCATGAAATTAGGAATCCGCTAACTCCGATACAGTTGTCGGCTGAACGCTTAAAGCGCAAATATGGGAGTCAAATTAGCTCAGACCGTGAAACGTTTGAAACCTGCACCGACACGATAATCCGTCACGTTGAGGATATTGGCCGCATGGTAGATGAATTTTCGAGTTTTGCCAGAATGCCATTACCGGTGATGCGTTGTGAGAACTTGTCTGAACTTGTTCGCCAGGCGGAATTTTTACAACGAAGTGCTCATCGCGAGCTCAATTTTAAAACCGAATTACCTGACCAGCCGCTTTATTTCAAATGCGATGGTCGGCAGATAAGTCAAGCGCTCACAAACCTCCTTTTAAATGCGGCAGAGGCCATTGAGGCATGCCCCAATTTAGGGACAAAACAGGGAGAGATTCATTTACGGTTAAGTCATTCTGATGATATTGCGACAATTGAGGTAGAAGACAACGGAAAAGGTTTGCCAAATAAGCAACGTGATCGTTTGACGGAGCCATATTTCACAACTCGTTCAAAGGGAACTGGGTTAGGGCTAGCTATAGTTCGAAAGATTATGGAAGATCATAAAGGTAGTTTGCAACTACGTGACGGGAGGATGGGAGGTGCTTGCGTCACTTTGTGTATGAGTGGTCCAAGAATTGAAAAAACTGAAGATGAAAAAACGCTAGGTGCCTCGTTAGAGGCCCCACAAACATCAATGGAACAAGTTGGTGAATAGGAAACGAGACTGAGCCGGTGGCACACGATATTTTAATAGTTGATGATGAGGGGGATATCCGGAACCTCATAGCGGGTATTCTGCAAGACGAGGGATATGAAACTCGTGAGGCAGCCTCCAGCCAAGATGCTTTTGCCGCTTTTGCCAGCCGCCAACCAAGCCTCATAATTTTGGACGTTTGGTTGCAGAACAGTGAGCTTGATGGACTCCAAATGTTGGAACAAATACGCCAAGAAAACCCTGAGCAACAAGTGTTGATGATAAGCGGGCATGCCACGTTTGATATGGCTGTGAATGCGACCAAGATGGGGGCATATGATTTTCTTACGAAGCCTTTCAAAACAGATGTCCTTATTCATACTGTGGGGCGTGCTGTAGAGGATATTAGACTAAGAAACGAAAATGAGGAACTGCGAGCTCGTTCTGCCGAACAGCAAGCAGAACTTGTGGGCAAGTCCGCTGTAATGTCTCAACTACGGAGCTCTTTGAATAAGGTTGCGCTTACAGACAGCAGAGTTTTGATAAGCGGTCCCCCTGGAAGCGGTAAAGGAGTAACCGCGGCCGTATTGCATGCTAAATCCCCCCGCAATGAAGGGCCCTTTGTCGCACTTTCCTGCGCTGGCCTTGAACCAGAAGACTTGGAACGAGAGCTGTTTGGTCACGAGGCTAATGATGGAGTTGCTCGGCGGGTTGGAGCCCTTGAAAAGGCTCATCGTGGTACATTACTTTTGGATGAAGTTGGCGACATCCCCGTAGAAACCCAGGCAAAGCTTGTTCGTGTTTTGCATAAACCAGAATTCACGCGTATTGGAGGTACGTCAATCGTAAACGTAGATGTGAGGGTGCTTGCGTCAACTAACCGCGACCTTAAGGTTGCCATTGCTGATGGGTCTTTTCGTGAAGACCTTTTCTATCGGCTCAGTGTTGTACCCCTTCAACTGCCGCCCCTCTGCAATAGACTAGAAGATTTGCCAGAACTCGCCGAAGATATAATGCGAAGAACTGCGCAATCGACTAACCGTCCACCAAGAAAGTTTTCACCGGATGCACTTGCTGCACTTCAGGCACACCAATGGCCAGGAAATGTATGGGAACTAGTTAACGTAATTCAGCGTCTCTTGCTTTTAACGGACGTCGATGTCACGGCTGCTATTTTAGCTAGTGATGTAATCAAGGCCATAGGCGTGGACGAGAGTGAAAAGAATGAGGAAGTTTCTTTCGAGCTTATGAACGTCTCTCTGCGGCAGGCTCGTGAAGCTTTTGAAAGACAATATTTGAATTTTCAATTGATACGTTTTGGCGGCAATATCAGTAAAACTGCTAGTTACGTTGGCATGGACCGCGCAGCGCTTCATAGAAAGTTGAAAAGTCTCGGCCTTCACGGAAATGAAAAAACCTTGGGTAGTGCGGGTTAACCTATCAATTTTGAATTGTGAGATAGTCAATGAACGTCATAGTCTGTGGTGCCGGACAAGTTGGTTTTAGCATAGCACGTTATCTTTCTATTGAGGGTAACGATGTTACAGTCATTGATCGTACCCCGGAACTCATTGGACGTGTAAACGCAGCACTTGATGTGCAGGCGATGGTGGGCAATGCCTCTGAACCTGCAATTCTCGCCGCAGCAAATGCGGATGAGGCAGATATGATTATTGCTGTCACCTATGCTGATGAAGTCAACATGGTAGCATGTCAGGTTGCTCATTCATTATTCAACGTTCCGACAAAGATTGCGAGGATTCGCCAACAAAGTTTCCTAGATCCAGTTTGGGCTGACCTATTTAGCCGGGATCATATGCCAATTGATGTTATTATTTCGCCAGAGCTAGAGGTGGCAAAGGCAATAGATAGGAGGCTTGCCGTACCTGGAGCATTCGACATGATCCCTCTTGCTGAAGACAATGTGCGCGTCATTGGCGTTCGCTGCTCGGAGAAATGCCCCATTGTAAATACTCCTCTTCGACAGTTGACTGAATTATTCCCGGACCTCAACGTCGTAGTAGTAGGCATTTCACGCGATGGCGATGTAAGAATACCTACCTCAAGAGACCAGATGTTGGCCGGCGATGAAGTGTATTTTGTCAGCGAAACTGAACACGTAAATAGAGTCATGGAAATTTTCGGGTATGAGGAAATAGAGGCTAGTAGACTTGTGATTGTTGGTGGCGGTAACGTTGGTAGTAATCTTGCTAAAACGATAGAGGAACGAGAGGGTGTTACAGCAAAAATAATTGAAATGGATCGTGAGCGCGCAAGAAAAATTGCCGAAATTGTTCCAGAAACCACGGTGTTGCAAGGCGATATATTCGATCAAGAGATACTCGCGGAATCTAATATCGCATCTGCCGACACAATAGTTGCTGTGACAGATGATGACGAAACAAATGTGCTTGGATCTTTGTTAGCAAAACAACTTGGCGTGAAGCAGGCTATAGCGCTGGTCAAGCGTGATAGCTATGCATCCTTGGTTACCAAACTAGGCGTAGATATTCTCGTAAACCCTCGGTCAATAATTGTGTCAAAAATTATGCAACATGTAAGGCAAGGTAGAATACGTAGCGTTTATTCATTATGGGAGGGGTTTGGAGAAATCATAGAAGCTGAGGTAATGGAGACGTCTCCGCTAGTAGGCGCAACGCTTGGCGACAAGAAATTGCCTCGTGGTGTTATAATCGGAGCAATAGTCCGTGATCGCAGGGTGCTGATACCGCGAGTAGATACTGATATACGCACAGGCGATCGAGTAATATTACTTGCAGCTACTGGTACTATTCGGGAAGTAGAGAAACTCTTTGCTGTGCGATTAGATTTTACGTAGGCGCAATTGAATAAAACAATAGATGCATTAGATCGGAATATGAGGTGGTTTGAAAATGTTGAAATGCGTCTATGTAAATGGTCAGTTTTTGCAGCGTCGTAATGCAATGATCGATGTTGAAGATCGCGGCTTTAACTTCGGTGACGCTGTATATGAGGTTATTTTTTTGAATAACGGTATTCTTGTCGACGAAGAGGAACATCTCAACAGGCTTGAATACTCTCTTTCGGAGCTTAGCATTGCGTTACCAAAATCTCGCCGGGTCTTGTCGCTTCTCATTCGGGAGGTGATCCGGCTCAACAAGATCACAAACGGCTTCGTTTATCTTCAAGTGTCGCGAGGGGTGGCTCCCCGTGATCACCTCATTCCTGATAACATAACACCTAGTCTGGTTATCATGGCCCGTTCTTCAAACCTTATCGAAAAACCTAGCATAAGGAACGGTGTTTCGGTCATAACGGTACCTGACTTAAGATGGCACCGTCGTGATATAAAAACTACTCAACTCATAGCCAATTGTTTAGCAAAATCCGATGCAGTTAAAGCGGGCGCAGGAGAGGCTTGGATGGTTGATGAAAATGGCGCTATAACGGAGGGGTCTTCCTCAAACGCCTGGATAGTAACCACAAATCGAGAGCTTATAACCCGCCCCCCATCCAGTGAAATTTTGAATGGTATTACGCGCCGTACAATCATCGAGCTCGCAAAAGAGGAACGTTTAGATTTTCATGAAAGAGGGTTTACAACGAGCGAGGCATTAAAAGCTGCTGAGGCCTTTTTCACCTCGGCAACATCTTTAGCCACGCCGGTATTGTCTATCGATGGACAGCAAATAGGAAGTGGTAAGGTAGGCCCTGTTACCAAAAAATTACAGGCGATGTATGTAAAGTTTGCTAGCAGCGCCTAAAGAGTAAGATGGTGTCAATCCATATCGAAAAACCTGCGGTAATTTTATTTGATTGGGACAATACTCTTATCGATAGCTGGCAGATTATTCACGCAGCATTAACAGAAACATTCGTAGCTATGGGCCAAAGGCCTTGGACGCTTGAGGAGACTAAGCAGCGTGTGCAAAAGTCATTGCGGGATTCGTTTCCTTCGCTTTTTGGGGAAAAATGGCACGATGCAGCAAATGTATTTTATGAGTCTTTTGAGAAGCTCCATATACAGAACCTGAAGCCTATGCCTTATGCTCATGAAATGCTCTCAAGAGCGGGTCAGTTGGTAAATGTTTTGGGTGTCATAAGTAACAAGACAGGAAAGTATCTGCGCAAAGAAGTAAAACATCTTGGTTGGGACAGGCACTTCATTGACGTTATCGGTGCGGGTGACGCGGACTATGACAAGCCTGATGCCGCTCCCATAAACCTGTTTATTCAGAAAAATTCCATAGCGCGCAACTCGGTCATTTGGTACGTGGGAGATTCTGACATCGATATAGAAACTGCACAAAATAGTGGCTGTATCCCCATATTGATTAATAGACAAAAAGAGGAACCCCAAAGGAGTGATAAGAATTCCGATAAAATATCGCTATCCAGTTGCAAAGAATTCGCTACTTTGCTCGAGACGTTTTAACTATGCCGGCTAAATTGGTTTCTTTTGTTTGATTAGTGAAGAGTACTGTGTCTCTATACGTACATAATCATATAATTTTGCTAAACAAATAAAATAACTGTCTGTATCAGGATAGCATAAAAAGGGGCATGTAAGATGAAGAATGCGGATAAGCATCATAATCTCCAGGATGTTTTTTTAAACTCAGTTCGAAAAGCTAAGATGCCTGTTACGGTATTTTTGGTAAATGGAGTAAAACTTCAGGGCATTATTACTTGGTTTGATAATTTCTGCGTGCTTTTGCGTCGAGAGTCTCATTCTCAGCTGGTTTATAAGCATTCTATTTCGACAGTTATGCCATCACAACCGGTACAGCTATTCGAAGGTGATGATGCCGGCGGCGAGGCCGGCGATGAAGCCAATGAAGATACCGACGAATAATAATCGATGGGGTTTCTATGTCGGGTTTCCAATTTGAACGCCCCGACAGCCAGACGAATGGACGGTGTTTCTTAGTACAGCCGAAATTGAAAAAAAATATCGTTCGGCGTACTGCAGAGGCGTGTCTTGATGAGGCTGACGGGTTAGCGACAGCAATACAGCTACAAGTCGTCGGCGCTGATATCATTACAGTCAACAAGATCGATCCCGGTAAATATATCGGTTCGGGACAAGCTGAGCGCATCGGCATCAAGTTGGATAATCTAAATAGACCGTTGTTAGTAATCATGAACTGCGCATTATCACCTGTGCAACAAAGAAATTTAGAACGCATTTGGAATACAAAAGTAATTGATCGTACCGGATTAATACTTGAAATTTTCGGAGCTAGAGCCAAAACGAGAGAGGGGAGGACCCAAGTAGAATTAGCTTCGTTGAGTTATCAAAGATCTCGTTTGGTTAGGAGTTGGACGCACCTTGAACGTCAACGTGGAGGGCTCGGTTTCCTCGGTGGCCCGGGTGAAAGCCAATTAGAAATTGATCGTCGACTCATTGACGAACGCATGGGTAGGTTGAAACGTGACCTTGATAAAATCTGTAAAACACGACGCATTCATCGAAAAGCGCGTAAACGTGAACCATATGAAATTATTTCATTGGTGGGATATACAAACGCAGGTAAATCAACACTATTTAATCGTTTAACAAGATCAAGTGTTGTCGCACGGGATCAATTATTTGCCACACTCGATCCAACGCACCGTGCCCTGAAACTGCCGTCTGGAAGACAAGCAGTTATTTCAGATACGGTTGGTTTTATTTCGGACCTACCAACTGAGCTGGTTGCTGCGTTCAGGGCTACACTCGAGGAAGTTAGTGAAGCAGATATCCTGATCCATGTGCGCGATGTCTCACATGCGGATACAGAGGCTCAATGTGAGGATGTGATGGCGGTACTCTCAGGATTGGTGAGGCCTGATGCGCAGCCTCCGATCGAAGTACTGAATAAAATAGATTTACTTGATGACTGCCAGAAGGTCGCGTTACAGCGGAATAACAGTTCACTTATTAAGAAAATTCCTGTTTCTGCGATGTCGGGCGAAGGGCTAAGCAACTTGATCTCTGCGATAGAGGGAGAACTGGATCAGACCCATGCATGCCATCATATCAAAGTTTCCCTGGCTGATGGTGCGGCATTAGCATGGCTATATCGCACTGGGCAGGTTCTTGAGCGGAGCGATGATGATACGTACGCACACATTGCTGTGACACTAAATTCCATTGAATATCAGCGATTTAATGGTCTTTTCCCAAGTTTTGTGAATACAAAATAAAAAAAAATAGCACGGACTGGTTGACAGGGCTCCTTACGATACTTACATCACGGCTGGCACTCCTTTTAATAGAGTGCCAAAATTTGGGTGTTTCGCTGGAAGGCAGACGCCAATAACATATGTTCAGATAAACTTTTGACATCTGTAGGAGATAACTAAAATGAAACTAAGGCCGCTGCATGATCGTCTTTTAATCCGTCCTTTGGATGCGGAAGAAAAGACTGCTGGGGGGATCATTATTCCAGACACCGCCAAAGAAAAGCCGATGGAGGGCGAAGTCGTCGCCGCTGGATCTGGCACAAAGGGTGAAGATGGGAAAGTTACCCCGCTCGACGTTAAAAAAGGAAATCGCGTGCTGTATGGCAAGTGGTCGGGAACCGAAGTCAAGGTTGACGGCGAAGATTTGTTGATAGTTCGCGAAACTGACGTAATGGGCATCATCGAGTAAAGATCTTTAAGGGAAGGTTAGATACAATGGCTGCTAAAGAAGTAAAATTTTCAACTGATGCCCGCACCAAAATGCTTGCGGGCGTCGACATCCTGGCCGACGCGGTCAAGGTGACGCTCGGTCCGAAAGGCCGCAATGTTGTTTTAGATAAGGCTTTTGGTGCACCGCGCATTTCAAAAGATGGCGTAACTGTCGCCAAAGAGATAGAACTTAAGGATAAGTTTGAAAACATGGGCGCCCAGATGGTCCGTGAAGTTGCTTCCAAAACCAATGACATTGCTGGCGATGGTACAACTACTGCGACCGTACTGGCTCAGGCGATAGTTCGCGAAGGTTCAAAGGCAGTTGCTGCTGGTATGAACCCGATGGACCTCAAGCGTGGCATTGACCTCGCCGTGGACGCTGTTGTCACTCACATTCAAAAGAGTGCGAAGAAGGTAAAAACCAACGAAGAGATTTCGCAGGTTGGTACTATATCAGCAAACGGTGATGCTGATGTTGGTCGTATGATCAGCCAGGCGATGGAGAAAGTTGGGAACGAAGGCGTAATTACGGTGGAAGAAGCCAAGGGCCTCGAAACCGAATTAGACGTCGTTGAAGGGATGCAGTTTGACAGGGGTTATCTGTCTCCGTATTTCATTACGAACGCGGAGAAAATGATTTGTGAAATGGAAAATCCCTACATTTTGCTGCACGAAAGTAAACTTTCAAGCTTGCAGGCAATGTTGCCTGTTCTTGAGTCCGTGGTTCAGTCTGGGCGGCCGCTAATCATTATCGCTGAAGATGTAGAAGGCGAGGCTCTTGCTACTTTGGTAGTGAATAAACTACGTGGTGGGCTTAAGGTTGCTGCTGTCAAGGCGCCTGGTTTCGGTGATCGCCGTAAAGCAATGCTTCAAGATATTGCGATACTTACTGGCGGACAGGTGGTTTCAGAAGACCTCGGTATTAAGCTTGAGAATGTTACTTTGGACATGATGGGAAGCGCTAAGCGTGTTTCCATAGACAAAGATAACACCACGATTGTCGAAGGCTCTGGTAAAAAGTCAGATATTACCGGTCGTTGCAATCAAATTCGCGCACAGGTCGAAGAGACAACTTCCGATTATGATCGTGAGAAACTGCAGGAACGTCTGGCGAAACTCGCTGGTGGTGTTGCTGTGATTCGCGTTGGCGGTGCAACGGAAGTTGAAGTTAAGGAGAAAAAGGATCGTGTGGACGACGCAATGCACGCTACCCGGGCCGCTGTTGAGGAAGGTATTGTCGCTGGTGGTGGCACGGCTCTTCTCAAATCTCAGAAAGCTCTAAACTCCCTTAGCCCTGCCAATGACGACCAGCGTAGAGGTATCGATATCATCAAGGAAGCTATTCTGGCACCAATCCGTCAGATTGCTGAAAACTCTGGTGAGGATGGCGCTGTGGTTTCTGGTAAGGTCCAGGAAGCAAAGGGTGCTACTAGTGGCTTCGACGCACAATCCGGCAAATATGTCGACATGGTTGCCAAAGGGATCATTGACCCAGCTAAAGTTGTACGGACTGCTCTTCAGGATGCAGCATCCGTAGCTGGTCTTCTCATTACTACGGAAGCGATGATTGCTGAAAAGGCAGAGCCTGCTGCTCCCGCAGCTCCACCAATGCCTGACATGGGTGGTATGGGCGGCATGATGTAAAGTCTTGTCACCATTTAGTTTTGGAAGGGCCGCACCAGTGTGCGGCCCTTCTCATTAGGAGGACATGTGTCACATATAGATCCAGAGAAGATAGCTGCCATCGTAAGGACAGTTGCAGAAGATGAAATTCTCTCACGGTTTGGTGCGCTTGAGAGTGCTGACATAATTGAAAAAAGGCCCGGCAATGCGGGTAACTTAGTGACCACGGCTGACATAGAAGCAGAAAAGATATTGATTCGCGAATTACAAATATCATTCCCCGGCACCGTAGCAATTGGTGAAGAAACAGTTGAGAATAATCCATCGGTAATAAAGATCTTAGATGAGGAGGCACCTGTGTGGCTGATAGATCCTGTTGATGGAACTTCAAATTTTGCGGCCGGCAAGGAGCCTTTTGCGGTACTCTTGAGCCTTATAATAAAACGTGAAACTGTATTCGGCTTAATATTTTCCCCGATGACTGACGAGATGGCAATCGGTTCAAAGGGAGAGGGGGCCTTTTGCAACGGGAAGCGTATGCGTGTTGCCTCTTCTGTTTCTTTAGAAAAGTCTTTTGGCTCGGCCCATGCCAGTGCGTGGGGGCGTGAATATCGTGATATAGTTCGGCCCAAATTCGACAGCTTCGCCAAAATGGTTAATTATCATTGTGCTGGTTTTGATTTTTTGCGTTTAGCCTGTGGTGATAAACATTTTTCTCTTTATCGGACATTGCATCCCTGGGATCATGCTGCTGGAGTTCTGTTGCATAAGGAAGCAGGTGGCTACTCTGCTTTGCTTAACGGTGATTTTTATAGCGGTGCTGATAAAGTGTTTGGTCTATTGACTGCGCCTGATGAAGGGTGCTGGAATTCAATCAACACCTACCTACGGCCACATTAATGTTTCCCGGCTATATGAAGTTACTTTAAACCATTAACAAAAAATTGAGGAATTTTAATGAGTAAGATTGCTTTTATTGGCCTCGGTGTTATGGGCTACCCAATGGCCGGACATCTTCAAAAGGGCGGGCACGATATTTCGGTTTATAATCGAACCAAAACTAAGGGTGATGAATGGGTAAAAGAATTTGGCGGTATACTTGCAGCTACGCCAAAAGACGCGGCCCTAGGTGCGGACTTTGTTTTTTCATGCGTTGGTAATGACTCAGATGTTCGTAGTGTCCTTGTGGAGCCAAATGGCGCACTTGAAGGGATGGAAAGTGGCTCCGTCTTAGTTGATAATACAACTGCCTCAGCAACCCTCGCAGTCGAATTACATAAGATTTCAAAAGATAAAGGGATTGGATTCATTGATGCACCCGTTTCAGGCGGTCAAGCCGGCGCAGAAAATGGAATTCTAACAGTGATGTGTGGCGGCGATGAAGATATCTTTGAAAAAGCAGAGCCAATTCTTGACTGTTTTGCACGCCAAGTAACTCTAATCGGGCCACCGGGAAGCGGCCAACTGACGAAAATGGTTAATCAAATTTGCATTGCTGGCCTTGTACAAGGCCTTGCAGAAGGTATGAATTTTGGTATGAAAGCCGGCCTTGATATGGAGAAGGTTATTGCAACTATTTCAAAAGGTGCAGCCGGATCTTGGCAAATGGAAAATCGGGCTGAAACCATGTGTAGGGACGAATACGACTTTGGTTTTGCAGTAGATTGGATGAGAAAAGATCTCAATATTGCGCTCCAAGAGGCGCATAGCAATGGTGCGAGACTGCCTGTGGCTGCCTTAGTAGACCAACTTTATGCCGCCGTTCAAAGTCGTGGTGGAGAACGTTGGGACACATCCAGTCTCATGCATTTGCTTAAAAACGATTAATTACAGAGGGCTACTTAATTTTCAAAATCGTGGCTTTAGCTGTTTGCCAATGCTCTTCCAACAATTCCAGGCTAGCATCTTCAAAGCTCATATCGGCATCTTCAAGCTCTTGTTCGATAAAATGAAAACGTTCAATAAATTTTCGGTTTGTTTTTTTGAGTGCATTTTCAGGGTCGATTTTGCAATGCCGTGCTAAGTTGGCAACCGTAAAAAGAAGGTCTCCAATCTCATCTTCTATATAATCGTTTGATGCATTAGCATTTATTTCTGCTTTTACTTCAGCCAGTTCTTCGTCGATTTTTGCAATAACCTGGTCTATTTGTGGCCAGTCAAAACCTACCCTTGCAGCCCTTTTAGTAAGTTTTTCTGCTCGTATTAGTGCTGGAAGATTGGGGGGAACATCGTCCAAAATACTTATTTTTCGTTTTTCTAAAGCTGCTCTTCTGGTGCGTTCCTCTGCCTTGTGTGCTTCCCAATTATTAGTTTGTTCCTCTGCATTATTAAAAGTTACTTTGTCAAAAACATGAGGATGGCGTTTGATCATTTTTTCCGTAATTGCCTCAACGATATCATCGAAAGTAAATTCCCCGTCTTCATTCGCAATTTGCGAGTAAAATACGACCTGAAATAAAAGATCACCCAATTCTGATTTAAGCGCTTCTGTATCCTTCCGTTCGATCGCGTCTTCAACCTCATACGCCTCCTCTATAGTGTAGGGTGCAATCGACTCATATGTTTGTTTTTGATCCCATGGGCAACCGGTTTCCGGGTGGCGAAGCTGTCTCATAACGGCTAGCAAATTATCGATTTTATTACTCATTGTATTTTTATATCCTGTTTGTCACCCCGGTTGGGCCTCGTTAGAAAGGCCATTTATATTTTAAACCTAAGAAATTCACCTAATGATTATTTGCCAAGGGCACTTGTTTCATGATTATGTAACAGTCAATAAAAGCATAATAAATCATGAGCATCGAAATGGAGGCGGAAATGGCGACGGCAAGCGCGCAGAACCGCTGGCGGTCAAAAAACCGCTTTGTAAAATCTCAATTGAATGTGATGGCACGGAGGTTAGTGCACGATGATTTGGTTGATATTGCAGGACGGTACCGGCTTCGAGGCAAGGGGGAAGCCGTGGGTTTTTCGTCCTACATCACCAAAGGTCTAATGCAATATGCAGATCACAATTCGGAGGCACGGAGGCTTTTAGAGATTTTCCGGGATTCCTATGAACGTGATCGAGATCTATACGACTAGTACTTATTGTTTTGACGTAGCGACTGCCATACGAAGAGATCAGTACAGTTATAAAGTATGGTTGGACACATCCTTATTGCGACGTAGTTCTAATGCATTTTCTTCGATTTTAATCCGCCAAATCAGTACGGCGGCGTTCAAAATGCTAAATATGGTTGCTATCTCTACAGCCCCAAAGACCAGAGGCAGTACCGCTATTTCTCCGCAAACCACTAAATAATTTGGGTGTTTCATAAAACGATATGGCCCATTTACAATAATTGGGAACTTATTCGATGAAATTACTCGTGTAGTCCAATAGGGGCCGAGACTTGCAATAACCCAAAACCTGCAAATTTGAAGTGTAATGAACACAGAAAGTAGTCCTATGCTCGGGTCTGTATCAGGTGGGACAACCAACCAAATCGATATCAGCCAAGAGAGATGAATTAGAACTAATAATGGATAATGTTTGCGGCCGTACTCGACCCCACCATTTTCGAGCAAACGTTTCGCATTTCTGTAAGAATGTATTAATTCAATTAGGCGAAGTACCGCTACAATCACTAAAATTAAATGTAAAATAGACAATCTCGTTAACGCTCCAAAACTGAAAATCCAGCCGAAAAACCGGGCCCGAGTGCACCTAACAAACTCTTACCTGTAAGCCCTTGCTCCATGGACTTCTTTAAAACAAAGAGTACAGTCGGCGCAGACATATTACCATATTCTTGTAAGACAGTTCGAGCAGTTGCTAACCGAGTATTATCTAGTTCAAATGCTTTTTCTAAAGCATCTAAAACTCTCGTTCCTCCAGGGTGGAAGATGTAATTCTGAATTGAGGAAGGAGGTATATTTTTTGACGAGAGAAAATTTTCGGCGGCAGTTCTTAGATTCTGTTGCACAAGCGTTGGCACATCACGACTGAACTGAACGCCAAAACCGTCCTCCTCTATGGTCCAACCCATAATGTCTTTGGTATCCGGCCAGCAGTATTCTCCGCCGGCTATTACCTGATATCCATCGCCATCGGTTGAAATAACTCCACCCGCTGCACCGTCACCGAAAAGTGCAGTTGCTATAATATTACTTTTGGAAAGATCCGAGCTGCGAAACGTTAAGCCACAGAGCTCCACAACTAAGAAGAGCCATTTACTACCAGGCGTGGCCCGTGCAAGTGCGGCCACCCGGTTCAGCCCCAAAACCCCGCCAGCACAGCCAAGACCAAAAATGGGAAGGCGTTCCACATTGCGTCTAAACGGGATTTTTTCCATCAACAGGGCATCAAGGCTAGGTACAGAAAGGCCCGTCGATGAGACTGTTACGATACCATCTATATCCGCAGGACTGAGTTTAGCATCATGAAGAGCCTGCATGGCGATGTCGTGAAGGAGCGTAGTAGCGTTTTCAACAAAAAGCTCGGTTCGATTTTTCCAACCAGTGGCTGTGGTGTACCATTCAATTGGCACACATGAATGACGACGAATGATACCAGCATTCTCATATGCTTTTGATAGTCGTGCAAATGTGCTCGGTCTATCCTTAAATATAGTTCGGCCTAACCCTTCAAATTCGGACTGCTCTATGACGTATTTCGGCACGGCAGTCGCTAAAGACAAAATGTACGCGGGTGTTGGTATAGAAGGTGTTGAAACCACAGCCAATTTCTTTACGATTGAATGTTATCGCCCGCATTACAGCATTGTCACCCATGCAACTATTCGCTGGGGTTAAACACTGCAATCACTGAGCACAAATATCATCTACTCGATATAATTAGAAAACTTCATATTTCGAGGTAATATGTCCAAAAATATTAGTTAATTTCTTTGGCCTAGCTAGATTTCATAGACAAAATTTGCTGTATTGGCGTGTATTTTAATTTTAGAGACCATAAATATGGAAGTTATTAAGTGGCAAAAAGAGACCTTCTCGGCGCTGAGGCGCCAAGGTATTGATTTAGTGTGTCATGTACCAGATGCAGGCCATGCTAAAGTAATAGAAATGTGTGAAGCAGATAATGAGGTAGATTGTATAACATGCACCAGTGAAGAGGAAGGTATTCACATGCTTTCTGGTGCCTGGCTTGGAGGTCGCAGGGGTGCAATGTTGCTACAATCAAGTGGTGTAGGGAATATTATCAATGCCCTCGCAATGCCCAACACCTGCCGTATTCCTATTCTGATTATTGTTACGATGCGCGGTGAATATGGAGAATTTAACCCATGGCAGGTGCCTATGGGGCAGGGTACACCAGCTTGCTTAGAAGCTATGGGGATGCGGCTATATCGCGCTGAAGAGCCTACGCAAGTTGCACCTGCAGTGGAGAATATGGCACGACTAGCATTCGACTCACAGCAATTGTGCGCAATTTTGTTATCGCAAAAACTTCTCGGAGCAAAAGATTTTAGGGAGTTGGCCAAATGACAGATGAAATTTCCCGACGTCCATTTGTTAAATCACTTCTTAATGCGCGTCCAGATGGCTTAGCTGTTGTCGCTGGCCTTGGTTCTCCATGCTGGGATGTAGCAGCAGCGGGGGACCATAAACATAACATGTATGTTTGGGGTGCTATGGGTGGTGCAGCGATGATCGGGTATGGTCTTGCGCAGGCTCAGAAGGAACGACGAATCCTCGTTATTACCGGTGATGGTGAAATGTTAATGGGTATGGGTGCTTTCTCAACCATCGCATGGAAACCGACCCCCAATTTGGCTATTTTGGTACTAGATAATAGCCGTTTTGGCGAGACCGGTGCCCAATTCACCCATACATCGGGACCAACTGATCTTGCCGCAATCGCAGAGGCCTCCGGGATAAAGTCTGTCCGCTCTGTTAAAAATACAGAAGAAGCGGAAGACTTAAAATCGTTTCTTTTCAATGAGCCCGGACCAGTCGTGGCTGTTGCCAAAATAAAATATGAAAAACTTAAATTTGTCCTTCCATCAAGTAGTGGGAGTTTCTTAAAGGATCGGTTCAGAACATCATTGTTGGGCACAGAGAAAGCTACTTTACCTTAGTACCAATTAGTTTGTTTTTCTTTAAATCAATAAGGCAAGGCTATGAAGGAAGAGTATGAGAAAAACGGGTTTCATGTCCTCCGGGGGGTTTTGACAAATCAAGACGTAGAGCGTTTGTCTACGCCGATCCGTGAAGCATTTCGCAGAGGCGACTACGATACGTTTCATAGGGGCCCTGCGTATCCTGCTCCTGGGATACACTCCATGGGTCCACGTGTATTAGATAAACATCCTGAGATAGCTGAAGTTAGCTTGGCTCATCCAGCTATCCTAGCAGCTGTTGAAGATCTTTTTGGCGAGCCCGCCGTATTAGCGCAATACTGGTCCATTATGCGGCCTCCCGGTGCAGGCGTTAGTGATAAGCCTTTCGTAAACGGTAGTGGTGCCCACTATGACTACAAGCCCTGGAGATGTGTTGGCTCGAACATAAATTGGATGTTTGCGGTTATACCATTCATTGATTATACCGAAACAGTCGGCCCTTTAACCGTCGCTCCCGGTTCTCATCGAAAATCAATGGTATTACCATCGGACGGTCGCGTTCATCAAGTTGACGCAGCGAAGGTTCCAGTGCCTAACCAAATTGAATTAGTTGATCCGTTACTGAAAAAGGGCGATGTCGTTCTGATGAATGGGTTCCTTTGGCATGAGCCTCGACCAAACTATGGTAATTCTGATCGTTGTGGGCTTTATATGAAATTTCACGCAAAATCATCGCCTCCTGCTTGCGGTCCGACAATTTATCCCTCTTCAGTGCACGACTTTCTGTCTGAGGATACTAAGCATGTAATCCCGTATCATCGTGGAGATGGCCGATTTGCTGCTATCCATGAAAAACCCGTGGACTGTATTGAAGAAGCACAAATTCTAATTGAGGACCTTGACGCTAAAATTCTTTTAATCCGAAACAATGCTGGCAAATGGCAACTGCCAAAATGCGTTGCTTCAGAAGATGAAGGAGCGAGTATCTTAGACGCTTGCAACGTCATGGGTTCGGTAATAAATCATTTCAATGCTCGCTTCGGTTTAAATTTACCATGGCTGAGTTGGCTGACGGATATCGTCGGCAAGACAGGCGAGAACGATGAGGAGGAGAGCAGATGCAGAGTATATGGGCACCGCATACCATCTTCAGCAATCATTCTAACTCATGCAGAGGAGGATTACATTTGGATGTCCTCCATGGATTTACAAAAGGCTGACAAGTCAGGAATAATATTTAAGAGGCCAGAAATCGCAAAGTGGATTGATATGTGGCAAAACCAAACGGATGAAGACGGGAACCCTGTAACAAGAAGTTATGGCTTACCTACAACACATGTGCAGTATTTTCGCTATAACGGTAATGGTAACAAAGAAGGTACCTGCAGGGTTGGCGTGTTTAATGAGAATGGTCTGCCTATCGCTTGACGACTGACATTACGATACAACTATTATATGGATCCCTCTACCCGTAGCGGAGGCGAAACTGACGTTGTCATCCAGGCGCCGTTTAAAGTGCCTGTTTTTGCTTTCATCAATTCCCATTTGAACGACGACTTGACATTCTCTTTAGAAATAATGGTCACCTTAAATAACGCATACTGATTTGTTGTCACAATTGATTTAATCGTGTGTTGAGAGTGATTTATCATATCTCTGTAATAGGGGCTCTTAACCATCGCGGCAAACCTAGCAAGCGGCCCGGTATACCGTTTATTATCGGGATGGGCAAAATTCCACGTCTGCACAATGCCAGCATCAACTGACGGGCTATCGTTTTGTTGGAGAGCAATTAATTGAATTTCTACCACTCGTTTTGCTGACATATTCGGATCTGGTGCCAGCAACTCTTGTGCATTTGTAAAGCTTGTTAAAGATAATACAAAAGCCACACCTACAATGAAATTTCTCATCAAAACCTCCAAGCTACCGAACCATTCCGTTTGTGAATTAACGACAACTAAAATGGTAGATCTTAATGACTATGTTTCTACCCTTTGAAGGGCGAATAAATTGACGCACATCAGATAATAGGTCTGTTTTAGTCCTGCAAAGCACGGAGATTCAAAGGATATATTTTTTGCAAACCAAAATTATTTAATTGGAAAAATTGCGAAACTTTTTCACGTCCTCTTCATTCAGAACCAACCTGACACCAAGTTTCCCGTTAGCCTCGCGTTTACTCTCTTTTTTAATCGAAATATCAATCTGAATGACTTCTTCAAATTGTGCGCAATAGCGAACAAGTAAGGATATCAAGCACTCCTGTGTTTCGTATCGTTTGCCCGTTATTGATTTGTATATAAAATCTAATACGGGATCGTAATCAAAGACATCAGACATCGTGTCGGTTTCTGTACATACTAAATCTTGATTTACGGTCAACACGAGGTCCAGCACCTGTATTTCAGGCAAAATCTCTGCAGCGCTATGCTCGCCAATGCACACGCTTAGATGGAGATCTGTAAGCTCTACAGTAGCGATCAATTTTTTTCCTCAAGAATTATCGAAATATTGAAATGACTATATTAATTTATTTGCAGAAAGGCTTGCACAACGCAGCTGTTTGCTAGCAAGTAAGCTCTAAACGAATTAATGGTACGTTACTTCAACATTTGAACTTAATACAAAATTAACAGCAATGAATTTCGACCCCGTAAAAACTCAAGACGATCCCGATACTCAAGACCGTTTACTCATTTACCGCGACATTGAAAAACAAATTACGCAGTTTGCTATTTATGGGGAGATTACAACCTGTAACCATTCTCATCCAATACAGACGCTTGTTTTGCAGCACTATAAAGTCCAAAAGATTGAAGAGTTAAAACCCAAACAAATTATAGAAATGTGGCGGTTTGCAAAAGGTTTAAATGAGATTGGTGGATTGTGGATGGTGTTTCATGGATACCGAAGATTTATCCAAAACTGGATAGATATAACCGGCAATAAACCCGTTGATCTAAATGAATTCTGGATAAATAACACCGACCTAACTTTGCATTCAGAGAGGTAATCGATTACGGCGCGACGTGGAGAACCGTAATTACCAGCAGAATATAGGCAGCGGCATAGTAATAGAATATCCAGCGAGGTGTTTTGCTTTTATTTGCCATTGATCTTCTCCTTTAGATAGCAACCGCATATCTATACCATAGGTTTATAACAATTAATTTCTAGTTTCTTCACTTCGACAAACAGTCATAAAAAATTTTTACGTGAATGTTCAACAGCATGTTTTCCACACAGCAACACTATATAAACCTTTCTACAAAAAAGCGTGACGGGAGTTTTGTAAGTACGCCAGTATGGTTTGCAAACGCTGATCCATTAACTCTTTATGTCTATTCCGTGCAAGATTCAGGCAAGGTGAAAAGAATACGGAATTTTCGGAGGGTACGGTTGGCAAGCTGCAGCGTCACTGGAAAACTAAGGGCTGAATGGGTGAGCGCTGATGCATTTTTAGTAAATAAAAACAATGAGATAGATACAGCTTTTAGCCTTTTGCGTCAAAAGTATGGATACAGATTTTTAATTGCAAATGTTTGCTCTAAAATTGTCGGAAATTATCACCGGCGCCAGATAATAAAACTGAATATCTGCAATAATGAGTAATGCCTACGAGGCGTAGCAACCAGTAAATGCATTCCACATACCGACCCATCGTCTTTACAAGCCTTGTCCGAGCTCATGGTTCGCGCGAGTTGGTGTTTCATACTGCGATGATACAACCCTTGAAAGGATAGGATACGGAAGTCTTTAATTTTGGGAACGCCAGAAGCGTAGCAAACGCCTAGTAAAAAACCTCTCGAAACAGCTTAAGTGTTTGTTGCCACGAATCCTTGTCGGCTTTGGCATCATAAGCGAGTGGAAGTTTGAATTTTTTGCCTTTTTCGGTAGCCCCTGGATTCGTGAAGCTATGAACGACGTTAGGATAATAAATATGTTTGTAGTCGGCTCCTGAAGCTTTCATAACAGCATCAAAAGCAGCCACCGTGGATTTTTGAAGGAATGGATCATCTGCCCCGTTAAATACACGGATTTTCGTCCTGAGACCTTTTGGTGCTTTCTTCACCCACTGGGTTAGGGTGCTGTGGTATGCGACGGCAGCATTTAAATCAACACCAGCGAGCGCCATGTTAACGGCCACGTTACCGCCGAAACAATAACCAATAGCTGCCATTTTAGATTTTTCTACCGTATTGTGCTTTTTTAAAAGGTCGTAGGCTGCAAGAAACCTGGACTTCATTTGGCCGACAGATTTAGTTGCTGCCATCATAAAATTTTTAGCATCTTTTGGATGACTGGCCAGTTTACCCGTACCATACATATCCAGCGCAAGCGCCGTATATCCAAGTTTAGCCAACATTTCTGCGCGCTTTCGAGCGTAAGCATCATGGCCCCACCATTCATGGACTACGATGATGCCCGGTCGTTTGCCTGAATATGCATCATCATAGGCGAGATAGCCGGTAAACTTTTCATTATCTACCGTATACGCAACGGTTTGTGCTTTCACTGCTGCTTTAGCGTCCATGGGGGAGAGCCCATAAAACGCCAAAATTGTAATTATCACGCTAGCAAGTGTTTTGAACATTGCAATCCTCCAACTTAATCATCAAGTTCCCGCGCTAAACCATAATATTGTCGATCATTCTAATGGTTTGCAGTGATAGAAATCAATGTGTGCTTGGTACAAAATACTTGGTTCATGGCCTCCATAATTTCAGTATGTACATATTGCTTTGAGGAGTAATTCCTCCACTGATGAAGGTGAAGGAAACTCCCAATTCGGATTTTTTGTATCAAGAGAAGTGCCGCTGTCATTACCCATCTGCTTCTCATGGAAAGAGTATTTCAATATCTTAAACCGAGACATCTTACAGTCCGTTTGGCGATATACCTGAGTTGATAAATATCCAAGATGATTTTCATTCTGCCTGTCTCTTAAAGACCAGAAATATATGAATCCTTCCTTTCTCAGAATTCGCTCAAAATCGATAAAGAATGTATTCCCAGCGTAATTCTTAATCACTTTTGTCCATTCGGCATTCGATGAAACCGGGAACATTATTACCGAGAGTAATAGTGTTAGCACTAGTCCACGTGAACGCAGAATTTTTCGAACTAAAATCATTACTATCAAAACTTCAAAACAGTCATGGAATTTGTTTCGCCGCAGCCTACGGTGTCCCCTAGGGACATATTATGAAGCATCTTTTTTGCAACATTAAGGAAGGATTTTACTTTTTTTACGTCTTATCTTGCGTTCATCGTCAATTACCTCGGGAGGAAATTGGCTCATAAAGCAGCAACAAACTCCCTCATCGATCATAGTTCTTGGTCCATTTGGGTGTGCAATATGCTTATAAAAGCCATGAGAATGCTCGTGGTCATGAGAATGCTCGTGGTCATGAGAGTGGCCGTGGTCATGAGAGTGGCTATCTGACTCAACCACATCATCATCTTCTGGATCCATAATTGGTTGGTATTCTGCGTGATGATGATGAACCGACACCGTGCCTTCTTTCAAACGTTTCTTGAACGATGACATCAGATCTTTGTCATCTGAAAAGATACCGGTTTCAGCTTCCTTGATTCTTTCTACAAAAGTGTTGATCACATGATTTTGATCGGCAAGGTATTTTGCTTTGAAAAACTGAATGTCCGAGTGCTGCTCCGCAATGATATCAACGTATTTGTTAATACGGTCAATAAGCCTTCCCGTGAAAAGGAAATAAGGGGCCACGACAATCTTTGCATATCCAAGCTTGGTTATGATTTCCAAACCTTGACCAACAGATGGGAAAGTCACCCCTGAATAAAAGGTTTCAGACCATCCAAAACCCATATTTTCTGCAACTATTCTTGTTAATTTGGCAGCCTCGGCATTTGCTAGAGCGTCTGAAGTACCTCTCCCTACTACCACTAGCATTGTATCGTAAAAAGTATCCTCGTTGATATTAGCATTCTTTAAAGCCTCTAAAATTCTGGCCTGAAAAGCGGCAATCATTTCTGGATGTAATGCTAATTCACGCCCATATTTAATTGTAATTCCGGAATTCTTTTCTTGGTAAGTTGTAAGAACAGATGGAATATCATTTTTAGCGTGTGTTGCAGCAAAAAGCATGCCTGGCACAGCCAAAATTTCTTCGACACCCATGTCTCTTAGTTCATCAAGACCCATATGGATATTGGGGGCGGAATACTCGAGGAAGCCATGCCTCACTGGGATTTTTGGGAACCTTTTCTTAAGGCCCTTTGCAAGTAACGCGAACTCTTTTTCAGCCTCTTTTGATCGACTGCCGTGCCCACAAATCATTATACCTTTTTTTGTCATGTATTTTAGCTTTCTAAAAACCCTTGGTTCATAACTAAATATTCTTGGCGTACTTCATTGACATCTACCTTGCCCAATACAGCGTCCACGATGTAAATCTTGAGAAATTGATACCACCGCTTGAGGTTAGCAGAAAGGATAGGTAGATGAAGAAATGGTTTGTCCCTTTGATTTCGGTGATACTCGGTATTGCTGCTTTATGGGCCATAACAGTATTTGTTTTGTATTTGTCGGCAAACTGAGGTGCTTGTTACATTTAAGCTGTGTGAAATGATTCTGCCTATGATTTCAGAGAGGACGTGCGAAGCTCAATTCATGCCCATCCGGATCTGTGATATGAAAATAGCGCTCCCCCCAAGCAGCGTCCTTCGGAAGTGTATCTGGAGTATAGCCAGTCTTCAGCGCTAGATTATAAATTGCGTCGACATCAGCTACATGAAATATAGCCCGCCCCCACCATGACCATTGCTTCTCTGGCGATTGAACGGTCAGATTGACAAAACCACCTCCAGCAAAAAAGCTGGTGAACGAGGCGTCTTCGCCACCGTATTTGAGTTCAAAACCGAGACTCTTGTAGAAATGAACCGCCCGCTTCATGTCGTGCGTGGCGAAGGTGACAGCGCTTATCCCCTCAATCATGTGTTTGTGACATAACGCTTCTACACATATACGGTTAGCACGCAAAAAGTGTATTCAAATTCTGCGTCTCTGTTTTCAAAAAGAACAGAAATTGATGGAGTAGATTTTACGCTGAGCTTCGCCATATCAATAAAATGCTCCAGTTACTCGGGTTTGTGCTTCTTTATTATTCTAGAATCCACTCCGGCAATCGGTCTTTCTATTTTAATTGTTTTTGGATTTTGGCCTTCAGGCATCAAAGCAATCACAGTTTCTACATCCGGACATCCATCCTCATGACACTTCAGTTCCGATACCATAATCACCACATTATCATCAATACCCCATGTATCACGCACTAAATTTTTTACGCGCTGTGTGTGGTTAACCTTGGGTTTGTTTGAAAATTCGAACATAATAAAAATGGTTCCTATTTTTGCCAAATTTTTTCTCGACAGCATCCCGAAGAGAGATCAACTTTCCGAAAATACTCGAACTAAGCAGTAGTTTTTATATTTTTGGTAATGCTATAACATCACAATTTTCGGTTATAGCTGAAACAGTATTTCTTCGGCTAAATTTTATTTTTTACTTAATAATTGGGAATTGCAGAAATGGTTGGCACTGAACAAGTTCCAGTAACTGTCTTAACAGGGTTTTTAGGTGCAGGGAAAACCACCCTTTTGAACCGCATTTTAACAGAGCAGCATGGCCATCGGTATGCTGTAATTGTCAATGAATTCGGGGAGGAGGGTATAGACAACGACTTGGTTGTAGATGCTGACGAAGAAGTATTTGAAATGAATAATGGCTGCATTTGCTGCACTGTTCGTGGCGACTTGATAAGGATATTAAGTGGCCTTATGAAGCGTGCAGATCAGCTTGATGCTATTATCGTTGAGACGACAGGTCTTGCTGATCCGGCGCCTGTAGCGCAGACATTTTTCGTGGATGACGATGTTGCAAGCCGAACCAAGCTTGATGCAATTGTTACAGTCGCTGATGCCGTCCACCTCGGTGCACAATTAGGCGAACACCACGAGGCGGAAGAGCAGATAGCCTTCGCGGATGTTGTTCTTCTGAATAAGACTGACCTTGTGGATGCTGCTGGACTTGATTCAGTTGAAACTCGTATTCGTAAAATCAATCCATATGCTAAAATCATTCGAACCACGCGTTGTGAAGCTGAGCTCAATGCGGTACTTGGACTTGATGCATTCAACCTTGATCGTGTCATGGAATTTGAGCCAGACTTTTTGGAGTCAGATCATGCCCACGATCATGATGATGATATCACCAGCATTTCCTTCGTTTCAGAAACACCACTGGATATCGAAAAATTTCAGAAATGGTTTGGCAAACTTTTGCAGACCCGAGGGCAAGACATTCTCCGGTCAAAAGGTATTCTGAATTTTTCAAGCACGGATGATCGTTATGTGTTCCAGGGTGTTCACATGTTAATGGATGCCTCTACAATGGGCGCTTGGCCGGAGGGAAAGGCTCGTAACTCCAGGGTTGTATTTATTGGACGGAACCTTGACAGCATGGGCTTGAAGGAGGGTTTTGAGAGTTGTAAGGCGGCGTGACATTGAGCCAAGCACCTACCAAACCACCTCCTGGATTCAGAAAAACCTCCTTTGAGGAGACGGCAGGACTATTCGATACGGGCGCACCTGTAACAGGTGCTGTTGCAAATGGTGACGGTATTGCTTCAACCTTTGGGGACGGTACTGTTCGTTTTTTTCATCCTAGCGAAACATCGCCTGCTGAAGTGCATGCCCATAATGGTGTTGTTCTTTGTTGTGCAGCCGAAGGGGATCATCTTTTAACCGGCGGAGATGATGGGAAGTTTTTAAGAATTGCACCCGATGGCACTGTAAATGAACTCGCTAATTTCGGATCAAAGTGGGTTGATTGTGTCGCGGCAAGCAATGGGTTGCGTGCATGTTCCTCAGGTCGAAAAGCCTATATATGGACCTCTGGCAGGTCAGAAGCAACAGAGCTAGAACACTCAAGCACTGTGGGTGGCCTGGCTTTTGATGCAAAGGGTAGTCGCCTTGCAGTTGCACATTACGGTGGAGTAACAGTCTGGGAACAGAAAAAACACAGGTGGAAAAAGTCAAAACTATTTTGGCAAGGGTCCCATGGTGCAATAACATTTAGCCCGGACGGCAAATTTATTGTAACGGCGATGCAGGAAAATGCACTCCACGGCTGGCGTCTGCGCGGTAAAATTGATCTCGCAATGACTGGCTACCCTTCCAAAGCCAAGAGTTTTGCGTGGGTAGGTGAAACACCCTATCTCGCCACGTCTGGCGGGTATGAAGCAATTTGTTGGCCATTTGACGGTCCGCAGGGCCCCATGGAGCGACCGCCACTTTGTGTCGGTCAACACGGTGAAAATATAGCAACTTGTGTGGAGGCATTCCCACTGCTGAATGCAGTCTTCGTTGGTTTTCAGGATGGCGCCGTGCTTGTGTCGGAACTCCAAGAGACTAAGGATGTAATGGCGCTCAGGGGTCCAACCGGCATCGAGGTAACAGCGATTGCAATCAATCAGCCTCAGTCACATTTGTTCGTCGGCGACGCAAGGGGGCATTCGCTTTGGGCGCCATTAAAGAACTAATTTACAGGAGTATAAAAGCCTTTCCTCAAGAATAAAGGATTGACCATAAAAGAGTACCGAACTGGCAACTCTTATCTTACGCTTTCGCTAGAATAAAGTATTCTGGTCCTCACATCCCTTATATTCCTTACGGACGCATTCACGGGCAAGTTTCTTTGCCTTTGCAATTTGTGCAGGTGTCATCTTTTGCGCTGTACTATCTTGGGCTTGAATTGAACCTTTATCTCCCGATGTTGCACCAATATCAAACCACATAAGCGAATAGACCAAGTTCCTTTGAACGCCTTGGCCAAAAAGATACGATTTACCCAGATTATACAAGGATGGTATATGTTGCTTTTCTGCTCCATGCCTAAACCATTTTACCGCTTCTTTATAATCCTGCGGAACACCATCTCCTTTCCGATACATTAGGCCTAGGGTAAAAGCGGAGTCTGGATCCCCTAGCTTTGCGGCAGCGTTGTACCACTTCAAAGCAGCTCTAGTATCCTTTGGAACGCCCTTTCCGGTCCTATACATTACCCCTAAATTGTAAGCCGCACTACCATGTCCCTGTTTCGCAGCGAGCGTGTACCACGTTATCGCAGTCTGCAAATCCAGAGGAACGCCGTGCCCTCTGAGGTACATCTGTCCGATATTAAATTGAGCATTTCCATCTCCCCGTTTAGCAAGAAGTTGAAACTCCCCGAACGCAGTTTGATACTTTCCTCTCTCATAAGCAGAAGAACATTTAGACGTAATGGGTGAGTGAGAGTGCTTGGTTCCTGGAAGACAGAAACCTGCAATAGGTTGAGGGCTCATACTTAAACTCATACTCTCAAAAGGCTTGGTTTGTTTAGATGATGTTGGCTTTGCGTAACAGCCCTTGTACTTCTTATTAATACATTCGTGGGCGAGTTTTTCTGCTTTTTCAAGCTGTGATGGTGTCATTTTCTTGGCGACTATATCTCTAGTCTTAATTCCAGCTTTATCGCCGGATCTTGCAACAATATCCCACCACATATGAGCGCGAATGTAGTCTTTTTGAATGCCGTCCCCAAAATAATACATTTTACCAAGGTTGAATTGGCAAGGGATGTGACCCATCGCTGATCCCAGCCTAAACCACTTTACCGCTTTGTTATAATCTTGTGGAATACCATCCCCTTTGCTGTGCATTAGACCTAATGCAAATGCGGAGTGGGGGCTCCCGTGTTTTGTGGCAACTCTGTACCACTTCAGTGCTGTCTGATGATTTTGAGGAACGCCATTGCCAGTTCTGTACATGACCCCCAAATTGTGAGGTGCGTCGGCATTTCCCTGTTTCGCTGCGCGTTTGTACCATTTAATAGCACTCTTTGCATCCTTTGGAACTCCTGTCCCGTTTTCGTATAGTATGCCCAAACTGTGTTGCGCTTTGGCATACCCTTGCGCGGCAGCCAAATTATACCAATTTGCTGCCATTTTAAGATTTTTTGGAGTACCTATGCCCCTATAATACATCGTGCCTAAATTAAACTGAGCAACTGCATCGCCCTGTTTAGCGGCTATTGTCCATTGCTTAAGCGCGGTTGCATAATCATTTTTTCCGTAAGCGTCGGCTCCTTTTTGGTAATCAGCTCGCGCACTTATCCCTACGCTTACAGTAATCACGGTGAACACAAGACAAAGTATTTTGGTAAATTTGGTCATTTCAACACCATGTCACACAATCCTGCTTCTGTGTAGGGAGATACTTTCCAACAGAACTAGCAATCTACGTAATCTCTTATTAATATTTGAAACATGCACTGGAGGTTCACTATTCGATGTATCTTTGGGTGGCAACAGGAGATTTTAAATAGCCTCAAGTGACCATTTGAAGGAAGGCGGCTTCGTAGATTTGAGCCTACACGAATGATGAGATTTAAAAATTGTGGTGAACAAGGTTTGCTGAAATGAGGCTTTCTAATAAAATATGCTTTCGGATCGTGTTGTATATCACGACTGCCTACACTTTAGCTCTTGGGCAAACTTTCGTTGAAACGTTGACTAGTCAGGGAGGAGGTATTTTCGTCTTCATACTGTGGCCTTTTATTATTCCACCTCTGTCGATCACCCCATGGTATTTAATAGGCTTTCAAAAAACCAGGTTTGCTCATCTATCAATGCTTCCACCTCTTACAGTTATCCCGTGCTGGTTTCTAATAAAAGACCGGTTTATGAAAAAAACTCAGGCTATTACTCCTTCAAACGATACTAAACTATGGAAGTTAGACCATGCCATTGCCCTGATATGGAACGGAATTATGGGTATACTGTCTTTATTGTGTATCTATTTGATCATTGGTAATCTGGCAATGATCAAATTTTTTAAGTGAATACTGAGTTAAGATCGGCACTGGTTAATTTGCTGGGCGTTGCGAAACTGTGTTGATGTAGGGTTAGGTTACCTACACGTGCATGAGTGAAACACAGAACAGCTCCACAGTTCAATGAGCAGCATTTGCCCGGATCTACTCCAAAATCCTTCCGTGCATTAAACGATTGGAAAGAGGAATTCCATTGGCAATGCCTCTATGGAATTTTGTACTAACAATCGCATTAGTTTGATTAAAGTTTAATCAAAGCTGAAACCGGGTGCTAATACATTTGGCGTTTTTCGTTTCTTATGGTTGTTTGATTTTTCCGATAGAAAAAATTATTCAATAAAATTAGGTATTTAGGGGGTTCCGGAACCTTTTTCTTTTTGGCATGAAAATGGCAGTGTCGCGCTAAGAGCATCATTGTCGCCAGACACTGGAATGTGCACGCAGGATTACGGAAGGAGTGCAGCACAAATTTTCTAAATTAGGTGGTTAATATTTCAACCTTACGATGTTTGTCGGGGGATTTTAAAGCTCAAATGCAAGTAAAAACCATAAAGTTTTGGAGTAAGTTTAATATGAAATTTCAGGCTAGGAAAAAATCAAAAGAGCCTATGAAGTCTTTATCAAAAGCTCTTAGATTCGAAAATTATTTGCCATTCAGAAAATCAGGATATTTCTCTGTTGTGGGGACGGCGCTGGCTGCGTTGATCACATTTTCTAGTAGTAACTCTAACGCAGCTTCAACGGTTACTATCGGAATGACGGCGGCCGATATACCCGTGACGACAGGTGCCCCTTCTCAGGGTGGTGAAGGTCTCAGGTTTACTGGTTTCACAATGTATGATGGATTAATTAATTGGGATTTAACCAAATCAGATGTGCCGGCAAAACTAACGCCAGGGTTAGCAACAAGTTGGAAAGTAAATCCAAAGGATAAATCAAAATGGATCTTTACTTTACGGAAGGGGGTAAAATTCCACGATGGATCGACGTTCAACGCAGACGCCGTCATATTTAACTTGGGAAAAATTAAGGATAAAAATTCTCCACAATTTGATCCTAAGGGTGCTGCGCAGATACGTGCAAGGATACCAAGCGTTAAGGCATGGAAAAAAATTGATGATTACACAGTTGAAATCTCCACGCCTAGCCCTGACGCGATGTTACCCTATCAGTTAACTTGGTTTTTGATTTCTAGTCCGACTCAATGGGAAAAGGTTGGGAAAGATTGGAAAAAATTTGCTTTCAAACCTTCTGGTACTGGTCCATTTAAGCTCACAAAGTTAGTCCCAAGAGAAAAAGCAGTTATGGTTCCTTTTAAGGATTATTGGGACAAGAAAAGGGTAGCAAAGTCTACTTTAATCTTGAGGCCGATACCGGAGGCAACAGCAAGAACTGCAGCGTTACTATCTGGGCAAACGGACTGGATTGAGGCACCTTCCCCTGACGCAATACCAAGATTGAAAAAGGCCGGTAAGCAGATTGTTACAAATACATATCCACACATTTGGCCATACACGCTTAGCTATTTGCCAGACTCCCCTTGGCTTGACGTAAGGGTTCGGAAGGCGGCCAACTTGGCTATCGATCGCGACGGTTTGGTTAAGCTGCTTGGTGGTCTTGCTGAGCCATCGACCGGCTCGGTTGAAAAGGGTCATCCTTGGCGCGGAAATCCAAAATTTCAGATTAAGTACGATCCAGATGAGGCTCGTAGATTAATGAAAGAAGTTGGTTACACGCCGGAGAAACCGCTTAAGACGAAGCTAGTCATTTCCACAAGTGGATCTGGTCAAATGCAACCATTGCCCATGAATGAGTACATTCAGCAAAACATGAAAAAAGTTGGAATAGATTTGCAGCTTGAAGTGGTTGAGTGGGCTCGTATGAGGACGATTTCTAGAGCTGGAGCTACTACACCAGATCAGAAAGGCTTCCATGCCATAAACAATAGCTATGGTACGCCACATCCGTTTAATACCTTCGTTCGTTTCTTCCATTCATCAAGTATTGCTCCGAAGGGTAGAAATTGGGGCCACTATAAAGCAAAGTGGGCCGACGAGATTATTAATAAGATTCTCGTAACATTTGACATTGATGAGCAAAACAAGCTCTGTGCCAAACTTCACGAGAGACTTGTGGATGAAGCTGCATGGATTTGGATAGTTAAAGATCTTAATCCACGTGCACTAGCGGCGAATGTCAAGGGCATGGTTCCTGCCCAGTCTTGGTATCTCGACCTAACTGGTGTCTACAAGGAATAAAAACCTTCGAGACAAGGATGTATAACCCGAAAGTCATAATGGCTTATGGCTTTCGGGTTTTCATATTTATATGTTCAGTTATTTCATAAAACGATTACTCTACGCGCTGCCAATTGCTATTGGCGTAACTGTTTTTGTTTTTTCTCTCGTTTACATGGGTGGAGATCCACTGGATGCGGTGTTGCCTGATGATGCAACAGCGGCCGATGTACAGGAGATAAAAGAGATTTATGGTTTCGACAAACCCTTACCTGTGCAGTATATTAGATGGTTAGGCCGGGCAATAACCGGAGATTTCGGAACCTCTATAGGAACAGGGCTACCTGTTGCTGACGAACTTGGTAGGGCTCTTGTAAATACATTAATTTTAGCAATTTGCTCTGCCTTGACGGGGTTTCCTTTTGCTGTGTTTCTGGGAACTTTAGCAGGATATAACCACGGACAAAGGGCAGATAAAATAGTCTCTGGTTTTGCGATCACTGGAGTAAGTGTACCTCACTATTGGCTTGCAATTGTTATGGTTATAGTTTTTTCGGTGGAACTAAATATTCTTCCGTCCCTGGGAATGGGGCCTGGCGGCTCCGAGGATTGGACCTTAGATTGGGCTCATGCAAAGCACTTGATACTTCCAGTCATAGGCGGGTCCATCATCTCCATGGGTATCATCGCACGAAGCATGCGAGCAGCTGTTGCTGAAATTCTCAACCAGGAGTTCGTAAGAGCTCTCCGCTCAAAAGGTCTATCCGAAAGCAGAATAGCTTACCACGTGATGAAGAATGCCTTACCGTCAATTCTTGGAGTAGTGGGACTGGAAATCGGAAGCCTTATGGGCGGGTCAATTTTAATCGAGACAATTTTCTCGTGGCCGGGTGCCGGCTTTTTATTAAACGAGGCTATTTTCCGCCGAGATTTGCCTGTTTTACAGGGAACAATATTAGTTTTAGCGATGTTTTTCGTCATTTTGAACCTTATAGTTGATATTAGCCAAACCTTTGTAGATAAGCGGATAATTAGAACTTAAAGCAGGCCCTTGTTTTGGTAATTACAATAATGAAGCAAAAGTAATGAGTGCAAATATTAACAAGCCACGTACCTATTGGCAGTCGGTGCGTTCCCGTCTCAGAAGGGATCCTGTTACCCTAACCTGCGCTGGAATTATTATAGGAATTGTTCTTCTATCAATATTTGCTCCACTGATCGCGCCAGCAAATCCTTATGATGCAAATATGATGAAGAGGCTCGCACCGATAGGCTCACCCGGCTACCCTCTTGGTGCCGATGAGCTTGGCCGCGATATGCTTTCGCGTTTGATATACGGTGGAAGGATATCCCTGATAATGGGTTTGGTCCCCGTTTTTATAGCTCTCATTATCGGGGCCAGTTGTGGTTTAGTTGCCGGCTATGTTGGTGGAAGAACCAACATGCTGATAATGCGGACAATGGATATATTCTACGCATTTCCATCGATAATGCTAGCAATAGCAATTTCTGGAGCTATCGGTGCTGGAATAGAAAATGGACTTTTATCCCTTACACTTGTTTTTATACCCCCCATCACACGTGTCTCTGAGACCATTACGGTTCAAATCAAGAGCCTTGATTTTATTGATGCAGCGCGGGCATCTGGGGCTAGTAACAGCCGTATTATACTATCCCACATCATAGTAAATGCGCTTGGGCCCATATTCATTTACTGCACAAGTCTAGTCAGTGTGAGCATTATTATAGCGTCTGGATTAAGTTTTCTGGGCTTGGGTGTAAGCCCTCCGGAGGCAGATTGGGGTCTTATGTTGAGCACACTAAGACAATCGATATATGTGAACCCATGGGTCTGTGCGCTTCCAGGCGTGATGATATTTACTACGTCTCTCTGCTTCAATCTAATGAGTGACGGCCTGAGAAGCGCAATGGATATGAAGATGTGAATATTTAGTGTAATGAGGATATGGGCTTTTTCCCGGTATCGGTCAGGTTCAAGAAATCTTTCAAATTATTTTCTAGGTAGCGGAAAAATTATGGCAAAGATTGATAAAAGTTTTGTGAAAGTTAGGAATCTTAAAAAGTATTTCCAAACCGGCACCCAAATTCCTTTTTTGAAAAAACCCCCTGCTGTTAAAGCAGTTGAAAACGTCTCTTTCGATGTCTTTAAAGGAGAAACACTTGGTGTCGTAGGGGAGTCTGGTTGCGGAAAGTCAACTGTCGCTCGCCTACTGATACAGCTAATAAAACCAGATGCAGGAGAAATAATCATTGATGGTTTAGCAGTTGAAAAGCGTGGCGGTATCTCCACACGGGATCTGCGGCATAGAATGCAAATGGTCTTTCAAGACAGCTATGCAACATTAAATCCCCGCATGCCGATAGAAGAAAGTATCGCATTTGGTCCCATATCTAATGGAAAAAAGCCTTCAGAAGCTATGCTTGAAAGCAAGCATTTCATGGATCAAGTTGGTTTAGACCCGAATATTTATCTACATCGGTATCCCCATGAATTGTCAGGAGGACAAAGACAACGAGTAAATATAGCCCGAGCATTAGCAATGGGGCCAGAAGTCATAATTTTAGATGAAGCGGTATCTGCTTTAGACAAATCGGTAGAGGCACAAGTTTTAAACTTATTGACAGACCTTAAATCAGATTTGAAATTGACATATATTTTCATCAGTCATGACTTAAACGTGGTTAAATATATTTCTGACAAAGTCATGGTTATGTATTTGGGGGAAGTTGTTGAGTATGGCACCGTAGAGGATGTGTACAACTCTCCAAAGCATCCTTATACGGAGGCCTTACTTGCCTCACAACCATCTATGGATCCCTCTCGTAAGCTCAAGACTGTTCCAATCACAGGCGACCCACCAAATCCAATAAATCCCCCTTCAGGCTGTAAATTTCACACGCGGTGCCCGAAAGTTACGGACTTATGCCGTACCGTAAACCCAAAGCTCCAGAGTACAGATAATGTAGATCACCTAACAGCTTGTCACTTGGCTTCGAACGTGACCGAGGTAGACGTGCTTAATGCTCAAAAAGGTCTGAACAGTTGAAAAATAACTCTAAAAACATTGCCCCAACTGTACTCTCGGTAAGTGATCTCAAGGTCAAGTTTGTTACGCCCGATTACTCTGTTCATGCAGTTAATAACGTCTCGTTCAGTTTAAAACGCGGCGAAGTTTTGAGCGTGTTAGGTGAGTCTGGCTCTGGGAAAAGCGTCACCCTTAGTGCTATTCAGCGTCTATTGCCAAAAAATATAACCTCTGTTGAGGGCAGTATTAAAATTAATGGCGAAGAAATCTTAACCATGTCAGCCAGACGATTGAACCAGTTAAGAGGCGGACAAATAGCTATGATATTTCAGGAACCTGCCACATCTTTCGATCCTGTTTTTACCGTCGGCCAACAAATCACGGAAGGGATCCGACATCATGCCGGGTGTAGTCAAAGCGAAGCAGATAAGAAAGCCTTAGAGCTACTAGATCTCGTTAGAATCCCATCTGCGAAAGATCGTCTTCACAACTATCCATTTGAGATGTCGGGAGGCATGAGGCAGCGCGCAATGATCGCATTAGCTCTGTCTTGTGACCCGATGATTTTGCTTGCAGATGAGCCTACCACAGCACTTGATGCAACGGTGCAAATCCAAATTCTTCTACTTCTGAAGGATATCCAAAAAGAACTTGGTCTGAGTATTATTTTTGTTACCCACGATATCGGCGTCTCTATCGAAATTGGTGATCGCATAGCGGTAATGTATGGTGGACAGATCGTAGAAACCGGTAACTTAGCCGAGGTAATTAACGACGCTAAACACCCTTATACCAAAGGTCTTTTGTCATCGACAATCCACGCTAATAGTTCTGGTAAGCGTTTACATGCTATCCCTGGTTCACCCCCAAATCTGTCAAATGCGCCGAGTAATTGTTCGTTTTCCGAACGATGCGAATTCGCCAACGAAACATGTAAAAATACAATCCCAGACAATGTAAAGTTAGGCATTGAAAGATTTTCACGTTGCCTGAGAATAGGTGTTTGGGAATAACCCTGCCAATTAGCCCATGGCCCTCGCTCCTTTGTGTGCATAGTCGCAAGCCAAGAGTTGATTTGTCTAATTCTTATAAGAACGTGAATTAAGAACGTGAATAAATTCACTGACATCTCGTCCTCAATCTAATGACTCAATGAAAGATGTTAACAGTTGCGTTGCTTCACCAAAATCTGACATTTCCATTTTTTCATTTGGATTATGACTGCCATTTTCGTTTCTTACAAAAATCATCGCGCAGGGAATACCCTCATTAGCAAAAGTTGCACAATCGTGCCCCGCACCACTCGAAATTGGCATTACCGCGATATCCAGTTTTTCCGCGCATCGGTAAAATATTTCACGTAACTTTTTATTCATTATAGCTGGCTTGGCTTCACGAAATTGGCCAAGCTCAATCTTTACATTTCGGCTCGATGCAATCTGTGCAGCTTTTTTTTGAAGGGCCTTATGGGTGGAAATCAGTATTTTGGAATCAAGACTACGAATGTCCATTGTGAACCTGACATCGCCTGGAATCTTCGTCATGCCGTGATGCTCTGGGTCCGTAAAAAACTCACCAATTGTACATACAAAATCAATGCCCGACGCGTCGTAATCATCCCAATGTCTTTCGAGAGTATTTGCGAAATCGACAGCGGCAAATAGAGCATCACTTCTACTTTCTCGCGGAACCGCACCGGCGTGGCCATATACTCCGTGGACTTTACAATCTCGATAACGAAGATTACCGCGAATGCCGGTCACTATTCCGACTGGCACCTCGGCGTCAACCAAGGTAGGCCCTTGTTCAATATGCGGCTCAATAAAACAACGGATATGGTCTGCAGTTAGCCATGACTTACCAGACTTTAGTGCGGCTATATTAAAGCCTGCCTCTCCTATATGTGTGCCGAGACTTAGGCCCGTATCAAAACGCTCTAGGGTATCATAATCTTCGATCGGCAAGCGTCCGAATGCCATTCGGCTGCCAATGTATGGCGCTGAGAACCATAATGCTTCTTCTGCCCTAATTGCCATTACGGTAATATCTTGAGGGGGTTGCCAGGCAATCTTTCGAAAGTGCTGCAGAACAGTCAACCCCATTATTACACCAGCCGCTCCATCATAATTACCACCATGGGGTACTGTATCCATGTGCGAACCGATGAAAACCGCAGGCAAATTGGGGTCTTGTCCCGGTAAGGTCACGTATTGGTTGCCTGCGAAGTCAACAGAAATATCAAGATTAAGACTGGTAGCTATTTCGTGGATCAACGAGTGTGCCATATCCTCGCCCTTGCCATATGGCGCACGAGTCACTCCGGGTGGGTTCAGCGAGTTTTTATACAACGCATCAAAAGTTTCGGTAGCGAGTTTAAGATCGGGCATTTTCACTAATATTTAATTTTTAAAATGTTTGTGGGTACTTGTTTTAAAATTCTATGGTTTCCCTCTTATTTTTTCAATCATCAGGTGCAGTTAGAGCACCAATCAATTGTTCACAAGCATATGCGGACCGCAAAGGCATAGCAGTGCCTACTTAAGGCAAGCAATACTCATGTTAATATCTACGTTGTTGGATTAGCTAATTACTATTATTAAAACGCAAGCAAAAAACTCGGCATCTGTTCTTAGAGATTTCGAAAGCTCTGATTACCTAAATCAAAGCAAAAGAACTGAAGGGCTAGCTTAAATTTTATAAAGAGGGACTAACATTAAATGAAAGTTGACCATTCATGCCACGTTTAGCGTTTGTTGTTCTATTTACGGTGTTGTTAAGTGATTTTGCAGCGAGTGAAATTTACCCTGGCAAAAAATGGGATGTGATTGAAGAACCTGAATCTGTTGGCTTCTCAAATGTCATGTTGAAACAGACCAAAAGAATATTTGAACGTATGGCTTCAAACGCTTTCATTGTTGTGTATAAGGGCCAGCTTCTCATTTCATGGGGCAACACACACGAAAAGCTCGATGTTTTTTCAGTGCGTAAAAGTTTTTTAAGTTCATTGTTCGGAGCTTTCTCAGAAACGGGCCAGATCGATCTGAATGCTAGCCTCGAAGCTCTCGGTATTGACGAGGATGATAAGCTTTCCGCAACAGAGAAGTCTGCACGCATCATTGATTTACTTCGGTCTAGATCTGGTGTTTACCATCCGGCAGCGTACACATCCTTTAAAAAGACAATTCAACGGCCCGACAGGGGTTCTTACAAACCCGGAGAACATTGGTTTTACAATAATTGGGACTTTAATGTCCTAGCAACAATTTTCCATCAGTTAACCGAAACCGATATCTTCAGTGCCTTTTACAATAAGATAGCGAAACCTATTGGGATGCAGGACTTTAAAGCTTCAGATGGCCGTTTTCACAAAGAGTACCTTTCTCGTTACCCAGCTTATCCATTTCGTGTAACTGCTCGCGATATGGCGAGGTTTGGCTTACTCTTTGCCCGGTCTGGGCAGTGGCGTGGAAATCAAATCATACCAGAGGCCTGGATAAAAGAGAGTACTAGAACCCACTCAGTAACAAGCCGGCGAAACAGTAAAAGTGTTGGTTATGGTTTAATGTGGTGGACAGTGCGTCCTGGGCGCCGCCACTTTAAAAACCGCCTCGGAGACGACGCATTTTCGGCAAGAGGAAACGGAGGACAATTTATTATCGTGGCTCCAAGTCTTGATATGGTGGCAGTCCATACCACCGATTGGAAGTGGACAAAAAAGAAGGTAAAAGCAGGTCAAGTTGGGAAATTACTCCGAGCGGTTTTAAAAGCTAAATTATCAAACTGATTTATTAGAAGCGGCGGAATCGAAACAATTTCTTGAAGCCCCGATCTTTTACTTTTTTAATAAAACTTAAATGCATGCATCGCTTGTCCCTTGCCAAAGCCCTGTTAGCGTAGTTGCACACAAAGCTTTCTTTTCTTGGGTATTAGCCACTGCAGGCCCAAGAAAACATATATAATTTTCAGGTATATTGCTGCAGTTAAATCTCGTGGTAGGGGTTTAACTTGGTGTTTCAGATCACATAGGTTGGAGGATTATCCCAATGAAGAAACCTTTACATTTGCGGAGTATAGCCGAGTGCGCCCGTGAAATAGCATCTGGTACACTATCACCGGTTGAGTTGACGGAAGCTTGTCTGAGCGTAATTGAAAAACATAATCCGGATGTAAATGCATTCCTTGAGGTAACGGCCGATCTCGCTTTAGACCAGGCGCGCGCTGCAGAGGAAGAGATCCGACGCATCGGTCCACGCAGCCCCATGCACGGCATACCATTTGCCCTTAAAGATATATACGACACACGTAAAATCGCTACTACGGGGAACTCTGCTTTATATCAGAACCGTATTCCAGTAAATGATTCGGCATGCACTGAGCGTCTCTACGGTGCAGGTGCTGTGCTAGTAGGAAAGCTTGCCACACATGAATTCGCCACAGGCGGTCCGGCATACGACTTGCCCTGGCCGCCCGTATCAAACCCCTGGTTATTGGACCGTTTTCCTGGCGGATCCAGCAGCGGTTCGGGGGCCGCTGTGGCAACTGGTATGGTCCCAGGTGCACTTGGCAGTGATACGGCGGGTTCTATTCGTCTGCCAGCAGCATTTTGTGGTGTTGCCGGATTGAAGCCAACGTACGGTCGGGTCAGTAAACGTGGCGTCCTGCCATTATCTTGGACCCTCGATACTTGTGGTCCGCTTGCTTGGACGGTAGAAGATGCGGCGATTATGTTGCAGATTATTGCGGGGCATGACTCTCTTGACCCGTGTACGGCGAAGCGTGAGGTTCCCAATTACAAAAGCGCGTTGCAGGAGGATCTGAAGGGTATGCGGATCGGTGTGGTGCGTCACTTCTATCTGCAGGATTCACCAGCCGATGACACAACAGTGGCAGCAATGGAAGATGCAGTTCAAACCCTAAAGGATCTTGGCGCAACGCTCGTGGAGGTAACCCTGCCACCTCTAGCAGACTACCAGGCAGTAACGCGTATAATTATTGTGAGCGAGGCATTCGCTATCCACCGCGAGGGCCTGCTTTCAAAGCCAGAACTTTACAGTGCAGTGACGCGTTATCGGATTATGCCCGGAGCATTAGTGTCTGCCGCTGAATATTCTAATGCGCTCAGGTTTCAACGGGTCCTTGCAAATAAGACGGTAAATGCGATGGGATCGCTTGATGCGCTTCTAACGGCCACAACTTATGGACCGGCGCCTGTGCAGTCACAGATGCGTGCGGAAGCAAATTTTGCGAAACCTCCGCTCACCGGTGCGTTCAATGCGGCACAGTTGCCGGCTTTAAGTGTATGTAACGGCTTTGCGCCAGAGGGACTTCCGTTGGCGATGCAAATCGTTGGAAAACCATTTGATGAAGCAACTATTCTCCGCATAGGGCACGCTTACGAGCGTGCAACGAAATGGCGCGATATACGCCCAGCTTTGAAGCATCCAGAGCATTATGTAGAACCAATCAAGACTGACGTTAGTTTAGGTACGGTTGACCCAACCGCGCTCGAGCAATACAGGGTACGGATTGAGTCTCAAGGCATGCAAATCGACGATCGGCAACTAACTAACCTCACAGAGGCTATGCCTCACCTTGAAGCGATGATTGAGCGTATTCCGAAAGACCTAGAATTTGAAGCTGTCCCAAGCTCAATATTTTCCTGGTAGATACGGAGATATTTAATTTTGTCTATATTAGAAACAGGGGTAACAAGTTTCGGCCGAAGGGTACCCTCAGCGGGGACTATAGCGAAATTTTTACAGATAAGGGTGGCCCATATGCCTAAGAAAAAATACCTGATCATCGGCATGGTTACGTTCCTTATGACCTTGCCAAATGTTGGCAGTGGGATGGATATAACAGACAATAAAAATTACTGTGAAGCCCTAAAGTCTGACATAAAAACCGCCATGAGGGCCTATCTCTACAGTCGAAAAAGATGGCCCGAATTGGAGAAAAAAAGAGAAAAAGCACAACAGAATAAGCAAGAAGCGCGAGAGCAATCGTTCGCAAAATATCGCGACCAGATGATAAAACAAAATGATGAATATAGAAAAGAACTAGCAGAATTTGGCTCATCTTGGATTGCCTTCTACAAATGATTTTCACTCAACAAAAAAATTTGGTTGTTTTAATAACCCCGTTATAACTCCAATACAGCTATACTGGCGGTGGTGTCATTGTAATATTTTGCTGATTGCGTATGGCATCGACGCCTCCATTACGTTCTGCATGTGCTAATTGAGCAGCTTTCGCGCGCACGTCTGTTGCCTCTGGATCAACAATTTTCCGCAATTCGCGCTCTAAGCGGTCCAAAATATCGGCGTAGGCGGGGTCGTGAGCCAAGTCATTGGTTTCAAATTTATCTTCATTAAGATCATATAGTTGCGGTGAAGAATTAACGTGATAAATTAACTTCATATTGCCGTCGCGCAACATATACGCTGCATCCTTTGTTGACTTAACATGAACTTCAGCAAAGCCAAGACGGGGCTTTCGAACACCATCGATAAGGGGCCAAAGAGATGATCCCATACGTTTATTGGCACTCCCTTTTACCGAAGACCCAGCGCCCTCTATAACTGTATCAAACAGATCCACATTAGATACGATCTCATCAACAACTGTTCCTTTTCGGATATCAGGGCCGCACATCATTAGGGGGATGCCAAGTGAATGTTCATACAGCGTTGATTTTCCAAACATGCCATGATTGCCCGCTGCTTCCCCATGATCGCTCGTGTAAAGTAAACGCGTGGTTTCCAAAATCCCACACTCACGAGCTGCGCGCATAACCTCGCCAATTTGCTCATCAATGTGTGATACCAAACCACAGTAGCCGGCCACGGTGCGGCACACGAAATTTTCATCGACCGGCTCTGACAGGCAATCTACTCGGCGAATATGATTCAGGGCAGGGTGATCGGGCCGACTACGCTCGTCCCATTGAACAGGCATAGGCACTTTATCGAGTGGATACATATCAAAAAAACGTTCAGGAACTGTGAACGGCGGGTGTGGACTGGCGTAGGACACCAGCAGAACCCAAGGCTCTTTTATTTTTGGAGCTTCATTATTCAGCCACTCTATTGCACACTTGGTGACATCAAGGTCATACTTTTGATATGGCGCTTCTCCAACTCCCGACTCACCGTACATGTTGCGAAAGCTAATTCGTTCTGGAACACCCTCGTCTGTCCCCCGCAACAAGCCAACTAGATCCCCCGTTGCCTTATGAATGTGCATAGTAACGACTTCGTCGCTGAACCCCTGGGCAATTTCATTGGATAGGTAATGAAGTTTGCCGACAGCAACTGCGGTCCGTTCTTCGTCACGTAACTGGCCATGCCAGGATGGGTGATCTCCATCGTACGCAAAATAATTATCCCAATATCCACTCTGATGAGGATATAGACCGCTCGCCATAGCAGCGCGAGATGGGCAGCAAAGTGGGCTAGCGCAATAGGCATTATCAAAACGCACACCCATCTCAGCAATCTTGTCTAAGTTAGGCGTCTTTACTAACGGATGCCCGTAACACCCGAGCATGGATCGTGCGTGATTATCCGTAAGGAAGAAAATCAAATTAGCTGCTTTTGACATTTCTGGTAACTCCGTTTGGAATAGCGTTACTCAAAAAATAGGCATAATCGCGAAGGAAGTAGGTGAGGGGTAACAGTGATTGTATAATCGTATGCTGCCATAGTTTTCTTTAGCACATTGGTATTCCTCTAGCACGCCGGCAATGTGAGTGACTATGGGTTGCGCGGGCTAATTAGAAACTTTTTTTCCATCTTTGTAGGTGCCAGAACCCTCATCAAATCCACGACTGCAAGGGGCGGTTCGTTTTGTGCCATCTTTTAAAAAGAAGCTCCATAAGCCGTTTTTAATTCCATTTTTAAAGTTTCCCTTTTCCTGCAACTGTCCGTTTTTGTGAAACTTTAGCCAGGAACCGTACCTTACACCGTCCTTATAATTTCCTTGAGACCACAGCTGTCCATCTTCGTAGTACCAGACAAAAGGGCCGTCATACTTATCACTTTTGAAACTTCCTTTGGCGCGTAACTGTCCGTTCTCATAATAATTGAGATGAGGGCCATCCCTGCTGTCCCTTTTATAATTTTGTTTAGTTTCTAACTTTCCGTTTTGAAAATACCAAAGCCAAAGGCCGTGATATAGGCCATCCGAGTAGGTTCCTTCTACCTTCACTCCGCCATCGTCATGATAACCAACATAGGGTCCATCCCACTTGCCGTCTTTCAATGACCCGCGCTCTTTTCCTGTCACCTTTCCTGTAAAGGGAGTCTCAGAAAGTTTCTCATAAAAAAGGCCCTTCCGTTCAATCAAGTCCTCAAAATCAATCTCGGAGCAGGTCAATCCGGTCACCCTGCAAATTAACGTCTCGCCGGACGCAAATGAGGAGAAAAAGAGAGACAGCAGAACAACAGGGACAAGGCAGCGCTTCATTAAATTAGGTTCCAATTGAATGTGGGACAGACAGCTAGCCGGAGAAGTGAGGATGAAATTTCGGGCAACCTGTCGAACCCTAGTGTCTAAATGAAGAAACCCACTACTCAGTGGGTTTCATAGGTTTTTTACAGAGGTGCAATTCGTAGATATTGTTAATGTTGAATGTATTGTATTGTACCATAAAAGTTTCCAATGCATAATGTTTATATGGAACTGTTTTCACAATTTAGTGTTTAGGTGATAGCTTCTCCGAATCCGCCGGGAAACAAGGTTTCAAAATGAAAAAAACCATTATAGGCGTATTTTTGTTTGTGTTTCTGTCTTCAGAGGTGCTTGGGGAAGACACTGCAGATGGTGCAAAATTACCGTACTGGGCTGGGCACAAAACGGTTTTAGTGGCTACGACGGATGATAGCGGTGCAGACGGTCCATTGCGTTGCGAGCTGGCTATCGTCTACTCCCAGGATGGAAAACGCTATTCCGCAACTGTAGATATACCATTCATTTGCTTGCATCATAACTCATCAAGTGATGCAAAATGCGCGGGGACAGTTGATGAGTCCGGTGTGCTTGAACGGCAAGAATGTACGCCAGGCAATTGGTCTCAGAGAGATTTAGCGGGCACTGTCTTAAATCCAATATTAGATAATGTTGGAGAGGGACCATCTGGCGGATGCTCCTGGAAAGATGCAGAGCTTCTTGAAAAGCGTAAGCTTCTCGCAGAGCGTAAAAAAAGTCAGTAGCGCGTTATTTCATTTGTTTCCATATCAGTTGCACAGTGTTTTTAGAAAACATAATCGGGTAAATTCAGGTGCAACAACTAACAGAAACAGTAATGCGTTACCTCATGTGCTTTTAGTTTATAGACTGACTAACGAGACAAAACAGCGCAAGCTGATTGGCACAACAAAAGTTTCTTTATAAACAATTTAGCTTACCAAAAAGACACTTTTAACATTAAGGAAATAACTATGAAAAGAATCAATTGGCCAGTGGCATTCCTTGGAACCGTTCTCATTTTAGCCGGATGTTTTGCTTATTTTATTCATCATAATTGCGATCACTTCATGCATTAAAATAACATTAACAAAGCGCCAGAGTAAATTGAAAATGTTGAATAATTTGGATAGTAGCGGCGGGCATTTTGCGTTGTGACAAGGCTTTGCTGAATATCCACAATTCCCTTTTCCGGCAGATGAATAATGACGTTTGAATTTATGCTCTCTATCCATGCGCGCACCGTTATGGTTAATTAGTGATTAAAGATTTTCAGTGGTGGTGCACTTGAGCCACGACATCATAAATCCGAGGGAAAATTCATCGTGTCTGTACAAATCTCCGAAGAAACGGCTGAAGTTGTATCTCAATCTATAGAAGTATCACCCTTAACAATTCATATTGGTGCAGAAATTAGCGGTGTTGACCTAACGCGTCCGCTACCGCAACAACAAATTGAAGACATACGAGCAGCATTACTCAAGTGGCGAGTAATTTTCTTCCGTGACCAAGCCATGACACATGCACAACACATAGATTTTGCTAAGCAGTTTGGTCAGTGCACACCAGGGCATGCTGTTTATGGTAGCGATAGTGAATATCCGGAAATTTATCCCATATCTAAAAATCGCAGCGCTAATCATTTTCGCGAGCAGGTTCGGCAACGTCCCTGGACTGGTTGGCATTGTGATATTACTGCTGCAATCAACCCACCAATGGCTTCAATCCTGCGTGGTGATATTGTGCCGCCGTATGGAGGGGATACGCAGTTTACGAACCTCATGGCTGCGTATAATGCTTTATCACCCTCGTTGCAGACCTTTGTGTGCGGCTTAAGAGGCATTTTTAGGAATGGCATGGCAGGTGGCGCCAACGTTTCCAAGGAATATGCTGAACAGATTAAAAACCGAACATTGGAGTCCGAGCACCCACTGGTAAGGGTTCATCCGGAAACAGGAGAACGAGCACTTTATGTTGCTCCGACACATTTGAAAGATATTGTCGACCTTACTCCCACGGAGGGTGCAGGGATCCTCGAAATATTATGGGCACACATCGTTCGGCCAGAGTTTACCGTTCGTTTTAAATGGGAACCCGGCAGTGTTGCATTTTGGGATAATCGGGCCGTCTCTCATCTGGCGCCAAAAGACATTTTTGCATCCGATTTTGATCGGCAGTTTTACCGAGTGACGCTTGTTGGGGATGTGCCGGTCGGAGTGGACGGAAAGGAATCTATATCTCTCCAAGGCGAGCCTATTCTCGCAGCATAGGGTTTCTTGCTAAATTAATGCAAGAAGGAAAATTAAATATGAGCGATAAAAAATTAGATGACTTTCTAGCAGATCGTACCGCCTCTGCTATGAAGCAAATAGAAGAAAATATCTTTAAAGAGGTAAGAGAAGGCGTCTGCGAGTACTTTGGCACAGACAGCATCAGTAAGCTCAAAGAGGATCAGATTAAACAAATCAAGGAAGCCCAAGAGGCTCGTGATAAGGGTTTTTTGAAACTCGGATATAACCTGGTGCTTAAGCAGTTACGCTAAATATGCGTAAAAAATCCGAGCTACCAACCAAAATTTGTAAAACGTGCGGGAAGCCGTTTACGTGGCGTAAAAAGTGGGCGAAGGAATGGGATAATGTGCTTTATTGCTCGGAGCGGTGTCGACGCAATAAGCATATAGGGTAGGTGATGGTCGCACTCTTGGAAATTCTTATGAGGTGCCTGCGGTTGTTTTCTTTACTGCCTCTTCGTTTTTCTTTTTCTTCTCTTCGTTTTTTCGGTCTATCGCATCCAACCGATCTGCAACAAGGAAATTACCTTTTTCAAGGGGCGTGAACTCCATCGTACTAGGAGCTCGAAGGGCAATATTACAAACTTTTGCTAGCGCTCAAGACTGCCCACTAGCGATGTGCTTTAAAATAGAGTAATTTTTCAGGGTCTGAGGGTAGAATAAAGATTCAGATGGCCTTTTTTATGGAATATGAATTCACTGGATTAGGCTGTTGGGGATTATTACGGTGAATATTGTTTTTTCAAGAATGATTTGAGAGAGCAACATGGCTTTTAAGATTCCAGATTTGTTTCCTTCGCTTAGCAATTCGGGCTCACCTTTTGATGATGGAACAGGTGAGTTCCTCCCAATTGATGTCGAAGTCGCCAAGAAACACTTAAGATTGGCGGAGCTTGCCCATGAAAATGGAGAAAAATCTCAGCCATCGGCCACTAGATCTACAAAAGACGCTATGGCAAAGGCAATTGATACCCATATCGCAGATCTCGTCAGGATGGCAAAAGATAAATTCCAGAACAGGCTCAATGCTATTGATGAGTTGAGCAAGGCCCACTCCAGTTCCTTACAATATATTGCTGAAATTTATGAAAATGGGCGGGCGGAGCTTAAAGCCACTGCGCGCAAGCATTACGGTTCTTTGTTTACGGCTAAACGCGATTGGGTGCTCGGCGAAGATGAAATTACTTCTTTCCGAAAAAAGCATGGTCGTATTGGTCCAGCTCGATACCCTGTAGACAAAACAAAAATATTCGGTTTGATATTTTTAATAGCGATTGTGGAGATTATGACGAACGCCTACGCTTTGGGAGAAGCTCATCCGAGTGGTCCTATTGGCGTTGTTATGGAAATTTTTATGTTTGGCATAGCTAACGTCGGGGTTGCATTTCTTCTGGGCTGTTACGTATGGCGTTATTTTTTTCACATTAGTTTCGTTCAGAAAATGTTCGCTACATTGTTGGCGATTCCGATGACCGCCTTTATTTTGTTTTTAAATTTTTTCCTTGCGCATTATCGAGATGCTATTTCAAAGCTTGCTGACAATGACCTTTCGGCTCTCCAGATGATGACGCTGATGCAAAAATTAGGCGGACAAGCGAGAGATACACTCGTCCACAATCCTTTTGTCATGGATGATTTTAAATCTTACCTTTTACTATTCGTTGGCGTGCTAGCATCAACCTTTGCGACTAAAAAAAGTTTTGAGTTGGATGATCCATATCCCGGCTATGGTAAAATTAGCAGAGAGCAGAATGACTTGGCATTTAACTTTAATAATGACCAGACCTTAGCCTTGAACGAAATGAATAACTTGGTTGACGATTTTTCAGGTCAAATAAATACCCAGGTCAGCATCATAAAAGCCGGCGACGAAAGGGTAAGTCGACGCGAAAATGACAAGAAACAATTGCAGGACAAGTATAACAATTGGCTTGCTGTCACTGAATCGGTTGGTGAGGCTCTTTATGCTTTTTATAGAGAAGAAAATATGAAAGCGCGTAAAGACCAAAAGGAACCAAAATGTTTCATAACTACGAATTTCAGCTTGAGGGGGGCAAACGTAAAGCTCCCTGTAACCCGTCGGAGAAGAACCGATCACAGTAAGCTAGAAAGAACCGCCAGGAAGTATGTGGATGATTTAAACTCGACTTCAGATGAATTTCAAAAACATTTTAAAGATATCGAAAATATGTCAGAGGATAAAGTTCTCGCAGCGAAATTCAAGGAACCAACGGTCTTCAGGGATTAAGAATGTCAAAAAGACGCACCTCCGTTCAACAGACATCAAATGCGAAAAGCGGAAGTTCGATCGGAAGATATTTTTATTTTGTTATTGGCGGCATAATTTTGGTAGCTGTTGTTAGTTATATAATAATCCAGCCTCCACCCACTGACCCGAAAACATTTTGTGCCAGAGACACGACAAACATAGGCATGACGGCACTTTTGATTGATGTGAGCGACAAGCTCAGTAATAGCCAAGTGGCTAGACTTCAAAATGAGTTACAACATATCAGCAGTATTTCTGAAAAACAGTCAGCTTCTTTTCTTGAAAAAGGAGAAAAGCTTTTGGTTTACTTCGTAGAACCCGAGGGCCAAGTGCCAAGCTTAGTCTTTTCGATGTGTCATCCCGGCGATACCGCCAGCCGAAGTGTTGCTGACGGGCTCTCGGAAGGAGCAATATTTGCGCGAAAAAAATGGCAAAAGTTTACTAACGATACAATAGCCACTATTGAAAATAAGATCGATGGCTCTTCGGCAATGTCGACGTCACCATTAATCGAAGTAATTCAATTTATTCGCGCCCAGAACTTTCCGCCGGCACGTTTAATGAACGAGGCTATAAAGCACAGGCTGATCATCTGGTCAGATCTTCTCCAAAATAGCAATGCGGGCGATCATTTTTCTAAGCTTGATGACTATAAGGAAGTGCTTAGGCGAAATCCTCTGGAAATGAGCGGTATAGAGGTATCTATCTTTCAAATAATTTCGGAAAAATATTTCAAATATCAAACAAATGAACATACTGCCTGGTGGCGTAAAATATTCGCCAAAGCTGGCGCCACCATGCGTATGTGGGAAAAAATTTGATATGAAAGCTCCTTTTCGGCGACGCTTGGATGACAGTCATGATAAAACAGCGTTTTTTGTCGCTTTTTTGGGTGGCTTTATCGGGATCTTGTTTTTTCGACTCGTGGGCGGCGGGCAAAGAGGGATCACAGGTTGGGACTGGGCGGCCATTGCTTTCGCAATTGGCGTACTTATCCTGTATGGATTTTATATTTACTTTACAAAAAACAGAAGTGGTATTTCGGTAGATAGAGCGTCAGATAACATCTATTACCTGGGCTTATTATTCACTTTATTGTCTTTAGCCTATTCTTTGGTCTTATTGTCAGGAGGTATTGATGCTGACAAAACTAGCGGCAATGCCGTATTAGTGCTTTCACTTTTGCCTGACTTTGGCCTTGCTCTTTTCTCAACTATCACAGGCATATTTGGACGGATCATTTTGCAACAACTTCGCAATGATCCGATGGACGTTGAAACAGAGGCTCGTGAAGAACTTGGTCTTGCTATTCGGCAATTGAGAGAAACAATTGGACAAGTGGTTACAAATTTAAATGGTCTTTCGGATCAGACCAGCTTAACGTTATCAGAATTGAATCAGACTGTGTCCCAAACACTTGAACGGTCTGCCAATCAAAACACATCGGTGATACGGTCTGTTGCCGACGAAGTGGGCGTGCTCAGCACTCAATTACAAGAGCAGGTTACGATTGTAACTAACTTTACGACCGCATCTACCAACCAATTCAGTGAGATAGGCAGTAGTTTGAGAATGCAGTTTGAACACTTTGGTCAGATACCAGAAAGTCTGGGGACACAATTTAGCGAACTCAGTGAAAAATTGGGGGGCGCTATAGAGCAAATTGAGGTTGCTGCGAGCCATCAGACAAACCTTTCTAGCGAATTGTTAAATTCTGTTGAGGCGCTAAAGACGGCATTTTCTGGGGGTGGTCTTTCGAGAATTTCCGATATTATTAACGATCTGGAAAAAAGCTTTTTGGAGGTCGATAAAAGAATGACTGACAAAAAAAATCAGCTTTCATCTACTCTAGACGGTATGAGCGCTCAGATTGAACAACTTGAAGAATCGTCCTCATCATTAGCTAGCTACGAAAAAAAGATTGAGGCCTCAGCAACATCTGTGGATGAGGCAAATAATGAATACCTCGAAGAACTCAGCAAAGCAGCTGAGACCTTAAGGAAAAAAACTGATCGCACGTGATGTCCCAGTCTTTTGATAATTTTGATAA
>CAJWLM010000018.1 GCA_913043025.1 uncultured Rhodospirillaceae bacterium
GTTAGAGATATATCACGAAGACACACCGCCTCAAACTGGGGGGGTTTTGCTTTCTTAAAGGTACTTAAAAAATAGAAGGGGGGTCAGAACTGAGAGGGGTTTTGTGTCTTAACGGGTAGGTCAGTCTTTGAAGTACTTCGGATAAACAAAAGGTTTACTAGAGGGTTAACAAACACAAGTATCACAGATATCCAGAGGAAAGGGTCTTCATACTGTGAGGGAGCGATGAAGTAGGACACAAACATGATGACAAGAAGTACGTTTAGAATGATTGCAATCGTCTTCAGTTTCATCGTCTAACTTTCTTCATCTGGTTTGTAACAAAAAACGATGTTTCTATTATAAATTAGTATTTCTGGATTTTGAGTGTGAGAGTAAGAGAGAGGGATGAGGACTAGAGAGTTCCTAACTCAACACCCTCTGTATTTTAAATATAGAATTCATCTTATTTTTTCGTAACATTGGGAACCTTTTCGGATGGTGCAACAAATATAGGACCATCCATCATTACGCCCTAAATCTTTTTGGCGAGCATATGAATAAGACTTATTTCCACAGGAACGTGCGCCCCTCGTGCTCCCAAGAAAAATTTCCTTGTTGTTCGGAAAATAGAAATAGACATTAACGTCTACATTTTCATATTCCGATAAAGGCAATAATCCATCGCTGTCATCACACGCTGTCATCCCAAGAAGCACGGCAATCGTTAGGCAGAGTGTTGTGGTCAGTTTTCTCATAAAAATGAGTTTAGTAGATTTTGGGTATGTGAGTAAGAGAGAGTGGTGAGATGAGGACTACAACAGACCCTCTACCCCAAAAGTCTAATGGAACGCATTTGACTTAATGGGTCCCATATCCAAACACAGTCTACAATTACTCATCTAAGTTAGAGAGAAATAAGGAAGACCCCCTACCCATTTTCCTATCGGGTATGCGTGAAACTTCCGTGTAAAAAAATCACCGCACATTTTTATGGGAACTGACCCTTACACACATTATCCAAGTGCTTCTCTGACTGACGCATATACTTCCAACCACCGCCAAATACCCTGCCAAAACCCCGAGGATAGTCACACAGACGCATAAGGATGTTGGTTGGGGAAAATCCTATCTCCGTGCAAGAACCTGTCGGTAGTTGAGGTTTTCACGGTGCCGATAATGCCCATATAAAGTTTGCGGCGATGTTCCCACAATTCTAATGCTAATCAGTTCTTTACAAGGAGGTTCTGTCTTTCTTTGCCTGTCAATTCCATATCACTGATATAAAATCTCTCTAATTGATCAACACTTGTTCCAGCATTTTTCGCAAGAATGAAGACATTGATCTCACCACCACTCTTCTTCAATCGTGTTCTTAAACAATAATGACGAAGGGAATACGGCACCAATTTTTCATCGTTTGCATTTGTTTTCAAAGATGCAACATCCAACACATAATTGAATAACCGATTTACATTTCGTAACGCAGTGCTGCGATTTTTGTATTGAGGAAAGAGGATGTAATCATCGGTCGTATGATCAGGATGTAACTCTTTAAGGTGTTTATACATTCCTACAGCATCGGTTGTAGTGTTAAGCGTCCTACTACCAGTTTTACCTTCAATACACTTGATTTCTAATGAGGTTGGATTTTTCACCAGTCTAATATCTCTATGCTTGATATTGAATATCTCTCCCTCTGTTGGACGCATAAAAGAATGAACCACCATCGTTATGAAATAATATAATTCCATAGTGAGTGGCACACCTCTGACTTTAATACCCTCACTTGATAGTTCCCTCGTTGTTTTGAGCAGTTTTTTGTATTCTATCTCTGTGAAAGCAACTCTTGGATTATCTTTCCTTGGAATTTTAGGTTTCAAAGGAAGTTGTTGAATAATTCCTTCTTCATATGCGTAGGTCAGCACCTTACGCAAGGTAATCACTTGTTTCTCTTTCGTTGAGGGTGCGAGTGGTTTTTCTCTACGATCATCAAGAAAATTCAAATATTCTCTTATTTTTGGAGTGTTGATTTCTGCAACATCCATTCTTCCAAAATATGAAAGCAATCCATCAGGGTCACGATTTAGAATTTGTTCATCATTTTTAGAAAATGATTTTGCTCGTTCTTTCCCTGCAATCCTTCGTTGATCTTTCACAAGTTGTTCTGCGTAATATCCAAACTGCCTTTTTATAGGGGTGCCCTGAAGTTGCTGACCCCTGCTCAAATCTTCTAATAACTCTTCAGCAGCAGTCGTTGCTTGAACTCTGGAAGTTTCATTAGTGGAACGAACAACATATTTTCGTTCCCCTCTTACAAGCATCCTTGCATACCAATAAGGCGAACCACCTGTTTTGTAGATAGACAAACCTTTTCTTATTATTTTTTTGCCTATCTTGCTGTTCTTGCTGACATTTTTTTTCTGTGCCATCAAAATAAATGCCTGTTCCATTAGATCACTATATTTCAATCAAATATATTGTCTAACATTGTCTAACTCAATGGCAGATATTTTAAAAAGAAAAAACTCCCAAATAACCTATGTTTTCCGAGAGTTTTGGTGGCGGAGCAGGGATTTGAACCCCGGACACATGGATTATGATTCCACTGCTCTAACCAACTGAGCTACTCCGCCATCCACAATATAGAGCCGTAGCAAATACTGCTCACCCCATCTGCTGTCAAGCGTACTTATTTGCGGGAGGGGACAGATGAATCCAGCAAGCCGCAATGTCCTTATTTGCAAAAGATCTTACTTTTAAACGATAATTAGCCAGCCCATCAGAGATAGAGCTCAATGCCGCTTTATCCACCCTCCACCCAACACTCTTTCATTCCAGTAAAATACGCAGGCCTGACCAGAAGATATGCTGAATTGTGGCTCGGGAAAATGCACCTCTGCTTGCTCACCCGGAAGTAATTTGACCGAAGCTGGCACTGGCTCCATCGCTGATCGGAACTTTACCATCACCTTTTCAAGCCGTCCTATTTCATCTAACCCAACCAACAAATTCACCTGATCAATTCTTATTTTTGGAACTTCTAGAGCTTTGCGAGGACCAACAACTACTCGTTTTTCTTTTGGTTCGAGGCGAATAACGTACAGCGGTTCCGAATTTGGCCCTCGCCCTCCAATATGAAGACCTCGGCGTTGACCAATAGTAAAACCTATTATCCCTTTATGGTGCCCAAGCACTCGACCGTTGCAGTCTACGATATCGCCAGGCTCTATTGATTCTGGCCGAAGTTTTTCAACAATATTTGAGTAGGAGCCATTGGGAACAAAACAAATATCCTGACTATCTGGTTTTGCTGACACGGAAAGGTCAAATCGTTCGGCGTGAGCGCGTGTTTCAGCTTTCGGCAACTCACCCAACGGAAACCGCAGATACTCCAACTGCTCCTGGGTTGTCGCAAAAAGAAAGTAACTTTGATCTTTCCCCTTGTCAGATCCTTGATAAAGCTCCGCACCATTTGGACCACCAACCCGCCTAATATAATGCCCAGTTGCTAGAGCGTCAGCACCAAGTTCACGGGCTGTTGAGAGTAGATCTCTAAATTTCACAGTTTGATTACATCGCACACATGGAATAGGCGTTTCGCCCGCGACATAGCTATCCGCAAAATCTCGTATTACCGATTCTTGAAATTTAGTCTCGTAATCTAGTACATAATGCGGAATTCCAAGTTTGTCCGCAACATTACGAGCATCATGTATGTCTTGACCGGCGCAACAGCTGCCCTTTTTTTTTGTCGCTTCCCCATGATCGTATAGCTGTAGGGTAATGCCTATGACGTTATAACCTGCTTCCGATAAAAGAGCGGCGGTTACGGAAGAATCAACTCCGCCTGACATTGCCACCACAATCTTACTATCTTTGGGTTTTTTATTTTTTATTAAACAATCCATGACTCAAATATAAGCTTTTCCAATCCAAACGCAATTATACGTGTTTTAAACACTAGTAAGCCTTGCTCTACACTATTGACCCCAGGCTTGCTATCCGCAACATTGGAAAATAAACGCGTTATAGAGAGCCTCCCAGAATGACCGAAATAATCGGCGGAAACATTCTTTCCACAAATTTCTTTTCTTTTACACCCATTGCGCGGGCCGCAGGTAATGGTGTTTTTGTATCGGCAGAAGCAAGCGCGCTGGGTTTTGCATCAGATAACGCCGGCCGAAATTCAGCTTCTTTTGCAAGAGGAAGCTCAAGGATACAACCTCAGTTCATTGCTTTTGACCCAAGCGGCCGGCTTGTTGGCAGTCAAGTTTCACAAATACGAGGTGTGCTAATAGATATTACAGCATGAAAAATCATTTGCCTGCGCCCAAACCCATTTGCCAGAAATTTATTTCAAGTTGAGTCGCAATCTGAAAATTTGCAGCTAGGGCGTCAAATCTGGTGTCACCACCATACCGCATCGCTAAATCGTCAAGTTTCTTTATTGCTGCCTGTCCAATCGCTTGGTATTCTTCACCTGAATACATATCAATCCAACGTTTATAGGGGTTATTGAGACGCTGTGTTGATAAGCCTTCTGCAAGCCAAGAACCTATTTCTGCATACCCGACTATGCATGGCAATAACACCACTTGTAAATCTAACAAGTCCCCAACCATACCTCTCTCGAGCACGAAACGAGTGTAGGCCAAGTTAGCTGGCGCTTCTTTCGTATTTGCTAATACTGTCTCAGTTATTCCCCATTCTTTACAGTAGTCGATGTGCAGTTTCATTTCGTAATTAGCAAGCGCGCTCACCGTAGCTGCTGCATCTCGTATATCTTCAATCCGGTCCGCTTTAAAAGCTGCAAGTGCGTGAGCTCGGGAAAAATGTATAAGAAAAATATAATCCTGCTTGAGATAGTAACAAAAAGATGCCTTTGAAAGAGTTCCATTACCTAATCCTGCTACGAATGGGTGGTGGGTGTATGCCTCCCATGTATCCGGACAAGTTTCTTTCAATCGATGAAAAAAGGTAGGGCGATCAATCACTGGCGCTACGGTAAAAAAATATTGCTAGATACCATAGCGAAGACCTAACATTATATCATGGCTACGCAGTCCGCCACGGTCAAAGCGACGATTCGTGTTCCCGCCGGAACCTAGAGCCGTGCGCAAACTTCCTGAGTCGATGTATCGATATAATAAGTCTACAAGCCAACGCGGAGAGACTCTGTAGCCCGTTCCTGCCATCAATGAATAGGCAAAACCTATTGATGCATCTGACTCATATGTTTGTGAGACGCCGTTAAGCGTTGTACTCACTTCAAGTTCATTTTGAGACACTCCCAAACCCAAGCCTATAAAAGGCGAGAACTTTGAGTGTATTGGAAAATCGTAAAAACTATTTAGCATAAAGTTAACGCTGCTGATTTCGGCAGTTCCAGCCTGCGCAACCCCGCTAGTTCGATTTGTTGTAGTTATGTCGGTGTCAGCCTTCATTCTATAGGTGAACTCGAACTCATTCCGGACAGGCAACCCGTATGTCGCCCAACTAATTCCAAAAGCACCACTAAACACACCGGACGTAAGCGGTGCATCTGTTTCGACATTATGAGAAGCAGCTGGATCATCGAGATCAAGTGAACCGTCACTAGCAAAGAAAAACCCACTTTTAAGCGCAATGTAGGGGTCCAACCGAGCGGGCCCAATTTCGCTTGCCATCTTCTTGGTATGCATCAATGTGGGCGTTTTCTGCGGTGCTTGAGATGCAATATGACCGGATGCAGCCATCTTTACTGATTTAGGTACGGCAGACAGAACTGATTGAACTGCCTGGCCTTTAATATCGCGGACCGCATTTCGGATGACGGTTGCTTTTGATGGCAGAGTTCTTGATTTTTTTGGCACAACGTCAAACGCTAGCCGATGTCCATATTTACCACTCGGCTTCAAGCCTCTTATCCAACGCAAACCAAGTTGCCTTTTCCCTTCTATTAACAAAGAGCCGCCACCTCCGGCAGCAGGTACAAACTCTATTCTATCAATATTTTTGCTTCTCAAGTACGCGTAGGTATTCCGGGCTTTCCATTTCACTTTTGGAAGTACAATAGCAATAGTTTTTCCGTCTGGACTTGTATCATACTTGATATTTACTTGACCAGTAGTGTCGAGAACAACGCGTGAGAAATTCGCATGCTCTCCACTTCGAAGTTGAGTAACACTAACATTCGTATTGGCAGAGTAGTTTTCACCAACGGAAGCTTTCGCGCCTGGCAAGGATCCCGAAGCACATAAAAACAGCCCAACCACCAGACTGCCTAAAAAATACTTCATTATCCTACCGATTTTAGTCAAGCACTGATATATCAACAAAATTGATCCACCCACCATATTTTGTATCTTGTAGCGTAATACATACAAAATATTAGCTAGCGATGGAAAAGTGGTCAAATCGAGTTATTTTTTTTTTTACCCCATTTCATGAAAAAGGCCATCGCGTGGTGTTTACAGCTCTCGATGTTTACGAAGGAGATCCTGCCAACCGACTGATTCTATACTATTAAAATAAACTTTGTTTAGACTTCAGAGTAAAAAGCTAATCTTCGAAAATTAAATTGCTCTTTCGGCGCGGCAATTGCAAGGTGAGGCCATTTAATGCCTCAATCATTGTTAGTTGGCATCCGAGTCGGGATGTTTGGGTAAGGCCTTTAACCAGATCAAGCAACCCTTCTTCCTCCTCACATGGTGCTGGTAACTTTGAAACCCATGCTGGGTCAACAATCACATGGCAAGTAGAACAAGCCATTTGACCTTCACAAGCTCCCTCTATGTCTATACCGTTACGATGTGCTATGTCTAACACCGAACACCCCTCTGGCGCCTCCACTTCCTGAGCATCGCCTTCAGCACTGAGAAATACTATTTTGGCCATCATTAATTTTTCTCATAAATTTGTGTAACGTTCTTAAGCGATAACACCGCCTGAATAATTTCTTTAGCAGCGAAGTGCACTTCTTTTTCAACTGTGAACCTGCCAAATCCAATGCGAATAGCATTGTGCAATAGACGTTTCTCCACACCTATCGACTGCAACACATGCGATGACGCTACTGAGGACGTAGTGCACGCTGACCCCGAGGACAGTGCTATACTCGGCAATCGCATCATTAAATCCTGTGCGTCTATGTCTGGAAATGATAGATTTAGATTTCCGGGAATGCGTTTTTCGAGATCCCCGTTTAATTTTACATCATCTAAACTTCCGAAAATCTGAGCTAAAAATTGATCCCTTAAGAGCGTAATGCGGTGCGCTTCTTCAGAAATATTTTCCAAACCTATACGACATGCCTCCCCAAAACCTATAGCAAGTGGTGCGGGGACAGTGCCCGAGCGCAATCCACGTTCCTGTCCGCCACCATCTAATAACGGTTCGATTTCGATTTTTGGCTTCTGACGAACGTACAATGCCCCGATGCCCATTGGTCCATAGAGTTTGTGCGCGCTAATACTAAGCAGGTCTATACCCATCACGTTAACGTCAATGGGCATTTTTGCGACAGCTTGCGCAGCATCAGTATGAAACAACGCACCGACCCTCGTGCACAGACTCGCTATTTCCGTTAGAGGCTGAATCACTCCTATTTCATTATTTACCGCCATAATCGAAACAAGCGCCGTGCGGTCACTCAATACATTTTCCAACAGTTCAAGATCAAGCAAGCCATTCTTTTCAACTGGAAGGTAAGTAACGGTAAATCCTTCTCGTTCCAAACGAGCACAACTCTCTAGCACACATTTATGTTCAGTCGCACAGGTGACGACATGATTACGATCAGGTGTAATCGCCCGTACAGTGCCTTTCACTGCTAAATTGTTGGCCTCCGTTGCGCCAGATGTAAAGGTTATCTCATTCGGTTTAGCGCCTATTAATTCAGCAATATGAATTCGCGCTTCCTCAACTGCTTGTTCAGCTGCCCAGCCATAAGCGTGATCACTAGAATGCGGATTACCAAACATTTCATCGAACCACGGCAGCATAACATCACGCACGCGAGGGTCTATTGGCGTTGTCGCTTGATAATCAAGGTAAACAGGTTCATCTGTCATATCGGACCACCGAACTCATTCTTCGATCAAGCGGCATCCATTTGCCGTTTAATCATTTTTAAACTCGACACCCAGGCATCTACAAAACGCTCTATTTCCTCTTCTTTTGTTTCAACGCCAATACTTACCCTCACAGACGAAGCCGACATAGTTTCAGATTGCCCCATCGCTCTCAGGACGTGGCTAGGAGTAACTTTTCCAGATGAACATGCGGAACCAGAGCTAATGGCAATCCCTGAAAGATCAAGTGCTATTACTTGAGTTTCTGCCGATACTCCGTCAACCCCAAATGAACTTGTATTTACTAGACGTGGTGCTTTGTGTCCGTGAATTACAACTTCCGGTGCCTGCTCGAGGATAGCCTGCTCCATTCCATCCCGAAGCCTTGCAATATGCCCAGCATTATTCAACATCTCATGTATATCCATTACGGCAGCACCAAAACCAGCGATGGCCGGAACGTTCTCGGTGCCGCCACGGCGCCCTCGTTCTTGACCGCCGCCGTTAAATATTGACGTAATCTCAACCCCAGGCGCTAGGAATAACGCACCGATGCCTTTGGGTCCGCCTATCTTGTGCGCAGAAAGCGTCATCATATCTACGCCTAACTCTGACATATTTAGCGGAATCCGGCCGGGTGCTTGAACAGCGTCACAATGAAATAACGCTCCATGCTCGTGCGCAATACGCGCCAACTCAGCAATAGGCTGAATAACACCGGTCTCATTATTGGCCAGCATAATTGAAACCAGCACAGAATTCGCATCATATCGTAAAAGAGTGTCGAGACATTCCGGACTAACAAGGCCAGTTTGGTCAACAGCAATTTTTTCCACATTGCCCAAGACTTCAAGAACCGAGAGATGTTCGACGCCCGAAACAAGAACCCGCCTACGTTTGGTGCCAGCTAACGCCAAAGTGTTTGCTTCGGTAGCACCGCTGGTGAAGATAATATTTTCATGTGTTACACCAAATGCACCGGCAATTTCACCACGTGCTTTTTCAACCATAGCGCGAGCACTCCTTCCGCTACTATGAATCGATGATGGATTACCTAAGGCATCCAATGCGTCGATGACGCAACGTTTTACCGCAATCCTCATTGGTGTTGTTGCGTTGTAATCAAGATAAATCATGGTTGAAGCAGCACACAACGTTCAGACGAAAAGTGTATAATAATTTTTAACATGGTATTCATTTTGTTTTTTTTATCTTCTGTTCCGAAGCTTTTTCTAATAATGTTATTCGCTCCTGTAAGTTTGTAACATGCTCAATTAATCCCTCTAACGATCGCACTAATGGATCGGGAAGATCGCCGAGCGGTGTGCCATAAGGTCTGAAATCCTCTGCAACATCGATATCTTTGCTTTCCACTACCCGAGCCGGAATTCCTACAACTGTAATAGCTGCTGGCACATCTTGGGTGACGACGGCATTTGCACCAATGCGCGCTCCAGCCGAAACATTTATCGGGCCTAAAATTTGAGCACCTGAACCAACAATAACGCCGTCACCAAGTGTCGGATGACGGTTCCTTTCGCGCTGACTTTCTGAGTCAATTGATGGAGCAATTCCTCCTAGGGTTACGGCCTGATAAATTGTCACATCATCACCAAGTTCAGCTGTCTCACCGATCACTACACCCATGCCGTGATCAATAAATAAGCGCTTGCCTATTGTAGCACCCGGATGAATTTCTATCCCCGTCAAAAATCTTCCTAATTGAGATATTAACCGCGCAAAAAATCGAAAACCCCGCTGCCATGCAATGTGAGCTAACCGATGTAAAACCACGGCGTGGAATCCAGAATAACAGAAAAAAACTTCGGCTCGTGACCGAGCCGCAGGGTCGCGTCGCATCATAGCATCGATTTCATGACGTATAACTTTGAACATTGGCATATGCACTGGTGTTCCGGTGTAATACAGTTATTTTTCACTTCAGCAAACAAACATGCTAAACTGATATCTTAACGCTAACTAAAAATTTTATTTCAATCCTGATAATATTAAGTGGATATATAATCCTCGACTCCAAGGGTCAAGATTAGTCAATTATACATGCGAATGCACCATTAACGTAACAATATGACGACATTGATGAGATTGCATCAATGCCGAGGAGAATAATAAAAAACATCATGCCCGAAGTTATTATAAATGGACCTGAAGGTCGTATCGAGGGGCGTTATCGCCACAACAACAATGCAGCCGCTCCTATCGCTTTGTTTTTACATCCTCACCCGCAACATGGCGGCACGATGAACAATAAAGTCATCTATACATTGTACTATATGTTTGTACGACGTGGGTTCTCTTGCCTTCGTTTTAATTTTCGCGGCGTGGGACGATCACAAGGAACATTCTCACGCGGCGAAGGGGAACTCTCTGATGCTGCAGCTGCCCTAGATTGGCTCCAAGAATATAATGAGAATGCAGGTCAATGTTGGATTGCCGGGTTCTCCTTTGGCGCTTGGATCGGGATGCAATTGCTGATGCGTAGACCTGAAATAGCTGGATTCATCTCCATAGCACCACCAGCCAACATGTATGATTTTAGCTTCCTCGCTCCATGCCCGTCATCTGGAATTATGGTAACGGGCAGTAAGGATGACATAGTGCCGCCTGACTCAGTTGAAAAACTTGTTGAAAAATTACGCCAACAAAGAGGCATACGCATTGACCATACAACTATCCCTGGAGCTAATCATTTCTTTACAAATAAGATGGAACAGCTGGAAAAGGAAGTTGCAAGCTATGTTGATGAACGTCTTCTCAGCGGCAAAGACAACTAGAAGGTTTGTCAGTTTAGTTTACCGTCTTCCCTTAAACAGGCGTCCGCCGGTTAAAGGTGAAGGAACACCGGTGGTGCTGGGCCAGCTTATTGGCAGTTTGTACTTTGACCTTAGAGCTAAGTATGCAAATGCTTCTGCCTCAAGCAAATCGCCATTCCACCCCAGACTTTCAACACTAGTAAAAGGTAACTTCAGCGATGAGGTTAAAGATTGCATAATAAAGGTATTCTTTCGCCCACCACCCGTAACCAGCCACCTCAGCGGGACACTAGGAAAAAATTGAGTTGCAGCCTGAACAGACTTGACCGTAAAGTCGGTCAAAGTTGCTGCTCCATCTTCTGTTGACAAATCCGTTAAAGGCTCAGAGTTAAAAAAATCTCTATCAAGTGATTTAGGAGGCCTGCGACTAAAGTAATCGTTATTCAGCCATGCAGTAACAAAATCAGTGTGCGAAATACCCTTTGCTGCCCACTTACCATCTTGGTCATATGCAATGCCAACTTTCCTGTCCATCCAGTCATCAATGAGAGCATTGGCAGGCCCGGTATCAAAAGCCAAAATGCTACCGACGTCACCCAACCAGGTCACATTAGCTACGCCACCAAGATTAAGAATTGCTAATGGCTTTTGTATGCCTTTGCACAAGGCATAATGATAAGCAGGGGCAAGGGGAGCTCCCTCCCCACCTGCGGCTACATCAGCACTTCGAAAATCACACACGACATCTATGCCAGTAACATTAGCCAATTGAGCGCCATCCCCTAGTTGCCAGGTAAAACGGTGCTCTGGTTGATGACAAATGGTATGACCATGAAAACCAATCAAACCAACTTGTTTTGGCCTCACACCGAGCTTATCCAAAAGCAACGATACTGCATTTGCATGAAGGTCCGTCAGTTCAGTTTCAATGGACTGGATTTTGGGATCATAGGTAGTAGAACCTAGACATGCCCGCAAACGATCACGAAATTTACACTCATAGTCCAGTGACATACCACCTAGGCGACCCTCTATCCGCTCGCCATCGGTTTTTATTAAAGCGACATCTATACCATCTAGAGACGTGCCGCTCATGAGTCCAAGTATCAACATAAGTAGATTATACCAGCATTATTACCACTCGTTGTCGGATTCTGTTGATTGTGCTAAATGGCATACATGGTTGAGTATACATCCACATTTCTTCAACGTGCGAATTCACGGGGTTATATTAGTGACTGCACTAACCCTGGCAGGCTAGACGCTCTTGCTGCAGACACTTCAATTACTGGTTACATAGGCTTTGATGCAACTGCAGACTCACTTCATGTCGGAAGCTTGGTGCCAATCATGTTGCTGCGCCTTTTACAACAAACAGGCCACAAACCAATCGTACTCGTTGGCGGTGGGACGACCAAAGTCGGTGACCCTTCTGGTAAAGACGAAAGCCGCAAATTACTTACTGACAAGGATATTCAGTCTAATATTGACAATATTAAAGGGATTTTTGAGCGGTTCCTCTCATTTGGAGATAATCCAACAGATGCAATTCTGGTCAATAATGCGAACTGGTTAGATAATCTACAGTACATACCTTTCTTGCGTGACGTCGGGCGCCATTTCTCGGTTAATAGAATGCTTGGCCTTGATTCTGTCAAGCTCAGACTCGAGCGTAAACAGCCACTAAGTTTCTTAGAGTTTAATTATATGATCATGCAAGCATACGATTTTGTAGAATTGGCGAGAAACCACAATTGTCAGCTTCAAATGGGTGGCTCAGATCAGTGGGGAAATATAGTAGGTGGTATAGAACTTGGGCGGCGTATTGAAGGTAAAGAATTGTTTGGCCTAACAACCCATCTGATAACTACTGCAAGCGGCTCTAAAATGGGTAAAACCGCCGAGGGGGCTGTTTGGCTAAACAAGGAACGTCTACCACCATACGAATATTGGCAATTCTGGCGAAATACCGAGGATACAGATGTAGGCCGCTTCATGCGGTTATTCACTGAAATACCGGACTCCGAAATAGCCAAATATGAGAAACTTGAAGGTGCAGATATTAATGAAGCGAAGTCGCTTCTCGCGACTGAAGCAACGGCGCTGTGCCACGGCCGCGCAGCGGCTATAGCTGCCTCTGAAAGTGCTCGTAGAACGTTTGCTGAAGGCGGCATAGGGGATGACCTTCCGTGTATTTCGCTTAAGAGAGAAGAATTAATAGAGGGACTTCCAGCATTTGTACTTTTTACAAGAGCAGGGCTCGCAAAATCCAACAGTGAGGCACGAAGGTTGATCAAGAGCGGCGGTGCGAAACTGAATGATGAAAAAATCAATGAGGAACTCGCTCAGATAACAGCTACCGACGTCGATCAAGACGGAGTAATAAAGCTCTCGGCAGGCAAAAAACGTCACGCCCTTCTATTAGCAAAATAGACTAAGCTCGAGACATCATTTAATTAAGGCGGGCTGCCAGTATTAGCATTCCCGGGTTTCCCTTTTAAGGCAGCCGGAGAATCTGGATTAGAAATGGCCGGAGCATTTGGATCACCAGTCTCGGCATCGAACACTCCTAAGAATTTTCTTAATAAACCTGGGGCAAGAGCAGACAATGGATTCACAGAAACATCTGGATCGGCGAGTGCACCCCTAACTGAATAGGTGGCTGCGAACAAACCCTCATCGTCCCCTCCTGTAAGAATAGGCCCAAGGAGAGGGATTTGTCCAAGGATGCGGTTCAATGTGTAGGCTGGTATTAAAGCACCACCAAGATCAGCGCTATCATTTTTCAAATTTAAGGTGCCCTCGGTTGTTATCCCAATTGAAGATCCAAAAGTGCGTGTATTATCCAGTCGCAAAAGTTTTGATTCGTAAGCATACCGGCCTTCAAGTGTGTCAAACTCTAACCCCTCTCGATCAAATGCATCAACAATACCGGTCAATGAGGCAATCTGAAATATTCTTGCGAACAATGGTACTTTTCTGAGTCGATACTTGCTGACGATGAATTCGCCTTCCATAGGCGCATTTAAACTCGGTCGCTCACCCTTTATTATCAGTTTCCCCCCGCTTACATTCTTGGCAATGTCGAGTGCTTTGAGCGACGCTCCAAAGTCATCCGTTTCTACAGATAATTTGTACCCTATCGAGAAAGGCTGAAAGTCTATCAAAAGTTTAGCCTCTTTACCCACACCGCCGGATAACTTGAATTTTTGGACGCTATTGTTATCAAACCTGAGTGAGAGATCCACACCCTGTAATTTTCTTTTAATGCCCCAACTTAATAATCCAATACTGGCGTCGATGTTTAGCGCGATAGGCGGTTTTGTATTTTCCGCCATAGCCTCATCTTCAAGCATTTCCATAATGTATTGAACATCAAACCTATCAAGCCCTAACGACCCGGCATAAACTCCGTCGTCCTGACAAACGAGTACTCCATCAACTCTGTTGTTAACAGTTGTCAATTGATTGAATTTTATTTTCCACCTTTCATCCGGCGCTGAGTTCATCTTTAGGTCTGCGCTGCCGGAGGACCCCTCACCTGAAAACTTAGTGCTAGCAAATGTTACCACCCCATTTTGATCGAATTCAGCACGTACTTGCGCCGCAGCGCTCGTTCCAACTTCTTTAGTTAAACCGAACTCGGGCCAATCAAGTGACGCTTTGCTGAAATCGATATTACCTTTCAACTTTCGATTTCCATCTTTTTGCACTGCATACTTTACATCGGCACTCATAGCCCCAGTCATTATGTTTGCCCTCAAAATTCCCAGCCCTTCTAAGGTGGCAGAATCCAACGAAGCGCGTAGGCTATAATCACTTTTGATTTTGTGTTTTTCAGAAAAAAACTCGCGCCATACTATCTGAGTTGCCGCTCCGTTGATTCTTGCTGGCCCCCTTACGGACATTTCATCCTCAACCATCTTGAATTTGAAGTGACCATTCCGAATATCGAGACCAAATGGCCCATGAGCAAAAGCAACATCTTTGAGGGTAGCGCTTGATCGAACCGTCAGTTCATCCCTATCTACATTCGTATCAAGTGGGAAATCCATCCGAAGTCGAATTGCCGCTGAACCACTTACATCTCCGGCTGACAAACCGAGTTCCCGAATATAGCCCAAAGGCCTATGATCAAGCACTTCAAGTGCGGTTCGGAGGGGTCCACGCATAAGAACGTCAACGGAAATTTGCTCGTTGTCAGTGTCGAGCTCATACATATTCACTTGCGCCTGATCGATTTGAATATCCCGTAATGTACCGCTAGAAATAACCATATCGAATCGTTTGTCAGAGAAAGTAGCAGTGCCGCCTGCTCCCTCAATCTTTGGCAGCGGCGACCAGTACGCAACTTTAAGATCCTCATACCGCATTGTGCCTTTTACACTTGACGTCTTGAATTTATTCAAGTTGTTACCGGGCATCCAACCCACTATTTTTAGATTCGTCTCCCGTGCAAAGCCGTTACGTATATTTCGTGTAACCCAGCGACGGGCAGATTGAGCTAATTGTTTTGGCCAATAATTTGTTAGTCCGCCAAACGGTAAATCAAACAGATTAGCATTTATTTGGACCCGTGCCTCACCACCAATACGCTCCGCCTGTGCTTCTGCCTCAATCTTCGGCCCACCAAAATCAACAAGTGCTTCAGCTATCTCTATTTTTTCTAAATCATTGCTTATATTACCTTTTAACCGCACCTGCTTAATTTTGCGTGACGATTCCCACAAATACGGGATATCTAGTGTTCCGCTACCTGAAGCGAGATTAAATTCCAACTCGTTAACATCACCGTTTACGGTCGCTTTTCCTCCAATGCTTCCATTGAGATTAACCTGTAATCCAGCCAAATTTTTTAGCCAAGATACACGTTTAGAAACCTCAGCCACATTGATCCCTTTAAAGCGAGCCAATCCAACAATCTTGCTTTTAAGAGGATCTATCTCAAATTCCCCTTCCATCCCTCCCACCGGAGTTGCAATATTCCCGCCAATTTTTGTGATATTCCCATTTTTGGAACCACCAATGGCGACCTCACCGGTGACAAGCATATTAAAGTTAGCTAGATCGTTAAGACCACTTACAGACCGAGCTACAAGAGAGGGATTCAAGTTCTCGAAGCGAGTTCGAGCTAAAAACTCGCCTGTTCTTACTTCATAAACGAATTGAGCGAATAAATTTGCACGACTTTTGTTGGCTTCTATAACGATCGCAGCATCAGTCTTTAAGCCTGCAGCCTCGCGTGACATTACAATATCAGCACGAGGAGAGTGCCAAACTATTCCTGCCAGCCGATCATCGAAGGTTAACTGGGATTGTATTACATTGACACGTTTTAAGTAGCCGAGCGGCCCATCAGTTGAACCATATTGGCCCGATAATTCGCGGGCCGCGCCTTTTAAAAGGCCACCAATATTTTGGGCTTTCCCCTCTTTCGGTTGCAAGTCAACTGTGAATACACCATCTGGAAATCGTGCTATTGAGCCTCGAAGTGATCGTATTCCCAAAGTGGCCACTGCTAAACGCCCCTTGACTAGAGCACGCATTGATAGCCCTATAGAAACTTGTGGTAGACTCACCAGCAATTTCCCATCGCGGCTAAAAATCTCAATATTACGGGCTCTAATATCAACTGGACGACGCCATCCATCCCAAATAAGAACGGTTTCGTCGACACGCACAACGTAGGACTTGTCAACAGCGCTAAAATTGCGTTCGATGAAAGGCGTAGCAAAATTCAGCGACACTGGTGAGGTTGATAACCGCCAGGCCAACAGAGCACAAAGTATCAGACCGCCCAAAAGGAGGCCCGAAAAAATTTTTATAAACGTTTTCATGCGTCGTTGCGACACAGCTGTTTGCCGAATTGTTACGCCTTCAGCAATAGCATTGCGACATTCGATTGCATAGGGAAACCAGCAGTTGACAGAAAGATTTTCAAAATTTTTTGGATCTATCAAAAAACTTCCATCTGCAGGACGTGTTCGCCAAGCGGAGGCTGGCATAGATAGGTGGCTTGCTCAGGCCTCTGAAGATGACGCCCCATTTCGGCGATACCTTGTCAAATATGACGGTGGTAATTTCCTGAGAGCAATCTTTGGCAACAGTACATTCCTAACCCAGTGCATCATGAGTGAGACCTCCTTATTTTTTCAAATTCTTGAAAAGGGGCCCAAAGCTATAAGCAACGCTATCATTGATAAAATAGAAGTTGAGATCGGACAGGAAAACAATCTCACCAATTTAATGTTTGGCCTGCGCCGCGCTAAGCGACAAATCGCGATGTTGGTTGCAATAGCAGATATTGCAGATCTTTGGTCTGTCGATCAAGTCACCTCAACACTGAGCCAATTTGCCGATACTGCCACTAACATCGCGGTTCGGTTTGGACTTCGCCAGCTGTCGAACGCAAAAGTCTTGAAGATATCAACCTCAAAAACTCCGGAAAAGGGTGGTGGATACGCTATTATTGGTGTGGGTAAGCTTGGAGCGCAGGAACTCAATTATTCAAGTGATATTGATTTAATAGCGATCTATGACCCAGGGCACATAACCACCCCACAACCGGACAAGCTTAGTCGCGGAATGGTGCGCCTTACAAGGCTCATAATAAAGATTTTGGAAGAACGCACCCAAGACGGATATGTTTTCCGAACTGACTTTCGAATACGTCCTGCACCTGGCTCGACTCCCCTAGCAATACCAATCGATAGTGCTATTAGGTACTACGAAAGCATCGGACAAAATTGGGAACGACTAGCAATGATTCGCGCCCGCCCGGTTGCTGGAGACACCAGGGTTAGTGACGATTTTATTGCGCGTATCCGGCCTTTTGTATGGCGGCGAAATTTAGATTTCGCTGCCATACAAGACATTCACTCAGTCAAAAGACAGATCGCCGCTTTTCGTGGGGGGGACAAAATATCTATAAACGGACACAATATTAAAGTGGGTCGTGGCGGAATACGGGAAATAGAATTTTTTGTTCAAACACAGCAACTTATATGGGGCGGACGCATCCCAGCACTCCGCACACGCGACCTAGTTGAAACACTTTATGCCCTGGCCGCAGAAAACCGTGTCTCGGTAAAAATATCCGACGACCTTTGCAAGGCTTACGTATTCCTTCGCCATTTAGAACACCGCTTACAGATGGTTGATGATCGCCAAACTCATGACTTACCAAAAACTGACGAAGGAATTGAAGCAATTAGTAAGTTTGCCGGTTTTCTAGACGCCATGTCATTTAGAGAAAAATTAAGGAAAACTCTGAAGACAGTGGAGTTCCATTACGCAAGACTCTTTGAAGAATCAACAAATCTGGGGGCTGAAGGTAATCTTGTTTTTACCGGGGTAGAGAATGATGCGGACACTTTGGTGAATTTGCGTAAAATGGGTTTCGCTGATCCGAAGTCCATATCCGAAGCGGTGCGCAACTGGCATAGGGGGCAATATCGTGCAACACGCACAGAACGCGCTAGACAGATCATTACTGAATTAATGCCTCACCTTCTGAAAACATTTGGTTCACGCACTCAACCCGACAGGGCATTCATGCGTTTTGATGCTTTTCTGAAGGCGCTTCCGAGTGGAGTACAAACATTGTCGATGTTTGCGAATTCACCATCGGTTTTAGAACTGGTTACAGATATTATGGGAAACGCACCAAAACTCGCAGCACGACTTAGTAAAAACCCCGGTCTTCTCGATCATGTGCTTTCCCAAGACTTTTACTCGCCACTTGGTGATCGTAAGAATTTAATCGAGGACCTTCATACAAATCTTCAGTACGCAAACGACTTTCAAGATCAACTCGATATAGTCAGACGTTGGACCAATGATAAAAAATTTCAAAATGGCACGCAGTTGTTACTTGGTGCGGTTAAAGGCCATGAATGCTGCGAAACTCTATCTGATATTGCAGAGACAGCCCTGCAGGCAATGTTTGAATGTGCGAATAACAAATTTAAGGAAACGCATGGGTCTTTTGAGACGGGCAGCATGGCAATCATAGCTTTTGGCAAACTTGGCGGTCGCGAGCTAATGCAGGGCTCTGACCTTGATTTAGTTTTTGTTTACAGCCACTCACCATCAGAGAAGAGATCAAATGGCGCAAAACCATTAGATGCCAATATCTACTTTATGCGATTAGCCCAAAGAATAATCACAGCTCTTACGGTGCTTACCGGAGAGGGAAGACTTTACGATGTAGATACCAGACTACGTCCAAATGGTAAAAAAGCACCTATCGCAACACATATTCTATCATTCGAACAATACTACGCGACTTCTGCCTGGACATGGGAGTATATGGCCTTAAGTAAGGCGCGCGTCATTGTCGGACCCACTGAGTTGTCAAGTCGATTGGAAACTATGCGGCATGTGGTTCTTTCTCACGAACGGAAGCAGACGAAACTAGTTAGCGACGTACGTGATATGCGTAATCGCATAGCGATCGAATTTCCTGGCCGTAATATTTGGGATGTTAAACATAGACCGGGTGGTCTTGTTGATGCCGAGTTTATCGCTCAATACCTTCAATTACTGCATGCCGCTGCATGTCCAGAAGTCCTGTCACCCAATACTATTCATTCTCTTCATCAATTGCACGAGCATGGGTTTTTGAATTCAAAAGCTGCTAATGACCTTATACAAGGACTCACATTTTGGTACGATTTAGGATCAGCACTCCAAATTACTACGACAGAGGCCCCAGAAAATAAATCGCACAATTCAGGCCCGAGGGAAATGTTGGCACAAGCTGGGAACACAACTAATTTTGAAGAGCTTGTCAAAAAAATGCAGGGCACGGCTAACATGGTTCGTAAACATTTTAATCAACTTATCCGTATTTCTTAAACAGGATCATCTAGACCGGAAATTATATCATATTTTGTAAGTTGGTGGGCAACGTAATTCCGTTAAAATTAATGAACGTTGCGACCAATGAAATTAAAGAGGATCACCTGAAGTTTTTCATCATCAGACCCAAATCTTTTGAAAGAGTGCTTAGGAAGTGACAGACATGTCTGGGTATCCGCTGAAACATATTTGCAGCCTAATTTTTCAAATTATGCTCTATGCTGCTCAAAATATCACGACATCCGGAGCATTAGTTTATTGCCCTTGCACCTCATTATCGCAATTACCTAAAACTCTTTCCGCTAGCGCAGCTTCAAGAAAATCATCAATATCACCGTCGAGAACTCCTTCCGCATTACTTTTTTCAACAGCTGTCCGGAGGTCTTTGACCATCTTGTAAGGATGCAGAACGTAGGAACGTATCTGATGGCCCCAACCTATCTCAGTCTTAGCCGCGTGGTCAGCTGCTGCTTTGTCCTCTCGTTTTTTTAGCTCCAACTGGTAGAGTCTCGCTTTCAGCATTGTCATTGCAGTGGCACGATTGCGATGTTGTGAGCGGTCATTTTGGCATTGCACGACAATTCCGGTAGGTTCATGCGTGATACGCACGGCACTGTCTGTTCTATTTACGTGCTGACCGCCCGCACCTGAGGCACGATAGGTGTCGATGCGGATCTCACTATCGACTATATCTATCGCGATTGATTCGTCGATAACCGGATAAACCCCGACCGAGGCAAAACTTGTGTGTCTGCGTGAGGCCGAATCGTATGGCGAGATGCGAACCAAACGATGAACACCGCTTTCAGTCTTGAGCCATCCATAAGAGTTAATACCAGAAATCTTAAACGTAATCGATTTTATGCCTGCCTCCTCACCAGCGCTCTCCTCCAAAAGCTCAACTTTACAGCCGTGGTTATCCGACCAGCGTGCGTACATTCTGGAGAGCATTTCTGCCCAATCCTGAGACTCGGTACCCCCCGCGCCTGCGTGCACTTCAAGATAGCAATCGTTCCCATCCGCCTCACCTGAGAGCAGGCTCTCTAGTTGACGTCGTGCGGCCTCTTTCTTCAATTGAATCAATGACTTCTCAGCGTCTGCAGCAACTTCATGATCTCCCTCGGCCTCCGCCATTTCAATGAGCTCGAGATTGTCCCTAAGGCCCTGTTCCATATGCCGAAAACCGTCGATAGCTTCGGTGAGCCGTGTACGATCACGCATAATTTTTTGTGCGGTCTCAGGATTGTCCCAAAGGTTAGGGTCTTCTGCACATTTATTGAGACGTTCTAATTCTATTTGTGACTTTTCGAGGTCAAAGATGCCTCCTTAGCAGCTCTAAAGACTGCTGAAATTCATCGACAATGTTTTGCAAATCTGCACGCATTCGGTTTCACCGTTCCAATTAATAATTAAACCAGTTCAAAGAAAATTTGATGTTAGCAAAGTTGCTCTCACGTTTTTCGTCTCTTAGTTTTAAACTCTCTTACCCAAACATGTTAATAAGCAGAATGACAAGTAGCAGTTTTTCTGTGTCGACCACCAAAGCCATAATATCTGCCAGCGATTGAAAGTGCTTAAAGACGAAGGGATTGTGCGATAGGAAAATTTCATTTTAATGCTCTCTGTTCGACTTGGTCGGCAAACTGCTAAAGGAACTAGTATAGGCCGCTTGGACTTTCTATCGTTGATGTCGCGGGAAGAGCACTCTTCCCCTGACCTCTGTGAGTTCCATCAATAACTGTATATCGTGTGCTATCATCAGGTACTGTCCCATCTTTGTAAGCTTCGAGGATAAACGTTTTATCTTGCGGCTGAGCACGCATACCGGTCCGCGGATTCACTCTAACCATACGAATTCCAGATGGTATTCTGAATGGTACCGCTGGCTGATCGGCAAGTTGTTTCTTCATAAACTGCTGAAAAATTGGTGCCGCCACCGAACCACCTGTCTCGCGTTTACCAAGCATCTGACGATCATCAAAACCCACGTATACGCCTACCACTAGATCAGGAGAAAAACCTATAAACCAGGTCTCACGACTATTGTTAGAGGTCCCAGTTTTGCCAGCTAAAGGTTTACCAATAGCAGATACCTTTTTCGCCGTGCCTCTTTGGACCACTCCTTCGAGCATAGAGACTACTTGGTAGGCACTTGACGGGTCGACAATTTGCTCTCTAGTGTCAGGAATTACCGGCGAAGCTTGATTTTCCCAGCCGTTTGTCCGACACTCCTCACAGGGCCTAGCGTCGTGTCTATATACAGTCTTGCCATTACGGTCTTGCACACGGTCAATGAGTGACGGCAGGATGCGTTTACCTCCGTTAACCAGCATAGCATAGCCGGTCGTGATCTTAAGAAGTGTAGTCTCGTTGGCTCCGAGAGCCATAGCGAGATGTGGCGGAAGGCTATCGGTAATACCAAAGCGCTTTGCAATATCAACAATTGGAACCATTGAAATCTTCTGTGCCAATCGCACCGTCATCAAATTTCGCGATTTTTCCATACCGATCCGCATCGGGCTCGGCCCATAAAATTTATTCGAATAATTATGCGGCTTCCATTTACCTTGGCCCGGCCCTTGATCGATTACAAATGGCGCGTCCATTATATACGTAGAGGGCGTAAAACCGGCCTCTAATGCCGCCAAGTAGACGAAAGGCTTAAAGGCCGAGCCAGGCTGCCGTTGAGCCTGTGTTGCACGATTGAATTCACTGGTTTCGTAATCATACCCACCTGACATTGCATATACCCTACCGGTATGAGGGTTGAGTACTACGATAGCTCCATTTACTGCCGGAACTTGTCGTAAGCCATATCTTTTTGGCCCGCTGTGCTCCGAAATATCATTTTTTGCTAATTGCTCCACAAGCACCACGTCGCCTATTTTCACCGCGTCAGATGCCTTCATTACTCGAGGACCCATTTTTTGCGGATCTAACCACTCACGTGCCCATTTTAATTCGCTCAATGGAATACTGCCAATCGTTCCAGTTTTCATACCCACGAAAGCTGCCTTTTGATTAACCCTTAGAACTATTGCTAAAGACCACCCACCTGCACCTGCGGGCTTCTCCATATTGCTTAACAATTTCCGCCATTGCTCTGTAGCTTTAATTCGCGCTAACGGACCCCTGTAACCATGACGACGGTCATATTTTATCAACCCATCACGTAAAGCTTGCTCCGCAATTCCTTGCATAGCAGGGTCAAGCGTCGTCCGAACCGAAAGCCCTCCTTTATAGAGCCCTTCATCACCGAAGCGTCGCGTAAGTTCTCTCCGCACCTCCTCCAAAAAGTATTCCGCCTCAACAATTTGCACCGCTTCGCGCGGCACCACTTTAAGAGGCACAGCCCTTGCTTCATGGGCCGTCACCAAATCGATAAAACCTTCCTCCAGCATTCGACGAACGACCCAGTTCCGTCTATCTATCGCGGCATCTAGCCGACGGACCGGATGATAATTATTCGGGGCCTTGGGTAACGCAGCAAGATACGCTGCTTCGGCAATTGATAATTCATCCAGAGATTTGTTAAAATAATTCAGCGCAGCAGCAGCAACACCATAAGACCCGTAACCTAGATATATCTCATTTAGGTAAAGCTCGAGAATGCGCTCTTTATCGAATGCTTTTTCCATGCGGAAAGCCAAAATAGCTTCTTTGATTTTTCTCTCTATCGATACCTCATTGGTCAATAAAAAGTTTTTGGCGACTTGCTGTGTTATTGTGGAAGCTCCGACGGGACGGCGTTTTAAAAAATATAGACGGACATTCTGCAAGCTCGCACGTAATAGAGCTTTAAAATCAACACCCGGATGAATAAAAAAATCCTGATCCTCGGCTGCGATAAAAGCGTTTATTAGGTGTTTCGGCATAACCCGGACCGGCACAAAAACTCTGCGCTCAGTAGCGTATTCTTTTATCAGGCGGCCATTTCCAGCATGAACCCTTGTGAGGGTAGGTGGTTTATAATCAGCTAATTGTTTGTAATCTGGCAATTCCTGCCCGTAGTGCCATAATAAATATGTAACGCCTGAAACGGCTAGAACCGCTAAAAGCAGACCAACTGAGCAAAGAAAAGTAATTACTCGCAATATTTTACGCATTAATGCTCGCCCTTTGAAGCGCTTTGCCTAGACACTATGAACTGCAAATTCCTCGAGGCCAAGTGCTATTAAACAAATGTCATAACCTGATCTGTACCTAAAAATATGGTTAAGTTATGACCGATTCAATGCTGTCTTGCGCTGAAAATAACGCTCTACTGAACGGTAAATAGATTTGGCGAGTTTCTTGTAAAAACCTTTTGTCCGAAACATTCGCTCATCACCCACACTAGACAAATAACCTAATTCCATCAAAACTGACGGAGTGTCCGGCGATTTCAGCACTGCAAATCCTGCAAATCTGTGCGTATTCCTTAAAACTCGAATGTCACGGGCCAACTCATCTATTAAAACTTCTCCGAAAATTGCTGATTCATTCATTGTCTGACGTTGACGGAGTCCAATGAGAATTGAAGCAACAGTATCGGATTGACGTGAGAGATCTACACCGGCAATTACGTCCGATCGATTCTCTCGAGCAGCTAAAGCAGCCGCCTCCCTATCTGAGGATTTCTCAGAAAGGGTGTACACTGACGCACCCCGTATGCGACGATTTTTGTGACTATCGGCATGGATGGATATGAACAATTCCGCGCGAACCTTTTCAGCCAATTGATAACGACGCCTTAAAGGGACGTATGTATCTTTGTTGCGAGTAAGAAAAACCCTATATCGGCCGGTTGACTTCAGCAAGCGGCGAACTTCTTTTGCTGCCCGCATAGTCACAACTTTTTCACGCAAACCACCTACACCAATTGCACCAGGATCGGGACCACCGTGACCGGGATCAAGCATGATAACGCGCATGCGATTTCTTGTTTGACGGGGTTTTGGCTTTGGAATCTCAGCCGATGGTGGCGCACCCCTGCGCACGACTGTTGGATCAATCGGCTTAACCCACCCGGGTGATTGAAAACTTTTTTTGCTGGCACGATATGCCTGCTTGGTTATAATTTTTAAATCGATAAGGAACCTATGCTTGCCCAAACTATTGATCGGCAAAAATTTATGCCGAGCAATTGCCACTGGCTCTTTCACATCTATAACTAGCCTGCTTATTCCGGCTTGAAAAAGTCCGTAACGGTAACTGCTGACAACGCCAGCCCCTCGCCGGCGGTCTTTTTTAGCAACACTCCATTTCAGCGCGGGAAAGTCTACTACTACCCTGTAGGGTGCTGACAAAGTAAAGATTTTGTATGGAACAATTTGATCAACATCCAGTACCAACCTAGTGAGACCAGGATGGGTTCCGAGCCTTGCATCACTGACCGTAGTTTTGCTTACCCCCGGCGATGCGAAAAAAACACAAAGGACTATGGCATTAGCCACTTTAGAAAATAATGTCTTCACAGACTGAAATACCACTGCGTGTTATCGAGTCACAGATTTAGATTCATAAATATCTTAGTAAAAGGAACCTACTCTTGTCCAGTATTTTTAGTACAGTTGAAGTTAATAGTTTTATTTTTACTTATAAAATTTTATTTTTATATGATATGCGACAATTTTAACTAAGGTAAGCATAAATTATTTTAATTTTTACTTGAATAAAATTTGCAAGGGCAGGGTTTTAAAGTCCAATCACTTCAAGTATCGTTAGTTTATCGCAGAAAAACCATGTAAGGTTAATTACACATTGTGAAAAGGTGCCTCATAGGCGTATTTTAGAATCATAATTTTATCGTCATTGATTACGCTGACCAATTTTTTAAACAAGCTTAAAAGCCCATGGATAAATCACTACTGACCACATGCACAACAGCCACCCATAATACCACTGGGTGGGCGCAGGCAAAATTTATGCGTAGTGCACTTCAGGATAAACCCAAGCTCAACCAATTTGGGAAAGAAACATTTATTCATGAGGCTACAACAATGCAATTTACAGACGGTTATCAACTACATAACCACATAGCCTTGACGATCAACCATAACAACCCAACCCGGCCGGCGGCCGCTCAATCAGCGCCCTGGTTCCAGTTGATGGAGATAAATCAAAATGAACAAACAAATGCTTATCGACGCATCTCAGCCCGAGGAGACGCGTGTCGTAGTTATGAAGGACAGTCGTATCGAGGACTTCGATTATGATTTCGAGGCTAAGAAACAACTTAAAGGCAATATATATCTAGCAAAAGTCACTCGGGTGGAGCCATCACTGCAGGCAGCCTTTGTCGATTATGGTGGGAACCGTCACGGTTTTTTAGCTTTCAACGAAATTCATCCCGATTATTACAAAATTCCAATTGCTGATCGAGAAAAGCTCATCGCAGAAGAGACAGATAACGATGAGGCCGGTGAGGAAACAGATGATGTTGATACCGTAGAGACTGTCGGCGGAGATGACCTAGAGGATTTAGAAAAAAGGCGTCGGAGGTTAAGACGGCGTTATAAAATTCAGGAGGTGATAAAGAGAAGTCAAATAATCCTGGTTCAAGTTGTAAAAGAAGAACGTGGCAATAAGGGTGCTGCCCTCACCACTTATCTTTCGCTACCTGGGCGTTACTGTGTGTTAATGCCTAACACGGCTCGCGGAGGTGGTATTAGCCGCAAAATTACCAATCAAAATGATCGTAAAAGATTAAAAAATATTCTTGATGAATTTGGCATCCCAAGCGGCATGACGGTTATCGTCCGAACTGCTGGCTCAGAGAGAACAAAGGCCGAGATCAAACGGGATTATAATTACCTGATACGGTTGTGGAATACGATCCGGGAGCAAACACTGCAGTCGATTGCACCCACGCTAATTTATGAAGAAGCAAATCTGGTCAAACGCGCCATTCGTGATCTCTACAGCAAGGAAATTGACGAAGTCTTTGTTGACGGCAATGAGGCTTACCGTATTGCCAAAGACATGATGAAAACTCTGATGCCAAGCCACGCAAAGAAAGTTCAACCCTACAAAAATGGTGGCACTCCCCTATTCCACAAATATCAAGTAGAGGGCCAACTGAACAGCATAAATAGTCCTCAGGTACAGCTTCGCTCTGGAGGTTCTGTTGTTCTCCATCAGACCGAAGCTTTGGTGGCAATTGATGTCAATTCTGGCCGCGCAACGCGGGAACGTCATATCGAAGAAACAGCACTTAGAACAAATTTAGAAGCTGCTGAAGAGATCGCGCGCCAGCTCAGACTGCGAGATTTGGCAGGGCTTATAGTGATTGATTTCATAGACATGGAAGAGAACCGGAATAATCATGCAGTAGAACGCCGACTGAAAGACTCATTACGGGCCGATAGAGCTCGTATCCAAGTCGGCAGGATAAGCCACTTTGGATTGCTCGAAATGTCCCGCCAGCGATTACGCCCGAGCTTGACGGAAATTTCCAGCGAAATCTGCGCTCATTGCGGTGGCACCGGTCTACTGCGGTCAATAGAGTGGTCCGCATTGTACACTCTACGATCAGTTGAAGAAGAGGCAATAAAAAGTAAGCCTGATAAAATCACCGTTTGTGTACATCCTGACTGCGCCCTTTACATACTCAATCACAAGCGAGGTGCGCTGGCCAATATTGAGGAACGATATGACATTAATGTAACGGTTGTTGCAAACAACGATCTGGGTGGCGAAACTTGTATGTTTCAAGGTGAGAACGGCGAGAGAACCTCACCCACGGCACGGAAAAGTACTGATAGTGAAAATGATGGGAAGAGATACAAGCGATCTCGCAGGCGTAGGCGCGGTCGTAATGAAGAAACCCAATCTGAAAATGGGCCTGACAGCACTAAACAAGCCGACCAAAATAAAGATAATGAAAGCGATGAACGTGAAGGGCAGCGTAAACGTCATAGACGAGGTAGACGTGGAGGCAGGCGCCGCGGGCGCAAGAGTATTCAAGAGAACCTAGAAAATAACGAGGGTCAATCATCACCTGAATTAACTTCCGAGGGGAAGACAGGCACTCCCAGCCCTGAAAACAATAACCTTTCTGGAAACGAGAAGCCCGTTCCTGAAAAAATATCAGAGAAGCAAAAATCGGCACCACGGTATCGCCAAAAAACTACAGACATTTCAAAACAGGTGGAGCCTGCAAAGGGAAAACAAAAAGAAATAAATACGCCCGAAATTCAGAAAACCGATTCTAAAGACAGCCCTAAATCGGGTATTACCCAGAAGAAGTCTAAGCCATCAGAAAAGAAGTCAGCTCCTACAAGTACTGCGACGTCTGCCGACAACAATGCTAAGACGGAAAAACGCAAGGGCTGGTGGAATAAGGTTCTTGATTAATTTGATCTTTGAAGTTGAGCAATTGCCTGCTCTATAACGTCTGGCGCTTCCGCATAAGAGATGCGAACAGATGTTTTCCCAAAGTTAGGATCAAAATCACAACCTGGTGTTAGAGCTACTCCAGTTGCATTAAGAATGTCTTGGCAAAATTTCTCACTGTTATTAGTGTGAGCTGATACATCCGCGTAAATGTAAAAAGCTCCATCGGCTGGAGCGCATCTGTCAAACCCTACATCAGGTAAATTTTCGATTAGAAAATCCCTATTCCTTCGGTATTGTGCCACTAATTTTTCTAATTCATCATTACAATGGAATGCAGCTTCTGCTGCAACCTGCGAAATTGCAGGCGCACAAATAAATAGATTTTGCTGAAGACATTCTACCGAGTGCAAAAGCTCTGGGGGTATTACCATCCAACCAATACGCCAACCAGTCATGGAGAAATATTTTGAAAAACTATTGATAACAATAGCATCTGAGTTCAATGACGTAGCAGTAACTTCTTGGCGCTCATAAGATATCCCATGGTATATCTCGTCAGAAATAAGGCGAATATTCTCAACATCACAGAAGTCTGATAAAGACCCCAATTCTTCAGGAAGAAGCATAGTGCCGCTTGGATTTGAAGGTGACGCAATAATCAATCCGTCAAGCGGCAGAACTGTCTCCAATAGGCCCGGAGTTGGCTGAAATCTGCAGTTTGCATCGGTTTGAACAATTACTGGAGTTATTCCAAAAGCCTGCAAAATATGTCGGTAACAGGGATATCCTGGAGAAATTACCGCCACCCTATCTCCTATATCGAAAGCAGCGAGGAAGCTTAACACGAACCCTGCCGAAGAGCCGGCGGTAACAGCAATTCGTTCAACCGGCACATCAAATTTATAATGATCACGGTAGTGTTTAGAAATCGCCTCTCTCAATGAAGGCAATCCAAACGCATCGGTATACCCCAATTGTTCTGAAGTGACCGCACTACCAACCGCTCCAACAACTCCCCTTGGAGCGCCGGTGCCAGGCTGGCCAATTTCGAGGTGATAAACCGCTTCTCCATCAAGCTTTTTTTGGTTTGCTGCTTTAAGCACATCCATAACCATGAATGATGGGATGCATCCCCTTTTGGAAGCCTTCAACGCCATAAACTTGGTTCCTTTTACTAATCCTTATCACGAATATCTTTTTTGAACCGGGTGCCAACACCGTAACCCCGTCTATCAGCCTTGACCTGACAAGCTGGATTTCCACGCGAAGCAGGTGGCAGCCCACTTGGACAGTAAAGTGCATTTATTCGGCCGATCGATCGTACATGCGAGATATTTGTGTTTGAATAATCTACGGTCTCAGTTTTTTCCGCACGACTGACTTTTTCCAAAATTATTGAGCCATCATGCTTTATATGTGCTCTGGGATGATCGCTAGCTTGTTGTAGGCTGCCGGCGGACGCCAATAGTACCCTCGCAGCAACTCCTGTCAAAGCAGTAGACCCAGCAGCGCTGCTATACCCTGATGCGCCAAATAGAAACTTTTGATTTTGTGAGTCTATTGCCAGTAGAAGTGCATTGCTTCGGTTGCCGTTAATTGGTGATAGCGCAAATCCTAATCCCGGAAGAAATTTTCCAGTGCCAAACTTTCGCCCCGTCGTCACAGAACAGACTACTGCCAGACCACCACCATCCACAACCACAAACCCACTACCCACATTAGGAGTTGCTTCTTCTGCACTTGCAGGCCCCAACGTTTTCGCTAAATCAATGGCTCCAGTTCGGGTTTTCAAAAATGGTAAATCTTTTTTTTGGCTGAAACGCTGCCAAAACACGGCTGCCCGGTTTTGGTTTTCCGTTACAGGCAAAAAAATTGATTTTCCTTTTATGCGTATTTCTTTTGCGTTCAGCCATCGAGGCTTATCAATGCCGAGTACTGTCTGATCAATTTTTTGTCCCTGTGTTCGGGCAATAGAAATAATCCTTTTGGCGAGGGCACCCCGATAAAAAACACCAGCCCCCCGCGCACCAATATTGCCTAAAACGGCTCCAAGCTCGATTTGTTGCAAAATAATTCCCTCGCCAAATGGCGACCCAAGGCGATCAAAAAACAAAGATAGAGCGGTGGCATCATTGGCTAATCTAGGCACTTCTGATTTTAGGTCATTTATAAATCCGCGTGATGTCGTCACACCCTCGCGCGCTATACTGGCAATTCTATTCAGCAATGAACCCCAGCTCAAACGACCAAACCGGGCATGAAGCCATGCCATTCCACGAACCGACATGGGAATGGATAACTTATCGCCGATAACCCCACGCGATGTATTACTAAAATCAAGCACCTTTACTGTTCTTACTTTAGGATCATATACCATACAGGTCCCACCGCTTCCTATTCCGGCTTGGGATGGGAACGTTACTGCAAGGGTGAAATAGAGTGCTACGGCAGCATCCGCTGCATTCCCTCCACGTGCTAGCATATCACGAGCTGTTAGAACTGCAGTTGGTTCGTCAGCCACAACAGCTGCGTAGAGTATGGATGGAGGTGTTTTGGGCAGTATCGAATTGGTTGCCTGTTCAATCGAAGAGCAAGCGGTAACGGCAACAAATAATACCATTGTGATTAAACGGACGAAACCTTGGTTGCTCCATGCCACTGGCACTAGTACAGTCCTCAAAAAATACTGCTGGTTGGTTTTTATGTGTTCAAAATTTTTTGTAAAACGTTTGTATAGTTCTAAAATCATATTGACCATCTTGTTGTGGGGTTGCCTTTCTATTGTGGCGTTTACAAGTACACAAGCTCAGGCGCAAGCCCCTAGGGTAGTTCGAGACACTGAAATAGAAAATACCATTCGTGCATACGGAGCGCCACTTTTTGAAGCAGCTGGTCTAAGTTTAAGCGCTGTAAAAATCCGTATTATTTTATCACAAGACCTTAATGCGTTTGTCGCAGGGGGACAGCAGATTTTTATAAACACTGGTCTTTTGAGTCGGGCCGATGACCCCAGTCAGGTAATTGGTGTGCTCGCCCATGAAATCGGGCACATCGCTGGCGGTCATCTTTCAAGAATCCAGGAGGGGCTACGCAATGCATCAAACCAATCGATCATTGCTACAGTGCTTGGTGCTGCAGCAGCTATTGCGGCTGGCCAACCTGAAGGGCTAAGTGGCGCTATCATCGGGGGGCAAGCTCTCGGTCAACGCGCCTTATTTAAATATACCCAAGGTATGGAACAGGCTGCAGATCAAGCCGGCGTCAATTTTCTCGACAGCACCGAACAATCCTCCAGAGGATTGCTGAACTTTCTTAAAATATTACAAAAAAATGCTTTATTGTACACGGCCTCCCGTGACCCCTACGCGTCAACACACCCACTCACGCAAGACCGGATATTATTTCTAGAAAATCATGTTGCGAGATCTCCCTATTCAAATGTGCCAATGCCACAGCAATATGTAGCGATGCACGCCCGTGCACGCGGTAAAATTAACGGATATGTAAACGATCCAGTAAGAACTTTAGAGACCTATAAGGATAGAGATAAAAGTGTTGAGGCGCGTTATGCAAGGGCATATGCGTATATGAAACTTAATGACAAAAAAAATGCACTCTCCATCGTTGATGAGCTTATATCCGAATCCCCTAAGGATCCTTTTTTTCACGAACTAAAAGGTGACATTTTGAAAGATGCAGCTGATATTAACAGCGCCATCCTTTCATATACAAAGGCACTAAAAATCATCCCATGGGCAGCATTGATCCGTGTCAATCTTGCCCGCATGCAACTAGCGCTTAATGATCCAAAAGTGGACGAGGAAATTATCCGAAATGTAAGGAATGCTCTTCGATACGAAAATAAAATACCGGCGCTTTGGCGTCAATTGGCTACAGCGTACGGACGCAGTGGACAGACGGGAAAAGCATCCCTAGCACTCGCAGAAGAGGCCATGCTGAAAGGAGACTTAAATCGCGCCAAGCAAAATGTTAAGAGAGCGTTAGGAATTTTGCCTACAGGGTCACCGGAGCATATTCGCGCCCAAGACATTGAGAATGAAATTACAAATGCCTCTATCAAAGAAGATTAATAATGGACAGAGTGAAGACTAACATGAAGCGATTTTTTATTATACCGGCGTACGCCCTGTTGATTTTGGGGACTTTTTTGTTTTCCAGTTTTTCGGCTAAAGCCGAGTCTTTCACCCCTTTACAAAAAAAAGCCATCCAACAGGTTATCCACAATTACCTTCTCGATAAGCCAGAGTTAATCGTCCAAGCAATGGAAAAACTTCGCGAGCGAGAACAGGCAGAGCAAAACAATAATACCAAAAAATTACTTAGGAAATATTCAAATCGCATTTACCACCATCCAATGTCGCCTTATACAGGTAACAAAGAAGGTGATGTAACTTTGGTTGAATTTTTTGATTATCAATGCGGTTATTGTAAACAGGTAACTAAACCAATAATTGCGCTCATAAAAAATGACAAGAAACTACGCGTTGTGTGGAAAGAACTTCCGATTTTGGGCAAAACCTCGTTAATTGCAGCGACCGCTGCTATGGCTTCTAGAAAACAAGGCAAATACTTTGATTTTCACATCGCGCTAATGAATAACCGTGGAGGTTTAAACCGTCAAAGCATTATGAAAATTGCAAAAAGCGTTGGCATAAATACAGTAAAACTTGAAAAAGATATGACTGATTCTGCAATCAGCACCTATCTTGAAGACACAACCAAGCTTGCACAAATGCTCGGAATAAAAGGAACACCGGGATTTATTATCGGCGAACAAGTCGTGCCAGGGGCGGCAAGCCTCCAGCAACTGAAAAAATTCATCGAAACAGAACGAAATCGCAAGAAATGATTTATATCAAGGCCGGCAATCAGTAGCCATATCGTGTTGCTGATCAGGCGCTGCCTTCTGGAAAGCTTGATGTCGAGCACAATGAGCATCAATGCTCTTTAATGTTGGGAATGCGTCCAAGTCCAGAAAATCATAGCGTTTCGCCGCATAAAGCTGTGGCACTAGGAAACAATCAGCCATCGTAGGAGTGTCACCGTGACAGAATTTACCTGTTGATGGATCTTTACTTAGCCAATCCTCAAGCATGTTCAGCCCCTGATTTGCCCAGTGTGCATACCATTCATCACGTGTGCTGGCGGTGAATTTCCTTGTAAGGTAATCTCTAGTTCGGCTTGCAAGGCGTGGATGCATTTCGCAAGCCACAGCTTGCGCGACCGAACGCACGCGCGCTCTTCCGCCCGGGTCTCCTGGTAGCAAGGAAGGTGTTGGATATGTCTCTTCAAGATATTCAAATATTGCTACTGATTGGCTTATCGTTAATCCATTGTCTTGTAAGGTAGGTACGATTGATTGGGGATTTACAGCTGCGTACTCACTTTTCCATTGCTCGCGCTTAGCAAGGTTAATTGCCACAATTTCGCTCTCTAAACATTTTAATGCCAGAGCAATTCGTACACGGTAAGCAGCTGAGGATCGCCAATATGTGTAGAGTTTCAATAAATCACTCCGTACTCAGGTTTTCAATAGGTAACGTTGGTATGCTATCCGCCGGCTTAAATCCAAAAACCCTACCATAAAAATAAAGTTCACCCTCTAGCGCGCGTTTTATGTTTGCAGACTGTCTAAAACCATGCCCTTCATCTAAAAATGGAAGATATGCTACCGGGATACCGTTTTCCCGAAGCGCAGCAACCATCGACTCGGCTTGAGAAGGCGGCACGACTTTATCCTCAAGGCCTTGAAAGAAAATCACTGGACAGGTGAGCATTTCAACAAATTTTATGGGTGAGCGGTCAGAGAAATTTGGGTTTTCTTCTGGCAGCGAACCAATAAGAATATTCAGATAACTCGACTCAAATTTATGTGTTTCTTTTGCTAATTCTGAGAGATCTCCTATGCCGTAATAACTGGCACCCGCAGAAAAACAATCCTCAAATGTAATGGCACAAAGGGTTGTATAACCTCCAGCACTATTACCTGAAATAGCCATACGGCCTCCATCAACCCAACCTTTTGCAGCTAGCCAATTTGCACCGCTAACACAATCTTCAACGTCAACCAGGCCCCATTTACCATTTAACTTTTCACGATATGCCCTACCGTAACCTGAAGAGCCGCGATAATTAACGTCAAGCATCGCAAAACCACGAGTTGTCCAATACTGTGTTTTCAGATTGAAAGCCGCTGAAGTCTGTCCAGTTGGACCTCCATGACATTTTACGATAAGCGGAGGGAGGGCATCCGAAGGTCCGACGCAAGAGGCGTTACGCGGGTGATAAAAAAAGCCATGCGTTGTTTCATTTTCGCCAACAGGGATTGAGACTGGAATCGGTCTTGAAATGTTTGAAACACCTAATTTTGGCTCTCCTGATCGATAAAGAATATCAATTTCTTTTGTTTCTAAATTGATCGAAGCCACGGCAGGTAGCTCCGAAAGACTTCCACCTATAAAAATAACCCGTCCGTATCCGGCCTTTAATCCGCTTATGTCGACGAACGAGGAATGTATTGGGCTAAACGAGGATGTTCTGAGATCAATGGTCGCGAGTTTAGAAAGTCCATCCACGATATAACTGATCACCACGATATGTTCGGAAGCGAATCCATATGTCGACAACCCGCAATTCCATTGAGGCACTCCACATTCCGCCTCTAACGGCAAGACCAACTCGATGTTGTTTGCCCGAAGTCTATACAAGTTCCACCAACCGGATCGGTCAGAAACAAAATACAATGTGCCATCTGGTGCAAATGTTGGCTGAAAAATAGACTCATTTGATCCACCTGCTAATAGCACCCTATCGCCCAACAAACCGTCATTTTCCACCGGAGCGCGCCAGAGTAAAGTCCCATCCCAAGGCATGCACGGATGATCCCAAGAAAGCCAAGACAACCATTTGCCGTCATCGGATAGTGTTGGTGATGCATAAAAGTCTGCCCCTTCAACCAACGTAACTTCTTCACCAGTATCTCTTATTCCTATCAACCGGTTGAAGGGCTCCTTGATACCCTCTATATGCTCCTCGGATACAGCAAACAGCTGGTTTCTGTTGGGGTCACGCACAAGATCAGCATACCGGCAATTCTTGCTTGAAGTGATTGGACCAACCGTTCCCTCTCGCGATTTATGCCACACACGGCCATCGTTCACGTCACTATACCAAAGTTCGCCTCTCTCTACGAAATATGCCCCCCCGCCATACTCATGCACGCGAGACCGAACATTAACGTTTGGTGGCGAAAAATCTTCGGCTACACCTGTTTCTCGAAGCTTACAAACAACACTGCGGCCTTTATCGTTCGCACGCACCTCATTCCAATATACATCTGATCCATCAAGACATAGCTGACCAAGAGAAACTATATCATTTGTAATCCAATCTACGCTTACGGGCGATGACCAACCACCGTAGGGAACAATTTTTCTTTCTAACATGGCTTTCCATCAATTTCGCCGTCAAAAGTGCCTTAATTTAACCACTGACTAAGGGATATGAAAAGAGACGTTTTTTGCATAACTCACTCATCTTTTCTTTCCCACTGCTCCGAATTGATATAGTACGAGTAAAGAAAACTGTTCAGGATCTTTGAATTGACCGCCAACAAGCGAATACTCGTCCTCAATGGACCAAATTTAAACATGCTCGGCGTACGGGAGCCAGACATCTACGGCTCTGCCACGCTCGGAGAAATTGAAAAAACCGTTCGGGCCACGGCAACCAAACTTGGTTTGGAATTGACATTTAAACAAACAAACCTTGAAGGTGAACTTGTAAGTTGGATTCAAAATGCTCGTTTTCAAACGGAACTCATTGTTATAAACGCAGGAGCATTTTCCCACACCTCAATAGCTATACTAGATGCGTTACAGCTATTAGAAATTCCGATTATAGAATTGCATTTATCTAATATATTCGCACGCGAGGAATTTAGGCATAATTCCTACATTTCAAAATGCGCGACCGGCGTGATTTGCGGTTTTGGTGCAGCTGGCTACAATTTGGCACTGGAAGCTGCAGCCCAAATATTGAGCGAACAGGATTGAAACGCATGGCTAAAATCAACCTCAACAAAGAACTTATACGGGAACTTAGCGAGCTCTTGGACGAGACGGGGTTATGCGAGATCGAAATAAGCGAGGGCCGTCAATCTGTCCGAGTTTCTCGACAGGGGGTAAGTAAAGTTTCATCTTTTGGGACTGAGGATCCCACCACTCAAAATAATGCTCCGCCAGCGCCAATCCTGCCTAGCGTTGAAGAAAATACCGGTGGAAACTTACCAGGTGTCGTAACATCACCAATGGTGGGCACTGTTTATCTCTCACCAAAACCAAATGATCCTGCTTTTGTTAAAGAAGGAGATAATGTCAGTGAAGGACAGTCAATAATGATCATTGAAGCAATGAAAGTCATGAATCCGATACCAGCGCCCCATTCTGGCAAAGTTACTAAGATTTTAGTAACCGATACCCAGTCTGTTGAGTTCGGAGAACCACTTTTAGTTATTGAGTGAAACCTTTGTTTGAAAAAGTTCTCATTGCTAACCGCGGCGAAATTGCACTGCGCATTCACCGGGCATGTAAAGAGCTCGGCATTAACACGGTGGCAGTGCACTCCACAGCGGATGCTGACGCCATGCATGTGCGGCTTGCAGATGAGGCGGTATGTATTGGCCCACCAAATTCTGGAGAGAGTTACCTGAATATTCCCGCAATCCTGTCGGCTGCTAATATTACCGCCGCAGATGCCATACACCCGGGTATTGGTTTTCTCTCAGAAAATGCAAAATTTGCTAGAATGGTTGAAGAGCATGACCTTGTTTTCATAGGACCGACGCCAGAACATATACGGTTAATGGGTGACAAAATCACAGCAAAGCAAAAAGCAATCGAGATTGGCCTTCCGGTGGTGCCAGGATCAGATGGCCCGGTCACCACGATGGATGAAGCAGCGGAATTTGCTGCGCACGCTGGCTATCCAATTCTTATTAAAGCCGCTTCTGGAGGAGGTGGACGTGGAATGAAAATCGCGAAAACAGCTGAAGAGCTACCCGAGGCTCTTGCTGTTTGCAAACAGGAAGCACTAACTGCTTTTGGTGACGACACTGTTTACATAGAAAAGCTTTTGCAGAAACCACGACATATAGAAATTCAAGTACTAGGAGATGGAAACGGAAGTGTTGTACATCTTGGCGAACGGGATTGTTCAATTCAACGGCGGCACCAAAAAGTTCTCGAAGAAGCACCCTCGCCGGCCATCGACCAAAAAACCCGCGCGGATATAGGCCAAACAGTTACCAAAGCACTAGAAAAAATTAAATACCGCAGTGCTGGAACAGTGGAGTTTCTTTTTGACGAGGGTGATTTTTATTTCATCGAAATGAATACGCGCCTCCAGGTTGAACACCCAGTAAGCGAGATGATAACCGGCTACGATCTTGTGCGTGCTCAGTTAAAAATCGCCGCGGGTGAAACACTTGGCTTTTCTCAGGCTGATATCCCACTTGAAGGGCACGCCATTGAATGCCGTATTAATGCAGAGCACCCGATTACCTTTGCACCCTCGCCAGGTACAATAACAGATTTTCATGCTCCGGGTGGTCTCGGCGTGCGCGTCGACTCAGCTATTTATTCTGGCTACAGGGTCCCCCCCTATTACGATAGCATGATCGCTAAATTAATAGTTCATGGCCGGGATCGCCAACAATGCTTGATGCGATTACGGCGCACGTTGGATGAAATTGTAATAGGTGGTATTGACTGCACTATTCAATTGCATCAGCGGTTAATGGATGAACCAGACTTCATTGCGGGTCATTATGACATTCATTGGCTAGAAAAATGGCTTGAGTCTTCACCTAACGAAAAGTAACTAAGCTCATGCCTGACGTAACGCCTGAAGTTCTTTTACGAGCCTATAAAGCGGGTATCTTCCCTATGTCCGACAGCTGTGATGACCCCGACATTTTTTGGGTTGACCCGCGTGTCAGAGGTATTCTCCCAGTTAAAAATTTTCATGTACCTCGTCGCCTCAAAAGGACAGTACGTTCGGAACGATTTGAAATAACCATCAATATGGAATTTAGGTCCATAATGGAAGGGTGTGCAGCATCTGTGGGTAACCGCCCAAAAACATGGATAAATGGCCAGATCATTGAACTTTATACCGCATTACACGACATGGGTTTTGCGCACTCAATTGAATGTTGGCGTAATGGGCTTTTATCTGGCGGTCTTTACGGAATTGCGCTCGGCGGAGTTTTTTTCGGTGAAAGCATGTTTTCTCGTGAACGTGACTCCAGCAAAGTAGCCTTAGTACATCTTATAGCCCGTATGCGCGCTGGGAATTTTATGTTTGTTGACACCCAGTTTATAAGTAAACATTTAAGCAAATTTGGCGCTATCGAAATATCACGTTCTAGGTATCAATCACTATTGAAACAGGCGATTAGTATAAAATCTAATTTTAATGTACCGATTGATCAATCCAACCTGGACCTCGTACTCGACACTGGATAACGCTTGTCCGCAGAGAAAGTCTCCAACCTAAATTTACTTCCTAAATAAAAAAATCAATAAACAATCGCTTTTATGAGCCGTAAATGCCATATCTTCGAAGGCCAATGGCAATCGTTAACCAACTCTAACCTGAGCCTGTACTCATAATCAAAATCAATCTCTACAAATGCCGTCATTTAAAATGATTTCCTTATGAATTATTTATCGCTTACAGTCTAACACCCATACATCGTAAACAGGATGCTCCAAGCCGCTAAGTCCCGGACTTGAGCCGAACATCCAGCCATGGAAAAGATCAATACGTGCCTCTTTTGGTTTGGCCTCGTAAATGTCGAGATAAGCAGCAGACTCAGGTGGTTCCTCGGGAGGTGTGCGTTCACATTTTTGCACCACAATTTCCAACGTCCCAAAGCGCACCGTTCGTCCAATGGGCGCCTCAAATGACCACACTCTAGCTGTCACTTTATCCATCCCTTGCAAAACAACGGTATCTCCTTCAAAACCCCGCCCCGGGTTCGCAAAGAAAAGCAGGCCAAATAAGGTCACAGGCAAATAGCGAAATATAAACATAATTAAGTAGCTCATGTACTTTGCACGAATAATGCAAGCGACGCCCTAGAGCTCCGGTGATTGAGTGGCCGGCCCTTCGCGTACCAATGCCAGTACTCGCTCTAAGAGTTCGCCGAGCGATATAACGTCTTTTGTTTTTCTGAGCTCCGCTCCATCACCGACAGATTTTTTCCCACCGCCGGGCTCAAGTTTTATATAATTTCCGCCGAGAAGCCCATCATTACCTATTCTCACCCGCGTATCACTCGCTAGGCGAACATCGGACCTAATTGTCATTGTTACAACTGCTTTAAACGTTTGGGGATCAACTTTTTGGTCAGTTACCGCGCCAACCTTAACGCCACCAATACGCACATCACTCCCTACCACCAGCCCATCAACAGCGGTAAACTGAGCAGTGACTTTATAACCACCCTCTGGCTTTAAGTCGGTCGATAAAAATGCGAAATAAACTGATATCCCAATAATGGATAAAACAACAAATCCAACAAACGCCTCTGCAGACTTTCGCGAGAATAGTGCTTGTGGTCCGATTTCCCGATCTTTTCCTTTAACATTTGATTTCATTAAAGACCGCCTCCCACACCCAAACCGAATATTTCCTTCCCAACAGTAGTTTCAACCGGCTCTACGTCTTTAGTGTTTTTCAAGAAAAGTCCATTCTGGTCAGAAAGTTTGCCTTTACCCGGTACAAGAGCAATATATTTACCTCCAAGCACCCCCTCCGAAACAACTGCGGCTAAAGTATCAAACGGTAATTTCAATTCGTTAAGGATTTGCATCCTTACAAGCGCGCGGTAGTCTTTTTGATCTATTTTCAGGTCAACGACGGTGCCAACTTTCACGCCACCGATACGTACATCATTCCCGATACCGAGACCGTCAACAGAATTAAACTTTGCTTTCAATTCCCAACCTTGAACCGGAGCAACGTTACCAACATTTTGTGCAAAAACGAGAAAAACACCTGCTACCAGAAGAACCATAGCAGCTAAAGTGGTCTCTAATACATTTCTTTTCATTTGACCACACCCACAGATTAAGGATTGAGAACGCTAAACGGGTTATCAGTTTTCTTCGCCGATGCCGGTGCAGTTGCTCGCGCACGTTTTTCCTCAGCCTCAATCACAATTTTTTCTAAAAGTTCTAAAAGAGGTATAGAATCTTGGACAAATTCGAAGATATCGCCAGATTTCATATTGGCTTCAGATCCACCGGGTTCTATTTTAAGGTATTTTGAGCCAAGCAACCCATCGGAAACTATTGAGATTGTACTTTCATGGGGAACTGTAACTTTTTCCTGGAAAGCCATCTTCACTAGCACATTTTGCCGTTTGGTATCATATTCTCGCGCCGTCACTTGCCCAACCTTGATGCCCGTCAGAACAACCTCGCTGCCAACTGAAATACCATCAGTTGCATTAAAACGCGCGCTCAAAAGATAGCCCGCAGCCTCGCCCTTCGGCCCACTTTGATAGGACAGCAGAAATAGTGCCGCGGTTAACCCCATTACCAACATACCTAGCAAAATGTGTTTGATTTCGTGCCTTGACACCTCTCCCATCAATTTGGCTTCCATGACTCATAGTCGCCCGTGGCGCTATCCCGTTGACCGTCTGCTAGAGTGTGGCCGGGTGGACGATAGGCACTTTCTGTCCCGGTCAGATTCGGAATGTGTTCCCTTTGCCAGGCGTGTGCCTTTAAATCGCCTGATGGTGGTTCATTGACGGTATAGTGAAGCCACCCATTCCATGGCGCCGGAACCTGACTGGCCTCGTCATCCCCGGCGTAAATCACCCAGCGTCTCCGTCGTCCAGAGCCAGTAATACGTCGTTGTTGGTAGTATCGATTTCCCGACTCGTCCGAGCCCACGTAAGTACCGCTAAGCAACGTAATCATTCGTGTGATCATCGTCGGCATGAAGGAAACCTCCGTTCCATACAATTTGAATAGAATATGACATTGCCGCCCGCGTCAGTCCAGAGCTTCAAAACAAAATACAACTTATCACCTCTATATAAAATATTTGTTTCGGTACCAAAGTAATACAAACAACCCTGAGTCTGCAGAAATCCAATGTATTTGCTTTGACGTAATGTATATCGTTATTGATGCAACAAATTTCGTAATATGGATAACAGTGGTTTTTTTGTAAATCACTCAATAATCACTTGCACCACCCACATCTAGTAGATACTATATTGATAAGGCTCTAAATGTTGTGTAACAGGGTTTGGTTGGTATGAATGGCGCTTAGGGTCCTACAGAAGTGTAGTCATTGGGTAATAGGGGATTAATTTCTAAAAGCCCAGGTTTTTTTGGTGCTGATTCCATGTTGGCCAGCACCCAGTGCGCGCTAAAATAAGCGCGTTTATGAGTTTTTGGGGGATATGATATGCGCATCGAAAAGCGCCACACAAAAGACAAAAAGACGCCCTTCGAGGGTATGGAATTTCGGTATGTAACCAGTGAGATCCGGAATCCTGACGGTTCTGTTGTTTTTCAGCACGAGGATATTGAGGTTCCTGAACATTGGAGTCAGGTTGCGGCGGACGTACTTGCACAGAAGTATTTTCGTAAAGCTGGAGTTCCAGCCGTATCGAAAGCCGTCAAAGAAAAAAATGTGCCTGAATGGCTGTGGCGTCAAGTACCAGATGAAAGCGCCATGTCCAACATTCCGGAGGAGGATCGATATGGTGGTGAAACTAGTGCAAAACAGGTATTTCATCGTTTAGCGGGCACCTGGACGTATTGGGGTTGGAAGGGCGGTTATTTCGACACCGAAGAGGACGCGCTAACTTATTACAGTGAGATGAGCTACATTCTTGCCAAACAGAAGGGCGCCCCGAATTCCCCCCAATGGTTCAATACGGGACTTCATTGGGCTTATGGCATTGATGGGCCAGCCCAAGGGCATTCCTACGTAGATTTCCAGTCCGGACGTTTGACCAAATCAAAATCTGCTTACGAACATCCGCAGCCACACGCATGTTTTATTCAATCGGTCGATGATGATTTAGTCGGTGAAAACGGTATTATGAGCCTATGGCAAAGGGAAGCCCGACTGTTCAAATACGGATCAGGGACCGGCAGTAATTTCTCATCTATTCGAGGAGAAGATGAACCGTTGTCCGGTGGAGGCAAATCCTCGGGCTTAATGAGTTTTTTAAAAATCGGAGATCGAGCAGCTGGCGCCATCAAGTCAGGAGGTACCACTAGGCGAGCGGCCAAAATGGTAGCCCTTGATATTGATCATCCAGACATTGAGGAATTTGTGAATTGGAAGTGTTTAGAGGAACAGAAGGTGGCTGCTCTAGTTACAGGTTCCAAAGTTTGCAATGAACAAATGAATTTGATCTTAGCTGCATGTAAAACTGGTGAGGAAAGTAACGCCGACAGTTTTGACCCCAAAAAAAATCGTGAGTTGCGACGTGCCATCATAAAAGCCCGAAAAAGAATGGTTCCTGAGAGCTACATCCAACGGGTACTCCAATTTGCAGCCCAGGGCTTTACAGAGATTGAGTTTGAGACCTACAACACCGATTGGGACTCAGAAGCATATTTGACTGTCGCGGGCCAGAATTCAAATAATTCTGTAAGAGTTACAAATGAATTTTTGGAGGCGGTAGAGGACGATGAGAGGTGGGATCTCACGCAGCGCACGGATGGTAAAGTAGCAAAAACAGTCAATGCACGAGAGCTCTGGGACCAGATTGGAAGTGCTGCATGGCAATGCGCTGATCCAGGACTTCAATTCGACACTACGATAAATGAATGGCACACGTGTTCAAATACAGATCGTATATACGGTTCAAATCCTTGTTCCGAGTATATGTTTTTGGACGATACCGCATGTAACCTAGCCTCACTCAACTTAATGAACTTTCAGGACAGTCATGGTGAATTTAGTGTTGATGACTTTACACATTCAGTACGACTGTGGACCATAGCGCTGGAAATAGCAGTTTTAATGGCCCAGTTTCCATCGGATCGCATAGCTAGATTGTCTTACGATTACAGAACACTCGGGCTTGGTTACGCCAATATTGGCGGATTGCTAATGGCCTCGGGAATTCCATACGATAGTGACGAAGCACGGGCCTTCTGCGGTGCCATAAGCGCCCTAATGACTGGTACTTCCTATGCTACATCAGCTGAAATGGCGGGTGAACTTGGTGCTTTTCCTGGGTATAAAAAGAACCAAACTTCGATGCTGCGGGTCATTCGTAATCACCAGAAAGCTGCTCAAGGCATGAAAGATGGATACGAAGGACTTGCGACACCGCCCGTACCATTAGACCACTCCAGCTGTCCGTCAGCAGGGCTATCAAAGGCAGCCGAAGACGCTTGGGAACAAGCATATAATTTGGGTAAAGAGCACGGGTACCGTAACGCGCAAGTTTCAGTTATTGCGCCAACAGGTACAATAGCACTGGTTATGGATTGCGATACTACAGGCGTTGAGCCAGACTTTGCTTTGGTAAAATTTAAAAAGTTGGCAGGCGGCGGCTACTTCAAAATCATAAACCGAATGGTTCCAGACGCCCTACGGCAGTTAGAATATAGCGAAACCCAAATCAATGAGATTATATCCTACGCAGTTGGGCACGGTTCTTTAAAAGACTCGCCTTTTATTAACCACGATGCGCTTAAAAAACATGGGTTTGGTAAAGAACAGCTGGACGCAGTTGAAAAAAATTTGGAAAGCGCCTTTGATATAAAGTTTGCATTCAACAAATGGGCTCTTGGCGAAGATTTCTGCCGTGACACCCTTAATCTTTCAGAAGACCAATTGAACAATCCATCGTTTGAGATTTTACCAGCCTTGGGTTTCTCTCGCCACGAAATTGAAAAAGCTAACACCCACTGCTGCGGGGCTATGACTGTTGAAGGTGCTCCCCACATTAAAGAACGTCACTTGGCAGTGTTTGATTGTGCAAATCCCTGTGGGCGTGTGGGAAAACGCTATCTCTCATGGCAAAGCCACATTCTTATGATGGCCGCAGCCCAACCGTTTATCACCGGAGCCATTTCCAAAACAATTAACATGCCTAATGACGCTACGGTGCTCGACTGCAAAGATGCGTACATGATGTCGTGGAAGTTGGGACTCAAGTCTAACGCCCTTTACAGGGATGGATCTAAGCTCAGCCAACCTCTTCAATCTGCATTAGTTGAAAGCACGGATGACTTAGAGGACGATTTGGTAGAATTACCTAAGAGCCAACAAGCACCCCTAGTGGCTGAAAGGATCGTTGAGCGGATCATAGAAAAAGCCGCTGAACAAGAGCGCAAACGTTTACCACATCGACGTAAAGGTTATACCCAAAAAGCTAATGTCGGCGGTCACAAGGTTTATTTAAGGACTGGTGAGTACGAAGACGGCACTCTGGGGGAAATTTTTATAGATATGCACAAAGAAGGTGCTGCATTCCGAAGTCTAATGAATAATTTTGCAATAGCAATTTCGATTGGGCTGCAATACGGAGTGCCACTTGAAGAGTACGTTGAAGCATTCACTTTTACCCGCTTTGAACCAAGCGGGATGGTCCAAGGAAATGATACGATAAAAATGGCAACCTCTGTTCTAGATTACATATTCCGTGAGGTAGCCATTAGCTACTTGGGTCGTGATGACTTGGCACATGCTGAGCCCTCAGACGTGCTACCTGATGCATTGGGGACAGGTGCGGACGAAGGCCATTTGCCAAAGGAAGCAGCTGAAACAATAGCGGCAATTCGGAAAGTTACAAGTAACGGATATGTTCGCTCCTCAAAACTTAGAGTAATTTCCGGCGGCGTCGGAGGAGAGGCTCCAGACATCGCTGAAACAAATGTGGCGGCTAGCTCTTCGGAGGGCCAGATAGCCGTCGCTTCCGAGGCTACGGCACCAGCCGCAGCAACGGAGGCTCTGGCGCATGATGACATGCTCGAAACTACACTTGAGCGGATACGTGAGGCCAGGGCCAAGGGGTATGAGGGTGACTCCTGCAGTGAATGTGGGAACTTCACACTCGTTCGCAACGGTACCTGCTTGAAATGCGACACTTGTGGCGCTACCAGCGGGTGTTCGTAGTAAAGCCCCACTCTGGCACGGTGCTCCCTGTGACTGGGGGATGGTGTTCATCACCATCCCCCGTTTTTTTAATCAATACCAATTAGGCCGTTGTAATTTAAAATTGACTTAAATTTAGAAACGATATTCATTGCTTAAGTAAATTTTTTCTTCACTTGCGGAAATTTAGAACCCGGTTTAATCGTTCCACATGCAAATTACAGAACGTATTGACGCGAAGTATCTTTCACTCATACAACGCGCACTAGAAAACGCGCACCCCGATTCGCACCTGCTCTCGCCGACATCATTACGTGCTGTTCGTAATGCGCAACAAACTATTATTACACCTCCAGAGAATATGCTTATAAACGATGAAATCATTGTTCTATCTAAGCGCGAGATAAAGGTTCGTATATATAGGCAAACCCAGCAAACCGAACAAAACACGCCTGGTCTTATCTTTTTCCATGGTGGTGGGTTTGTGGTTGGAAATCTTGATACTCATCAAGGGAGTTGTATTCGTCTCTGTGAGGATACCACATGGCCTGTAATCAGCGTAGATTATCGCCTGGCTCCGGAACACCCGTTCCCCGCAGCAACGGATGACTGTTACGATGCTTTTTGTTGGGTTACACAGCAGCAGGAACACCTTAACATAGACCCTGGACGCATAGCGGTTGTAGGTGAGAGCGCAGGAGGAAATCTCGCAACTGTTACCGCTCTTATGGCGCGCGACCAGCCTGGTCCTACGCCAGCGTTTCAATTACTCTTTTATCCCGTTACTGATTGTAATTTTAAAAACCCGAGCTACATCAATTATGGTGCTGGGCCTCTATTATCTGCGACTCAAATGAAAGCCTACTGGACCTATTATCTTGATGGCGAAAATGCAACTGACAATCCCTATGCGGCGCCGCTACGTGCTAGTACTCTCAAAGGATTGCCTCCCACAGCGATCGTAACGGCAGAATTTGATGTTTTACGATCGGAAGCGGAGGCATATGCGGTACGCCTCAAAGCTGAGGGCGTAGCTGTACAAGAATATAGAGCTGAAGGAATCATACACGGCTTTATGAAACATATTGGCTCGCACTCAGAGGCCAAACGCACTTACGTTGCTGCACGTGATAATATGGTTGCAGCACTCAAAATTAAGACCGAAGAAAATTAAATGGGAAATATAGAACAACGTTTATCTCAATTAGGCATTAAACTTCCAGACACAGCGGCGCCGGCCGGCACTTACGTGCCATATATTCTGGAAAAGAATCAGCTTTGGATTTCCGGCCAAGTACCTTTTTGGAATGGCAAGGTGAAGTACTGCGGAAAAGTTTGTAGCGAAGTTTCTATGGATGATGCTATCATGTCGGCCCGCATCTGTGGACTTAATATACTTGCTCAAATAAAAAAAGCACTTGAAGACCTTAACCGCGTGGAACGGGTAATTAAGTTGAATGGTTTTGTTAATTCGGCCTCTGACTTTACCGACCATCCGAAAGTGATTAACGGCGCGTCGGATTTAATGGTTGATGTTTTTGGTGAATTTGGACGCCATACGCGGGTTGCCACGGGCGCATCCAGCCTTCCACTGAATTCGACAACTGAAGTGGATGCCCTAATTAGTATTCGCACCTAACATCATCAACGATGGCTGCGGTATGCCCAACATTGTAAAACGTTATAAACTAGACCTTATTGCAAAGATGTCTGACATTGATCCTGAAGAGTGGGACGCCTGCCTCTCAGGACCGACAAGACAACCTGGCGCTCCTTTTTTAAGCCACGCCTTTCTTAATGCTTTGGAAATCTCTCAGTCCGCTAATAGCACAACAGGTTGGCTACCCCAGCATCTAATCTTACGAAAAGAAACTAACGAATTGGTTGCAGCGTGCCCTCTCTACGTGAAAAGCCATAGCCAAGGTGAGTATGTGTTTGATCAGAATTGGGCTCAAGCGTTCGAACGTGCAGGTGGAGATTATTATCCGAAGCTACAGTGTGCGGTGCCTTTTTCTCCTGTTACAGGGCCACGACTACTTGCCTCTGCGGAGGCGGCAGAATATCTGGAATACCGCAAACGTATAGCGCAAGGGCTCATTGATGTTACCAGGAAGATGCAATTATCATCGTTACATGTCACCTTTTGTACAGAAGCAGATGCAGAGTTGCTCAAAGACCAAGGTTTCCTAATTCGTCACGATACTCAGTTCCACTGGGAAAACGATAACTACGATGACTTCGAGGGCTTCCTTGGAGCTTTAACCAGCCGTAAACGGAAAAACATTAGAAAGGAGCGCCGATTTATCAATGAAAGTGGGATATACATTAATATGCTTACTGGTAATGATATAGAACCTCAACATTGGGACGCCTTCTTTAATTTTTACACAGAAACCTATGACAAAAAATGGGGATACCCTTATCTAACACGAGACTTTTTTACGCAACTTGGTGCAACCATGGCCGACCAAGTACTTTTGGTATTGGCTTATCGGGATGGGAAGCCAATTGCTGGCGCTATAAATTTCTTCGATGATCAGGCATTATATGGTCGCAATTGGGGGTGTTGCGAGGAACATAAATATCTTCATTTTGAGACATGCTATTATGCAGCAATTGATTTCGCGATAAGCCGCAATCTAAAAAGAGTCGAAGCAGGCACACACGGCCAGCATAAGTTACAAAGAGGGTACGCCCCAAAAAGAACCTACAGCGCACACTGGATAGAAAATAAAAATTTCCGAAATGCTGTAGCAAATTACCTCGAGGAGGAGACCAAATATCGAACTCATGAGGCGTCAGTGCTAAAAGAGTTTACACCCTTCCGCAAAATTTAAACCTCCGATCTTTATTTAATGGAATTCCTACTTATAGCCGCTGATGAACATGAACAACCTTAAGCGTCAGCACATTTTTTAGTCACAAAATTTAGGAAATGCTCAGGTGAGATTTTTTGAAAATCAAATGATGTGTGACTTCATATTGAGAAAAGATATTACCCAGTAGCTCAAGTATCATGTTGTTACAGCGACGCTAGCAATAAAAGAACCAACCTCTCCTTGTACTATGTTAACTCGCATGCTTGTAACGTGGGTGGTAGCGTCATTGGTCGCACCAATGTAGCTAAAGCTCCGAGCATTCTTATCCGTAAATAATACTGTTCACCCTTTGCCACAATCTGGTTATTTTTATTTTTGACCTTTTTTTGTCCTGCTGATTTTATAATTTCTATTTTTCGCGCAGGAGAACGTTAAATGGCTACCCTTCAAACCAATCCGAACTGTGCCACCATTTTTAAGTTTACCGAACAATAACTCCTCCGCGAGTGGCTTCTTAACCTTCTCTTGAATAAGACGCGATAAGGGCCGCGCACCAAAGTGCGGTTCATATCCATGTTTTGCAAGCCAGGACCGGGCATTGCTTGAAAGAATTATTGTCACCTTCCGGTCTGCTAGTTGTTCCTCTAACTGGATAACGAACTTATCCACTACACGTGCCACAACTGACGCAGGTAAGGAAGAAAACCCGATAATTGCATCAAGACGATTACGAAACTCAGGTGTAAAGAGTCTGTTAATAGCCTCAGTGTCCTCGCCACTCCTATTTTCGCGAGCAAAGCCAACGACCGCTTTCGCTAAATCCGCAGCCCCTGCGTTGGTTGTCATTATTAAGATTACATTACGAAAATCAGCAGCTTTGCCGTTATGGTCTGTCAATCTTCCATGATCCATTATCTGGAGTAATATATTAAATACATCTGGGTGAGCTTTCTCTATCTCATCAAGGAGAACCACGGAATGTGGGGTTTTTTCTACGCAGTCGGTAAGAAGACCGCCCTGATCGAATCCGACATATCCGGGCGGCGCACCGATTAATCGAGAAACACTGTGCCTTTCCATATATTCCGACATATCAAAACGAACTAGTTCGACGCCAAGGGTCACTGCGAGCTGCCGTGCAACTTCGGTTTTTCCAACTCCAGTTGGCCCCGAAAATAAGTAGGATCCAATAGGCTTTTCCGGTTCCCGCAGCCCGGCACGTGCAAGCTTGATAGATGCAGCTAAGGCTTCGATAGCGTCATCCTGCCCAAACACCGACATTTTTAAATCACGCTCTAGTGTTTTAAGGGCTTGGCGGTCATCACTTGTAACTTGCTTCGGTGGAATACGAGCAATTTTTGAAACCACATGCTCAACATCTCTAGTACTTATTTTTTTCTTTCGTTGAGAAGGTGACAACAGCATCTGCGATGCACCAACTTCATCCATCACATCAATAGCCTTATCTGGTAACTTTCTATCTGTGATATAGCGCGCAGAAAGCTCGACGGCGCTCCGGATAGCCGGCACAGTGTATTTTACTTTATGATGCGTCTCGTAGTACGGGGCTAAGCCGTGCAAAATTTTAATCGCATCAGTAACTGATGGTTCAGCAACATCAATCTTTTGAAAACGCCGTACCAGTGCACGATCTTTTTCAAAATAATTTTTGTATTCCCTATATGTTGTTGACCCGATGCATCGCAACGACCCGTTTTGCAAGGCGGGCTTGAGGAGATTTGAGGCATCCATAGATCCACCACTAGTGGCGCCTGCTCCGATTATTGTATGTATCTCATCTATAAATAATACCGACTTGGGCTGCTCTTCCAACTCCTTGAGGACTGCCTTTAGACGCTCCTCAAAATCACCACGATATCGTGTTCCGGCTAGAAGTGAGCCCATATCAAGAGAATGAATTTCAACGTTGTTTAGAACCTCGGGAACTTTACCCTCAATTATATATCTAGCTAAACCCTCAGCAATTGCTGTTTTTCCAACACCTGGATCACCAACATAAAGCGGATTATTTTTCGTGCGCCGGCAGAGTATCTGAATTGTTCGTTCAACTTCACCTGAGCGCCCAATTAATGGGTCAATCTTACCAGCAGATGCCTTCCTATTAAGGTTTATACAATAGGCTTCTAATGCTTTTACGTCGGCCTTTTTTGAATCTTCACCCGAAGACAACCCATCGGCATCAGCTCCAGGCTGGGGACCTTCCATTCCCGCTGTTTTGGTAATTCCATGACTCAAAAAATTCACGGCATCGAAACGCGTCATTTCTTGTTGCTGAAGGAAAAATACTGCGTGGCTCTCACGTTCCGAAAAAAGCGCCACAATAACGTTAGCACCGCTAACTTCCTCCCGACCAGAGGACTGAACATGGATTGCCGCACGCTGCAAAACACGTTGAAACCCCATTGAGGGTTTCGGATCAGAGTAATCAGAGGTCTTCAATGCCTGTAATTCAGAATCAAAAAACTCTCTTATATTGACGTCCAAAATTTCAATATCTACACCACAAGCTTTCAAAATGGCCGATGCATCATCATCTTTTAACAAAGCTAATAACAGGTGTTCGAGCGTCGCAAGCTCGTGTCCGCATTCACTAGCAACTGAAATTGCCCGGTGAAGCGTTTGCTCTAGATTTGCCGATAACATGTTGGGTTAGTCCTTTTCCATCGTACATTGCAGCGGATGTTGATGTTCTCTTGAAAAATCCTGAACCTGATTTACCTTGGTTTCAGCCACGTCGAAGGGGAAAACACCACACACCCCGACACCACGCCGATGCACATGCATCATAATTTGCGCCGCTCTTTCCTCGTCCAACGAAAAAAACCGCTGTAAGACATGAACCACAAACTCCATTGGAGTATAGTCGTCATTCAATAATAACACCTTATACATAGACGGTTTTTTCGTTTTTTCATTTGTCTTATCCTTGGTGATTACACCAATTTCTGTGTCGTCATCCTTGTCTGACATTGTTATACCTATTAATTCTACGCATAATCTATAATATGAGATTAAATGGATCGGTTTAAAGGCTAAATAGCATGCTGGAGAACATTGGACGATCTTTCCCAAAAATTCTTTCCGGAAGATATAGCGAACCCGAAATTTACGGTAACCCTTTATTAACCACTAACATAAGGCAAAAACGAAGAAGCGGGGGCTTATTTCTATGCCCTATTTGTATGGGAAGGTACCAAAAATTTTTGCCTTTTGGCCTTAATGGTAGACGCAATGCATGCTGCCCGAGATGTGCCTCTCTTGAAAGGCACAGATTTCTATACCTTTATGTCAGAGATGTCCTGCGATGGACGCGTAGACGCCTTCGCATCCTGCATATTGCGCCGGAAGCCTGCATACGTAGCTGCTTGTCACGTTTGCCCCAAGTTAATTACACCGATATTGATCTTTTCGGCACTGATGTGAAACAAAACATGAATATCACAGACCTGCGCTTCCAAGACGACCACTTTGATGGTGTTATATGCTCCCACGTCCTTGAACATGTTATGGATGATCAAAAGGCTCTAAGTGAGTTACATAGGATTATAAAGGTTAACGGACATGTCCTAATCATGATTCCGCAAAACATGGACCTAAAAAAAACCGATGAAGACGATGCTGTATTGAGCCCAAAAGACCGTAATGCGCGCTTCGGACATCCATACCATGTGCGGACTTGTGGGTCGGACTATGCGGACCGGTTTGCCGAAGTTGGTTTTAAGGTTACTAAAATTGAGAGTAGCCGCTTATCACGGCAGAGGCGCCGTTTATATCGCCTCAACAAATGTACCATTTACAGTTGCAAAAAATTTGAATGAGAGGAGCAGTCTTGTCGGAGACAAGACTGCTCGAACTCTACTCAGGCTTGCGCTCATGCGCCTTTCATGGTTTTTTCAATCGAGCCTTCCATCTGCTCTTTCAATGGCTCGAAAGCCTCATGCGCTACTTTAAGTGAGAGTTCACTAATTTTTGTACCCTCCGAAAATAACGTCTGGTAAGACTCTCGCGCAAAATCATTCTGAACATCAACCACGTCATTAAGTGTTTTCGCGGCCAACACTGCTTTTGCTGCTTCAGCATTCCTCTCAGCAGTAGTCTTGGCTAATTTGAAATAGGCCTGCCCAATATTTTCTGCCCCTTTCACAAAAATTTCACCCGCCTTCATGTACACCCCTAACGTTTCCTGACCAAACTTTGAGAATTCCCCATAAGCTCGCGTGTAATTCTCTTGTGCTTGCTCAACCTTTTCTTTTCCCATCGCCATTGCTGCTTCGACGGTATCGTTGACGTTATTTATAGTCGTTTTATTGTTATCCGCAGCTTTATTCGAGCTCATTTATCAATTCCTCTGTTGACTGACAAATCCCAATATTGGAATTTTGGTGTTTAATCAAAAATGGGTGAAACAAATTCATTGATTATGTTGCACCGCACAAATAACAATATGTGTCAGCTATATTAGTCCGTCAAGATATTTTTGTGCAGCGCACAATAAATGTAGTCTAAAACCAAACAAATCATACGGTTACTCACAAAAACCCACGAACTCAACCGTAGTTCAAATTCTCCGCCGAAAACTGTCGACATTTCTACGTTGCTGTCGTAGTATCGTGGCCAAATTGATTGAGAATAAATTGTAAGTAGTGTCGTAGTAGTATTAAGTCGCGGCTCGAGGAAAAATAGAATTTTTCAAGTAATGAGAACTTTATGCCTCTTTTTTACTTTAGTTTTTTGCTTTTCATTTGCTCATCCATCTGAAGCTCGATATGCCGCGATAGTAATTGATGCGAAAGACGGTCATGTTCTTCATTCAACGAACGCCGACACACTAAATTATCCAGCCTCCCTAACGAAGTTGATGACTTTGTTTATGCTTTTCGAAGCGTTAGAGCAAAATAAATTAAAAATGGATACTAATTTAATTACCTCACCCCGGGCGAGTAAAGCCCAGCCTTCAAAGTTAGGCCTTCAGCCAGGAGATATGATTACGGTTAGAAAAGCTATCTCTGCACTTATTGCCAAATCTGCAAATGATGTTGCTGTAGTCGTTGCCGAACACTTATCGGGCTCCGTGCACTCTTTCGCAAAAGCCATGACACGTCGCGCGCGCGCACTGGGAATGAAAGATACAACGTTCCGTAACCCGCACGGGCTGCCTAATCGAGGTCATCTTTCCACTGCGCGCGATATGGCGTCATTATCGCGTATTCTGGTCATTAAATTCCCCAAGTACTATAATTATTTTGCAACTCGTAAATTTCACTTTAAGGGTCGTAGTTTCAAAACTCATAACAAGTTTCTAAGGCACTATGATGGTGCTGACGGGATCAAAACTGGCTACACAAATGCGGCCGGCTATAATCTCTCTGCATCTGCTGAACGCGATGGAACGAGATTGATTGCGGTTGTTTTTGGTGGGAAGACCGCAAAGTTCCGAGACAACCATGTAAAAAAACTTCTTAATAAGTGTTTCGCTAAAATCTCGACCACACGCCAGGACGACATCCTGACAACAAACTCAAAACCAATACATTCGAATTCGACAATTTTTTTTGCAGACCCGCACCCAACACAATCTATCGCTGCAACCGAGGCACGAAAGTTGGCTCGCCAAATCGCTGAAGACGCTGAATTGCCCCCATTTTCTCAGCCCATTGCAAACCTTACCCCGCGCAGGACCTGGATGATCCAAATTGGTGCTTATTTTAATATAGCACCGGCTACAAAAAGAGCGGGCAAAGCAGCAGCAAAACTCTCTAAATCTGGAAAAAATTACGATATTGCTGTTATGACCGCAGAGCGAGAAAATCGAACCCTCTACAGGGCTCGCTTGGCAGGGCTTAGTCGTAAGGATGCATACGCTGCATGCCGCGAACTAAAGCGGCACGATTTTGATATGCTTTAATAACAGCACGACC
>CAJWLM010000019.1 GCA_913043025.1 uncultured Rhodospirillaceae bacterium
GGATTTGAGTCTGTTTTTGTAATCAGACAAACAAAAAGCCCGTCCTTTGCAAAGACAGTAGTGGCTTCGCGCTTAACCGATTTTTCTGTCCCTATGCCAACGAGGCAGCTCGTCTTTTTGATGAGAAGGCTGGTTCGCCCGCTGAAATCGATCGCGTGGCTAGTGATGTTTTAGGTGCGGCAGCAGGGCCTTTTGTTGTTATGAATTTAGTTGGCATGCAGGTTATGTCGCATGCCCAGAATAACCTGGCCAAGCTTGGAGCTTTCTATAGCTTAGCTAAATCAGTTGAGCAAAAGGGTTTAAGTGGTGAGGTTTGGTCAATAGATGATCTCAAAAGTGCGCCTAAGCCTGAGTGCGACAGTATGATTTCTGACCGCCTTCTCGGCGCTACCTTTTTTCCTATTTTGCAGGCGCTTGATGAAGAGGTTGCAAGCCCAGCTGACATCGACATGGGCGCGCAGCTTGCCTTAAAATTCGGCAAGCCACCATGTGCTTTAATGGATCGGCTTGGCGCCCTTGAAGTTGAGCGACTTCTCCAACCTTTTGCGGAAAAATATGATGCAACAATGCCTTTTTCATTGTCTAAAATCGGGGAATTGACTGAATGAGATGATGCACACATGGTTTAATCGGCGCATAATTGAGATTATAATCTTGTACAATTTTTGATTGAGATGGACTAAGCCAATGCAGAGTGCTCCGGTAATTTTGTGTCCCTTTTGTGGTCGTGAGACACCTTTGGATTATGTCCACGGGCATGCCCAATGCATTCATTGTAAGAATAATCACACTCCTTGTTGCGACGGGGCCACCTGCGATGATTATCTTGAGGATGGAGGGGCCAATAATATTTCGAAAAGTGAAGTAGAGCCCGAAAAGAAATGACAAAAATTTTTTATTTCAGGACGCGCGACATGGTTAGGATCGTGCTATGTAGAAGAAAAAGAAATTCGATCCACTGAAGTGTTCTAGGATTCAATTGTCGGGAGTGTTGATGCCGATCATTCGCCAAAGGCCATTTTTTATTGGTACAGCGCTATTTGTCGTCTTTTTATGGGCTTTATTGTATCTTTTTTCAACGGCGATGGCCGCGAACAAGGAAATAAAAGGTCTTGCACAAGTGCTATCCGCGAACCTCATTCTTATCAAAGGCAAAACTGTTCGTCTGTTCGGTATTCATGCTCCTCAATTAGATCAAATTTGCAAAATTAATGGAGCTAGGATGCGGTGTGGAGTTGTTGCTTGGGCTGAGCTGATTCGGATTGCCGATGGTGCCTACCTGTCTTGTGATGTGGAAAAAACCAAGGAAAGGAAAACAGGAGTAAAAGTTGCTACTTGTTATTCAGGGGAGCATGACATTGGAGAAGCACTGGTACGCGCCGGTTACGCAGGGGCTCTTACTTCTCAATCAGATCGTTACAAAGTGGATCAGGAGGACGCTAAGCAGTATGTTCGCGGCCTTTGGGCAGGGGAATATTTTTCAGTCGTCGATGATGCGAGTGTTCCGTTGGCACGTAAGGTCGGGAAGAGGATAGAGAGAAAGGAAGCTGATGGACTCTTTGAAAAACCTCAATCAGCCATTACGCCAAAAAAATCCTCTACCGCATCAACGAAAAAAATGAAGAATAGTGTAGATGTCCCCAGAAAAAAACGCAGCAAAAAGAACATCAAGGGGGCGAGTAAAAAGAAAGCGAGTAGTCAGCAAGTAGCTCGTCCAAAAGGTAAGTCTAAAAAGTCCCGATCAAGTGCAGCTAAAACGAGCAGAGTGCGTGAAAAGAAAAAATCCAAAAGTCAATCCGTAGTTGTCGAGGAAAATACTGCTTTGCAAGAGACCTCCGAAATAAATGCTGTGAAGGAGGATCTCGCTGATAGTGCTGGGCTTACCAATGAGGATGCGCCGACGTCTCGCGCGGGATCATTTTTTCAACGCATTTTTGGTGAAGATTATGACAAGTCTGATGCCAGCCAGGATTTCTGAATCGTCTATATATCAGAGATGAATATACCATAGGATAGGTTTCGAATATCACACGAAGTTTGTGATTTTTTAGCGGTTTGCTTAATCACCCGGGGAAATCATCTTTTCAGGCCGTACAAGATTGTCAAATTCCTGCTCTGTTACATATTTAAGTTTCAATGCTTCCTCTTTCAATGAAGTACCGTTTTTGTGAGCAGTTTTTGCGATCTCGGCTGCTTTGTCATACCCTATAGCCGGTGCCAGCGCGGTTACTAGCATTAAAGATCTTTCCATTAAATTGGTGATATTGCTTGTATTCGCAGAAATCCCGGCCACACAGCGGTCAGCAAAACTAATAGCTGCATCTGATAAGAGGGCGATGGACTGAAGCATTGAAAGGGCCATGACTGGCTTATAAACGTTTAATTCAAAATGCCCTTGACTGCCGGCGAAGGAGATTGTTGCGTTGTTTCCATGAATCTGCGTGCAGACCATAGTCATGGCTTCAGCTTGTGTAGGGTTCACCTTGCCCGGCATTATCGATGAACCAGGCTCATTTTCAGGAAGTGACAATTCACCGAGGCCGGATCGCGGGCCTGATCCGAGCAACCGAATATCGTTAGCAATTTTGAATAAAGACACGGCAACGGTATTCAGTGCCCCATGAGCGTGCACATAAGCATCATTTGCGGCCAACGCTTCAAACTTATTGGTTGCAGTTCGAAATGGAAGCCCAGTGATTTTGGAAACCTCAGCGGCAAAATCCACATCAAAACCAATGGCACAATTGAGTCCGGTGCCGACGGCGGTGCCGCCCTGTGCTAAGTGGTATAATCCATCTCGAGCTGCTGATATTCGTTCGATACCTAATTCCAGCTGAGCGACGTAACCACTGAATTCCTGGCCCAAAGTAAGCGGTGTAGCATCCTGTGTGTGAGTTCGACCAATTTTTACAATATCTGACCATTCCGCCACTTTCTGGCCGAGCGCTTTTTTCAAATGTTCTAATGCAGGGATAAGCGTCTCGTTCACCTCTTTAGCTGCTGCAATATGCATTGCAGTCGGAAAGGTATCGTTGGACGATTGCCCCATATTACAATGGTCGTTAGGATGTATGGGATCTTTCGTTCCAATTTTTCCACCCATTATTTCAATCGCCCTATTGGAAACCACTTCATTTGCATTCATGTTTGTTTGCGTGCCGGAGCCGGTTTGCCATACCACTAGGGGAAAATGATCATCTAGTAAGCCATCAGCAACTTCACCAGCGGCTTTGTCAATCGCCTCGGCTCGAACTGCATCGAGTTTTCCTTGAGCCTTATTGATCCGAGCAGCGGCTTGCTTGATGACTCCTAGTGCGTGTACCAGAGGTCTTGGCATTATTTCTTGGCCTATAGGAAAGTTTATTAGCGAGCGTGCTGTCTGTGCTCCGTAATATTTGTCCGAGGGCACTTCCAAAGTTCCGAAAGTGTCGGATTCCGTGCGTAGACTTTTTGACATTTTGACCCCTTTTCTGTTTTGCCCGCATGGAAAATAGCAGCACACCGTGATGAGATCGTAAGGTGCACGAATGTTGAATGAATTATTCCAGGTCAGGGCAATGCTACTATTACGAACACTCATCGACCATGTCGCGCAGCTTACTTAGACTTATGCCCAACTGTCAAAACCCTTATTCATATCTTGGCCTTGACATGGATAGAGTTATGGAGAATTGAAAGCGGGTCTATCTGTCTAAAGACTGTTGATCGTACAACAAACCATGCAATAGACCAGGTTATAACTATATGTTGTGGAAATATAATAGCTTAACTCAGTAGCGCATTTTTCTAACGATTGTTTTATTTGATTACCATTGTAACGCGGCGTACTATTTTTTTATAAAGGTATCTGGCTTTCTCTTTGCAACTTCGAAGGTTGCAACGGTGATTGCTACGGCTGCGAGAATGGCTAAATGAGCCAAAGCTGTAAAACCAAAAATCCACATGCTGCCCATGTAGATTGAAAACGCAGTGCACCACATCCAAGCGAGGATTTGCATTATCAAGTGGCGCACATTGTCGTCAGGAATGTGCCTCAACGGATTATGCCGTGCATTCATTACCGAGTTCCAAGTTTTAACGATAATCGCCTTCATCGCAGATATCTCCAAATAATTAACCCAAAACGTTAGTGTTCAAAGATTTGGTTTCAAGCCCCAGCCACTTTGATTTTGTAATTTGACTAATGCAACTGGTATTATAACTTCTAAAAATAGCTCTCAAAATTCCGGAACTGTATCCCAGCAGTCATAAAAAATTGGCGCGCCCGGGAGGATTCGAACCCCCAACCCCCTGATCCGTAGTCAGGTACTCTATCCAGTTGAGCTACGGGCGCTTAGGACTAAAGAAACTGCATAATCTTGCGCCATTTCATCTGATTTTATGGTTTGATAAAATGAAGTTGGATCATGACTGCGGCAACCGTATTAACCCAGCGCTCACGCAATGTCACCTAGAAGTTTTGATTTAATTGGTTTCAGCTTTTTTGGCGAAATAAGAATGCATAGCATTGGTCAAACGCACGGTATGCGTTTTGTGAAAGTGTAGTGAATATAACGTTTGAAGATTGTGCTGTGGGTGAAAGCTAACCTAAATTGCCAAAATCTCGGTATTTTACTCAAGCGAGTGATTGAGAACCCTTGATGGACTAAATTGCCTGAAATTATTCAATGTTGCGCAATATTAGAAAACATACCTTCTCCGTCGATTAAAAAAACCGTGGTTCCGTTTTGGGCATTTACCCGATTGTTTGACTGAAAAAAGCATATTGCTCAAAAGGTTTTAAACATTCTGCATATTGTGTATAATGTGAAAGAAGAGCACTTTATATAGTAATATGGTGCTTTTTGCTAACCAAATTGAATTGTCAGTAAGATTTACCGGCTCCGAGCATGGTTAAACTAGGTAAGAATTGTAATTAAGGCGGGATAAATGTTGCGAATTCCCGTTTGTTTGTCCATATTCGGATTACTGGAATATAGGTCACATGTGTGGTAAGTAATATTCTTGGTATAGAGATTTGTATTCGAATATAGTTTGCTCAGGTCTATTGAGCTTACTTTGAGGGCCTTTAATTGTTGACTCGATTTAAAATTGACAGAGTTTGTAAATCGCAGGGTGGTATTTTGAAATGACATTTTCGCGAAAATTGCTCGTTTTGTTTTTGGGCGGCTCCCTCCTTGCTGGCTGTGAGTCAAATTCCATGTGGCCGTCGTTGTCAGGTGAAGCGCCTCGGACAGCCCCGAATTCGACTAAAATTAAGATTGCTGCACCAAGTGTCCCGGCCCCAGTTGGATCGGTCGGACGATCCTACCAGCCCCCTCAATTAAGTGCCCCGTCGGCAAAATCTGGCCAAACTGTGGGTGGTGTCGGCACAGAAACCCAAATAAGTTTGGGAGGTAAGAAAACAGGCACTTTTGTCGGCAAGAAAATTTTTTCGATGGGCGGAGATCTTTCAAAGTTGAAAGGCGCCATAAATAGACTAAACGGCCGTATGTCGAAACTTCGCGGTGAAAATGAATCAGCTACACAACGCTACCATGGCATTGTTGCAGCGATGAGTGCCAAGTTGCAGGCTGGAACTACACCGGGCAATCCAGTTCTAGTAAAACAATGGAATGAAGCGCAGCAGCAGTTAGAGAAAATAGAAGGTAACATATCCAAAATGAACGGGCTCTCAAACGATTCCGGCTCTGAGGCTACTGTTGCTGGATACCTCCTTGACAGCGTGCGTGCTACATACACCCTGAGCGGAGCTGTTGATGAGGATCACGTTCAGTTGCGGCGGCTTGAAGACGAAGTAAATCGTACGGTAGTGTTTATTGATAGGCTTTTAAATGAGTTATCAAATGACATAAATCGGCAAACAGGCTACTTGGGGAATGAGCGTCGTAATCTGACCACCATGTCCATAGCTATTAAAAATGGAGAGCGTTACGGCGCTAGTTTAGTGAATCGCGCCTTCGCACAAACTGAGATCAAGACACGGGCAGCAGTGCGTTCTGGCAAGCGCCGAGCCAATAGCAGGCCTCTCGTGGTAATACGTTTTGATCGTCCAAACGTCGCGTATCAACAGGCATTATACAATGCGGTAAGTCGTGCCGTAGAGCGGAAACCTGAGGCGGCTTTTGATCTGGTAGCAGTCAGTCCAAAAGCAGGAACTCCATCCGCGCGAATCCTAAATACCACGGCGGCCAAGCGAAATGCTGAAGGGGTTCTCCGAACTTTAACCGATATGGGTTTGCCAGCGTCACGGGTGAATTTAACTGCAACTAACAGTACTACTGCCCGCTCAAATGAAGTGCGCGTGTACGTGCGATAGTCACCGCAAAAAAAGAACTGCAGTTAAGTCCCGAGACACATTGGTAGATGCTTTCCAATCTCGATGCTCGATATTGCGCGGGAGTATATTGGTGTATCGGTTAGAGGGCGTAATAGTAATTGTTAAAAAGTAGAGCACTGTTGACGCCGACCGGCTTAAGTCTTTTGCTAACTCGTCCTCGAACTCATTTTTTTCAAAATTTGGCATTGACCTCAACGGGCACATTGTCGATCAATCTTGTAGAATTTAGGGTTGCTGCACCAAAAATTCTGGCAGACTTTTTGGATCCATTAATGTCATTTGTTTTTTCCAGGGTTAATCCGTCCCTAATATCAACATATTCAACGTCATCAAAGCCCGCAATTTTTAAAGTGTTTGCTGCCCACTTTTCAACCTCTCTGCAGTCCGCGCCTTCTACTAAATTACTCGCGGCCTCTTGTAGTGTTCTAAAGAGTGCAGCGGCAACCTGTCGCTGTTGATCATTGAGATAAGTATTGCGGGATGACAGCGCGAGGCCATTTTCGTCGCGTATTATTGGACACCCGACTATCTCACTTGGGATATTTAGATCTTTAACAAGCTGTCGTATCACGAGTAATTGCTGGTAGTCTTTTTCGCCGAAATAAGCTCGATCTGGCTCACACTGATTCAAAAGCTTAGCGACTACCGTAGCTACTCCACTAAAAAAACCAGGCCTTGTAATCCCACACATACATTCAGTGAGGTGTCCAACTTCAATCCGGGTTGCAAAGTCCTCACCATAAATCTCTTTAACGGGAGGGGCGTATGCGATTGACACGCCAAAAGTTTCGAGCGCTGTAAGATCCTGCTCCTCATTACGGGGATAAGTCTCTAGATCCTCACGTGCAGAAAATTGCTTGGGGTTCACAAAAATACTTACAATAACTTTGTCGCATTCGCTCGTTGCATGATTAATAAGAGAAAGATGACCCTTGTGCAATGCACCCATCGTTGCCACCAGCCCAACTTTTAGACATTGTAATCGCCAGGTTTTAGTCAGTGCACGAATGTCAGCAACTGTGCGAATTATCTCAGGCATTGCTTAAAAACTAGCCTGAGACTTTACGTGGCTCCGCTCCAAAACAATGTTCTGCATCTGGAAACCTTCGTTGACGGACGTCGCGAGAAAACTTTTCAACTGCTTTTGCCATTTCGCCATTCAACTCTGCGTACCTCTTCACAAACTTTGGACGGAAAGTATTAAACATCCCAACTAGATCTTCGGTCACCAAAACTTGACCGTCACAGCGCGGTGAGGCGCCAATTCCAATTATTGGAACTGGCGTATTTTCGGTAACACGAGCGGCTACCGGTTCAACTGTTCCCTCGATAACGATTGCGAATGCCCCTGCTTGGGCAATGGCTTCCGCATCTCGTAAGATCTGGTCCGCTTCTCTATGGTCTTTCCCATGGCTACGGAATCCGCCGGCGGTATGAAGGCTTTGCGGTCGCAGGCCTACGTGCCCAAATACTGGCACCCCTCGTTCACTGAGAAAATGCACAGTATCTTCCATTTCCACGCCACCTTCTAATTTTATAGCTTGGCAGCCAGTTTCGGACATTATTCGAGCCGCATTCCGGAATGCTTCTTCTTTACTTCCTTGGTAGCTTCCAAACGGCATATCAACAGCAACAAGGGCAGTATTAGAAGCTCTAACTACTGCTTTGCCGTGACCAATCATTGTTTCGAGCGAAATACCTAGTGTTGTCTCCATGCCATAAAGGACCATCGCCACTGAGTCCCCCACCAATAAGAGGTCCACATACCGATCAAGAACTTCGGCAGTTGGTGCAGTGTATGCCGTTAAGCAAACAATTGGCTCCCCGCCTTTCTTGGCCTGGATATCTGGTACGGTTAGACGTCGTTCGATATTATTCATGGTTATGGTCCCATCCACCATCCTGCGGTACGATCAGTTCGACGTGATTTACATGTCACATGTGGTGCATCGCAGCAAGAGAGAACTTAAATGTTTTCACGGCACGAAGTAATTTTAGTGAGCAACTTAGGCTATGGTTAGCGTGGTAGCTAATATCCATATACGAACAAATAAAGTCGTTGGGGAAACCCCGTTTGATCTGCAATCGCTTAATCACAAAAAAGGCTTTTGTAATTTTTGAAAAGTCGTCTTTCTCTCGTCTCCCAACAGATCAAATCTAATTTGAGGCGTCGTAAAGTGATGTTTGAAATTTAAGCAGGCACATAAAATTTTCGACTAACTATTGCCCACGTTTACGTACTGAGTTAGCCGGCGTTTTTAGCCGCTTGTACAAAATTGGAAGCAGAGTGAGGATTCCAATACTGCAAAGTAATATGACTGAATTTGGAGTAAGTATGTCGTCGATAATCAAGGTATCTTCGCTGTTAAAAATTAATCCTAGGCTTGCGCCGGCTGTTACGAAAATGAAAGTGCCCGGTATAATGCCAATAAAAGTACCTAATACATATGTTCTCAGATTGACACCCAAGAGAGCCGGTACAATATTCACGATGAAAAAGGGAAACATTGGTATGAGGCGCAGGAAAAGCATATAGAAGAGAGCGTTTTTCCGAAAACCTGGCTCCATTATTTTGATTTTACCTCCTGCACGTGCGCGAAGTGAACTGCCCAGTGCAGTTTTAGCCAGTGAGAAAACGATGCAAGCACCAGCGGTCGCTGAGGTGACAACATATACTGTTCCCAGCAACTGGCCGAACATATATCCCCCCAAAATTGTAAGTAATGTAGCTATTGGCAAGGAGAGGGCTGCGCTGACCGTATATGTAAGCATAAAAACAGCTGTCATGATGAAAGGATATTGATTTGTCTGTCTCAAAATCCAATACCTATTAGCCTTTAGGTTATCCAATGTGGCAAATTCGCTAAGACCTAACATATGAAATAAAGCAATCCCTAATCCTAACACTAGGGGTAGAACAACTACTTTAGGAAGTGGGCGCGAACATTCTCTGATCCTGCATCTCCTGCGGTTCTCATCGGAATTAATTTTTGTTTGTTTTGTGTTCATAATCTTCTTTGATAGTAGCTGGTGGTGGATAGTGTGCAAAACCAAATTTCGTACAAATTAGCATTTGCTAGCATTTTGCTTGATTACTTGTTTTGCAGGAATCGTTGACTTAGTGGGCTATAAATTCTATAGAGCGCACGTCATTTAATAGCGTTTGGAGTCCTTCGTGAAACGTACATTTCAACCGAGCAGATTAGTTCGTAAACGTCGTCATGGTTTTCGCGCTCGAATGGCGACGAAGTCTGGCCGTCAAGTGCTCGCCCGGCGGCGCGCTAAGGGCCGCAAGATTTTGTCTGCATAGGCATGCCGGCCGGCGTATTGCCGTTGAAACGGCGCGCACAGTTCCTCCACGTGGCTGCCGCTCGACAATACTTCGTTGCCCCGAGCTTGCTGTTACAAGTGTGCCTCAATAACGAGGCTGGCAACGCCATACGTGTAGGCTATACTGCTAGCAGAAAGGTTGGAAATGCTGTAGCTCGGAATAGGGCTAAGCGGCGCTTGCGCGCAGCGGTGGAGGAGGTTATGCCTTTATACGGGTTAGTTGGGTGCGATTACGTAATCATAGCAAGGTTAGCGACCACTAAACGGCCGTTTCGCGAAATACAAGCGGATCTAAAGACTGCGATGAAGAGATTGAATGTATGGCGCAAAGCTTGTGTGGTGGCGCCTCAATATGAAGCTGGGGGAAAATGAATGCAACTTGTTGGGAAATGTCTTGTGTTGTGCATTCGCTGCTATCAGCTCACTCTCGCCGCTTTCACAGGGAATAGCTGTCGCTTCTATCCGAATTGTTCAACCTACGTTGCTGAAGCGATTAAAATCCACGGTCCATGGAACGGGATCTTGCTCGGAAGCGCACGCATTTTGCGATGTAACCCTTGGGGGTCCGCTGGTTATGACCCAGTACCCCCTGAGGTGGATGGTAACCACTCCCAATTGCCACCTGGTTAACTTGTACAGAACTGGATTTTTTTATGTTGCCCGAACAACAAAAGAATATGCTATTGGCGATAACAGTTTCTTTAGTGATTGTTGTCGGATTCAACATTATTTTTCCACCACCACCACCCGAGGAGTTGGTTCAGGACCAAAAGGAGTTGGAACAAAAAACGCCGGTTGAAAATCGTAAGGAAAAAAAATCATCCGATGCTCAGAGCAAAGTGAGGGGCCAGACTGTAACTGCTGACGCAGGGCCCAAGTTGGGTGCTGATACAAAGGATATGATACGGCAACCTCCTCCAAAAAGCCTTAAGCCAACTTTCAAAGACCGTGCTTCGGTGCTCCAAGACGGTGGTGATCGAGTAAAAATCTCTTCGAAGCGGTTGACAGGATCGATTGCGTTGACCGGAGCCCGCATTGATGACTTGGTTCTTAAAGGCTATAGGTCGTCGCTGGATCCGAATAGTGAAGAAATAATCTTATTACAGCCACAAGGCTCTGAGAAGCCATATTATGCAGAATTTGGTTGGCTTGGAAGTGCAGTTGAAGTTCCAAATGCTAGGAGCGTTTGGAAGTCAGATCGCTCTGTCCTCAGCCCTGGGAAGCCAATTACTCTTAGCTGGGATAACGGGAAAGGACTGTTATTTGAACGTGTAATTTCTCTTGATAATTCTTACATGTTTCAAATTACTCAGCGTGTGAAGAATCTAACGCCTCAAGTAATTTCACTCGCACCTTACGGGTTGGTCTCACGAACTGGCACACCTGAAGTCTTAGGGTTTTATATTTTGCACGAGGGGATGATTGGCGTTCTTAAGGGAGTATTACAGGAGGTAGATTATGACGAGTTCGATGATGGGAGGCCTAAGCGTTTTGAGAGCAAGGGTGGATGGCTTGGAATTACAGACAAATACTGGCTTGCAGCCTTAATTCCCAACCAACAGCAGACAGCGAATACAAGCTTCGTGAGTCACAAAAGAGGTTCACAGCATGCATACCAGGCTGATTACCTCAGCCCATCTATGAGTGTTAACCCGGGTGAAATGATTGAAGCGAAAACCAATTTTTTTGCGGGAGCTAAGGAGAAAAAACTTTTAGATTCATATATGGCGGATCTCAAGGTGGATAAATTTGATCTTGCCATCGATTTTGGCTGGTTCTGGTTTTTCACAAAGCCTTTTTTCTCAGCGCTGAGTTACTTTAACGAAATGTTTGGTAACTATGGAGTTGCCATATTGATATTAACTGTGATCATAAAGATCATCTTCTTTCCACTTGCTAATAAATCCTATCGCGCAATGAGCAAAATGAAGGCGCTCCAGCCAAAAATGGAAGAATTAAAGGAGAGGTTTGGAGAGGATCGTCAGCGCATGAATACCGAACTAATGAATTTATATAAGACTGAAAAAGTAAACCCGGCCGCTGGTTGCTTTCCAATTCTAATACAAATTCCAGTGTTCTTTGCTCTTTATAAGGTTCTATTTGTGTCTATTGAGATGCGACAAGCACCATTTTTTGGTTGGATCCATGACCTTTCGGCGCCAGATCCTTTGGGTATATTTACTCTTTTCGGGCTCATCCCCTGGGAGGTGCCTGCAACTCTTGCTTTCATTAATATTGGAATTTGGCCAATTATAATGGGAGCAACAATGTATCTTCAGCAAAAGCTTAATCCCACCCCCGCAGACCCTATTCAGGCGAAAATTTTCATGTTCATGCCAATTATATTTACCTTCATCCTTGCGCCGTTTCCCGCCGGTCTAGTAATTTACTGGGCTTGGAACAACATCCTCTCAATAGCGCAACAGTGGTTGATTATGAAACGGATGGGTGTCAGCATAAACTAAAGGTGTTGCTGTATTGGCAAAGCGTTGTAGTAGCCCGAGTGTAGATGGAGATAGAATAGAGGCGGGGCGTGTACTTTTTGCGCAAAACTGTAGTTTTGTCACTGGCGCAGCTCAGGTTGGCCAATTACCATTACATGCTTTACCTGAACTTGCATTTGTTGGGCGCTCAAATGTGGGAAAATCAAGTTTAATTAATTCATTGACGGGTCGTAAATCATTGGCCCGTACGTCTAATACGCCCGGCCGCACCCAGCAGATAAATTTTTTCAATTTAGGTGATCGCCTAATGCTCGTTGATTTGCCGGGATATGGATACGCTCGTGCGCCTAAGATATCAGTAACAAAATGGACCCAGTTGATTCATTTGTATCTGAAAGGTAGGGCAAATTTACGCCGCGTGTGTGTTTTGGTTGACGCCCGGCATGGTTTGAAAAATAGTGATCGATTTTTAATGCGAGAGCTTGATCAGGCAGCTGTTGCCTATCAAATCGTGCTAACTAAAGTTGATAAGGTAAGGAATACTGCTAAGCAAACGCGATGCAAGATTGAGCGCGAATTATTAAAGCATCCAGCGGCATTTCCGGCGGCTTTTTTGACTAGTGCTCAGAAGGATATAGGGCTCTCAGAATTGCGAGCTGAACTAATGTCAATAGTGCCTAAGCTAGGCCAAGGTATGCCTTTAGGTTAACATCTGTAGCATTTTGAGAAACTGGAAGTTTGATATGATTGATAAAGCAAAGGTTCGTGCTGAGTGGTTGGGTAAAGCGGGAATACTTACCGAGGCGCTTCCCTACATGCGCCGTTATGGCGGTAAAACCTTCGTTATAAAATATGGAGGGCATGCTATGGGTGACTCCAAGCTTGCTGCTGGTTTTGCCCATGATATCGTTTTGTTACAGCAAGTAGGTATTTACCCTGTTGTGGTACATGGGGGTGGACCCCAGATCGGCGCAATGCTTGAGCGATTAGCGATTGAAAGTAAATTTATTGATGGGCTTCGGGTCACTGATGCTGCAACGGTAGAGATTGTTGAAATGGTATTATCAGGCCAACTCAATAAGAATATCGCAGCAGAAATCAGTAGAGCTGGTGGCAAAGCAATTGGTATATCCGGCAAAGATGGAGGCTTGATAACGGTTGAGAAGGCAACAGCCGCGTCTGAAAATTCCGGCGCTATAAATGCTACAGATCTAGGTTTCGTGGGAGAACCTACAGAGATAAATCCATATATTATTGATGCTCTCCGAGAGACTGAGATCATTCCAGTGATTGCTCCGCTTGGCTGTGATGTGACAGGGCAAACCTTTAATATAAATGCAGATACGGCGGCTGGTGCGGTTGCTGCTAGCGTTGACGCAGAGCGTCTACTGCTTTTGACAGATGTTGAGGGAGTGCTTGATAAGGATGGGAAATTAATACCAGAACTCTCCACGGATGAGGCAAAACTTCTTATGGAGGACGGGACTATCTCAGGCGGTATGATCCCAAAATTGGAGACTTGTATCTGTGCCGTTGAGGATGGGGCTGAAGGTGCGGTGATAATAGATGGTCGAGTGCCACACGGTGTACTTTTAGAAATTTTTACCGAACATGGTTCGGGAACTTTGATTCGAGCACGTTAGAAATTAGGTTTCACCGATACCATCTATTTAAAAGATTGCAATGATAAACCACGAGGCGACTCATTTAGAACTCGCAACAGTATAATATTCATGATGCTAATATTGATAGGGATTGTGCGTATCCATGTTAAAAAGAAGCATCACCTAATTTCCGCATGGCGTGATTATTTTCTTCGGCAATAAGTTCAACATGATGGAAAGGGTGGCTAACTTTCTTAATGGGTATGCGACATGTCGTTAAATATTGCAAAAGCGGAACACTGGATTTTTGATCTCGATAACACTTTGTACCCTGCAGAGTGCGAATTATTCCATCAGGTTGATATTAGAATGCGAAATTTTATTGCCGAATATTTCGGTTTGAATGAGGAGGATGCCCGGAAGTTGCAAAAGCGCTATTATCGGGAATATGGCACCACACTCAATGGGCTTATGCAGAATCATGGGATGAAGCCCGAGGCATTTCTAGAATATGTTCACGATATTGATGTTACTGTGGTACCTCCGAATCCATGCTTGGAACATTCGTTGTCGCTGTTGCCCGGCCAAAAATTGGTTTTTACTAATGGGACATCGGAGCATGCAGGACGCGTGATGAAGCGGTTAGGCATTGAGCACCACTTTGATTGTGTGTTTGATATTTTTGCTACAGATTTCATTCCTAAACCAAGCATTACCGGGTATCATAGGTTGATAGAAAATTGTGCCATTAATCCATATAAATCGGTAATGGTGGAGGATGTAGCGTGTAATTTAGAGCCAGCAAAGAGCTTAGGAATGGTAACCGTATTAATTACAAATTCGTATGAATGGTCTGGTGAAGATAAAGAGGGCAAATATGTCGACCATCGGGTAGATAACTTAACTAGGTGGCTCGGTAAATTGTCAGACTCACTCTAGGACAGCGGTTCTTGACTTATTGGAATTCGTTGCGAAAATGCAGCTAACGTAAGTGGCATTAGCATCATTCAAAACACAGGGAAAATCATGAGTGATACAGGTTTACAAAAAGTGATTAATGAGGCTTGGGAAATCCGTGATTCAATTAATTCCGAGACAACGGGTGAAGTTCGTACTGCTATAGAAAAAGCACTCGATTTGATGGACGCGGGAAAGGTAAGGGTCGCTGAAAAAAAATCTGGCCGTTGGCAAGTTAATCAATGGCTCAAGAAAGCTGTACTTCTGTCGTTTCGTATAGAGAATATGCGTCCCCAAACGGGTGGGCCTGATGGCTCTATGTGGTGGGATAAGGTGCCTGCGAAGACGAAAGACTGGACTGAAAAAGAATTCGAAAAGGCTGCTTTTCGATCCGTGCCATCGGCCGTAATAAGACGTTCCGCATATATCGCTCCTGGTGTAGTGCTAATGCCTTCATTCGTTAACCTTGGTGCGTACGTTGATTCGGGTACCATGGTCGACACTTGGGCCACAGTTGGCTCCTGCGCCCAGATAGGAAAAAATGTCCATATATCAGGGGGCGCTGGTATAGGTGGCGTGCTGGAGCCTTTGCAGGCAGATCCGGTGATTATTGAAGACAATTGCTTTATTGGTGCGCGTTCAGAGGTTGTTGAAGGAGTGATTGTTGAGACTGGTTCGGTTCTGTCTATGGGTGTATTTATAGGTCAATCGACAAAGATTATTGATCGCGAGACTGGTGTGATTACGCGCGGTAAAGTGCCCGCTTACTCGGTTGTTGTGCCGGGTAGTCACGCCGGAGATCCTCTCCCAGACGGATCAGCAGGTCCTAATCTCTACTGCGCTGTAATTCTTAAGACGGTAGATGAAGGTACCCGCGAGAAAACTTCAATTAATGAATTATTGCGGGATTAAGCATGCCTGTCGATGCGATCGAGCTTTCTCGCCAGCTAATAAAGTGTCCTAGCGTTACACCGGAAGAGGGGGGTGCTCTCAGTTTACTCCAAAGTACCTTAGAGGGTCTCGGATTCACCTGTCATAGGCTTGTATTTTCTGAAGAAGGGACACACGATGTAGACAATCTTTATGCGCGCTTCGGCGAAGGCAGTCCCAACTTTTGTTTCGCGGGTCACACTGATGTTGTTCCTCCAGGCAATTTGAATGAATGGACGCATGATCCTTTTGGAGCTGATGTTGTGGACGGTATTCTTTATGGGCGAGGCGCGGTTGACATGAAGACAGCGATTGCCTCCTTCGTCAGTGCATCAGCGAGCTTGATAACTGATCACCGTTTCGATGGCTCATTAAGTATCTTAATTACGGGCGATGAAGAGGGCCCGGCAATAAATGGTACACGAAAGGTGCTTGATTGGCTCCCTTCTGCAGGGGAAAAGCTGGATGCATGTTTAGTCGGTGAGCCAACAAATCCTTCTCGGTTTGGAGAAATGATGAAAATCGGGCGACGTGGCTCGATGAATTCTGTTGTAACTGTTAACGGTGTTCAAGGACATGTTGCTTACCCAAAGTTGGCCGACAGCGCATCACATCGTCTGATTCGTATGATGAGAGCACTTTTGGACGATCCTTTAGATAGTGGCAACGATTATTTTGATGCGTCCAGTGTTCAAGTTACGTCGATTGACATAAACAATCCTACCGAAAACCTCATCCCTGGTAGTGCGGAAGCGCGGTTTAATATACGGTTTAATGATATGCACAGTTCAGACAGCCTGAAGAACTGGATTAAGGAAAGGCTCGATAAATCTGCGGATGGGTCATCTAATTATAATATTTCTACTAAAGTAAGTGGCGAATCATTTATTTATCCCCCCGGCCCACTTAGTAATTTGGTGGCTGAGTGTGTCCAGCAGGTTACGGGAGAGCGCCCGGAGATGAGCACAACTGGTGGGACGTCTGACGCTAGGTTTGTAAAAGAACACTGTCCTGTTTGTGAGTTTGGTTTAGTGGGCCAAACAATGCACAAAGTTGATGAGTGTTGTAAGCTATCCGATATCATGGCGTTGACTGAGATCTACAAAGCTATTTTAGAAGGTTATTTTTGTGTAGAGAACAAGAAAAATTAATATGATAACTACTTTGCCGAGATAGAATTATTAGCATAAAAATCAGATACGTGCGCCTATGAGGTGGCAATGACTAGTACATTGAATTTAAGGCAATGGCGATGATATGAGTAGGGCGAGTACACTTTTCAGTTATAAACTGAACCTGCAGATATCTCGAGAAAAATAGATCCACAATGCTATTAGGTTAGACCGTCCTGGAAGCGCTCTGACGTTAGTTTGAAAAAAATAAAACTCATATCCTAGTAGTCTACCGATGTGAGATATAAGCCCTCTGCGGGTGCGGTTGGGCCGGCTGCAGATCGGTCTCTCGCCGCTAATATCCGTTCTACATCAGCACGGCACCACTTGCCCTCCCCAACAAGCCTGAGTGTGCCAACCATGTTGCGAACTTGGTGGTGCAGGAAAGAGCGGGCATCGGCTTCAATATGTATTTCATTTTTAACTTTATATATTTTTAGACGCATCAACGTTTTGACTGGTGAATTCGCTTGGCAGGCGGCGGCTCTAAAGCTTGTGAAATCGTGCTTCCCGATAAGAGTAGTGGCAGCATCAGCCATTTCTACAATATCGAGTTTGTGAGGAATATGCCAAACTCTGCCAATATCAATAGTTGGGGGAGACCGACGGTTGAGTATTCGGTATTTATAATGTCGTGCTATGGCATCAACCCGTGCGTGAAAATTAGCATATGTTTTTTCGACATTTAGAATAGAAATAGGTAAAGGACGAAGGTGAAAATTGATTGCATCACGCACTGTGTCTGGGGAAGTTGTGCAACTAAGGTCAAAGTGTGCACTTTGGCCTAATGCATGAACGCCAGAATCGGTTCGTCCTGCACCGTAAAGGGTTACGGATTCTTGCGAAAATGCATGAATAGCATTTTCTATCGCCTCTTGGACTGTTATGCCATTCTTCTGGCGTTGCCAGCCAACAAATGGCTGTCCATCATATTCAATAGTGATTTTCCACCGATTTCTCATTTGAGTTGGGTCATGGGTGGAATGGGCATTCCACGAAGAAAAGTCGCGGTGTCCAGCACACGTTTCCCGGGCCGTTGCAAATGGAGAAGCCGAAGACTTCCCTGGCCGCAGGCTATTGTCAATTGATCATCAAGAACAGTTCCAGGCTGTCCATTGAGACCATTAGTTTCTGCCGAAATAATTTTTATACGAGCTCCATCGTACTCGAACCAGCTTCCTGGCCAGGGGTTAAAGGCTCGGATCTGGCGTTCCAGTTCGGTTGCCGGTCGTGCCCAGTTCAGTCGGGAATCTTTAGAATTAAGCTTACTGGCATAGGTAACGCCAATTTGAGGTTGGGGGGTTGGTGTGAGGGCGCCGCTCTCTAAGTTGCGCAATGTTTTGACAATTAATGTTGAGCCAAGTTCCGCAAGTGATTGGTGCAATGTTTCCCCGGTGGTTTCATCGCTTATAGGAGTTGACTTCGCTAATAGGATTGGTCCGGTATCAAGTCCTTCATCCATTTGCATTATTGTTATACCTGTGTTCTTGTCGCCGGCCCGAATAGCGTTCTGTATGGGCGCGGCTCCGCGCCAACGTGGCAGCAGAGAGGCATGTATGTTAATGCAACCAAGCCGAGGCACTTCTAAAATTTTTTTCGGTAGGATGATTCCATAAGCAGAGATAATTGCTACATCCAGTGAAAGTGCAGCAAAAGCATCTACGACATATTGTTCTCGAAAATTAACCGGCGTCATGATCGGCACATTCATTTCTTGGGCCACGGTGTGGACTGGGCATGGTCTATTATTTTGCCCTCTGCCGGCTGGACGCGGCGGTTGACAATAGACGGCTGCTATATCATGCCCAGCTTTTCCGATTGCTCGTAGTGGAGAAACTGAAAATTCGGGAGAGCCCATGAATGCAAGACGGAAGGCCATATGGTTATCCATTTAGTTAGATTTATTTACTTAGCTTTTAGCATTTAATTTTTTCAATTTCTTGAGCCGCCGCAGAATGATGTTACGTTTCAACGATGAAAGATGATCTATGAACAAGATACCCTGAAGGTGATCCAGCTCATGTTGGATGCATGTCGCAAGGAGGCCGGATGCTTCCCTGTCAACTTTCTCATTATTCTCATTTATGTAGCGAAGCTTTATTCGGTCCGGACGCGTTATTTCGCTATATTGTTCGGGCAGCGACAGGCATCCTTCCTCGCAAGTGACTTCCTCTTTTGACGACCAAACAATTTCTGGATTAGCCATGCAAATCGGTTCATTGAGTTGCTCTTTTTTTGAGATGTCAACAACAACCACTCTCTTTAGCACACCAACTTGCGTTGCTGCGAGACCAATTCCAGGAGCACGATACATAGTCTCTAACATATCTTTCATTAGCTGAGAAATCTCCGAATCGACAGTTCGAACTGGCGTAGCTTTTTTTCTAAGCATTGGGTCTGGGGCTATAATGATTGGTAAAACAGTCATAACTTATTACTCACTTATGCCGCGTGGCTGCCTTTTTCGTATTGGTAACGTATTAGAAAATCAAGTACAGAGGTGTTAGGATATAATTACCATGATACTCTTCACGTGCGATGCAAATACCGATAGATCAAATTTTTAAAGAGCCCGCAATCTTAATTGCAGCTGCAGCCTTTATTCTGGCCTTAATAGTAGTGTTTGGACAACGGCGCGATCGATCAGCGGACCTTTCGGCACAAATCAAGTTTTTGGCTGAACAACAAGTGGTGTCTCAAAATCAAATTACTGGTAGGCTTCAGGCCCAGGAACGCGCTTTGTCAAAGTCGCTTGAGGAGCGTTTGGAAGTAGTAAGCCGACGGGTTGGAGATTCATTAGTTAAGCAAGCCAGTGAAAATTCAAATGCCTTAACCGACCTTCGCGAGCGTTTGGCAGTCATAGGCAAGGCCCAAGAAAATATTACACAGCTTTCCAGCGACGTAGTTAACTTACAACAGGTATTATCTAATAAGCAGACTCGAGGGGCATTTGGGGAAATTCAGCTGGCAGATCAAGTAAAGAATATTTTACCTCCCGATGCCTATGACTTTCAAGTAGCGCTTTCAAATCAGACGCGGGTTGATTGTCTTCTTAAAATGCCCAACCCGCCCGGCTCGATTGCTATAGATGCTAAGTTTCCGTTAGAAAGTTTCAACCGTTTTCGGACCGCAGTGGAGAAAGAAGAAAAATTAGCTGCACGGCGTAACTTCGCCTCTGACGTTTTGAAACACGTTAGGGACATCTCTGAAAAATATATCATTCCGGGAGAGACTGCTGACAGTGCACTGATGTTTCTGCCTGCCGAGGCTGTTTACGCAGAATTACATGCATCGCTGCCGGACGTTGTGGAGAAATCCCATAGGGCGCGAGTTTATATTGTTTCACCGACCACGTTGATGGCGACATTAAATACGATACGCGCAGTACTAAAGGATGCAGAGATGCGGGAACAGGCCGGGTTGATACAGAAAGAAGTAATGGCCATGAATGATGATGTTGGGCGCCTCGATGACCGAGTGCTGAAATTACAGCGACATTTTGGTCAAGTTGAGGAAGATATTAGGCAAATTCGTATTTCAAGCGATAAAGTTCAAAAACATGCCGTACGCATTGCAGAGGTTGAGCTGGAGGATCAGGACACGCCCCCAGTTCCCGATCTTCGTGATGATCGTGAGAAATAAAGGTTAGAAGTTGATACAATAGATATTCAGATTGGTGAGCTTATCATTAAACTAATAAAAATTCTGAGAAATTGTAGAGCCTAATGCTTTTAAAGGTTTAATAGAGACCAATGGAATTATCATACTATGGCCCCAGGGGGGCAAAATTTTTAAAGCGATAATCTACCCTAACCCCTGCCCTATAAAAACCGTACACGGGTCAAATAGTGTTATAATGGAACCTGTGAGGAGACAAAAATAACGAATATTTTTTGTTATAACTGGGAATTGACTTGACGGCGTGCCTTAAGCGCTGCTGTCAATGTGCCATCGTCAAGAAAATCTAGTTCTCCACCCACAGGTACTCCGTGGGCGAGCCGTGTGATTTTAACGTTTGAGGCCGATAAGCAATCAGTTATGTAGTGAGCTGTTGTCTCGCCATCCACTGTCAGGTTAGTTGCTAGGATAATTTCCGTTATCTCTCTGTCTTTTACTCGTTCGATAAGCTTTTCAATATTTAAATCTCCAGGGCCAATGCCATCTATTGCCGATAGTCTGCCGCCTAGAACATGATACCGTCCTTTAAAAGCGGTTGTACGCTCCATCGCCCAAAGATCTGCAACTTCTTCAAGCACGCAAAGCTGATTTGAATTTCTTTTTGCGTCACAACAAATTTGGCAAGGCGAATTAGTGTCAACATTCCCACAAACCTCGCAGTTTTTGATGCTATTACTTATTTCACCGAGGGCTTCACGCAGTGGAACGAGAAGGCTCTCATGCTTTTTGATAAGGAAGAGAGCAACTCGACGTGCTGAACGAGGGCCTAGGCCCGGCAATCGCGCTAATAAGTGTATGAGTTTGTCGATTGAGTTCATAAAAGAGTCAAATGTTAAAAAGGCAATTTTATGCCGGGTGGTAGTTGCATTCCACCCATCATTTCAGATGTTTTCTCTTGGATCATCTGTTCTAATTTCGTTTTCGCGTCATTGTGAGCTGCCACAACTAGGTCTTCGAGAATTTCTATTTCCGAAGGATCAATTAAGTTTGGATCAATTTTCAAACTGCGCATTTCACCTTTTCCGTTCAAAGATACCATTACCATGCCTCCACCGGCAGTACCCGCCACATCCAGCTCAGCGAGACTTTCTTGGAACGAACCCATTTTCTCTTGCATTTCCTGCGCTTGTTTCATCAACTGCCCTAGGTTCTTCATCAATCAATCCTCTTCCATAATTCTGTATTCATTCTGCAAGTTATCTTCCGTCTCCGAAATAGGAAGTTCGGATTTCGGTGTTACTTTAGAAATTGCTGCCCCTGGGAATGCTTTTTTGATTGCCTGCACTGAAGGGAGCGTTTCGACAGCATCTTTCTTTTGTTGTTCCCTTTCTTGATTCTGCTGCTCTAATGTTGGGTCACCTAGTTCCTGCGAGATGCTTACGACCCATCGTGTGCGAGTCCAGTCACTAAGTTTTGCTGCCGTACGGCTTGCCAAATCACGGGGAGCATGAGTATCCGGACGAATTTCAATGTGGCCCGGCTCGAAATGAACCAAATGAACATTTCTGCGCAGATTGCTACAAATTGCTGCCTCTTTCATTGAGTCGAAAAAGGCAACAACTTCCTGGAAATTTTTTAGGGAAATCGATGTTTGCAACTCATTATTTTCCCTTAAGTCTGGAGCAGCCCCCACAGCCTCCCCATCAGCTACGGAGAGACCTGGGCTTAAATTACTAGGAGGGCTTGCTTTTTCTTTATTAGAAAATGATGTTGAAGAATCGCCCTCTATTGTCTTTATGAGAGTATTGGCCGGGGGTAGATCAGCTGCATAAGCTACACGGACTAATACCATTTCAGCGGCTTGTCGGGGCGCCGGGGCATTACTCGTTTCTTTCAGGCCTTTAAGTATAAGTTGCCAATTCCGAGTGAGCGTTGGCATCTCAACTTTATTAGCCAGATGGCCGCCACGTAACTGCTCAATTTCAGGGGCAAATTCTGTTTTGCTTATATTGGGATCAATCTTAAGTCGTGTAACCCAATACGTTACGTCGAGCAGGTCTTGCAGCACCATCACAGGATCCGCTCCATTTCCATACATTGATGAAAAAGTTTCGAGCGCTATTCTTACTTCGCCCTTCATAAGGGCTTCATAAAGATCGTATATATTGCTGCGATCTACCAATCCAAGCATTGATTGAACAATAGTCCCGGAAAGCATTCCATCGCTAAGCGATATAGCCTGATCAAAAAGCGATAAACCGTCGCGGACTGATCCATCCGCGGCATTAGCAATTAACTGAAGTGCAAGTGTGTCAGTTTTTATATTTTCTTTTTCTGCAATAATTTGCAGATGGGTATTTAAAACTTCTACGGGTATGCGCTTTAGATCAAACCTTTGGCAGCGTGAAAGGACTGTTATTGGCACCTTTCTGATTTCGGTCGTTGCAAATATAAACTTCACATGTTCAGGAGGCTCCTCGAGAGTTTTGAGGAGTGCATTGAAAGCATTCTTCGACAGCATGTGTACTTCATCGATTATATAAATTTTAAATCGGCCACCGCTCGGCCGATAGCGAACTCCATCTATCAATTCGCGAATATCATCAACCCCAGTTCGGCTAGCTGCGTCCATCTCTACGACGTCTATATGGCGGTCTTCAGCAATGGCTTTACAGGGCTCGCAAGCGCCGCAAGGGTCGGCTGTTTCTTGACCATTTCCATCAGGCCTAACACAATTCAGCGCTTTAGCAATTATCCGTGCTGTGGTGGTTTTGCCGACGCCGCGTACCCCCGTCAACATAAAGGCATGTGCGATGCGTCCAGAAATTATGGAATTTTTTAGGGTTTGCACCATTCCATCCTGACCGACAAGCTCTGTAAAACTTGATGGCCGGTATTTTCTTGCCAGAACGCGGTAGCCTGAGGATGCTTTATTTTCGTCGTTTTTAGTCATTTTGTCCGAATTGCTTCATATAGGACTTAATTTCGGTGAAAGAGTGGGTGACCGGACCGATGACCCAAATCGAACTCGCTACGGCTGCTTCCTTTCGGACCTGACCGGATTGACAAGAGACCCGTCCAACGGCCGACCACCCGCCACTAGTATAACAGCATACGGCAAGAGTGGAACATACGATCATGCAAAATCTTGAAACATAATCGCTGACATGTCAGTTTGTTGTTCATGGTGTCTTTTAATTTTTATGATAGGCCTGGGTTTGATAAAGCCGGCCATTTGCGTACTGATAAAGCGTGGCTTGAGCGTCAGATCGCTTCGGATTCAAGCCAAATAGTACCAATTTGGCGAAGCCGAAACTTTGTTGCTGACATTGAAAGTCCAAGACTGACTACCGTGCCGATGAATAAAAGTATCGTCGATGATAGCCCGGTTATCGTGTTTTTAGGCCTATTTAATGACACAGCGCATTTTGCCGTCGATTTGTCTCATCATGAGAAACCCCCATTCTGTGACGCCGGTCGATTTGCAGATTTGCGGGTTATTGGAACACTTCTACCTCGCGATGAGAGTTCTCTTATGGCCTTCGCGCGAGCCCATATGACTTGGCACAAACGTCATAAATTTTGTGGGTGCTGTGGAGCGGCGACAAAAAGCAAAAATGGAGGACATGTGCGCGTTTGCACCAACGCAAATTGTAAAACAAGCTGTTTTCCCCGCATTGATCCGGCGGTAATTATGCTAATACATGACGGAGGTGACCGTATTGTTCTGGGACGAAAGAAGACAATGTTGCCCGGCCAACATTCAATTCTCGCAGGCTTTGTGGAGCCTGGAGAAAGTTTAGAAAATGCGGTTGCACGAGAGGTCTTTGAGGAGGTAGGGATTGAAATTACAGATGTAAATTATCACTCCTCACAACCATGGCCTTTCCCGGCTAATATAATGCTTGGCTTCACCGCGCGTGCTACCACTTTTGAGCTGAAGGTAGATTATAACGAATTAGAGGGGGGAGCGCGCTGGTTTAGTAAGGAGTACCTTCGGAATTCGCCGGAGAATGATTCCTTCCGTTTACCAAGAAAAGATTCAATATCCCGCCGTCTGATGACGGAGTGGATAGAAAGTTGAGCCGATTTTCGCAATAATGAATATAGTTGGTGGAAAGAAACGCTATGTTGTGTATTGAAAGCGCATGAATGGGTCAATTGATCCTTGGGAAACGAGTTTCAAGCAAGATGCCGGGTGATTGTATCAAGTATTGATACCCTTATTCTCTCTGTAAGCAGCTCCGGGATAAACCCCTAAAATTTTCACCTCTCGGCTGAAAAAACTTAATTCTTCCATGGCTAACCTTACCTTATCGTCATCAGGGTGTCCTTCAATATCGATATAAAACTGAGTGGCAGTGAACTGCCCTCGGACCATATACGACTCTAACTTGGTTACATTAATGTTGTTGGTAGCAAATCCGCCAAGTGCCTTGTACAATGCTGCGGGAACATTACGCACTCTGAAGAGGAATGAGGTAACAACAGTTCCCGTGTTTGGATCGGGGTCTATCGGAACCTTTGCCATAACGACAAATCGAGTGGTGTTATGGGTTTCGTCCTCAATATTATTTTTTAGAATGTCAAGTTCATAGATTTCGGCCGCTAGCTCTGATGCTATTACGCCCATGTCATCTTTCTTAATCTTAGCCAAGTCCATTGCGGCGCCGGCAGTGTCAGCATGAATGACAGTGGTCAGCCCTAGTTCACGGATTACTTTTCGACATTGGGACAGTGCGTGCACGTGTGAATGTATGGTTTTAATTTGATCAATTTTTGCCCCCCTGATTGCGAGCAGGTGATGCTGAACACGATGGAAATTCTCAGCAATGATATGAAGCCCCGAATTAGGGAGGATTTGATGAATATCGGCTACTCTACCGGCGACAGTATTCTCAATCGGTATCATTGCTAGCTCTGCTTGTCCTTCATAAACCGCTTGGAAAGTATCCTCAAACGTTGGACAAGGTAACGGTGTCATTTCAGGAAAGTTGGTGCGACACGACATATCGGAAAAAGCACCCGGCGATCCCTGAAACGCGATCTTATTATCGGTTTTCATCTTTTTTTCACCTTGAAAAACTCAACGTAGCCATTTCTACGGCTGCAGTATATTGGCGGCTCGGCTTAGATCACTAGGAGTATCGACACCGATTGGGACCGTGTCAACGAGCGCTATGTCAATTCGCAAGCCAGCTTCAAGCGCACGGAGTTGCTCCAATGTCTCACGCTCCTCTAGTACTCCTGAAGGTAATGATACGAATTTCTCAAGAGCAGCGCGACGGTAGGCATAAAGTCCTATGTGATGAATGAGGGGTCCATCACCGGCGGGTGCTGTGGCACGGGTAAAATATAAACACCGACCTATTTTCTTCCCTCTCGGAATGGATGCAATGACCTTTACAACATTTGGATCAGAGAACTCTGCCTTTCTTTTAATGATAGCGCCAATAGTAGCGATGTCGACTTGTTCATTTTCCAGAGGTAACAGGCAGGCTTGTATGGCTTTGGTGTCTATAGTGGGCAGATCGCCTTGGACATTTATGACAACGTCGTATTTAACATCGGGATCATATTCACATAAAGCCGCATGGATTCGATCTGAACCAGACGGGAGCCCAGGGTCTGTGAGCAGTGCCTTGCCTCCAGCTCTACATATTACATCAACAATTTTTTGGTCCCCAGCCGCTACTATCACGGGCCCTATTCCTGCCTCCACCGCTCGTTTCCAGACGTGGGTAATCATTGGTTCTCCATGCACTGGAGCAAGCGGTTTGTTAGGAAACCGCGTTGCTGCTAATCGAGCCGGAATTAGAATAATAGGTTTTGTTGTTACCTTCATTTGAATGTTATTATGCCTCATTGTGTATGAACGGACTATTATGCAACATAGGTTTGTGTGGCATTATGACGCGAGGTTGACCGAGAGCTCCAACTTTGGCATTAGATCACGATGATGTAGAATATTGTAGTGAGATTGCATCGTTTCGTTAACTAATAATTAACCCCGTGTATTTGCAGAAGTTCTATCAATAATGAAGGTTTGAGGGCGATAATGTTTAACGATCCTTTATTTTTCAACAAACTGGCCGCAGCAATAATAGGGGCTGCTCTCATTGCCATGACCGCAGCATTTATAACCAGCTTTGTTTACCAACCCAAAATGCTCGAAAAGCATGCTTATTCAATAGATGGAGGCACAGCCATAGCTAATATTCCCAAAGGAACCCCGATACCGGTTGGCCCTGAAACAATCATGCCGTTATTAGCCAAAGCTAGTGTGAGTTCCGGTCAAAAAGTTGCCAAGAAATGTACTGCCTGTCACACCTTTGCTAAGGGCGGCAAAAACCGCATTGGACCTAACTTGTGGCAAACCATCGGTAAGAGGCAGGCTGTGGCTGCTGGTTATGGTTACTCAAGTGCATTTAAAAAGCTTAAGGGCAATTGGACATACGCTGAGCTAAACAAATTCTTATGGAAACCAAAAAAATACGTAAAAGGTACTAAGATGAGCTTTGTGGGTCTGAAAAAAGCAAAAGATCGTGCCTCGCTAATAGCCTATATGAGGTCACTAAGTGATAATCCGCAGCCACTTCCATAATTTGAAATATGTCTCAGTGCCCTTAACCATGGATGGTTATGAAGAATGACCTCGTAAGCCTTGCTGAAGTAGCGTCGGCACTCGCGGATGTGAGCGGCGCTATACTGCGCAAGTACTTTCGGGCGTCTTTTGACGTTGAGATAAAAGGTGATGAAAGTCCGGTTACAATCGCTGATAGGAATGCAGAAGCAGCCATTATACAGCGCATTGAAAAAATTTTCCCCGAACATGGTATAATTGGTGAGGAGTTTGGAGCGATTCGCGAGACTGCTTCACATGTCTGGGTATTGGACCCTATTGATGGTACGCAATCGTTTATTACGGGCATGCCAATTTTTGGTACATTGATTGCGTTGGTGGTAGAAGGAATTCCTAAGATCGGGGTCATCGACCAGCCTGTAATAGGTGAACGTTGGCTTGGCATCTGTGGTGTCGGGTCAACTTTTAACGGCAACGTGGTGGCGACTAAGCCTTTTTCACCGCTAAGCGAATCGTCCATGTACTCTACACATCCGTCTATGTTTGACGGTTCGTCTGACGAAGTTAAATTTTCTCGATTGAGCTCAGCAGTTAGACAAACGCGGTTTGGTGGAGATTGCTATGCGTACGGGCTGCTTGCGTCTGGTTTTGTTGATCTTGTTGTTGAGGCTAAGATGAAACCATACGATTACATGGCTTTAGTTCCGGTGATAGAGGGTGCCGGCGGCACTGTCTGTGATTGGACGGGCAAACCGCTGGGGATTGCTTCAGACGGGCACGTCCTTGCGGCAGCGAATATAGAAACCAGAGATGAAGCTCTGCAGTATTTGAGCTCATGATTTGATGCATTGATGTTGCTTGAATTCATATCTCCACCTACTTAAACCTTTGTGATGAAACTTTTGAAATCTATATTTTTCTTTTTAGGCGCTGCTCTGATTGTGTTTTCGAACTACGGTGTGGGTTATTCATCTGATCACTGGTTTCGTGGACACGGCATTGCGATGCACGGAAAATTGAAATACCCAGATAATTTCAGAAATTTTGAGTATGTGAATCCAGGGGCTCCAAAGGGGGGCACTGTGCGTCTTGGCTCTATCGGTGGATACGATACTTTTAACACCTTCATCATAAAAGGTCGGAAGGCGGCAGGTTTAAATAGAATATATGATACTTTAATGGAAAGTTCAGCTGACGAACCATTTTCTATGTATGGGGTATTAGCTGAGTCCATTGAAGTCCCAAAAGACAGATCTTGGACTATTTTTACTCTACGTAAGGAAGCCTATTGGCACGATGGGCGTCCCATCTCTGCAGCTGATTTGATTTGGAGTTTCAAATTTCTTTTGACTAAAGGGCACCCCTATTATCGGTTTTATTATGGCAACGTGTCGAAGGTTGAGAAAATTGGCAAACGGCGAGTTAAATTTTCGTTTAAGCCAGGTAAGAACAGAGAGTTACCTCTGATCTTGGGACAGTTACAGGTTCTTCCTAAGCATTATTGGGAAAATCATGACCCAACCAAAACAACTCTGAATCCGCCACTCGGCAGTGGTCCATATAAAATTAAAAGTTACGAGCCTAATCGTTCAATTACCTACGAAAGGGTTGAGAATTATTGGGGGCGTGAACTGCCCGTAAACCGAGGCCGTCATAATTTCAGGCAGATTATTTATGAGTATTTTCGAGACGGAACAGTCGCATTGGAGGCATTCAAAGCAGGACGGTTTGATTTCCGGCAAGAAAATTCATCGAAGGCTTGGGCAACCGGTTATAAAATTCCCGCTTTGAAGAAGGGTTTTTTGCTGAAGCGTTCCTTTAAGCATGAGCGCACACAAGGAATGCAGGGATTTGTTTTCAATACGCGCCGTCAAGTCTTCAATGACCGCAGGGTGCGCGAGGCTCTAAGCTATGCCTTTGATTTTGAATGGTCCAACAAAACCCTGTTCTATAGTCAATATAAGCGTACAGAGAGCTTTTTCGCTAATTCTGAATTGTCTGCATTAGGGATCCCCTCGGCAGAAGAACTTGTCATATTAGAACCATACCGTACTAAATTGCCTCAAGAAGTTTTTAGTTCTTCTTATACTGCTCCTAAAACCAATGGATCAGGGAATAACCGAGACAATCTTCGTAAGGCTCGCAATCTATTAATTGGGGCGGGTTGGAAATTTGACAGAGGCCTGCGGAGGCTTGTTCACCAGGAGTCTGGCCTTCCACTCGAGTTTGAGATCCTTCTAGTAAGCCCCTTATTTGAAAGGATAGCTCTGCCGTTCAAGAAAAACCTGGAAAAGCTCGGGATAATCGCGCATGTGCGAACTGTGGACACAGCGCAGTATCAGAAACGCACCCAGAGTTTTGATTTTGATATGGTTGTTACGACTTGGGGACAGAGCTCCTCGCCTGGCAACGAGCAGAGGATGTATTGGACATCTAATGCTGCAGACAGAACTGGTAGCCGTAACCTTTCTGGGCTTAAGAATAATGTTGTAGATGAGTTAGTCGAAGAATTGATTGCAGCGCCAGACCGGAAAAAACTTGTCGCTCATAGCCAAGCCTTGGATAGGGTTTTACTTTGGCAGCATTTGGTGATACCGCACTGGCATACTGATAAAGATCGAATCGTTTATTGGAAGAAATTTGGTATGCCAGTAGTAACTCCCAAGAACGGCATAGTTTTTTCTGCATGGTGGATTGATTCGAAGAAAGATTTCGCACTACGCCGTGCAGGTTATGGTGCTGCGATGAGGGGGGGGCGCTAAGAAGCGCCTATTCGCAGTGATGCTAGGCTACATCATTCGCCGACTACTCCTAATAATCCCAACCCTTTTTGGAATAATGCTTGTCAATTTCGCCATTGTGCATGTAGCTCCGGGCGGACCGGTGGAGCAGATGATAGCTGAAGTAAAGGGAACAGCAGTTTCTGCCACGGCCAGGTTCACGGGTGATACATCGCCTGAGTCAGGAAGAGAAATGCAAATGGCCACGGGCCAGCCTGGTTCAATTGAAAACAAATATCGCGGTGCACAGGGGCTTGATCCAGCTTTCATAAAGCAGCTTGAAAAGCAGTTTGGCTTTGATAAACCGGCTCACGAACGGTTTCTTTTTATGATAGGGAATTATATTACCTTCGACTTTGGCAATAGCTACTTCCTTGATCAAAGTGTTACGTCTTTGGTAGTTGAAAAGATGCCAGTATCAATTTCTCTGGGTTTATGGAGTGCAATTTTAATTTATTTAATATCAATTCCGCTCGGTATAGCTAAGGCTGTACGGGATGGTAGTCGTTTCGATGTGTTTACAAGTACCGCGGTTATCGTTGGAAATGCTGTGCCAGGATTTTTATTTGCAATCTTACTTGTGGTGCTATTCGCGGGTGGTCGCTACCTCGATTGGTTTCCGCTGCGTGGTCTTGTTTCAACTGATTGGCGTGAGCTCTCAACTTTTGCTTTGATAGGTGATTACCTGTGGCACATGGCACTCCCTATATTTTCCCTCGTCATCGGTGGTTTTGCGGGGCTCACAATGTTGACGAAGAATTCTTTTCTAGATCAAATAAACCAACAGTATGTAACCACAGCGCGGGCAAAGGGTTTGACAGAAAAACGTGTTCTCTATGGCCATATTTTTCGCAATGCTATGTTGATTGTGATTGCTGGTTTTCCAAGCGCATTTATAGGAATCCTTTTTACAGGTTCTTTGCTAATAGAAGTAATATTTTCACTTGATGGGCTTGGGCTGTTGGGGTTTGAGGCGGCTGTCAACCGAGATTATCCAGTCCTCTTCGGCACTCTTTATTTCTTTACTTTAATAGGTCTCATTCTCCAGTTGGTAAGTGACCTCTTTTACACCATTGTTGACCCTCGTATTGACTTCGAAAGTAGAAAGATATGAGTGATTGAAATGGCTGGTTCTTTGGAGGTGTCGGAGGCAAAGAATTTAGGAGGTACGCCTCTTATGCAACGGCGATTAAATAATTTTCGTAAAAATAAGAGGGGTTTCTGGTCTCTGTGGGTATTTCTTTTGTTATTTGTGGTTTCATTATTTGCTGAATTTATTGCGAATGATCGACCGGTAGTTATTTGGTTTAAGGGTGATGTATATCTTCCTATTTTCGAATTCTATTCGGAAACAGATTTTGGTGGCGATTTTGAGACTGAGGCTGATTACACGGACCTGCATGTACAGAAGTTGATAGAGGCTAACGGTTGGATGATTTGGCCTCCAGTCCGCTACAGTTACGATAGCCATATCACAGATTTGGCTAGCCCCGCACCCTCTCCACCATCCACACAAAATTGGTTAGGGACAGACGATCAGGCACGGGATGTCTTTTCTAGAATGATTTATGGTTTCCGAATATCAGTATTATTTGGTTTGGCTCTTACGATTTTCAGTTCTTTGATTGGAATAGCTGTTGGAGCAACACAGGGCTATTTTGGGGGATTGATCGATCTCGTAGGTCAGCGCGTAATAGAAATTTGGGTCGGATTACCTATGTTGTACATGTTAATTATATTAGCGAGTGTTGTGCAGCCAAATTTCTGGTGGTTACTAGGATTGATGCTGTTGTTCAGTTGGCCTGGGCTTGTGGGTGTAGTAAGAGCAGAGTTCCTTAGAGGACGTAATTTCGAATATGTAAAAGCTGCACGTGCGCTGGGTCAGTCGAACCGGGTAATTATAATGCAGCATGTGATGCCTAACGCGATGGTTGCGACCTTAACATTTCTGCCGTTTATTATTTCGGGTTCAGTAATCACATTAACATCCCTCGACTTCCTTGGATTCGGTCTGCCACCAGGGTCACCTTCATTGGGTGAGCTACTCAAACAAGGTAAGGATAATCTTTTTGCTCCTTGGTTGGGTATAACGGCCTTCGTTGTTATTTCAGCTATGTTATCTCTGTTAGTCTTTATTGGCGAGGCAGTGCGTGATGCCTTCGACCCTAGAAAAGGTTGATGCTGTGTGCCAGAAAACACTCCTTAATGTAAGCAACTTAGCAGTATCCTTTCGGTCTTCAGATGGCGATATAGAGGCGGTGAAAGGGGTTTCTTTTAGTGTTAATAAAGGGGAAACAGTTGCGTTAGTTGGGGAGTCGGGATCTGGAAAGTCTGTGATTGCGCTCTCAATTTTACAAATACTTTCTTATACAACGGCATATCATCCGGCTGGTTCAATCAAATTTAAGAGTGATGAGCTTCTTGGTGCCGGCAGTGATATTTTAGGGCGAGTTCGTGGCAATAGAATATCAATGATTTTCCAAGAGCCTATGACAGCACTTAACCCTCTTCATACCATTGAAAAACAGATAGCTGAGTCTTTAATTCTCCACAAAGATTACCCCGGGAACCAGATTCGGAAACGGGTGATTGAGTTACTTAAGGAGGTGGGCATTCAGAATGCGGATCAGCGGCTAGGTGCTTTCCCGCACGAACTCTCAGGAGGACAGCGGCAGCGAGTAATGATTGCTATGGCACTTGCGAACGAACCCGATCTATTAATTGCAGATGAGCCAACCACCGCACTAGATGTGACATTACAGGCTCAAATTCTTGAATTACTGAAAAACCTACAGCGCAAGTTTGGGATGGCGCTCCTTTTCATTACTCATGATCTCGGTGTCGTTGAAAAAATTGCCGATAAGGTTTGCGTTATGGAGAAGGGCTCGATTGTAGAGTCCGGTGAGACTAAAAAGGTTTTTTCAACTCCGACACATGCTTACACCAAACAATTGCTCGATGCCGAACCCAAGGGGTCTAAGTCTGCAGTAGACACTGCAGCGCCAGTTTTATTGGAAAGCAAAGAGATCAAGGTTTGGTTTCCGATAAGAAAAGGATTGTTGCGCCGCGTTGTGGATCATGTGCGCGCTGTTGATGGTATGAATATCAAAATTCATGAAGGGGAGACAGTTGGTGTTGTTGGTGAGTCAGGCTCTGGAAAGACCACTCTCGGCATGGCCCTACTTAAGTTGCAGAATAGTGAGGGTATTCTTAGATTCGATGGGGAAGATCTGCAAAATCTTAAAGCAAATGGGATGCGTCCTTTTAGACGGCAGATGCAAGTTGTTTTTCAAGATCCGTTCGGTAGCTTGAGTCCGCGGATGACCGTTGGCCAGATTGTAGAGGAAGGTTTACGTATCCATGAAATTGGAAAAAATAAACGCAAACGTGATGACTTGGTCGTCAATGTTCTGGAAGAAGTCGGTATTCAATCGGTCGATCGAAATCGTTATCCCCACGAATTTTCTGGAGGTCAGCGTCAGCGTATTGCTATCGCGCGGGCATTGGTTTTAAGGCCGCGGTTTATTGTGTTGGATGAACCCACATCAGCGCTTGACCGTTCGGTTCAGGCTCAAATTGTAGACCTTCTTCGCACGTTACAAGTCAGATATAAACTTGCCTATCTATTTATAAGTCACGACCTAAAAGTAGTAAAAGCTCTTGCTGATAGAGTGATAGTTATGAGGCACGGAAAGTTGGTTGAAGAGGGTAATTCATCCCGTATATTTGAGGCGCCACGCGATCCTTATACTCGAGAGCTTATAATGGCAGCTTTTCAGAATGAGACCACTAGTGAGTTTTAAGAATTAAACCGTAAAGAATAGGCCGGCAGTAATGGCATTAATATTTTTCTCAAAGGATGATGTTGATAGGTTTGAGCCTTGGAAAAAAGCCCTAAAGGAAGTGCTGCCCGATCTTGATGTACGTTCTTGGAAACAGCCCGGCAATATCGGTGAAATTGAATTTGCTTTAGTTTGGAACCCCCCCCCAGGGATGTTGGGGACATTCCCTAACCTGAGGGCTGTATTCTCTGTTGGTGCCGGAGTCGATTCTCTCCTCAATGACCCAGAATTACCAGCAGGGGTCCCCGTATGTCGAATGGTAGATGATTCGCTTACTCAAGGAATGGTTGAATATTCAATCCTTCACGTATTGAGGCATCATCGGAACCAGCCGCTTTTGGAAAAAAATCAGCGCGCAGCAAAATGGAGTACTTTTTCTTCCCCACTGGCATCAGAGCGTAGGGTTGGGATAATGGGACTTGGTGCTATCGGGGGGCCAACCGCTAAAGCAATATCGGGGTTGGGTTTCGAGACCATAGGGTGGTCTAGAAACCCAAAAGAAATAGTCGGCGTGGAGTGTATGCATGGGAAAAAGGGTATGAAAGACTTCCTGAGCGGCACCGAGATTGTAGTTTGCTTGCTTCCACTCACACCTGAGACTGAAGATATCCTCAATAAAGATTTATTCGCGCAATTACCAATGGGGGCAACCCTAATTAATGCGGGCCGCGGAGGTCAGCAGGTTGAGGAGGATATACTGGAAGCACTCGATAGTGGCCAACTGAGCCACGTCACGCTTGACGTATTTCGCGACGAACCACTGCCTCCTTACCATCCATTTTGGAAACATTCTAAGGTTACCGTTACGCCACACAACGCAGCGGTTACTCAACCAAAAACAGCAGCCATACTACTAGCAAATAATATCAACCGACTAAATGCATCTCAACCGCTTATAAACATTGTTGATATTTCAGTTGGTTATTGATGAGCGTCAGCATTAGGTGATTTTTCAGGTTATCGATGCGAAAATAAGAGGCTAGCAAATCTCTTCTGAGGGTTTTTTAAGTTCCTTTCTATAATATTTAGATCACATTCATTCAGCCATTTTCTGACATAGATTACTTTGAGTATTTCTTCTCAAGCATAGCATATACCGCACGTAAACCCATTGCCTCACCGCCAACTGGCCTTCCGACTCGATTGATAGGGTTCCATCCGTAAATATCAAAGTGTGCCCAAGCAATATTATCGCTGACAAATTCCTTTAAAAAAAGTGCTGCCGTGATGGCGCCAGCAAAGCGACTTTGCCCAGCATTATTTATGTCAGCAATTTTACTGTCGAGGAAACGTCGATATGGCTTCCAAAGGGGAAGCCGCCAAACCGGGTCATCACATTGTTCCGCCCCGGCTGCTATATCCTCAGCAAGTATATCATTGTTACTAAACATAGCAGCAAGGTCTGGGCCAAGCGCGATTCGGGCGGCGCCGGTGAGAGTAGCAAAATTTATCACAATATCCGGGTTTTCAGCACTTGCTTCAGTTAGTGCGTCTCCTAGAATTAGACGTCCCTCTGCATCAGTGTTTCCAATCTCAACGGACATGCCGTCGCGTGTTTTGAGCACATCCATAGGCCGAAATGCATCACCGGAGACACTATTTTCTACTGCTGGAATTAGGATGCGCAGGCGAATATTTAGTCGGTTAGCCATTATAAGTTGACCAAGGCCGAGCGCATGTGCCGCGCCTCCCATGTCTTTTTTCATCATGAGCATTCCGCTCGAAGGCTTAAGATCAAGGCCGCCAGTATCGAAGCATACCCCTTTACCAACAAGCGTAACCTTTGGCCAGTTTGGCTTCCCCCAAATAATGTCGATAAGCCTTGGTGCACGCTTTGATGCTCGGCCAACGGCGTGAACCATTGGATAATTATCCCTTAAAAGATCGTTTCCTGTGGTTACCGTGCATGCGGCATTGAAACGATCAGCTATGTCTTTTGCACATGCAGCCAACTCGCCAGGCCCCATATCAGATGCTGGTGTATTGATGAGATCTCTTGTCAGATAAACGGCCTGCGCCGTATTTGAAATGGCCGTCAACGTCGGTGAGGCCGCAACGGCTAGCTTGGATATAGGTTTTTTTGATGGTCTGTAGCGATTGAATGCGTAACTGCCTAGGGCCCAACCAAGAGTTGCATTATTTAGGTCGGTATCATTTGGTTTTCCCCCAATAGAGTAGGTAGCAGACGCTAAATGTTCTGCTGCCTCACCCCAAGACCAAATATCATTTTTCCCTACAGTCCCCAAAAGTGCACCTAACGGTTTACCTCCGTCCCCAGGTGGAAGGATGAGAGACTTACCAGGGTCCGCGTAAAATCCGGTCTTTTTTACCCAATTTGCCAATTGGCCAGACTGAGAGGTTAGCCAATCACTGAAAGTGTCCTTAGTGACGGGGGTTATTTCAACCGGTTGTTCTTGCGCCTCAGTTGTAAAACAATCTAAAAAAACCAATCTAACCTCGTTAAATTTAAAAAATTCATTTGCTCTTTTAATAATTTACTCGTGCTGAGAGCTTACGGCAACAATGTGCTAACCGTGCCAAGCAGAAACTATATCATTAACTTTTTGTGCGGGATCATCTGCCCGCATAACACTTCCCATAACAGCGACCCCCGCAGCGCCTCCCTTGCGAAGTTGGGCAACGTTTGAAGGCTCTATTCCACCAAGAGCCAGTGTAGGCATTGGCAGTGAACGCGCGATTTCCTTGAAACCTTTCACACCTATTGCAGGTCCGTATCCGGGCTTACTGGCTGTATTAAATACGGGGCTTACAGTGACATAGTCGGCTCCTATTGCGGCTTTCCCTTCGATAATATTGTGAACAGAAACTCCGATTAATGATTGCTGGCCCAGCTGTAGTCGAAGGGAACAGAAATCATATTTTTTTTGCGGCAGGTGAACGCCTGCCGCATCCCCCAAATTAGCGGCCTTTACGTCGGCATTGATTGTAACCACCGCGCCGAAAGGCTTTGCTTGCCGAATAATATCAGACAATAATTTTTGGCAAGTTTTTGGGCCAATATTTTTCTCTCGAATCATAACCCATCGACATCCACCTTCAAAAGCAGCAGCGACCACGTCAACCAGTGGGCAAGTGGCCTGACTCTGGTCGGTGATTAGTAACAAAGGTGGAGAAGGCAAATTCACGTACTGATTAAGCCATCTTCGGGGCTCGAAGCCTGCGCATAACGTTTTTTCGGTATACGCCCAGCACTATATGCTAAACGTCCAGCATCTATTGCTTGCCTCATAGCCTTGGCCATCATTGTCGGATTATGAGCTCGCGAAATGGCTGAAGCGAGCAGCACGCCGTCGCAGCCGAGTTCCATTGCCAAAGCTGCGTCAGAGGCAGTCCCGATGCCGGCGTCCACGATCACCGGGATGGAGACTGAGCTCCGAATTATCTCGATGTTATAGGGATTCAGAATCCCCATTCCTGATCCTATAGGTGCACCAAGAGGCATAACAGCGGCACACCCAAGATCGGCAAGTTTTTTGCAAGTGACCGGATCATCGGTGCAATAAGGTAGCACCGTAAAATCAGCGCGAATTAACTCTGATGCTGCGGTCAACAGATGTTCAGCATCAGGATACAGCGTGTCTCGATCGCCAATTACCTCGAGCTTAACCCAAGTTGTACCAAGCGCTTCCCGGGCCAGTTCAGCGGTGAGCACTGCGTCCTTTGCAGTGTAGCAACCTGCGGTATTGGGTAGTATAAAATAATCATCTTCGAGAAGATCCAGTATATTTTCTCCTGCACCGCTAAGGTCGACCCTGCGAATTGCAACAGTGACAATATCTGCACCACTACCCTCAATTGATTCGAGCATTACCTGATTATTGGGGAAACCAGAACTGCCAATAAGTAATCGTGAAGAGAAATCTCTTCCTGCAATCTTAAATTTTTCTTGATCATGCATACCCATTATTTAACCCCCGGGCGCAGGTTGGACGATTTCGACGGAGTCACCGGTCTTGACTTTTGTGACAGACCAGCTTTGGCGGGGGATAACACTTCCATTTATGGCCACTGCTACAAATTTTGCCGTAGGATTTATCGATTCAGTTATAAGAAGGTCAACCACAGTGGCTGCCTCAATCTTCCGTTTTTCTCCATTTATGGTTATTTTTTTACTCATCTTAGGCACCTCATGCAGCATGCGGGGTTCTGTTTTTAGGTTTTCTAAATCGTTCAATCCCAAAGGGTTCAATCTCTTTCGGCAAGTCCCCCGTCAATATCAACTGGCTTATAGTTTTAGCTGTAATTGGTGCGAGTAAAATTCCATTACGATGATGGCCGGTAGCAATAATTAGTCCCTCAACCGACGTTGGGCCGAGTATAGGTGCGTCGTCGCGGCTAGTAGGCCGATGGCCGGTCCACATTTCGTCAATCTCGAGTTCGTCTATTCCTGGCAAAGCCTCCCAGCTTTCTCTTAGGAGATGCAGAATACCTCCTGCGGTAAGTTCCGCATCAAAATCTTTTTCTTCCACCGTTGCGCCAATCAGCAGCCTTCCATCGTTTCGTGGAACCATATAGATACCTTTAGGTGCCCAGAGGACATGCCTTAAAAGTGGCTTATTGGGATCCATTCTTAATGCAAGCATCTGGCCTTTTAGCGGTCTGATAGGGGGCAGGTCCTCTTTCGCTATCCCTCGAATTGTACGCGACCAAGCACCAGCAGCTAATACAACAAATTGGGCTGGTATTTCCTCACCATTTAAGTGAACACCGCGAACGCTACCATTTTCCGTTACAATCGAATCTACTTCACTGTAAATCTTTAGATCTCCACCTGCCCTGACGAAGGCTATCCTAAGCGCATTAACGAGATCTCTGTTATCTACTTGATGATCTAAGGGGCTGAATATTGCACTATTTATTTTGGGTGAGAGAAACGGCTCTTTTCCACGGGCTTCAGAGCCACTCAACAATTTCGTATCTAAACCTAGGCTAGCCTGTAATTTATAATTGAACTCTAGGTCTGCAGCGTCATCACGGTCAAGCGCTACTATGATTGTACCTTCATCACGGTAGCCAATGGGCACCCCGGTTGCTTTTTCCAACTTATTTCTAAATTCGGGCCAATATTCTTGGGACTTTAAATTGAGGCTGAGAAGCGCTTGTTCGCCTGGCTCGGCTTCTGCGCGCGCAGCCAACATGCCGGCGGCCGCCCAAGTGGCCCCCCTGCCAGGTTCAGATTTTTCAACAATAGTTACTTTCGCTCCTGCTTCAGCAAGTTGCCAACCGATGCTGAGGCCACACACACCTGCGCCAATTATGACTACCGTATTTCTCAAGCTGTTTTCACAATTTATATTAGACACAAAAACTCCCTGCACTGGCATTAGGCCACATCAGGTTCTATGGGTATGCTCTCAGCCGACGCAACGTTACGCCAGCACCCCAGTAAGAGACATTAAGGTTTTAGAATAGCGCTTGGGGACGGTGAATTTCAAGACTCTATATCTAATGGGTTCCTAAGTCGAAATCATTCTTCGTAAATAGAGATATGAGCGTAAGTCCTTCTGCTGATAAGGTTTGCTCAGCGCCTGCTAATCTATCAACAACAGTGATAATTATTTCTACAAATGCGCCGTTTTTACGCACTGCTTCTACTGCTTGCAAAGCGGAGCCGCCCGTGGTGGTAACGTCTTCAAACACGATAGCTGTATTACCTTCACGTAAATACCCATCTACTTTTTGGTCGGTTCCATGCCCTTTTGCTTTTTTTCGGACGAAGAAGCTGGGTATTGGTTTTTCCGGATAACTTCTCAAACTGAGCTGCGAAACGATTGGCACTGCGCCCATCTCCAGTCCACCGATGCAGTCTAGTTTGTGGTTTTTGAGTTCTTTCCACAATGTATCAGTTAACAGGGTTGCTCCTTCAGGATCGAGCATCGTTTTCTTCATATCAAAGAAGGTGTGACTCGTATGTCCCGAGGCGAGTGTAAAGTTTCCCGACGTAAGCAATGATTTTTTTGCAATAATATCGCGCAACCTATCTTTTTCGGGATTCTCTGACGACATACCGTTTAGCTCCTTGCTAATCTGTGAGTATGGTGATTTTAGCGCGTTTTAAATTTCTGTGCAGCCTTCTATTGACCCGGAATTTCAATCACTAGGCGTGCGTCGATAAGAGATAATAGAAGTATCATGCGGCTTTAACAAATTCTGCGTAATGAGCATTAAGTGCCTCTGAAGCACCATAGATTGGAGTGTGTCCTCTTAACAAAATCTGAGTTGAACGTTCATAGGCTGCGCTGGGCATATTTATAGTTCCATCATTGGAAATGCTGCCTTCAATAGTAGCTTTCAGAACACCAGCAGGGTTGGCCATTTTAATTTCATGAAGACTATTGTCGTTTGTGAGTGGCTTTACTCCATGCACAATTTTATTGGCAACAGTCCCCGGAATTAAACATCCGGCAGCGAGGCACGCTCCGCCAGTTACCGCGAGCGATTTGTGGCAGGCCTGCGGAGTAAAATACCGGACACTCAGACTTGCTCCGCGAGCACTTTCATGCGTGTTAGCATGACCTATAATACAAGCTTTTGGAATTGTTTCACTGGCTGCCAGCTCTTCCGGTTTGAGGGTAACGCCATCTGCATTCTTTAATTTCATTGCTAGACCTGCAGCTACCCAAAGATCTTGCATCTTTTCCATAAATATTTTGTCGGCATCCAGTTCGGCTGGATCTTCCTGAGCTGTTTTGCCAAAATCAGATGCACTGGCTATCACCATTGGTACTGCTAAGTCGACACAGGATACTTCTAGGCCATTAAAAACATCTATGGCATTACCCGTTGGCAGTAAAGCTCCGGTTTTTGAGCCTGCAGGCTTGAGCAAGGCTAGCTGTACCCCCGGCCATTTTCCCATAACACCGGGGATCTCCGCATCTGTTGCCATCGGTTGTCCTGGCTTGGGCATGTCAATCAAGGCATGGGTAACTACACCGGTGTTTGTATTGTATATGCGAACACGCGATCGCCCCGATTGAACTGAAATCAAGCCAATTTCCTGAGCGAATATTGGCAAGGTTGATGACATATTTCCACAATTGACACTCCAGTCGATCGCTGCTTTTCCCGGTGCAAGCTGTGCTAATGTGCTATTGATTTCAGCATCCTTGCGATCTGAGCGTCCGACTATAAACACTTTGCAACTTTGCGGAATACCTCTCCCAAGACCAGTAATTTGTCTGTCGCCGGGCACCTCCCCTTTGTGTGGCACGCCCATGAGGTGGCGTATTAATTCTTCGCGGAGCGCCTGATCCTCTGGCAGATGCTCTTCGAACAGAACGATGCCGGTCGAAGTGCCGCCTCTCATATGGTAAACAGGAATTTCTAAAACACCAGAGAGGAAACGCGGTGTCATACCCAGGAAATGTACCTTTTTATCAACCATCTAATTCTCCATTTCTCAAAGGATTTATTTGGTAAAGCTAGCTTGTGAAACGCGGCATGTCCAAGCCTACACCTACCAAGTGTCCAAATAGATCGTAAATTTTGTCGACGGTGGGCTGAGGAAGTGGTGGCGATAAGATTGACGACAGATTAGTTTTAAGATGCTCTACGTTTCCAGTGCCAAAGAGCAATACATCGACACCTGGTTCGTGGCGGACAAACCTATAAGCTGCATCGATAACACTTCTCGCGCCGCCTTCAACTATCAGGAAGTCCAGCGGTTCGCCTACAGCAAGGGCCGGGTCAATTTTCCGTTCGGCAGCAAGTACCTCAAGGGTTTCTTTTAAGTATTCTCTATCCGAAAAAATGCTTCTAACAGCGTACATGAGAAGCGTCCCGACACCATTGTTTTGTGTGAGGGGAAAGATTGTGTTTCGTGCTTGTTGGCACATTAAATGGTAGGCTACCATGCAGACTTCCCAAATATCTTCCTTCAGCGCTTTTTCGATAACTGTGTGGTGGGGGTCACAGGATGCCGACTCGGTAAGGCCAAGGTGCCTGATTTTACCTTTTTCTTTTTCTTTGAGTAGAGCAGGCGCAAGTTCATTTAAGCTATAGTCGTATTCCTCTGGTTTAACGCCATGTAAATTGAGCACGTCAACGTAATCCGTGTTCAGTCGTTTAAGAGAAGAATTAAATCTGCAAATAACTTCGTCGGCACTGAGACAGCCATCGGAATTGCGAATTGTGGATTTGGTGGCGAGCACAATTTCTTCTCGTGGAAACGATTTTATTGCCTCACCGACAATTCGGTCTGAACCATAGTTTTCGGCTGTATCTATGAAATTGATGCCAAGATCAATTGCTTCGTGAAGGATGGCGATCGATTGCTTGGTTGTTTTGCCTGTTTTAATTCCCAAGCGACTATTTCCGCCGGTGCCAATACCTGCAACACTCACTTTGAGGCCGGTTTTGCCGAGTTTAGTATATTCCATGGTAAAGAATTGCCTGGCTGAATTTGGGGGATATAAATGTTTTCAATTTCCCATCTCAAGCATTAGGACGAGATGTTGTGGCAAATGATTGATGATGTTCGATTTCCTTCATCCAGGCGTCTAAGCGTGGGTGTTTAACTCGCCAATTATCCTCTGCGCCACGCCAGTCAGCATAGGAAAGAGCACAGGCGACAGTTAATGCACCCATATGCGTTTTACCTTCAAGCTCAGAAACAATCCCATCCAATGCTCCATACAATCGATTCGAACGGTGGGTTTCTTTATTGAGAATAGTGGGCGATTGCTCAGACGTATCCAGTCTATTTTGACTGCTGCGAGTAAATAATGAGTCCATTAGAACAGATCCCACTGACTCCATTGTTTGACAGGAAAGGCGTTCCGCAGGATCCTTCGGGTATAGCTTCCCGCCCGAGATATCATTCATGTGCTGAGCAATCAATATGCATTCCGAAAGCCCAATCCCATCATCTAACAAAAGAGTTGGAGCCTTGCCCGATGGGTGTGCTGATAAAAGAGTGTCTAAGTTTTCGGGGATAGGCGACACATCAATTTCTTCGCATTGATTACCGTACCCGGCCTCAATAATCGCTATTCTTGCACGTCGGCTATACGGGGATGTTGGTGTCATAAATAACTTCATACCAAATATTACCTGTAATTTTACAATTCAAAATCTTTATCAAGTTAGTGCATTTGTTTTCGACTAGACTATAGTTGATCTATGGGTCAAACCCGTATAACTGCCCGGCATTAGTAGATAAAACCATTCGGCGCGTCTCACCATCACTTATCCAATCAAAAATTGGATCTATGCAGTCGGCGCTCTCCGGCATGCCAGAAAATGGGAACTTAGGATGTGGCCAATTAAGGGCAAAAAGCAAGCGGTCAGGTCGGTTTTTCGTAAGTTTTTTTGCTCTTGCCTTTAGATCTTCATAAAATGGAGGGCCGGATAATGAATTCAGGTAGAAGGCCGAGAGACGCACCCATACGTTCTCACAAACTTGCAAAAGTCTAAGTAGTTCGCAGAAATTTGCTCCGGCGTCACCTTCTCTGGGATCGGTTCTGCCAAAATGATCAAATATAATGGGGCACGGGAGCTCGGAGAGCATCTTGCCGTAGTCCAGAATAAAGTTGGGGTTTTTATCTTGTAGTTGTAATACCCATCCAAATGGCGCGATTTTTTTTGCAATCCCCTTCACCTGATCTAATGTTATGTCGTTATTAGAACTTGATACTCGCACCCCTCGAATGCCCCTCACGTGTAAGCGTCGAATCTCCGCACACTCAATTTCGGGAGAAACTACAGCAGTTCCACGCGCAAAATTCTGGCCAAGCAGTTCTATTGCATCCAAAGTAATCGAATTGTCTGTGCCATACATTGAAGAATGCACAATAACACAGCGTTCAATCCCTAGCCTCTTAAGCATTGCCTTATAGGCATCGACTGTTGCCAACCGTTTATTATTTACTGTCCTTGGATACTGCTCAAGCGCCCCGTAAATGTGTGAGTGCGTATCGCATGTCTTTAACGGTGCTTTAAAAAGAGGCGTTCTACCAGCATCTTCCGTAAAATCGATATCGGTCACCTAATTATTCCTGTTTTAATAAACTCATCTCGGAGCGCTTCTTGGACTGTAAATTGCGGTTTAAATCCTAGATCATCCCGAAGCCTTTTGGTTACCATGTGTCCGCCTCCCCTGAGTGAGGGGCCAGTGAAATTTACCTTGCCAGAGTTTGGCGCGAGGCTCCTGATCATTTGGTAATATTCTTTGTAACTAATGCAATTTTCATCGGGGCCAGCTACATTATAAACAGGGAAGGAAGGTTTGGGGTGGCGCAAAGCAGCGATGGTGGCGCCGACTGCATCATCAATGTATGTGTATTGTGTACGTTCTTCACCGGAAAGAAAGTTTATGTCTATGTTTTCCCCCGTCACAATTTTTTTTATACGGTCGCGGACGGCTGCCATTCCTTCACCTTTTACCTTAGAGGGGCCGATAACGCCCGAGTATCTGAGAGCAAGAAAAGATAAATTATTTTGTTTTGCGAAACGATTTCCTATTATTTCACAGTAATATTTTCCAGCTCCATAGATTGATCTTGCGCCAGGGTTCATTGTTTCCTCGAACGGGCCTCTACCGCCACCATACACCGCAATTGTGCTAGCAAAGATAAAACGGTCAACGCCTGCTACAACCGCCTCTTTTAAAATGTTTATGGTAGCCGCCACGTTGACAGCATTAGCTCGTTGAGGGTTGTTTTCGCAATCTCCTATTAACATCGCTGCAAGATGTATGACTTGGTTTGGTTGGGCGGACTCAATCGTTGCCTTCACATCATTGGGGTTTGTTATATCGCAGCAATAAAAATCGATTTTATTCTCTAGACCAGATAGCTCATTGCACGTGGGTGAATGCCTAGCAGCAATGGCGACATGTTCACCTTGATCAAAGAGGTTTGTTGCCAAACCGGTTCCGATAGAGCCTGTCCCGCCGAAAATGAGAATTGTCATGATACTTTTTAATGTTATCCATTGTTAAAAATTATTCTGCACGAACTAGTTCCCAAACTATCGCAAGCCTCTATACTCAGCAAATCAAATTACGAGACACATAGGAGCTAATATAATGGCAATTAAACCGATACGTGTTGGTCTTATCGGCGCTGGTGGTAACATGAAGAGCCGCCATATTCCGGGTTTTCAAAACATCAATGGTGTCTCCCTGGCTGCTGTTTCAAATCGGTCGTATGCCTCTGGAAAGAAAATTGCGGATGAGTTTGGGATACAGAAAGCTTGTCATGATTGGATGGAAATAATAGAGGATGAAACGATTGATGCGGTTTGTATTGGCACCTGGCCATACATGCACGAGACACTCACGGTTAGTGCTTTAGATCATGGGAAGCATGTTTTATGCGAGGCGCGGATGGCAATGAATTCGGCTGAAGCACATCGAATGCTCAAAGTGTCTATGGAATATCCACGCCAAGTGGCGCAAATCGTGCCATCACCGCGTACTTTCGCCATTGATCGAACCATTATCGAAATGATGGGCAAGGGATACATCGGGGATTTGATTTCTGTAGACGCGCGGGTTAACACTGGCAGCGCGTTTCCTAAGAATGACTCACCAATGCATTGGCGCTTCTCGCGAGAGTTCTCCGGCAACAATATAATGGCTATGGGAATTTTGTATGAGGCGATGATGCGTTGGGTCGGCACAGCAAAATCCGTCCAGGCGCTTGGCCAATCGGTGATCAAACATCGCGTCGGCCCCGATAAGAGCCGGTTGCAAATGACCATACCAGACCATGTGGATTGCATCTGCGAAATGGAGCAGGGCGGTACCATGCGTTATAGCATTTCGTCCGTGCTCGGCCATTCGCCTATGAGCATCGAATGTCATATCTTCGGCACTGAAGGCACAATCTCCGTGCTTGAAAAACATGGTGGCAAGCTGGAGGTCTATGCAGGCAAGCGCAAGGACAAAAATATCAAACGGGTAAATATCCCCAAATCGAAGCAAGGTTTTTGGCGCGTTGAGGAAGAATTCATCAACGCAATTCGCGGTAAGGAAGAAGTCAAACTCACCGACTTAACAACGGCGACTAAATATATGGAATGGACTGACGCTGTGACACTTTCCATGCGTCGCGGCGAGAAAATCTATTTGCCGTTGGCGGATCGGGACTAAACAAAAAAGGTCACTGACGGGAATACGTGGGTGCGCCTAAATGACCCTCCTGCACTACATCCAGAAAAGCGTGGGCCCTAGGCGAATGCTGCGGTGTTCGTGAGTAAAGGAGCGTCACCGCTCGGCGTTAGCGTCATCCCGTGCCGGCGACGATGCACTACCGGGTTGCCCGATGTAAGCGCCGAGCTGTTTGATCTGTGTTGAAATGGAGGGTGTTAATAAATGATCAGGTTTTAAGGGCATTATAAATATAAAAAAATTTGATAACAAACATCAAAATTTATTGAATTGACTAATACTAGGTTTTGCGATGATTTGGTACTTTTAAGCAGTTGAATTTCCTGGAGAACGTTATGAGCAATACCTTGCCGCTTTCGGGCGTCCGTGTTGTCGATTTCACCCATGTCATCTCTGGGCCGTTTTGCACTATGATGTTGGCTCATATGGGCGCAGACGTGGTCAAGGTAGAGCGGCCCAGTGTAGGTGATTCGCTTCGTAATATACCGGGATATGAAGGCAGAGAGGGGCACCCGGATTATTTTAATTCAGTGAATAATACTAAGCGCAGTGTCGCGCTGGATTTGAAAAACCCGGATCAGCATGCAGCTGCCGTTGACTTAATATGCAATGCGGATGTGGTAGTGGAAAATTTCAAGCCCGGAACGGCTGACCGGATAGGTCTCGGCTACGAGGTGGTGAAAAAGATCAACTCTAAGCTGATTTATTGTTCTATTTCCGGGTTTGGACAAACTGGCCCCCATGCCCAGCGGCCTGCCATCGATCCCATTATCCAGGCAGTTTCCGGTGTGATGAGTGTGACAGGTGAGCAAGATGGCCCACCCATGATGGCGGGCTATCCTCTTACTGATACGGTGGCCGGCATGTATGGCGCTTTTGCGGTGGTATCCGCCTTGATAAAGGCGCGAGAGAGTGGGGTTGGCGAGCACCTGGATGTGAGTATGCAGGGTGCTATGCTTTATGTTCTGGGCTGTCGAATGGCAGAAACTTTGCAGGCTGGAATCGTCACCGAACGCTCTGGCAATCAAAATCCTTTTCGCGTGCCGTCAGAAGTCTTTCTCTCCAGAGACAGAAGGCCGACTATTCTCCACTGCAGCAACAACAAGCGTTGGGAATCTTTATGCCGCGCATTGGAAGTTCCCGAATGGGCAGAGAACCCAAAATACGACACAATGCAGAAACGTCAGAAACACAGAGAGGAAATTCATGCGATGGTGGCGGCCAGATTTGCTGAGCGCGATCAGGCGGACTGGATGCCACGTTTCGATGCTGAGGATACTACTTGCATCCATGTCCATGACTATCAAGAGGCGTTAGATCACGAGCAGGTACAGCATCGTGCTCAGTTGACATCACGAGACCATCCTTTAGACGGTAAGGTATGGACGGTCGGAGTACCGTTGATGGATTCGGCCTATAATGAGGCGATTACACGGCCACCGATCTTGGGGGAAAACACCGTTGAAATTTTAAAAGAATGGCTGGGTTGGGATGAAATTAAGAGCAAGAATATACTGCAAAAATAAAACGGATAAGAGGGGTCACTATGGCAAAACCTAGTAAGGTCCGTATGGCGGAAGATGCTACTGGCAAGCGCACAACCTACGAAGAAATTGAAGTGGGTAAAGATTTAGGTTCGTTTGAATGGACGGTCACCGAGGCCGACATTGAGCGGCAATGTGTGTTGGATGAGCATTGGCATGAGTGGTTTGTCAGTGACTCGCCATGGGGCGCAGCAGTAGCTCCGCCGCAAATACAGTCTCGTCCGCCACGCTGGCTATTAGGCCGTACCTATAATATTCGTGGTGTCAGCTACAAGCATGATTTTGAATATTTGAAACCTATCAAGGCGGGCCAGACTCTCACTATCTCGGGTAAAATTTCCGACAAATATGTCAAGCGCAATCGAGAATTTATGCGCTGGGAGACTTTCGCCCATAATGAAGACGGCGAGTTGGTATTTTCCGCGTCACGGGTTCAGTGCATGGATATTATTGAGCGCAACGCCCCGCGTGAAGGCGTTGGTGTAGATGGCGGCCCAAAGCCGGAACGGATATAGGGAAATCTGATGGCGATTATTACGGAAGACACGCCGATTGGTTATGCATTACCGCAAGTTTCACGAAAGCTTGACGTAGGTCTTAACCAAGTCAAAACTAACGACGGTCAATTAGACACCATACACACTAATGCTGAGGCAGCTGCTCGCGAAGGATTAAGTGAGCCAATAGCTATTGGCTCAAGGATTTTTGGTGTTATTCCGAGAATGATGATGATTTGTTTTGATGAAGGCTGGGTTGTCGGTGGAAAAGGCTCCGTTGTTACCCGACGCCCTGCTGGTATTGATGACCTTATCACTGCGAAGGGTTATGTAAAAAGTAAAACAGTCGAAACTGAAGACAAACTCCGTATTGAGTGTGAAGTTTGGGTTGAGACCGACAAGGGGGTCAAGGTTATGGTTGGCCAGTGCAGTGGATTGGTTGCGCGCACCGCGCCCTAAGCCCCGCGCGACTTTACTGTAAGGAAGGCCTTTCAAAACTGGAGGTTATTCTTTTGCTTATAGTCTTTTTTTTGGAAAACTCATCACTCAAGTGAAAAATTATCTTCCTGATGGCTGTCTGGGCATTTCGCCATCAGAATATGGCTATTCGTAACGTTGTAACAAGCAGCAACATTTTTTGCGAGCCGCAAGTCAAATGGTGATGTTTAAGAGCAGTGCTTGGCGGACGCTTCTATACCGCGCCATTTGGGGGGCGAACACTTGATATAGTAATTATCACTGCGTTGAGGGTACTTCTATTCGCTATGGTCAAATTAATATAATTCAGCTTTACGAGCAGATTTTTATAAGAAAATAAACCCAGATTTTGCTTGTGGATTGAAGGTCTAAATTAGTCCTTTGGTGCTGGGACTGTACGTATGTAGGATAGAGGTCCTCCCCAGCCACCGGGGTATTTTTTCCTTGCCTCAGTGTCGGATATCGCCGGCACTATGATAACATCTTCACCTTGGCTCCAGTTAACAGGTGTTGCAACCTGGTGCTTCGCAGTGAGCTGTATAGAGTCAAGGGCGCGAAGGATTTCATCAAAATTTCGACCAGTACTCATAGGATAAGTCAAGGCAAGTTTAATTATCTTATCCGGTCCTATCACGAATACTGTGCGTACGGTCTGGTTGTCGATGGGAGTTCGTCCCTCTGACGTTACTCCTGAGTCTTTTGGGAGCATGCCAAACGCCTTAGCCACCATGAGCTCTTTGTCCCCAATCAGGGGATAGTTTGGAGCATGCCCAGTTGCGACTTTAATATCTTTTGACCACATGATGTGATCGTCAATTGGATCGACACTCAAACCAATGATTTTACAATTACGCTTATCAAACTCCGGTTTGAGACCAGCCATATATCCAAGCTCTGTTGTACATACTGGTGTAAAATCTTTCGGGTGAGAAAATATGACTGCATAGCCATCCCCAATCCATTCGTGGAAATGGATAAAACCCTCAGTAGTTTCGACTTCAAAATCCGGTGCGATATCGCCGATCGTTAATAAAGCCATAAGAATTGCCCCCTAGCATTTTTGAGAAGGCTTTTGCAAACCAAGCCTCACTTAATCAAGAGGGTACTAGCATAAATTTTACAAAAATAAAATGGTATATTGGAATTTTAACACAAAAATATTGTTATTTGCGGCGCTTATTTTTCAGATCTTGGAAAGGTTATCATCGATCCCGGCCTACATTGATTCTCAACCAGATTCAGATTACAACTATGCAAAGTTCAATAAAAATCAGTCATATTTCTTAGGATTGTAAGAAATCTGCAATTTGATTTTTGATTATTAAAACAGGGTAGAAAAAATAAAAATACACATAAATACGAGGGAGGTTTTTAAAATGAAGTTGATATCAAAAATTGTTCTTGGAAGCGGCCTTGCCATGTTAATTGGCATTAGCGCCACAACTTCTGTTATCGCTGCCGGACACAAAAAACCCGGTGATTTTCCGAAGCGTCCTATCACGATCATCGTCTGTTACGGTAAAGGCGGGGGCTCAGATCAAGCGGTAGCGGCGCTTCAGGGGCCAGCCAGTAAAATCATGGGGATTAAAATAAATAAGGTGAATAAAAAGGGTGGCGGGGGCGTCAACTGTCTGCCTGATTTCCAACAAGCGCCAGCTGACGGTTATACAATTCTTCAACATACAGACACGTTGGTCACAAAATACGTTGGCGGCGCACATAACATCCACCCAACAAAGAACCTGAGTCCAATCATTACCAGTAACATTGCGCCTACAGGATTATTTATAAAGCCGGATGACAGCCGTTTTCTCGATGGTGGTAAGCCTAGTTGGGAAAAGGTAGTAGCCTATGGTAAGAAAAATAAACTAGCCGTTTCGAACATAAATGCCGAGATGGAACTAGTGACTATGGCGAAAGTCGAAGAATTTTTTGGTATTAAAGTGAAACAAGTTTTATTCGATAAACCGGCGCAGCGTTACGGCTCGGTGATCGGTGGCAAGCTCGATGTGCTCATGGAACAGCCGGGTGATGTTATCAAGCATGTTAAGGCAGGTAAGCTAGCACCCGTACTTGCAGTTTGGCCAAAACGCTTTGGTGTCTTTCCGAACACTAAGGCGATAGGCCAAGATTACAATATCGATTGGCAACCTTTGTTACGTGTTAGAGGCCTTTGGGTAAAGGCGGAAACGCCAGCTCCAATTAAGAAATATCTCGAAGCAGTCTTTTCTGAAGCTTATAAAAGCGAAAAACACCAAAGCTTCTTAAAGCGTAAAAGCCTAACTATTGTAAATTCATATCAGAATGCCGCAGATACAGAAAAATCTGTCAATGATGCGATAAAAACCTATGCGAAAATATTTAAAGGCATGGGGCGGAAAGTCCGCAAGGGCCTCTAAGGGTCGTTTCGAAATCACAGTCCCGCCCATTTATTTCACTTGGGCGGGACTATTTCGTCAAATAGAATTTGAGAGCTTTGACGAGCAACCCGCTATGATCAGTTCAAGGGAATGCAGGAAATGAGTCGGCGCAGGACTTTGATAGAGGCCGCAGGATGGCTCTTCTTTGTTGGTGTCGCGCTATATTTTTCATTTGACTTCAATGAGCCGTTGCCGGGATTCAAATTTGGCGCTGCCCATTGGCCACATGTAATTATTGCATTTATGACAGTAGCAGCTGGGGTTTTGATTGCTGCGCAGTTTCTTAAAGGAAGACGGATTGAGGGTCAGGCGGACCAGTTTTTCGATGAGATTGAGGAAGATATAGAAAAGCTTAAACCGCGAACGGTTGCTATGTTTATCCTGCCGTTGCTGTGGGTTTTTGGTATGCATAAAATCGGATTCCTAATTGCAACGCCAATATTTATATTTATTTGCACGTGGCTTATGGGCGTACGGAGTTGGAGAACCCTTTTGGGATTCACCTCCTGTTTTTATGTATCGTTGGTATTGATTTTCTATAAGTGGGTTTTCACGCCTCTACCAATGGGAGCAGGATGGTTCCATTCCCTGAATGGTGAAATTATAGGGCTCGTTCAATAATCGACCGAAGGTAATCAAATGCAGGAATTTCTACATGGCACGGAGCTTTTGTTCACGAGCCCGATTGGCGTGTCAATATTTGTGGGAGGTTTGCTTGGGGGTCTTGTTTTTGGTGCAATCCCGGGGCTAAATGTTTTGACGCTAGCTGCAGTATTACTGCCTTTCACCGCATGGTTTCCAGCAGAACATGCAATCATGCTCTACGGAGTGATCTACGTATCTGGAATCTACGGGGGTGCTATAACCGCAATCCTTTTTAATATTCCAGGCTCTGTCGAAAATGCACCAACTGCATTTGATGGCTACCCTATGACAAAAAAAGGTGAGGCTAGTAAAGCAATCGGCTACGCAGTGACTTGTTCGGCCATTGGAGGCACATTATCTGCCATTCTGATGATGTTTGCTACTGAGCCACTGGCGGATTTTGCTGTGTCGACTTTTGGGCCAATCGAAATAACCGCGTTGATATTCTTTGGTTTAACGGTGGTAGCTGGGGTAGGCTCGCGATCGCTTGCAAAGGGTTGGTTGTCACTGGGCCTAGGGCTATTAATTGGGTGTATCGGCAATGATCCTGTTGATGCAACACCCCGGTATACCTTTGGAGTACTTTACTTGTCCGGTGGAGTTGGCTTCATTCCGCTAATTCTGGGTTTGTTTGCGGTAAGCGAAGTTTTTATACAAAGTCAACGAATGGCGACCGGGACACATAGAAAACCGAAAATATCTGTTAATTTCCCAACTGTAAGCGAATTTTGGGCACTGCGGTGGGCGGTTGTACGCTCAACAGTAATAGGCTGGTTCAGCGGCATTCTCCCCGGTGTTGGCGCTACCTTGGCAGCTTTTCTTTCCTACAACGAAGCAGTGCGCTGGTCGAAAACACCGGAAAGATTTGGCAATGGTGAACCGGAAGGAGTAGTAGCGCCGGAAACTGCTAACAATGCGGCCACTGGTGCCGCGATGATTCCTCTTCTGGCACTTGGCCTTCCTGGAGGAGCATTGACGGCAATGATGATCGGTGTTTTCAACGTTCATGACATGGATGTGGGGCCATTGATTATGGTAGAGGCACCTGATCTGGTTTGGATTCTCTTCTCGTCTATGTTCTGGGCTAGCCTCGCTATTTTGCTGCTAGGAATGGTAGAATCTAAAACAATCGTGCATCTGTTGCGAGTGCCATTTACGTTGCTTGCTCCTGGCATTCTAGTTTTTTCTACTATCGGTGCATACGCACTGCGGTCCAATATTTTTGACATTCTGTCTATGTTCTTGGCTGGAATTGCGGGTTATTTTCTTCGCAAAAGTGACTATTCGGTTGCTGCTATCGTCATGGGCGTGATTCTCGGGAAGATTGGCGAGAATAGTCTTGCTCAGGCTCTCACCATGCTTGACTTTAATTACTTAGGCTTTTTCCAAGAGCCGGTATCTGCAGTGCTGGTTGTAGCCGGATTACTGACTATTGTCTGGAATTTGACTCGTCGGTTACGGAAATATTTCGGCGTGAATAAAAGGGTTACAAGCTGATTGGTCATATCTTTCCTACTGCTACCAACGCCCGGTGTGGTGTGTGGGTTATTACCACCCCGTAGAAAAGGATTAGGGTAATGGAAACTGTATCGCCAAATGTAAATCTGGGAGCCACATTAAATGCATCAATCAAATTCCTCCGCGATTTTGATAGCAAACCAAGGGTGATTATACCAGAAGAGGGACATGGTTTGGTTGAGCGCAGCGGGGATTTTGAGGAGCGTT
>CAJWLM010000020.1 GCA_913043025.1 uncultured Rhodospirillaceae bacterium
TTCTATTGGGTTGTTAAACCGAGGTGAACACGCTGAGATTTCGACGTTAGAGGAGGCGATACATTCCGAGCTTTCGGGAAACGTTATTGATCTTTGCCCAGTAGGAGCATTGACTTCTAAGCCTTATGCATTCACTGCGCGGCCGTGGGAGCTCACCAAAACTGAAAGTATAGACGTCATGGATGCACAGGGATCCAACATCCGCGTGGATGCCCGTGGAAATGAGGTTCTGCGTGTTCTTCCTCGGTTGCACGAGGAAATTAATGAGGAATGGATATCAGATAAAACACGATTTGCATGTGATGGGCTTTCTCGCCAACGGCTGGATCGTCCATATGTTCGCGGTGAGCATGGGAAGTTAGACCCAGTCGATTGGGGGACAGCATTTTCATCGGTTGCAGAAAAAATAAAATCCTTAGAGGGGAAGAGTATTGCCGCGCTTGCTGGCGATTTGGCATGCATTGAGAGTATGTTCGCACTTAAGGAGTTAATGCGTTCGCTTGGTTGCCCTAATCTTGATTGCCGTCAAGATGGTGCAAAGCTGTCAGCGAAAGATCGCGCGGGATACATTTTTAATTCTGGTATTGCCGGACTTGATGAAGCTGACTCTTTGCTGCTGATTGGAACAAACCCTCGTGTTGAGGCATCAGTGCTCAATGCTCGTATTCGTCGTAATTGGTTTTCTAGGAGATTGCCGATTGCATTAGTAGGGGAACCTGCCGATTTGACTTATGACTACGAGCATCTGGGCGCTAATCTGGACTCACTTCGTGCTCTCTCTGAAGGTAGGCACCCCTTTGCGAAAGTGCTTTCCGAATCAGAAAAGCCGATGTTGATAATAGGCATGGGCGCATTGACTCGGGCTGATGGGGAAGCCATCCTCGCTATGGCAAAACAAGTTTCTGATGTGCATGATATGGTCACTGATGATTGGAACGGTTTCAACGTACTTCACACAGCTGCGGCACGTGTCGGTGGACTAGACATAGAATTTGTGCCTGCTAAGGGTGGTAGTGATATCGGTGATATCCAAACCAAGGCGCAGGCAGGCGAAATTGGGCTTGTTTATCTATTGGGTGCCGACGAGGTAGATATGGATGCGTTTGGCGATGCCTTCATTGTTTACCAAGGCCATCATGGAGATGCCGGCGCCCATAGAGCGGACGTGATATTGCCGGGCGCTGCCTATACTGAAAAACCCGCTACATATGTGAACACGGAGGGTCGTGTACAGATAGCGGCACGTGCAACATTTCCACCTGGTGAAGCGCGGGAGGATTGGGCAGTAATCCGTGCGTTGTCTGGGGTTTTGAATCATCCGTTGCCATTCGATACTCTAGATGAACTTAGAGAAAACCTTCGAAAGTCCTACCCCTCAATGTTAGCCCTCAATACTTTGACGGCAGCTAAATGGGATGGTTTTAAACCCAAAGAAGGTAAGGTGGATCCAGCACCTTTAACAAATATTGTGTCAAACTTTTATATGACTAATTCTATCACAAGGGCCTCAGAAACGATGGCGCAGTGCACTGAGGAGTTAGGCATAAATGCTTTGAAGGCTACGGGAACAAATGGCTGAATTTTTCCAATTATATGTGGCGCCGGTCGCATGGATCATTGGCGGTATTCTGGCGATTACGGTACCTCTTCTTCTTGGCGTGGCGTACCTTACTTTCGCCGAAAGGAAGGTTATTGGGTGGATCCAATTGCGGCGTGGACCAAACGTTGTGGGCCCTTTCGGTTTACTCCAGCCTATCGCAGACGGCCTCAAGCTGTTTTTAAAGGAAACTGTTATACCTGCCAGCGCCAATCGAATTGTGTTTGTACTGGCGCCCATGATTACGTTCATTTTAGCCCTTATAGCTTGGGCGGTTATCCCATTTGGCGAGGGGCTGGTGCTTGCCGATATCAATGTTGGCGTGCTCTACCTTTTTGCGATTTCCTCTCTCGGTGTCTACGGCATCATTATGGCCGGATGGGCGTCTAATTCAAAATACGCTTTTCTAGGTGCGCTGCGCTCCGCCGCGCAGATGGTTTCTTACGAAGTTTCAATTGGATTCGTGATAATAACGGTATTGCTTGCTGTTGGCTCACTTAATCTAAGTGACATTGTAATGGCTCAGAATGGTGGAATTTTACATTGGCATTTTTTGCCTCTGCTACCCATGTTTATTGTTTTTTTTATTTCAGCCCTGGCCGAAACAAATCGCGCACCGTTTGATTTACCCGAGGCTGAAGCCGAATTAGTTTCTGGGTACAATGTGGAATATTCATCGATGACGTTTGCTATGTTCTTTCTCGGAGAATACGCCAACATGATACTAATGAGCGGTATGACTGTGGTGTTATTCTTGGGAGGGTGGTTGCCTCCTTTTGACATGCATCCTTTTACTATTATTCCTGGCCCTATTTGGTTCGTGTTAAAAATCATGGCCGTGCTCTTTCTTTTTTTGTGGGTGCGCGCCACTTTTCCACGTTATCGTTATGATCAGCTAATGCGCCTCGGCTGGAAAGTTTTTCTTCCTCTCTCATTAGTCTTTGTCGTACTAACCGCTGGCTTTCTCCTTGTTTTTGATTTATTGCCAGTTGCTGGTGGGGGGAAGTAGTAAAATGTCAATATTTGATCGTGCCGCACGTGGTTTTCTGTTAGTGGAACTTGTCGCTGGCATGTGGCTTACGTTCAAATCTATGTTTAAACCTAAGCACACCATAAATTATCCCTACGAAAAAGGCCCACTTAGTCCGAGGTTTCGAGGAGAACACGCTCTCAGGAGATATCCCAACGGTGAGGAGAGATGCATCGCGTGCAAGCTTTGTGAAGCCGTATGTCCTGCACAGGCCATAACGATTGAGGCAGAGCCCAGGGCGGATGGTTCACGCCGCACCACACGCTATGATATAGACATGACTAAATGTATTTATTGTGGTTTCTGCCAAGAGGCTTGTCCAGTTGATGCAATAGTGGAAGGGCCAAATTATGAATTTTCCAAGGAGACGCGCGAGGAGCTGTTTTACAACAAAGGGAAATTATTAAGGAATGGTGAACGTTGGGAAAGTGAATTAGCCAATAATATAGACCTTGACGCGCCATATAGATAAAGAAGTTTCGGCACTCAACTAAAGGATATCAGCTTTCATGATGGTGCAAGCAATAGCTTTTTATGTTTTCGCTGGCGTTACTATCGCTTCGGCGGCCATGGTGATTGGATCGCGTAATCCTGTGCATTCGGTTCTTTTCTTAATTCTAGCTTTTTTTAATTCTGCTGGTCTCTTTGTTTTAATGGGTGCAGAATTCCTAGCGATGACGTTGGTGATAGTTTATGTAGGCGCAGTCGCTGTTTTATTCCTTTTTGTTGTTATGATGCTCGACATAAATTTTGTGAAACTCAGGCAAGGATTTTTGCAATACCTTCCAATCGGTGGATTAATAGGTCTCGTCCTTATTGTAGAGTTATTAATGGTGGTCAGTGGCTGGGTTGTTTCTCCTGCCGGTCTAAAAACCGCTGCAATCAACTCTCAGGCCATTGATGGTGTGTCCAATACTTTGGCACTCGGTCGTCTAATATATACTGAATACGTTTACCTTTTTCAGGCCTCTGGTCTAATTTTATTGATTGCGATGCTCGGAGCTATTGTACTCACTCTGAGGCAGCGTGAAGGCGTAAAAAGGCAACGCATAACGGATCAGCTAGATCGGAAACCCGAGGACTCTGTTGAAATTATTGACGTTAAAACGGGTAGCGGGGTTTAGTTATGGAAATTACACTTGGGCACTATCTAGGGCTTGGAGCTGTGCTTTTTGCCCTTGGCCTTTTCGGTATTTTCATTAATCGTAAAAACGTAATTATTATTTTGATGTCCATAGAGCTTATGTTGCTCGCTGTTAATATCAATTTTGTTGCTTTTTCCACGCATCTCCAAAACTTGGTCGGTCAAGTTTTTGCTCTGTTTGTTTTAACTGTAGCTGCTGCAGAGGCGGCAATCGGGCTTGCTATCTTGGTGGTTTATTATCGGAATCGTGGTTCGATTGCGGTTGAAGATATCAATATGATGAAAGGCTGATGGTTAATGGAAACTTTAGCCGTTTTTCTTCCGCTACTAGGGGCAATCTTAGCTGGTTTGTTCGGTTTCGTTTTGCGTGATCGAGGGGCAGTTCTGGTCACGTCATCGTTACTTACAATATCAGCAGTTTTATCATGGGTGTTATTTTACGACGTGATATGGGGAACGGGGCCCCGCACCGTACATCTATTAAATTGGGTGTCGGTTGATAAATTTATTTTTAATTGGGCACTTCTTATTGACCAGTTAACAGTGGTGATGCTCGTTGTAGTGACCACTGTTTCCAGTGTCGTTCACTGGTATTCCATAGGGTATATGCACCACGATAAATCCATACCCCGTTTCTTTGCCTATCTTAGTTTTTTTACTTTTTTTATGTTGATGTTGGTCACCTCCGATAATTTAATTCAAATGTTTTTTGGTTGGGAGGGTGTCGGGCTATGCTCCTATTTATTGATTGGTTTTTGGTTTGATAAACCGAGCGCCAATGCCGCTGCGATTAAAGCATTTGTTGTCAACAGAGTGGGCGATTTTGGCTATGCGCTCGGTATATTTGGTGTGTTTGTTCTGTTTGGAACTATCCAACTTGATGACATTTTTCTTGCTGCTTCTAGCAAGGCGGAAGCGAAAATAATATTCCTAGGAATAGAATTCCACGCGATCACAGTCCTTTGTCTCCTCTTGTTTATCGGCGCAATGGGAAAATCAGCCCAACTTGGACTCCATACTTGGTTGCCAGATGCAATGGAAGGCCCGACACCCGTGTCTGCCCTTATACATGCAGCTACAATGGTAACTGCCGGCGTGTTCATGGTATGTCGTTTATCTCCATTATTTGAGTACTCTGAAACAGCCCTTGCCGTTGTTGCTGTCGTAGGTGCGTCAACTGCTTTTTTTGCAGCAACCGTTGGGCTCACGCAAAATGATATCAAACGGGTGATTGCGTATTCAACCTGCTCTCAATTGGGATACATGTTCTTCGCTGCCGGTCTATCTGCCTATGGTGCGGCCATGTTCCACTTGTTCACACATGCTTTTTTTAAGGCGTTGCTATTTCTCGGGTCTGGTTGTGTCATACACGCCATGTCTGATGAGCAAGATATGCGTAAGATGGGCGGAATTCGCAAGTTGGTACCCATCACGTATATTTATATGTGGATCGGCTCCCTAGCGTTGGCTGGAATAGGCATTCCCGGGTTGGGTGGATTTGCTGGTTTCCATTCAAAGGATATAATTCTGGAGTCGGCATGGGCTGCAGATAGCATTTTCGGATATTACTCATTTTGGCTTGGCTTAATTGCGGCTCTAATGACCGCATTTTATTCTTGGAGACTATTATTCCTCACTTTTCACGGACAGGCTCGTTGCGACGAACGCACGCTTGCCCATGTTCATGAATCTCCGGCTATTATGTGGGTACCGCTGCTCGTTCTTGCCGCTGGTGCCGTCGTAGCTGGCTACTTGGGGCACACAGTTTTTGCTGGCGGGGGCGATCAAATGAGGTCATTTTGGGGGGATGCGTTATTTATGCTTCCCACTCACACGGCATTAGAAAATGCTCACAAGGTACCTCTGTGGGTAAAAGTGTCTCCGCTTGCTGCAGGTCTCATGGGAATTTCAATTGCTTACATCTTCTATATTCAGAATAATAAGCTCCCGTCAAATTGTGCAGCACGGTTCAAACCACTTTATGAAATATCCTACAATAAATGGTATTTTGATGAACTGTACGACAGAATCTTTGTAAAGCCCGCATTTGTCATAGGCCGTTATCTCTGGAAATCTGGTGACGGTGCCGTGATAGATAGGCTTGGTCCTGATGGTCTTGCGATGGTTACTTTACGCTTCTCAAGATTGGTTAGTATTTTACAAACTGGGTATGTCTACCACTATGCATTTGCTATGTTGATTGGTCTTGTCGGCCTTGTAAGCTGGTACGTCTTTTCAGAATTTTTGCGGTAGGCTTCATGTCGAATTTATATCTGCTCAGTCTAACTATATTCACGCCTTTGGCGGGTGTTTTATTTATTTTGTTGACCTACGCGTTGCGTGAAGACCAGGAGGCCGCAGCTAATAGTGCACGTTGGATTGCTTTGTGGGCATCCTTAGCAACATTTGTTGTCTCCCTTTTTCTTTGGTTAGATTTTGATGCTACAAAAGCGGGCTTTCAGTTTATCGAAAAAGTAGAATGGATATCGTCGCTGGGCATCCATTATTATGTTGGGATTGATGGGATATCGTTATTTTTTGTGCTGCTTTCGACCTTCCTGACCCCCATTTGTGTTTTGGCAAGCTGGGCAACAATCCGAAATCATGTTCGGGAATACATGATAGCCTTTTTAGCATTAGAGACCTTCATGATTGGGGTTTTTTGTGCCCTTGACATGGTATTGTTTTATATTTTCTTTGAGGCGGTTCTTATCCCAATGTTCATCATCATTGGTGTGTGGGGTGGCCCACGTCGCGTTTATGCCTCATTCAAGCTCTTTTTATATACATTGCTCGGTTCCGTCCTGATGTTATTAGCCATGCTAGCTATCTATATAACTGCAGGCACCACGAGTATTCCGGAGCTTATGACATATGAATTTGATCGTGGTCTTCAGATTTGGCTTTGGCTTGCCTTCTTCGCTTCTTTTGCTGTTAAAATTCCAATGTGGCCGGTTCATACGTGGCTTCCTGATGCTCATGTTGAAGCTCCTACCGCCGGGTCAGTGATCCTTGCTGGTGTGCTCCTAAAAATGGGTGGCTATGGGTTTTTGCGATTTTCATTGCCTATGTTTCCACTTGCTTCAGATATTTTCGCGCCGGTTGTTTTTTTACTGAGCATTATAGCTGTCATATACACCTCGCTTGTCGCATTAGCGCAAGAAGACATGAAAAAGCTAATCGCTTATTCTTCAGTAGCTCACATGGGATTTGTTACCGTTGGGATCTTTGTTGCCAACCAACAGGGTGTGACGGGCGCAATCATTCAAATGCTTAGTCACGGCATTGTTTCAGCTGCATTATTTTTATGTGTAGGGGTTGTCTATGACAGGCGCCATAGTCGTGTTATTGCGGATTATGGTGGGTTGGTCCATCGGATGCCTAAGTATGCAGCCGTGTTTATGATCTTTATGCTTGCGTCGATAGGGTTGCCAGGCACGAGCGGTTTTGTTGGCGAATTGCTTGTATTACTGGGTGCTTTCAAGTCAAACACTTGGATCGCAGCTTTAATTGCGACGGGTCTTATTTTAGGTGCAGCATACATGCTTTACCTCTACCGACGCATCATCTTTGGGTTACTTAAAAAAGACGAACTATTGAGCATTGCTGATCTCAATAAAAGAGAACTTTTGGTCTTTACGCCGTTGGTGTTGGTCGTTCTTTGGATGGGCATTTATCCCACATCTTTTCTGGAGCCCATGGAAATTTCTATCACCAAGTTATTAGCCGATTACGATTATGCTCTGGCAAGTTATGAGGCAGCAATCCCAAATAATAACATGGCGTTTCGCTAAAGGCTTAATTGTATGAATAGTTTTGTTGACCTGCTTATTTCTTTGCCAGAGCTTTTTTTGGTCTTAACCGCAATGGGAATGATGGTAGCTGGTGTCTACACGTCTGCTGGCAAGGCATACACTTTAATCTCTAATGCAGCCGTGCTTAGTCTTTTTGGGGCGATCGGACTTGTACTATTTGCCAAAACAGGGACGACACTCGCTTTTAATGACTTATTTATAAATGACGGTTTTGCACAATATATAAAAATTATTCTGCTGCTGGCGGCGGCTTTGGTTATTTTAATCGGCGATCGTGCTGTGCGGAAAATTAAAATAGCACATTTTGAGTATCCTATTCTTATAATCTTTGCGACTATTGGCATGATGCTAATGGTTTCGGCCAATGACCTAATGTCGCTCTATGTAGGTTTAGAGTTACAAAGTTTAGCTCTTTATGTTGTTGCAGCTCTTAATCGAGACTCATTGCGCTCTAGCGAAGCTGGACTTAAGTATTTCGTCTTGGGTGCGTTATCCTCAGGAATGCTTTTGTACGGCTGTTCCTTGATTTATGGATATGCAGGGACAACAAGTTTCACAGGCCTCGAGACTGCGGTAGCTGGCGCAAGTAATATCTCTTTAGGTTTATTGACTGGGCTGGTTTTTTTAATTGTCGGCTTAGCCTTTAAAGTGGCGGCTGTCCCTTTCCACATGTGGACGCCAGACGTTTACGAAGGGGCGCCAACACCTGTGACAGCTTTCTTTGCAGCTGCGCCGAAAGTGGCTTCTATGGCCCTTTTTGTCCGGATAACTATGGGACCGTTCCAGGGCATGGCGGATCAATGGCAACAGATCATTATAGTGCTCTCAATCCTTTCCATGGTACTCGCGGCGCTTGCTGCAATAAGTCAAACGAATATAAAGCGCCTTATGGCCTATAGTTCAATTGGCCATGCGGGTTACGCATTGATTGGTCTGGGGGCAGGTACGAAACAAGGCACGACCGCAATATTAATCTACTTAGCTATTTATATCGTGATGGTTATAGGGACTTTCGCCTGTATCTTATGCATGAAGAGGAAAGGTAACAGCGTTGAGCAAATCAACGATCTAGCTGGATTAGGCAAATCGCATCCAGCGATAGCTGCAGCTCTACTATTGTTTATGTTTTCAATGGCTGGGATACCACCGCTCGCCGGATTTTTCGGTAAACTGTATATTTTTCTTGCTGCGATAGAAGCTGAATTGTATTCGCTCGCTGTCATCGGCGTTCTGTCTAGTGTAGTTGGCTCGTTCTATTATCTTCGTATAGTTAAGGTTATGTACTTCGATAATTTATCGGACGAACTAGATAGTGTCACTGGAAAGCGGATCAGTGTGATTATTTCGCTCTGCGCATTGACGATTTTATTATTCTTCCTCAGCCCTTCATTGCTCGTTGATAGTGCGTCTACTGCGGCGTCCGTCCTTTTTGAAAAATAGTATGGGATTGGTGATGGCCGACTGCAATGGTGGGATTCGTATTCTAAGATACGGGGAACTTGGCTCAACTAATGAGCAAGCCAAAGCTCTGGTTGAGGCAGGCTTTTCGGAAAGACTGGTTATTAGCAGCGATCACCAAACCGATGCGAGGGGACGTAATGGCAGACAATGGCAGTCCCTTCGTGGAAATTTAGCATGTAGTATTGTTGTTTGTCCCAGCCTACCTCCTGCACGTCTCAGCGAATTAAGCTTTGTTGCAGCTGTCGCTGTTCAACGATGTATTAAAAAATTGATTCCATCCCTCGCGGTGAAAATTAAGTGGCCTAATGATATACTAGTGGAGGGTGCCAAAATATCTGGAATACTTCTTGAAGTAGCTAACGCTGTTGCCTCTAAACATCCAAGCGTGATAGTCGGTATAGGAGTTAATGTTGCGTTAGCCCCTGATAACTTAAAATATCGTGCTACCTGCATGCGTGATTTGGATTGTGGGGTGTCGGGTGATGTGCTTTTGTCTGATTTGATTGAACAATTCTTAGAACTTGAAAATAAATGGGCACAATCCGGCCTCGACCCAATCTTGGCTGAATGGCTTGATCATGCAGTTGGTTTGGGTGAAAAAATCTTGGTTCGTACGGGTGAACGCAAATTAGAAGGTGTATTCGAGAATCTTGATGAGAAAGGAGCGCTTTTATTACGAGGTGCAGATGGAAAAGTGGATAAAATATCTGCAGGTGACATTTTTATTAGTTAGGACCGTGGTATGCTTCTGACAGTTGATTCTGGCAACACCAATGTTGTGTTCGCAGTGTACGATGCCGAAAAACAACGTGCAGCCTGGCGGTGCGGAAATTATCCGAAACGTACTGCTGATGAGTACGCTGTATGGTTGTCACAACTTTTCGAGTTGGAGGGGTTGAGTATAGATGAAATAGATGGCGCTATAGTGGGAAGCGTGGTGCCAGAAACAAAAATAAATTTAGTTGAACTCTGCTGTCAGCATTTTGGGGGCAGACCTATGCTGGTCGATGACCCAGGCATTAATCTTGGGTTATCGGTTAAAATTGAACGCCCTGATCACGTTGGCGATGACCGTCTAGCAAATGCAGTCGCTGCGCATGTCCGTTTTGGAGGCCCCCTAATCATTGTCGACTTTGGCACAGCTACAACCTTTGACGTAATCGACGACGAGGGCAGTTACCTTGGAGGGGTCATCGCGCCTGGTATTAATCTCTCTGTAGAGGCGTTACATCAGGCTGCTGCTCGCCTTCCTCGAGTGTCTGTCAGCCGTCCAAGCTCTGTTATTGGGAAGGCAACAGTTCCTGCTATGCAATCAGGAATATATTGGGGCTATGTCGGATTGCTAGAAGGCTTAATTGACCGTATAGCTAAGGAGTATGGTACTTCCTTAAAAGCGGTTGCGACGGGTGGACTAGCATCCTTATTCTTCGATGCAACTAATGCGATTACTGCTGTTGACAGTGGTATGACAACGCGAGGCCTTGCTGAAATATATCGCCGAAATATCAAATGAATTCATACAAAAACACCGGCCAGCCGGGACCACAAGAACTTATTTTTCTAGCACTAGGCGGTGTTGGCGAAATTGGAATGAATTTATACCTTTATGGGCATGATGGCGCATGGTTAATGGTCGATTTGGGCGTTTGCTTTGGAGAAGATTACATCCCCGGGATAGATGGTGTTATGCCAGACCCCAGTTTTATTAGAGAACGATCGTCAACACTAGCGGGATTGGTTGTTACGCATGGTCATGAAGACCATTTAGGAGCCATACAGCATCTTTGGCCTCAGCTTGGTTGCCCGGTTTATGCAACTGGTTTTCCAGCTAGTTTGCTGAGACGGAAATTGAATGAAAACAATTTGGACAGTGTGGTGCCACTCAAGGAAATTAAGTGCGGGAGCAGTCTCAGCATCGGGCCGTTTGATATCAAATTAATCACCCTTACACATTCGATCCCGGAGCCAAATGGTCTCGTAATTCGAACTAAGGCTGGCACTGTTGTGCACACTGGCGACTGGAAGTTTGACAAAGATCCAGTCATTGGTGGAGCTAGTGATGTGGCGGAACTTCGTAAAATCGGAGACGAGGGCGTGCTAGCGATGATGTGTGATTCGACTAACGCCCTCGTTAAAGGAGTTTCTGGCTCCGAGGGAAGCCTTAAAAAGCACTTGCAGCGTTTAATAGGTGGGTGCAAAAATCGTGTCGTAGTTGGATGTTTTGCGTCAAATGTTGCACGGTTTCAAACAATAGCTGAGGTAGCGGAAGATTGCGGGCGGCACGTTGTATTGCTTGGTAGGTCATTGCATCGAATAAATCAGGTTGCTCGCGAAAATGGGCTTTTCGAACATTTGGCTGCATTCATACCAGCGGAAAACTCCGGATATTTACCCCGGGATAAGGTGTTATTTATTTGCACCGGATCTCAGGGTGAGCCGCGTGCTGCGTTGGCTAGATTAGCGCGCGGTGATAACCGTGAGGTAGATCTTGATCCGGGTGATAGCGTTATCTTTTCGAGCAAGGTTATACCAGGAAATGAGGTGGCTGTTGCGCGATTACAGAACCAATTTATAGCTAAAGGGGTTGATGTTTTTACAGATGGAGAATGGAAAATCCATGTATCAGGACATCCAACGCGAGAAGACTTAGTGACAATGTATGAGTATATTCGCCCCCAAATAGCGGTGCCTATACACGGTGAGATGCGTCATTTAGTTGGTCATAGTAAGTTGGCGAAAATGTGTCAGGTGCCTCATACCGTGATTGCAGTAAATGGCACTATTGTAAAACTCGACCCTACTGGTGCGCATATAATCGATCATGTAGAGACGGGGCGCGTCGGCGTTGACGGCACTCGTTTAGTCTCACTTGATGCTGTGCCGATGCGTGAAAGACGAAGATTACAGAGTTCTGGAATAGTTTTTGTGAGCATAGTTTTTGACGAAAACCGGGAGCTGGCACTCCAACCTTACGTGTCAAGTGCTGGCTTGATAGATGAAATTGTCGATGAAGAAATTCTGATTGATGCAGAGAAACGCGCAGGCGATGTAATTTCATCATTAAGTAAAAAAGTTATGTCAAATGAAGGAGCTATAATAGAAGCTGTTAAACGTGAAGTGCGGGCTGTATTTAGAAAAGCAATTGGTAAAAAGCCGATTATTAAGGTGCATATTTTATCTAACTAAATCATTGTATCATTGGAGGAATATCAAATAATGGGATGGGTTTCTGGTATTATAGTTTACATCCTAATATGGTGGATGGTGTTCTTTTCGATACTGCCATTTGGCAATCATCCTGAGACTAAGCCTGAGGAAGGGCATGCTGAAAGTGCTCCTGCGAAGCCCCGTATTGGATTAAAGATGTTGGCCACCACCTGCATTTCAACCGGTCTCTTTGGCGTTGCTTGGTGGATAATCCAGTCTGACCTGATATCTTTTCGGACCCTTTAGCTAATAAAAAAAAAGACGGGGCTCTAAGGCTCCCGTCCCAATAAATTTGCTCTCTGTTGACTGCGAAGTTACGATTCAAGTATCGATCTACGCTTTTTAGTCCTCCCTGACCGTAGCCCTTCTTAATTGCACACTTTTATATCATTAATTGCACACTTTTATATCATTATTTCAGATATTAAGTAAGAACCTTTTTGAAGCTTGTCATTAGTTTTTAACGCTAACAGATCAGATTTTTTAACAGAAACATCAAAGTGCAGTGAAGCGAGGAAGCTTTAAGAGAGTGGTTTTTTGGTTCCGTGTGCACAAACTAATGTATTCAACTCTTGATGATATGCATTTCCAACGGTATCGTTATCAGAATTCGTTTAGGCTTCCACATAAGAAAACATGGCTCGATCAAAATATAAATCCATCAGGGGCAGCGGCAATCACAAATAACCATCAATTATTAAAAAAGCCTTATGTTCACCTGAGGAGTTTCCATTCAACGATAACAGGGTTGGCCGGCAAGGTGAGTAAAAGGCTGAATATGTTAAAACAAAATGTTGGTATACTTGGAATTTTGGTATGTCTAAGTGCCGGAGCATTTGCCGATGGCATGATAAATCCGTTTGAGTCAAAAAAAACTATTAACAGCAACCATCAAACAAAAGATAAAGCCCAAGCAGAAAAGAAGGTCACAAGTGTCAGCTTCGATGCGAAAGATTGTGCCCGCCTTGTGCAGCATCAGCCAAGAAATGACGTAAATTATAAGTCAGGGGTCGATGCTTATGGAAAACAGGTTGTGGGAGCGGAACTCGGTGGTGGGCAAAAGTTGAGACTCCCATCTACTATCGAATTTCCAATAGCATTTAACCCCTTAAAGGGGGCGGCCGCTTCTCGTTTTGGCGAGACAACAGCCGGCGTTGGAAAGGTAAAATACGATATTTCAAAAAATACATTTACTTTCAATGGCCAGGCAATGAATGACAAGGCGATTGCAAACTTGGCGAGTAGATGCCGGGCGGTGGGTCGTTAACTATGCGTTTATTCTAAATACATGATGTAAAAATTATCTCTGCTATTTTTTCATTATATTTCAGTTGAATTCTCTTAGAGGTGGAGGCGAAATGAGAATAAACCCTAGTCATGCCGTTAGGATGTCTAAGTACTTCCTGCCTGTACTGAGGGAAACACCCCAAGAAGCACAAACATTATCGCACAGGTACATGTTGCGAGCTGGAATGATCCGTCAAGCTAGTGCAGGCATTTATTCCTGGCTTCCCCTTGGTTTTAGGGTACTTAAGAAAATCGAACAGATAGTTCGTGAGGAACAGGATCGTGCCGGTGCGCAGGAACTACTGATGCCTACTATTCAGCCATCCGAGATTTGGAAAAAATCTGGTCGATACGAAGACTATGGCAAGGAAATGCTTCGGGTCAAAGATCGGCACAACCGTGAAATGTTATATGGACCAACAAACGAGGAATTGATAACTGAGATATTTGGCAATGATTTGCGAAGTTATCGTGATGTTCCAAAGATTCTTTACCATATTCAGTGGAAATTTCGTGATGAAGTCCGCCCACGGTATGGCGTTATGCGCGGGCGTGAGTTCTACATGAAAGACGCTTATTCCTTCGATATTTCGCCTGAGGCGGGCCGTCTGTCCTATAACAAGATGTTTGTGTCTTATTTACGTTCATTTGCGCGAATGGGGCTCAAAGCAATACCAATGAAAGCTGATGCTGGTCCCATCGGGGGCAATCTTAGTCATGAATTTATAATCTTAGCAGAGACTGGAGAAAGTGAAGTATTTTGTCATTCAGACTATATCGATTTGGATGCACTGAAAGACGAAGCAGAATACGACGGAGATTTGCAGCCAATTATTGATCGGTGGACAAAGCGCTACGCTGCTACAGATGAAATTCATGACGAAGAGAAATTTCACCGCGAGGTGCCGGTAAATAGGAGGGTCTGCGCAAGAGGCATAGAAATCGGACATATTTTTTTCTTCGGGACAAAATATTCTGAGGCTCTTGGCGCCATTGTTGATTTAGCTGATGGTGGAGAGAAAGCTCTTGAGATGGGGTCTTACGGTATTGGTATCTCAAGACTGGTAGGTGGTATTATAGAAGCGAGTCATGACGCAAATGGAATCATCTGGCCGGAGAGTGTGGCGCCTTTTCATGTAGGGCTAGTAAATTTGCGGCAAGGTGATGGAGCTTGTGATAAAGTTGCGGAGTCCATCTTCAGTAAGGTTGCTTCACTTGGTAGCGATATTATCTATGATGATCGCACAGAACGGGCTGGTGCAAAATTTGCCACAATGGATCTAATTGGTGTTCCTTATCAGGTGATCATTGGTCCAAAAGTTGTAGAGCGAAATGTCATTGAGGTTAAGAATCGTAAAACTGGTAAAAGTGAAGAAATGTCGCACGATGCCTTCTTTAACCTTCTTAAGGCGTAGATATGTTTAGTGCATTCGAACGTCTCGTGGCTTTTCGCTACCTCCGCTCAAGGCGTCAGGAGGGTTTTATTTCCGTTGTAACATGGTTTTCACTGCTTGGAATTATGCTTGGCGTTGCCACGTTGATCATTGTGATGTCCGTGATGAATGGTTTTCGCGAGCAACTTCTAAGCCGAATAGTTGGGGTAAATGGGCATGTTGAGGTAGTAAGTCCAAGCCGTGTACTGAGCGATTATGATGCTCTCGTAAAACTCGTCAAATCAGTTGATGGGGTTCTTACAGCTACTCCAGTTGTTCAAGGGCAAGTACTAGCGTCCACTCCAAGTCGCTCCTCTGGCGCGTTGGTGCGGGGTCTTTCTTATGAGAGCATTATGCAGCGTCCTATTCTATCGAATAGTATCCTTAAAGGATCGCTGAATAGTTTTAAAAATGGGTCAAGGATTCTGATCGGTTCGCGTTTCGCTCGTCGTTTTAATCTTAATGTAGGATCCAAAATAAAACTTATATCTCCTCAAAGCACGAACACGGCAATGGGCCCTGTGCCGCGCACCAAAACGTTTCGTGTGGGTGGTATTTTTCGCGTGGGAATGAGCGAATATGACAGTAATTTTATTTACATGCCAATAAAGGTGGCTCAACTTTTCTTTCGACACAAGGAAACCGTTTCGAAAATTGAGGTCATCACAGAAAATGCTGATTTAGCAGATGAATACCGCAAGATTATAGATCAAAAACTTTGGCCAGTAGCCCGGTCACTGAGTTGGCAGCAAGTGAACTCGAGTTTTTTTGAGGCTCTTAAAGTTGAGCGTAATGTTATGTTCTTAATTTTAAGTCTCATTATTCTGGTTGCGGCATTTAATGTTATTTCTAGCCAAGTTATGCTCGTAAACGACAAACGCAAGGGGATAGCTATACTTCGAACGATGGGCGCAACGAGACAAATGATACTGCGTATTTTCTTTATGACTGGAGCCAGTGTTGGCGTCGTAGGTACATTGCTTGGTGGGGTATTGGGTTTGCTTTTTACGTTAAATATAGAAGTTATAAGGCAATTTTTACAATCCCTTCTCAACACTGAGTTGTTTCCTGCGGAGATTTATTTTCTCTCAAAAATGCCCTCAAAAATTGATAACATGGAAGTCGCCTCAGTTTTGATTATGGCTTTGGCGCTCTCGTTGCTAGCATCTATCTATCCCTCTTGGAAAGCGGCGCGTTTGGATCCAATCGAGGCGCTTCGATATGAATAGTAAACTCCTTGAGCTTCGTGCTATCCATCGTAGCTTCAAGCAGCCTGCCAAGAATCTAAGTGTCTTGGAAGATTTATCCCTTAGCGTAGGCGCGGGGGAGGCTGTAGCTTTGGTTGGTCAATCCGGATCCGGAAAGTCAACACTTTTGCATATTGCTGGCCTCTTAGAGCGACCGACCTCAGGGGAGGTTAAACTAACAGGTCTAGATTGTGGCAAAATTAGCGATCGTGAACGCACTGCGATAAGGCGTAATCATGTCGGATTTGTTTACCAATATCACCATCTGATGCCAGAATTTTCGTCTCTTGAGAATATCATGATTCCTCAAATGATGGCTGGTGTTAGTAGAAAAATTGCAACCGAGCATGCGGCCCATCTTTTAAATTCGGTAGGCCTGACTGAGCGCCGCGATCATCGTCCGGCAAAACTTTCTGGAGGGGAGCAGCAACGTGTCGCTTTTGCCCGAGCTCTTGCAAATGAGCCACAAATGCTTCTTGCTGATGAACCCACCGGTAATCTTGATGCTGAAACAGCTGAAAGTGTTTTTATTCTATTGCAGCGTTTGATCAGCGATAATGGGTTAGCCGCCCTTATTGCAACCCACAACCCGGAGTTGGCGAATAGGCTTGACCGACGTCTGCTATTGAAAAAGGGTAAGGTCATCGACCAAAACTCCTGAGTCGTTATTTCCTCTACTTGTATTATTTACATGGTGACCGTAACTCCCTAATAAGTTTGAATTAAACAAGCATCTAAGCAAGTTTATAAATTTCGTGCATACATTGAAGTATGGGACACGCTGGATTCATCCATTTACGAATTCATTCAGCCTATTCACTTTCGGAAGGTGCGCTGAAAATAGGTACAATCGCAGAGTTGTGCGAGCGTTTCGATATGCCAGCGGCAGCTATAACAGACACCAATAATTTATTCGGAGCGTTAGAATTTTCGCTGTCATTAAGAGAAGCCGGTGTGCAGCCAATTATAGGTTGTCAGATAACTCTCTTACGGGAGGATAATTCTGGCGAAGTATCACGGGCTCCGGGAGATCAGTTAATACTGCTCGTGCAATCTGAAATCGGGTACAGTAACCTCCTTAAACTCTCAAGCGCAGCATATCTTGGAGATGAGGCCCTACAGTCAGTTGAAGTAAGTTATTCAGATCTTGAGGCACACTCCGAAGGATTAATAGCCCTTTCTGGCGGTCCAGCCGGTCCTGTCGGGCGCATGCTTGCCGAAGGCCAGGATGATGCGGCCCTTCTTTGTCTCAATAAGTTGAATATGATTTTCCCAGAGCGGTTTTACATCGAGCTTATGCGGCATGGTCGTGATATTGAAACTCAAATCGAAGAGAGCTTAATCAATCTCGCCTATCAAAATAGCATACCGTTAGTCGCAACTAACGAAGTTTTCTTTGCTAAAAAGGAGATGCACGCCGCACATGATGCGCTGATATGTATTGCGGCTGGAGCAACAATCGATCAAGAAAACAGACGTCGCGAAACACCGGAGCACTATTTCAAATCTGCGGCAGAAATGAAAGCATTATTCGCAGATATTCCAGAAGCAATTGATAATACTGTAGTTGTTGCGCAGCGTTGTGCGTTCGTACCTGAAGTCCGAGACCCAATCTTGCCTCTCTATCCTGAATTAGGCGGGAGAACGGAAATGGAAGTACTCAGGGAAATGGCGGGCAAGGGGCTTTCCAATCGTCTAAGAAGGGTAGGTTCTGAGCACTCGAAAACAGAATATATGGATAGGCTTGAATTCGAGCTCCAAACAATTGAGAGCATGGGATACGCGGGCTATTTTTTAATCGTTGCAGATTTTATCCAATGGGCAAAGGACCAAAACATTCCAGTGGGCCCGGGGCGAGGTTCAGGGGCAGGTTCTGTAGTAGCATGGGCACTGACAATCACTGATCTTGACCCACTACGGTGGGGTCTACTTTTTGAACGGTTTCTCAATCCTGAGCGAATTTCAATGCCTGATTTTGACATTGATTTTTGTAAAAATCGTCGGGACGAGGTTATCGGATATGTTCAGCAGGTTTACGGCCGCGATAAAGTTGCACAGATAATAACCTTTGGAAAGCTTGAGGCGCGGGCGGCTCTTCGTGACGTGGGGCGTGTTATGGGAATGCCATACGGTCAAGTGGATCAAATTTGTAAGCTAGTTCCTTATAATCCGGCGAAACCCATCGGATTAGAAAAAGCTATCGGAAGTGAGCCGGCGCTTCAGGAATTAATTAAGAAAGAGGAGGTAGTGGCTCAGCTTTTTGATGTGGCTAAAAAGTTAGAAGGGCTTTATCGGCATGCATCAACACATGCGGCGGGGGTGGTAATAAGCGATAGACCCTTAGATGAGTTGGTGCCATTATATCGCGACCCCCGTTCGGACATGCCAGTAACTCAGTTCAACATGAAATACGTGGAAATGGCAGGGCTCGTTAAATTTGATTTTCTTGGGCTAAAAACTTTGACTGTACTATCAGAGTCTCAAGAATTACTCAAAAAACGCGATGTAAATATAGACTTTGAAACGATGTTGTTGGATGACAAAGTCACCTATGAGATGTTTTGCCGGGGAGATACAACAGGTGTTTTTCAGCTAGAATCAAGCGGAATGAAGGATGTGATACGTAAGCTTGAGCCTGATAGGTTCGAGGATATTATTGCGCTTGTTTCTCTTTACCGTCCCGGGCCTATGGATAATATCCCAAGCTATATTGCGCGGAAGCATGACCGCGAAAAAGCCGACTTCATGCATCCATTGATTGAAGACATTCTCAAAGAGACTTACGGGATAATGATCTACCAGGAACAAGTTATGCAGATAGCCCAGGAGCTCTCCGGCTACACGCTTGGTGGTGCAGACTTATTGCGGCGCGCAATGGGAAAAAAAATTCAAGCTGAAATGGATGCTCAACGGAAAGCATTTATAGACGGGGCGTTGAACAACAAGGTTGACCGCGGTGTGGCTGGTCATATTTTTGAGCAAGTCAATAAATTTGCAGGATACGGTTTTAATAAGTCACATGCGGCTGCGTACGCGCTGGTAGCATATCAGACCGGGTTTTTAAAAGCTAACTACCCGGTCGAATTTATGGCAGCATCAATGTCATTGGACATGGCAAATACGGATAAACTCAATGCATTTCGTGTTGAGCTGGATCGACTTGGCATCAAGCTTTTACCCCCTGATGTAAATAGGTCTGCACCTAATTTTTCTGTAGAGGTGCAGGGTAGCGGTGAGCTCGCAGTTCGTTATGCTCTTGGAGCTCTCAAAAACGTCGGTGTTGAGGCAATGAGGTTGCTGGTTGAGGAGCGTGAAACAAACGGACCTTTTGAACATATATTTGATTTTGCAAATCGTCTTGACGTACAGATTATAAATAAGCGGCAAACGGAAAATCTTACCCGCGCAGGTGCATTCGACGCACTTAATCCCAACAGGAGGCAAATTTTTCAAGCTATCGAAATTTTGTTAAGTTATGCTGGGCTTGCTCAGAATGAGCGGGAAAGTAATCAAACTAGTCTTTTCGGTGATATAGGCCAAGATGCTTTGCCACCGCTTCCTGATGTTGCCGATTGGGGTAGCCAGGAACGCCTGCAACAAGAATTTGCTGCCATAGGATTTTATCTTTCAGCGCATCCTCTTGAAGCATATGCAAATACCTTCAAACGACTCAAAGTTGTAAGCTGGAAAGACGTCACCACAGGCAATGCTCGAGGCACAGTATTACGTTTAGCGGGGATAGTCGTCGGAAAACGTATTATTAACGGCAAACGCGGTAAAATTGCTTTTGTACAAATGTCGGATATTAGTGGAATTTACGAAATAACAGTATTTTCCGAAGTATTGACCAGCTGTTATGAACTTTTGGATGGTGGTGTGCCTATAATTGTGCATGCTGGGGTGCAAAAAAATGGTGACGACTTCCGTGTTACCGCTACACGGATTGAGGCGTTGGATGAGGCAGCGTCAACGGCCGCCGTAGGCCTCCAAGTTTTCCTGCAAGATGAGACGCCAATAGAGACGTTAAGCTTATTTATTAAAGAACACGGCGCAAAGGGAAATGGTCGGATTTCATTGATGCTTGATCTACCTGAGCAGGATGTTGAAATAGACATTAAAGACCGCTTCCAAATTACTCCAGAGTTTCGTTCTGCGGTAAAGTCAATTGCCGGAGTGATCGACGTGCGTGATATTTGAACGTTGTTGATTTTTCCCTTGCGAATCATCCGCGAAGAAGGTACATCACGCGCCATCAAACACGCGATTAGAATGGTCTTTAATTGTAAAGGTCAATCCGGTGCCGGTTTACGTCGGTGACAGATCGCGAAGGTTAGAACCGGAAAAGGAACATTACAATGGCAATGCCAACTTTTACTATGCGTCAGCTTTTGGAAGCAGGCGTCCACTTCGGCCATACTACCCGTCGATGGAACCCACGCATGGCGCCGTACCTATTCGGGCAGCGCAACGGTATTCACATCATTGATCTTGAGCAGACTGTCCCAATGCTCCACCGAGCGTTGGCGCAAGTGCGAGAAGTTGCACAGAATAGAGGACGGGTTCTTTTTGTCGGCACCAAACGCCAAGCTACAGATATTGTGAAAGAGGCAGCCACCCGGTGCGCGCAAAACTTTGTAAACCATAGGTGGTTGGGCGGAATGCTCACAAACTGGAAAACTATTTCCAATTCTATTCGACGCTTAAAACAATTGGAGGAATTGCTTAAAGAAGAGAATGTGGGCCTCACCAAGAAAGAACTTCTTGGCCTTCAGCGTGAGCGCGATAAGCTTGACAGAGCGCTTGGTGGAATTAAGGAAATGGCAGGCCTGCCAGATATAATTGTAGTTATAGATACCAATAAAGAATCTATTGCGATACAGGAAGCCCGAAAACTCTCTATACCCACAATTGCAATACTTGATAGCAATTCCGATCCAGAGGGGATCACAACCCCCGTGCCTGGTAATGATGACGCTATGCGCGCCATTGCGCTTTACTGTAATCTCCTAGCTGATGCAGTTCTGGATGGATTACAAGCCGGGTTGATCGGTTCTGAGTCGGAACAAGAAGTAATCCCGGGTGCCGTAGAAGGTGCACCTCAAGGAAATAAAGAGGCCGGGTCAGAGAAAGAGGTCGAATCCAAAATAGAGTCAGTAGCGGATGAAAAGAATGATGTGGCGGAGAGACCACAGAAGCCGGTTTTAGACAATGAAAAACAGGATGCGCAGGCCACCTCAGAAGATAAAGACGAAAATGAACCTTCATCGGCGGAAGTCGGCTCAGCGAAGTAAAAAAATATTAGCCTAAAATTGAATAACGTCAGTAAAACTAGGAAGGAATGATGATGGCGACGATAAGCGCAGGTCTCGTCAAAGAGCTAAGAGATAAAACTGGCGCGGGCATGATGGATTGCAAAAAAGCGCTAAAAGAGACCAATGCAGATATCGAAGAGGCTATAGACTGGCTCCGCACGAAGGGTTTGGCCGCTGCTGCCAAGAAATCCGGGCGCGTTGCCTCTGAAGGGCTTGTTGGAATTGCCTCAAAAGGTACAAAAGGATCAATAATTGAGGTAAATTCAGAAACAGATTTTGTATCAAGGAACGGAGAATTTCAGAGCCTGGTGCGCAATGTGGCCGAAGTCACCCTCGATACTGCTGGCGATATTTCTGAGATTAGCGGCTCGATATACCCTGAGACCCAACGGACGGTTCAGGAGGAAATCACCCACCAAATTGCGACTATTGGAGAGAATATATCGCTTCGCAGGGCTCAAACGTTAAGCGTGACTAATGGAATTATTGCGACCTATGTACATAGCGCGCTTGCCGAGGGGTTGGGTAAGATTGGTGTTTTGTTGGCGCTGGAGTCAGAGGGCGATAGAAAAAAACTCGCGTCACTAGGAAAACAGCTTGCTATGCATGTGGCAGCCGCACGGCCTGAATGGATTTCAAAGGATGATGTGTCTGCTGATGATCAAGAGCGGGAGCGTAAAGTACTGCGTGAACAGGCGTCTGATACTGGCAAGACGCCGGATATAATAGAAAAGATGGTAGATGGTCGCATGCGAAAGTTCTACGAAGAGGTTTGTTTATTAGAACAAACGTATGTGATTGATAACGAAACTAAGATATCGAAGGTATTGGAAGGCGCAATAAAAGACATTGGTGCCGAAATAGCGATTAAGGGTTTTATCTGTTATGGTCTGGGCGAGGGAATAGTAAAAGAGGCCAGTGATTTTGCAGCTGAAGTTGCTGCAACCGCCGGAGCGTAGACCAAGGTTAACTAAACCACATGCACGCAGGAGCTGCTCCCAATATGGCTAGCAACAAACCTATGTATAACCGCGTGCTTCTGAAGATTTCTGGTGAAGCGCTTATGGCAGATCGTGAATTTGGTCTGGATCCTGCGATGGTTTCCCAAGTGGCAACCGAGATAAAATCAGTCAGCTCTCTTGGTGTAGAGGTCTGCCTCGTAATAGGTGGTGGTAACATTTTCAGGGGAGTGTCTGTATCGGCAGAAGGAATGGAGCGGGCATCTGCTGATTATATGGGTATGCTGGCAACAGTGATGAATGCGTTAGCCGTTCAAAGTGCTCTTGAATTGGCTGGAGTAGCTACGCGTGTGCAATCTGCAATACCCATGAATGCAGTATGTGAGCCCTACATCCGTCGACGGGCTGCACGACACATGGAAAAAGGTAGGGTTGTTATTTTTGCAGCCGGTACCGGTAATCCTTACTTCACTACCGATACAGCTGCTGCATTACGCGCTTCAGAGATGGAATGCGGCGCTTTGCTCAAAGCTACTAAGGTAGATGGTGTATACGAGGCTGACCCCCTACTTGATCCTGATGCTGAACGTTATGATACACTCAGTTATATGGATGTGCTATCGCGTGACCTTAAAGTTATGGATGCTGCTGCAATATCATTAGCGCGGGAGAATTCTATACCAATAATTGTTTTTTCAATAAATGAGAAAGATGGGTTTGCGAATGTTATTAAGGGTAATGGTCGTTTTACGCTGATTTCTTGAGCGAGGGGATACCGTGGCTGATAATAGTTTTGACATTGCAGATTTCGAGCGGCGCATGGATGGCGCTTTGAGTTCGCTTGGGAGAGAATTCGGTGGCTTGAGGACGGGCCGAGCGAGCACGGCTTTGCTTGAACCCCTGAATGTAGACGCGTACGGAAGTAAAATGCCCATAGATCAAGTAGGTACAATTAATATCCCCGAAGCGCGCCTCCTCACTGTTCAGGTATGGGATAAAAGTATGGTAGCTGCCGTAGAAAAATGTATCAGAGAATCTGATCTCGGCCTCAACCCACAAACTGAGGGACAATTGATCCGTATAGTCATTCCGGATTTAAGTGAGGAGAGGAGGGTAGAAATTAAGAAGATTGCTGCCAAGTATGCAGAACAAGCTCGCATTGCCGTGAGAAATGTCCGTCGTGATGGAATGGATGATCTTAAAAAGGCAGAAAGGGACGGCGCCATGTCACAAGACGATCAGCGCATATGGGCTGATGAACTACAAGAAATGACCAACAAGCATGTCAAGAAAATAGATGAAGCGCTTACCCAAAAAGAAGCTGAGATCATGCAAGTTTAGGATTTGCTTATAATCATGGACGAAGGATTTAAAGACACTCCCAAGCACGTCGCGATAGTAATGGACGGTAATGGTCGTTGGGCAAAAGCGCGCAGTCTACCCCGCCTTGAGGGACACAGGAAAGGTGTGGAGGCAGCACGGCGAGCAGTAACGTTTGCCTCGGACTCGGGTATCGGGTTTTTGACCTTGTTCAGTTTTTCATCTGAAAATTGGAATCGATCACCGCGAGAGATCAATGATTTAATGGGGCTTCTTAGTTGGTATCTGCGCTCTGAAACTGCGGAGCTTCATAAAAATAATGTTCGTTTGAAAGTTATAGGGGATAGGGGGCGTCTCACAAATGATATTATTGATCTTATCGAGCATGCTGAGAATACGATGGAAGAGAATTCTGGTCTCACTCTGATTCTTGCCCTTAGTTATGGTGGCCGGCAGGATATAGTATCAGCTGCACGAGTGTTAGCGCGTCAAGTTGCTGATGGGGCACTTGCAAATGATGCGATTGACGAAGCTCTCTTTGCAAAATACCTGACAACCGGCGGAATTCCTGATCCCGACTTGCTGATCCGAACAAGCGGAGAGCAGCGGATAAGTAACTTTCTCATTTGGCAACTAGCTTATACTGAATTTGTGTTTTCCGATGTCTTATGGCCCGACTTTCAGGTGAAACACTTCAGAGAAGCTATTGACGAATATCGCCGCAGAGATCGTCGTTATGGCGCAACAATCGACAGTCGTTAAAACTCAAAAGCTTTTCAGACGGACCGTCTCCGCAATGACGTTATTAGTCATCGCGGGACTTGCAGTTTGGCTCGGCGGAGTAGTGCTTAATTGCTTCCTTTTTTTACTATCTTCTCTGCTGATATGGGAGTGGTTCTGCTTGGTAAGGGTGTTCGCAAAGCTTGTGCGCCTTTTTTTGAGTACAATGCTCTCATTGGGCGTTGTTATAGCCGGCAGTATGCTTGCGGCAGAACTGCAAGCCGCATTGATCGGCTGTGTGTTGCTCGCTGGGCAGGTTTTTGCATTTTGGAAGCATGGTAGATTTGGCCTCGTAGTCGGATTAGGGCCTGCATTGATTGTGGCAACAATTATGGCGGCGATCTACTTGCGGAAGTTACCTGAATTCGGATTAGAGATGATTTGTTGGGTAATTTTGGTTGTTTCAGCAATGGATATTGGTGGCTTCTTTCTTGGTAAAACCATTGGTGGACCGCGCCTCGCTCCAAATATTAGCCCTAATAAAACGTATTCTGGCCTTCTCGGGGGAATGTTAGTCGGGGGGCTTGCAAGCACAGGAGTAGCTCATCTGGCAGGAGACGCCGAAACTTTGACTTTTTTTGCCTTGGGGGCTGGGCTAGCATTTGTATCTCAGGCGGGGGACTTGTTGGAATCATCGTGGAAACGTTATTTTAATGTTAAAGACTCCAGTTCATTGTTGCCTGGGCATGGAGGTTTCTTGGATCGGTTCGACGGATACTTGACCGCGTTGCCAATCGTAGCGCTAATGACTTTCATACTAGGTAGGAGCCCATTTTTATGGCCGTGAAAAATGAAAAAGCAGAGGTGGTTAGCTCTAGTGAACCGCGGCGCGTTACAATACTAGGCTCTACTGGGTCGGTAGGTTGTCAAACGATAGATATTATTCAACGAAATTCTCGTGCTTATAAGGTGGAAGCGCTTACTGCAGGATCAAACGTAAAACTGGTAGCTGCGCAAGCAAAAGAGTTGAAGCCATCGTTTGTGGCAGTCGCAAATCCAGAGGTTTATAGCGAATTAAAAGATTACTTATCGGGAGAAAATATTGAGGTTGCCTGTGGCCCCGATGCTGTTGTCGAAGCAGCAGCACGAGATGCTGAATGGGTAATGGCATCCATAGTTGGGGCTGCGGGCCTTAAACCTACATTAGCCGCCGTGGAACGCGGAGCGACAGTGGCATTTGCAAATAAGGAGTGCTTAGTTTGTGCAGGTGAGCTGATGATGGCGGAAATAGATCGCTATGGAGCTACTCTTATACCGGTAGATTCAGAGCATAATGCAATTTTTCAAGTTTTTGATTTCGATAATAAAAAGGGGATTGAAAAACTCATATTGACCGCCTCTGGTGGCCCGTTTCGTAATTGGACTTCTGAAGAAATGAAACGTGCTAGTCCAGCAGAAGCTGTGGCTCATCCGAATTGGGATATGGGAGCAAAGATATCAGTAGATTCTGCCACAATGATGAATAAAGGGCTTGAGGTAATCGAAGCCTATCATCTTTTTGGTCTTAACGAAGACAAAATTGATGTTGTAGTCCATCCCCAGTCGGTTATTCATAGCATGGTTTCGTATGTTGATGGATCCGTTCTTGCGCAGCTTGGCACGCCTGACATGCGCACTCCAATAGCTTACGCTCTTGGTTTTCCCGACCGCGTTGAAACACCTTGTGATCGGCTTAACTGGCAGAAACTCATGACGCTAACATTTGAGGCGCCCGATCCCGAACGGTTTCCTGCACTCAGAATTGCTCGTGAAGCACTCAATGAGGGCGGAAGCGCACCGATTGTTATGAATGCTGCCAACGAAATTGCTGTTGCACACTTTCTTCAAAACAAGATAGGATTCATGGATATTCCTGCCGTCGTAGAAAATTCGTTAGCAAATTTTGATCATTGTCGACCACAATCGTTATCGGAGGTTCATGTGCTTGACAGTGAGGCTAGAAGGGTTGCAATGACAATAATAACTACCATGTCAAAAAGAAACAAATAAAGAGAACGTGATGGAATTTGTGTATACTTATATTCTTCCCTTTTTGGCGCTTCTTACAATACTCGTGTTCGTCCACGAACTCGGTCATTATTTAGTTGCAAAACGTAACGGAGTGAAAATCGAAGTTTTTTCAGTTGGATTCGGGCCAGAGCTGTTCGGTTGGACTGACAAAGCGCTGACACGTTGGAAATTTAGCGTAATTCCGCTTGGCGGCTATGTTAAAATGTTTGGAGAGGGTGACCATTCCGGCGGGGGGAAATCTAATACCCCCCTCACCGACGAAGAAAAAAGGCACTCATTTTCACACAAAACGTTGGGTCAACGGGCTGCAATAGTTTTTGCCGGTCCCGCCGCAAATTTTTTATTCGCAATTGTTGTTTTGGTTGCTTTATTTATGACAGTTGGGCAGCCTTATACGCCGGCTGAGGTGGGTTCTGTAAAGGCTAAGAGTGCAGCCGACGCTGCTGGTCTTAAAGCAGGGGATAAGTTTCTTGAAATTAACGGTAACGAGATATATCGCTTTGAGGATGTACAACAAATAGTGAGATTGGCAGCGGGTGAAAGATTGCAACTACTTGTTGATCGTTCTGGGCAAGAAATCGTACTTTACGCCACCCCCGAAACAGCAGAGCTGAAAGATAGGTCTGGTAATACGCATAAGATCGGAATGCTTGGTATTAGTCGCCAAGGCGTATCGTATGTCCGCCACGGACCGGGTAAAGCGGTTTGGCAAGCATTGCGGGAGTGCGTCCAGTTAACGTTGGGTACCTTCAAAGCTATTGGTCAAATGGTGGAGGGTACGCGTAGTGTAGATGAGTTAGGCGGTCCTGTGCGTATTGGCCAAATGTCCGGTGATTTTGCAAAATCAGGATTTATAGCTTTCGTATGGTTTATGGCTTTGCTTTCTATAAATTTGGGGCTTATTAACTTGTTTCCTATCCCCATGTTAGACGGAGGGCACCTGTTCTTTTATGGCGTCGAAGCTATAATACGCAGGCCCATAAATGGCCGTATTCAAGAATATAGTTTTAGAATTGGTATGGCATTGATACTTGGTTTCATGGTATTTGTTACCTTAAATGATATTAAATCTATATTTAATGTTTGAGTTAACAAGAAAAACGTCCTAATACTTAACAAATTGTAGAAGGTTGACTTGCGAGTGTTTAGAGTATTAGGCGCTTCATTTATTGTTGTGGCCATTCTCGGAGCGTTTGCGACAAATTCGCATGCGCAAGGGGTAGGGTCATCAACAGTGGCACCAATTATTGTGCCGCCAATGCCGCAAGGCGGGGTAGGACCTTCATCTGAGCCTGCTCCGCGTGGTGTCACGAATGCGCCTGATCGCTCCGTGGCAGGAATAAAAGAAATCATCGTTGAAGGCACTCGGCGCATCGATCCAGCTACCGTCCTGTCTTACATGACGGTAAGGCCAGGAGACTCTTTTTCACCTGAGCCTATCAACCGGTCGTTAAAAAAATTGTATGGCACAGGTCTTTTCCGTGACGTTACTATTAACAAGGAAGGGCCGAACTTAGTAATTCGTGTAGTCGAAAATCCGGTAATCAATCGCATTGCTTTCGAGGGCAACAAGGAGCTTGAAAATGACGCGTTGAATGTAGAGATCCAGCTTCGTCCACGCGTAGTATTTACCAGGACTCGCGTCCAACAGGATGTTGAACGTTTGTTAAAATTATACCGTCGTAGCGGTTACTTCGGTGCAGTAGTCGAACCAAAGGTTATTCAGCTAGAGCAAAACCGAGTTGATCTTGTGTTTGAAATAAATGAAGGTGCTGAAACTGGTATTAGTCAGATATCATTCATCGGTAATAATGAGTTTTCCGACGGAGCGTTGCAGGAAGTTATACTGACGCGCGTTTCTAGGTGGTACAGATTTTTTTCTAGTTCGGATACGTATGATCCTGATCGGTTGACCTTTGACCGGGAGTTGCTCCGGAGATTCTACTTGGAGCATGGCTATGCAGATTTTAGGGTTATATCTGCGGTGGCAGAGCTTGCTCCTGACAGGACCAACTTCTTTGTTACCTTCACGATTGAGGAGGGAGCGCGTTACAGGTTCGGTGCTATCGATACAGAGTCCAAAATTAATGAAATAGATCCAAAAATTCTTAGGCCCTTAACTAAGTCAAAAGAGGGAGATTGGTACGACTCTAAAAAAGTTGAAAGCGATGTTGTTAGAATAACTAATGAGGTAGGCAACCGTGGCTTCGCGTTTATAGACGTGCGTCCTATCGTAAACCGTGACAGTAAAAATCGTAAAATAAGTGTAATGTATTCGGTGCAGGAGGGGCCGAAAACATTTGTTGAAAGAATAAATATACGCGGCAATACACGTACCCTCGACCGGGTAATACGTAGGGAGATGCGGCTCGTTGAGGGTGATGCTTTTAATGCGGCGAAGCTCAGGCGTTCACGTCAACGGATTAACAATTTAGGCTATTTCTCAAATGCAAAAGTAAATAAGAAGCCGGGTTCTGCAAAGGATAAAACCGTTTTAGAAGTAGATGTGGAAGAGCAATCTACCGGGGAATTAAGTATTGGTGCTGGTTTCTCCACATCGGATGGCCCTCTCGGTGAAATGTCACTGCGTGAACGAAACCTTCTTGGACGAGGACAAGATTTAGGCGTAAGTGGTCGTATATCGGCAGTCTCCCAGACCTATAAACTTTCTTTTACAGAACCTTATTTTTTAGACCGGGAACTGTCTGCCGGCGCTGATATTTTTCGGAACACACGGGACCGGGCGGACCAAAGCGGGTTTGATGAAAAGCGCACTGGCGGAACTTTACGCTTGGGTTACAGCATAACTGAAGAGTGGTCGCACGGTATAAGATATCAGCTTGAGCGTCAGGAGTTAACTGGCATTCAGTCTGATGCGTCGCAGTTTATAAAAACCCAAGAGGGAGAGAAGATTAAGTCCGGAATAGGCCACATACTTACATTCGATACGCGGGATAATCGGCAATCGCCGACAGAGGGTCTTGTTGCTCGCTTGAGCAATAATTTCGCAGGTTTAGGAGGAGATGTTCGAAATCTCTCTTCCAAAGTCAAAGCGCAATATTACTATCCCTTCGGGAAGCAATGGATAGGCAGTATGTCCGGCGAGGTGGGTCATATATTCGGTGTTGGTCAGGACGTACGTGTTCTTGACAGGTTAAACCTTGGTGGGGATAGTTTTCGCGGATTTGATACGTCCGGTGTTGGTCCCCGAGACCGATTAACAGGGGATGCCCTTGGAGGTCTTACACGTGCAGTGGGTACTGCAGAACTCAGGTTTCCACTGGGTTTTCCAGAAGAGCTTGGTGTGTCGGGTGCGCTTTTCTCTGACATAGGAACAGTATTTGGTACAGAGGAAAATAGCAGTTTAATTGATGATGTTGCAGATCCAAGGGTTACTGTTGGATTTGGAATTGGTTGGAAGTCACCCCTCGGACCGCTTCGGGTTGATTTCGGGTATCCCATTGTAAAACAAGATTTTGATAAAACAGAGTTCGTTCGGTTTAGTTTTGGCACGAGGTTTTAGTTCGTGGAGACTAGAAGTAATGTTCCGGGTCTTATTGCAGCGGTTTTTTTATTAGCTATTTGCGCCCTCTTTAGTGCACCGAGTGGGGCGAGTTCGCAGCCCACAAAAGTTGCAGTTGTTGACCATAAGTTGATAACCAGAGACTCAATTGCAGCCAAAGGATTGCGAAACTTAATAGAGCAACGTTATCAACGTTATCAAGCCGAGATTAAAGACGCGCAGAACGCTCTAGAAAAAGCTAGTGAGGAACTGAAGCTTCAATCCGCTACTTTGGATGCTGATCAGCTTAAAAAACGTCGAGCTGAAATACGCCAACAAGCTACTGAGCTCTCTCGAATTTTGCAGAGTCGAAAAAGTGAGTTAGATCAGTTGTTTAATCGCGGAATGGCGCAAATTGATGTCGTTTTAAATAAGATTTTGAGGAAAATGGCAAAAGAACGCGGGATTAATATGTTCATTAATGCGACTAAGAGTAGACGTATAGTTTTATTTATAGACACAAATCTGGTACTGACAAATGAAGCACTGGAAAGATTAGATAAGATGTTGCCCAAGGTTGAATTAGCGGTATCGCCGCCATCATCCAAAGGGCAGTAAAACGAGAATTGCGTGGGGCGGAGTTTATGAGTAGCAAACCGAGAACGATAGAGCCGTTAGCCGAAAAAAAAACTCATGATTTAGATGTTCAATCAATAATGGACCTCATCCCGCATCGTTATCCGTTTTTGCTTATAGACAAGGTTGTTGACGTTGTTGGGGACGAGAGTGCTACCGGGATAAAGTGTGTTTCGGTTTCAGAGCCTTTTTTTCAAGGTCACTTTCCCGGCCAGCCTATTATGCCCGGGGTGCTGATAGTAGAGGCAATGGCTCAAACTGCCGGTGTAATAGTAGTGAATAACCTTCCCAACAGTGAGGGGCAACCCGGCGTTTATTTCATGACGATTGAAAATGCACGGTTTAGGCGGCCAGTCGTGCCTGGTGATACTTTATATTTACATGTCAAAAAAGTACGCCAGAGAGCCAAAGTATGGAAATTTTCCAGTGAGGCAATGGTGGAGGGGCAATTAGCTGCCGAAGCATCATTCACCGCGATGATCGTAGACGATCGATGACCATAGAAGTGCACGCTTCTTCGATTATCGAAAAAGGGGCGGAAATAGGGGAAAACGTTAAAATAGGACCGTTTTGTCTCATAGGGTCGAGTGCTCTGCTGGGTGATAACTCTTTAATCCACTCGAATGTTGTAATTCAAGGGCAAACTGAAATAGGCTCCAATACCGAAATCTTTCCCTTTGCGTCCATAGGACACGCCCCCCAGGACTTAAAATTCAAGGGTGAGGATTCGGTTCTTAGAATTGGAAATAATAATAAAATACGGGAATACGTAACTATGAGCCCTGGAACAGAAGGCGGGGGAATGGTTACAAGTGTTGGTGATAATTGCTTGTTTATGGTTGGTGCTCATGTCGCCCATGATTGTCATGTGGGGAACAATATAATAATGGCGAATAATGCAACCTTGGCAGGGCACGTTATTCTTGGTGATTTTGCTATTATTGGGGGGTTGTCTGCAGTGCATCAGTTCGTACGTATTGGCCATCATGCTATGGTAGGTGGAATGACTGGTGTTGAATTTGATGTTATTCCCTTCGGTCAGGTTCAAGGAGATCGGGCCCATCTTTCCGGCCTCAACTTAGTGGGGTTAAAGCGGAGTAGTTTTAGTAAAGAAAAAATCAATCGGCTACGGGCCGCTTACAGAATGCTTTTTGCTGATGAAGGGACAGCTAAGGAACGTGTGAAAGATGTCGCAGAAACTTTCGGGCAAGAGCCGGCCGTAATGGAAATAATTGATTTCATAAAAGCTGATTCTCATCGTGGAGTTACTCAGCCTAAGTCGGGTCATGAAACCTAAGCTAGGGATTGTCGCAGGTGGGGGACTATTACCGCGGCTCGTTGCAGAAACCTGCATTAAGGAAAAACGCCCTTACCATATTTTGGGTATAAAAGATCATGCTGACCCTAAAGAATTAAAAGGCCATCCTATAGATTGGTGCAGGCTTGGAGCAGCTGGAAAAGCAATCGATTTAATGCATCGACACCAAATAAAAGAAATTGTAATGACAGGGCCTGTCCGGCGTCCATCGCTGGCAGCAATACGTCCAGACGCTAAGGCACTAAAAGTGTTGTTGCAAGCCGGGTCAAAAGCTTTTGGTGACGATGGTATTTTGGTTGCAGTCATTGATGTAATCGAGAGGGAGGGAGTTAAGGTTGTCGGTGTCGAAACAATTTTACCATGCCTTAAGCCATCAGAAGGGGTCCTAGGCATCCATAAGCCTAACCAGAGGTCGCAGTGTGATATAGAGCGTGGACAAAATATATTAGCGGCACTCAGCCCATTCGACATCGGGCAATCGATAATAATACAACAAGGGATGGTGCTCGGCATTGAGGCTGCAGAGGGTACGGATATGCTCATTAAGCGGTCAGGTTTATTACGCGGCGATGGCATAGGTGGTGTTCTAGTAAAACTACCGAAAATAGGACAGGATGAGAGAGTAGACCTACCAACTATCGGCACAAAAACCGTTGAGCTTGCTAATGCTGCGGGCCTTTCCGGTATTGCTTTACAGGCAGGTGGAGCATTGCTCGTAGAGCTTAATGAAACTATCTCTTACGCAGATAAAGCCGGACTTTTCTTAATTGCGTTACCTAAAAATTCGTAATTGTAATGAGTGGGCAGTGCAGAAAAATCTTTCTTATTGCTGGGGAGCCCTCAGGAGATCACCTAGGGGCAAAGCTCATAGAAAAAATACGCGATCAGGCTCCGTGTGAGGTGAAATTTATTGGTATAGGTGGCCCAAAAATGGAGGCCGAGGGCCTTTTGAGCAAGTTTCCAATGCACGAATTGAGTGTAATGGGGATTGTGGAGGTGCTGCCGCATTTACCCCATATTTTGAGTCGAGTAAGGCAAACTGTAACTTCGATCATATCTGAAGACCCTGATATTTTGATAACTATCGACTCCCCAGGTTTTTCAAATCAAGTAGTAGCAAGATTGCGTGATCATCGTGCAATAAAAGTTCATTACGTAGCACCAACGGTTTGGGCTTGGCGACCTTGGCGCGTCCACAAATATAAGAAGAATTATGATGTGGTCTTAGCATTACTTCCTTTTGAACCGTCGTTTTTTGAAAAAGTTGGGTTACCATGCCACTTTGTCGGGCACCCAGTCTTAGAATATGGTGCTGATAAGGGTAATGGAATTTTATTTCGGGAGCGCCATGGCATATCTGCTAAGGCTATCGTGCTTTGTATTCTACCCGGATCAAGACAGGGTGAAGTGCGCCGTTTGGCTCCTATTTTCGGGAATGTGTTGAACATTCTGCTCAAACGTGGATATTCTTTTCATGTTTTTATCCCAACAGTTGAAACTGTTGCGGAAACGTTGCCTGATTTCGTAAGAGATTGGCCGGTAACGGTAACTATATTAAAAGGTAGCAAAGAGAAATACGATTTGATGGCAGCCTCGAATGCAGCAATCGCCGCTTCTGGTACTGTCTCTTTAGAGTTGGCGCTTGCAAAGGTGCCAACTATCATAGCTTACAAGGTAGCACCTATTTCCGCTCCTATTTTACGTCTAATGATAAAAGTAAAATTTGCTAATTTAATTAATATAATCCTCAACAAGGAAGTTGTGCCGGAACGATTGCAGCATTTTTGCAAGCCAGCAATAATAGCGGATGATTTAGAGCGTCTTCTCGATGACAATGAAAAAGAAAAACAGATAAATGGGGTTGCTCACGCTTTGAAAAAATTGGGAGTTGGAGGCAAACCGCCTAGTGCTCGCGCAGCCCAAATTATTTTAAAATTGTTAGCAGATAAATAAGTGAGCTGCTAGCAGCCAGGAAGAGTTCACCTTTAGAAATATCCACCCCGACATGATAAGTCCGGGGCCTCCGCCGGGCTAAGAAATTAACGCTTATGAATTGGGATTACAGGGCGTTCTGTAGCACCCGTATAGAGTTGGCGCGGACGACCAAGTTTCTGCACTGGGTCCTCTATCATCTCGTTCCATTGTGCGATCCAGCCGATGGTACGTGCTATGGCGAATAAAACTGTAAACATTGTGGTAGGCATTCCAATGGCTTTTAATATTATGCCGGAATAGAAATCCACATTGGGAAATAGCTTTTTTTCTATGAAGTAATCATCTTTCAGTGCCATTTCTTCTAATTGAACGGCTATATCCAAAAGCGGCTCATGTTCAATTCCTAAAGCATCCAATACTTCATGACACGACTCTTGAAGAACTTTGGCTCGTGGGTCATAGTTTTTGTAAACTCGATGGCCAAATCCAAACAGTCGAAACTCATCATTTGGATCTTTTGCTTTTTCTACATACTCGGGAATCCTATCAGCATTGCCTATCTCGGCTAGCATATTCAGTACGGCTTCATTGGCTCCACCGTGTGCTGGGCCCCAAAGAGCTGCAATACCAGCAGCAACGCTGGCGAACGGATTTGCTCCAGTCGAACCTGCTAAACGGACCGTCGAAGTCGAAGCATTCTGTTCATGATCCGCGTGCAAAAGAAATATACGGTCCATTGCTTTTGCAATGACAGGATTGACTTTGTACTCCTCAGCAGGAACCGCAAACATCATATGGAGAAAATTCTCTGCATAATTGAGATCATTGCGCGGGTATATAAATGGTTGGCCGATGGAATATTTGTATGCCATCGCACCTATAGTAGGCATTTTTGCAACCAATCTGTGTGCGGTTACAGTCCGCTGTTTTGGATCAAGGATGTCTATTGAATCAGGATAAAAAGCTGAAAGAGCGCCTACAACACCGCACATTATTGCCATCGGATGCGCGCCACGTCGAAAACCGTCGTAAAACTTCTTAAGCTGCTCGTGCACCATGGAATGCTCGGTGATGATACGCACAAAATCTTGTTTTTGCTTACTATCTGGTAAATCATCATTCAAAAGCATGTAACAAAGTTCCATGTAATCACTTTGCTTTGCTAAGTCTTCTATTAAATAACCCCGGTGCATAAGAATACCTTGTTCACCATCAATGAAGGTCATTTTGGACTCACAGGCTCCAGTGCACGTATAGCCGGGATCATAGGTAAAATAGCCTGTTTCTTTGTACAGCGCGCCAATATCGAACACTTTTGGGCCGGTAGCTCCCGGCAAAAGCGGAAAATCAACAGTTTTACCGGTGCTGTGGTCAGTTAACGTAATGTATTCGTTTGCGCCGTCCGAGGCCGGTGATTTTGGCATGTCAGCCCATCCCTGATTTTGTTCTTATAAATAAAGCTTAAGTTGACTAGCACATTTTGCTAACACTTAACACCTGTTGCACTGCAGTATAACCTGCTCTGACAAACATCGCAATTACAGTCGAGAGAACAATTTTTATGATACAGTATGTCATTTGACATTCTTTAACCTCGAGGCTACCTCTTCACGGCCAAGTGCAACAACAACTTCGAAGATACCAGGAGAAGCCAAGGATCCAGTTAAAGCGACGCGCAAGGGTTTTGCAACATCGGCTAGCTTTACTCCGTGGGCCTCGGCAAAAGAACGAACACACTTCTCCGTTCGGTCCAAATCCCAATCCTCAATCTCATTGAGAGTTAAACTAAGAGATCTCAATAGTTTTTTGGAGTCTGGTCCGAGGCAGTTTGCAGCCTTTTTATCTTTGACGGGATAAGCTGGCGGAATAACTAAAAATAACGCATCATTGAACATTTCTTTGAGATTTTTTGCACGCTTCTTGAGAGCCGGAAGCAAGAGCAAAAGGCGTTCAACGAATAATTTTTCATCGATGTCTTTATGGCCTCTGGCAAACTCAATGATCAGTTGTACTAGTTTTTCATCTTCGCATTCAGAAATATAATGTTTGTTGACACTGTCTAGGCGATCAAAATCGAAACGTGATGGTCCTTTATTGATACTTGAGAGTTTAAACCATGCTATAGCATTCTTGGTCGAAATTAATTCATGATCCTTGTGTGACCAACCGAGGCGTAGCAAATAATTACGGACCGCTTCAGGCAAATACCCCATCTCCTTGTATGCCTCGACACCAAGCGCGCCATGTCGCTTCGATAACTTTTGGCCGTCCTGTCCATGTATTAACGGAATGTGCGCATATTCTGGAGGTTTCCAATTTAACGCTTGATATAGATGATACTGTCGAAATGCATTATTCAGATGATCATCTCCACGTATTATATGTGTGACTTCCATATCGTGATCGTCTACGACGACCGAATGCATATAAGTTGGAGTGCCGTCAGATCGCAGGAGAATAAAGTCATCAAGCTCTTCATTGTTCACACTGACTGCGCCCTGGACCTTGTCATTGATGGTTGTTACTCCTCCAAGCGGCATCTTGATCCTGACTACAGGGCTTATATCACTGGGATGGTCAGCTGGATCTCTGTCGCGCCAGCGCCTGTCATATGAATTGGTTGTTCTGGAAGCTCTCGCTTTGGTTCGCATTTCGGATAACTCTTCAGATGAGCAATAGCAACGATAAGCTTTGTTCTCTGCGAGAAGTTTTTCCGCTGCCGCGACATGAAGGTTGCGCCTGCTGGATTGAAAAATCGTTTCTCCATCATTTTCCAGCCCTAACCATGTTAGACTATCTATTATTGCATTGATTGCAGGTTTGGTAGAGCGTTTAGCATCAGTATCCTCTATTCTCAACTTGTATTGGCCACCGTGGTGTCGCGCAAATAGCCAATTGAATAATGCGGTACGTGCGCCACCTATATGTAAGTAGCCAGTGGGTGAGGGAGCAAATCGGGTTACAACGTTCATTTTTATTCAAACCAATTTGCATTTCTGGAAATACAATAAAATCACATGCTTCTTTTCTAAAACAACAATAGTTAGTCCTACAGCCATGCAGAATGCACTGGTTCATGCATCCGACCGGCTAACATTATCCAAAATGTAATTTCGTTAGAATACTAATAACTTCTCATTAACCCAACAAGTTTGCCTTGGACCGTTACTCTATCCGGGCCAAAGATTCGAGTTTCGAATTCTTTATTGGCTGGTTCCAATGCGATTGAGTCGCCTTTGCGCCTAAGTCGCTTCAGCGTGGCTTCACTTTCGTCAATAAGGGCAACTACTATATTCCCGCTCTCCGCGGTGTCGCAATACTCGATGATAACCGTATCACCATCAAAAATACCTGCCTCAATCATTGATTCTCCCTCAACTTCTAATGTGTAGTGCTTGCCAGAGGATAGTATTGATGTCGGCACCCCAATCTGGGCAGTCTCGTCGCGAAGCGCTTCAATAGGTGTTCCGGCTGCAATCTTCCCATAGCAAGGTAAACTGATAGCGTCTGCCTCAATAACCGGCATTCCCGGACGCCCAAGGGGCTGATCATTACTAATTACAGTTGGGTTAAAACCTTTATGTTTTGGCTTTTCTCCGGGCACATTTTCAGGCAATCGAACGACTTCGAGCGCACGCGCCTTATGAGGTAAGCGGCGTATGAATCCACGTTCTTCTAAGCCAGTAACCAGGCGGTGTATCCCGGATTTTGATTTTAGCTGTAATTTCTCTTTCATTTCGTCAAAAGAGGGCGGAATACCATCCTTGAGAAGACAATCTTGAATATACATCAACAAATCGTATTGTTTTCGAGTTAGCATTTCATAACACCCATCTAGTCAACCATATAAAAAATTAAACGGTTCTTGTATATGCGCCAGTAAAAATCTACTCCAACCAAGTATTCACTTCGTCTTTACAGTTAAGCTCAACGCCGGCGCTGACAAAAAATACGAACAAAACGGAAACTTACAGATATGTTCTATTAAAGTTCGCGAATCGGGTCAAGTAGAACTTTAAATTATAAATGAATTTTTTTTAAAATCCCGCTAGAATTGAAGGCATGCGAAGAATTTCTACGGAAGTTCCTGCGGATACACCGGGTGCCAACGGTTTGCGCACAATAAAGCAATCGGATCGTGCAAGTGACAACATCATAGAGCTATCTTGGATAGGAAATGGTGTTACTTCCATTACTCCATTTTTATTTTTGTTTAGTCTACCACGGATATAGTCTTCCCTCTTGCCATTTTTGCGGAGAGCTTCAGTCACCTTAACAGTTTCAAGAGAACCGACAGAAGTTTGCAAGCCTAGTTGTGCTTCTATCGCTGGTTTGAGAAATATTAATGCGCAAACCATTGTCGAGACCGGGTTTCCTGGCAGTCCAAGCAGAGGTGTGCCGCTAAAGTTCCCAAATATAAGTGGTTTGCCAGGTCTCATAGCAATTTTCCAGAAGTCAACATCAAGTCCTATTCCGCCAAGAACCTCCTGAATGAGATCGTGATCTCCAACTGATGCCCCACCTGTAGTTACAAGCAGATCAATACCCTTGGCGCCTTCGGCTATGCGTGAGAGAGTTTCACGATTATCCGGTGCAATACCCAAAAGTACAGGATCGCCACCAAACGCACGAACTGCAGCGGCAAGGCCAGTTGAATTAGCGCTAACTATCTGATTTGGACCTAGTTTATCACCCGGCATCACTATCTCATCACCAGTCGATAATATGCCAACGCGCGGTCGTTGTCTGACCATAACCCACGGAATATTCATAGCTGCTATCAAACCGGCATCGCGAGCAGTAAGTAATTTTCCAGGCTCTAGGAGTATATCACCTTCGCTGAAATCAAGGCCAGCAGATCGAATATGCCGTTCTGGTTCAATTCCCTTTATAATGACACTATCGTCTGCGGCCGTTGTGTCCTCTTGAATGACAATAGTGTCAGCGCCCATTGGAACTGGCGCGCCAGTAAAAATTCTTACCGCTTCGCCTGAGTTGAGAATTTCAGAGTAACTCCCGCCAGCATGTGCAGTGCCAACAACCTGTAGAGTAACAGGCACAGAGGAGATATCCCTCGCGCATACTGCGTAGCCATCCATCGCCGACACATCAAACGGGGGCTGAGTTCTTCGCGATTTCAATTCTTCAGCAAGGACACGGCCGAATACATCACTCACGCTCACCTCTATCGAGGTCGTACGTTCCATCGTTTTTGTAATTCTTGCTCTGGCATCAGCTACCGTTAACATTATTGAATCTCAATATCGCCCGATTGCCCACCAGTTTTGCTAATGAGCCGAATGTCCGATATCAGCATATGTCGGTCAACGGCTTTACACATGTCGTAGATAGTAAGGGTCGCCACGCTGACAGCAGTTAATGCCTCCATTTCAACCCCCGTCTGAGCTCTTAAGCCACACTTTGCAATGACTTCGATTGAATTGCTTTCTTTATTAAGATTGAAGTCAACAGAGATGCTTGTAAGTGCCAAAGGATGACAAAGTGGAATAAGGTCATGTGTTTTCTTAGCTGCCATAATGCCAGCTAATCGTGCAGTGCTCAGAACATCTCCTTTCTTTGCGCCGCCAGATTCTACCAATTCTATGGTGTTGGATGTCATATTAATTGAACCACGGGCTATAGCTGTCCTATGAGTTAACTTTTTCTCAGTCACATCTACCATTGATGCTTTTCCATCATCATTTATATGGGTCAATTTCGGCATAGGTTTTCCTAGTTACCAATAGGCTTTTTTGTATCCAGTAAACGCAATGTCGCTGTCTCTATATCCTCTTGCCTCATGAGTGACTCTCCGATTAAAAAACAATTTGCACCAACATCGGACATTCGAGCTAAATCATCCGAACTAAAAAGACCACTTTCACTGATCAAAAGCTTATCGGGTCCTATGCTTTTAGAAAGCTCGATTGTAGTGTTTATGTCCACCCTTAACGTTTTTAAATTTCGATTATTTATCCCAATGAGTGGCGAGGATAGTCTTACGGTTCGATCAAGCTCCATAGCGTTATGAACCTCGATTAAAACTGCCATGCCTAAATCATGAGCTAGGGCCTCAAGCGATATGGCCTCACTATCACTCAGCGCCGCCATAATTAGCAAAATACAATCCGCTCCCAGTGCTCTTGATTCGTATATCTGAAAGGGATCAAGCATGAAGTCTTTTCGAAGAACGGGTAGCTTTATTGCATTACGTGCATCGATCAAAAACTCATCAGCACCCTGAAAAAAAGGCTCGTCTGTTAGAACTGATAAACACGCAGCTCCACCTGCCTCGTATGCTTTTGCTATGGCCGAAGGATTGAAGTTTGCCCGTATAACGCCTTTACTAGGAGATGCTTTTTTTATTTCCGCAATAAGTCCGTATTTCCCCGCTTGTCGGCAAGCTTTGAGTGCTGCGGTGAAATCTCGCACTGCCAATCCATCTTTGGCTCGGGAAATAATTTCTGACATTGACATCATATTTTTTCGGTCTCGAACTTCACTGCGTTTAACTTTACAGATATTTTGTAAAATATCAGGCATTATGATTGGCCCATATTAATCAATAGATTTGTTAAGGCATCTTTTGCCTGGCCCGAGTCAATTGAATCGGCTGCCACTTCTACACCTTCTTTGAGGTTTGCTGCTTTTTCCGCTACAACAAGGGCCGCAGACGAGTTGAAAAGAACAATGTCTCTATATGGTCCTTTAGCTCCCTCAAGTAGGTCTCTTATTGCTTGTGCGTTTTCTTCTGGAGATCCTCCCTTTAAATTATCTATGTTAGTAAGTGGGAGACCTGCGTCACGTGGGCCAATCTCTGACGTGCTAATGTTACCGTCGGCCAGCTGTGCAATTTGACTTGTGCCCGTTGTTGTAAGTTCATCCATGCCGTCATTGCCATGAACAACCCAGGCCCTCCTAATGCCAAGACCCGAGAGTGTCTCTGCCATTGGAACTAACCATTTTAAGTCGTATGTACCTACCAACAAATATTTAACTGATGCCGGATTACACATCGGCCCCAAAATATTGAATATCGTTCTTATACCAATCTCAGCGCGGGTCGGACCGACGTGTTTCATCGCGCTATGGTAAATAGGGGCCATTAAAAATCCAATTTTCGCTTCAACAATTGATTTTTCTACGCGTTCTTTCTTAGCTTCGAGATCGACCCCCAACGCAGCGAGAACATCGGCTGCTCCCGAAAGGGATGAGAATGCGCGATTGCCGTGTTTAGCCACTGGAACGCCTGTGCCCGCTACGACCAACGCTGTTGCTGTAGATATATTGAAGGTACCGTGCGTATCGCCTCCAGTGCCGACTATGTCTATCGCGTCACTCGGAGCATTGACGTGTATCATTTTTTTTCTCATTGCCTCAGCCGCTCCAATAATTTCCTCGACTGTCTCGCCCCTTAAACGTAATGCAGAGAGAAATGCAGATATTTGAGCTGGCGTGGCGTCACCAGACATCATGATATCAAAAGCTTTGCTTGCCTCATTCTTGCTTAACGTTTTGTTTCCGAAAACTTTGACTATGTATTGTTTAAGGTTCTGCATTAAATGCTGCTCACTTTTTTTCGGTAGTCATATCAATGAAATTTTTCAGCAATTTGTGTCCATATTCTGAAGCTATGCTTTCTGGATGAAACTGCACACCAATAAGAGTGTGTTCTTTATGTTCTATTCCCATAATTAGACCATTATCAGCTTCTGCAGTGACATTTAAGCTATCCGGCAAGGTATCACGTTCGATCAATAAGGAGTGATAACGGGTTGATTTGAAGGGGGAGGGAATGCCAGCAAAAACTCCAAGGCCTGTGTGGTTCACATCACTAACTTTTCCGTGCATTGGTGCCGGTGCGCGCACAATTTTAGCACCGAACGCTTGCCCTATAGATTGATGGCCTAGGCACACCCCTAACACAGGTATGCATCCTGCAGCTTTTCTGATGAGTTCAACGCTTATACCAGCGCTTTCTGGACCACATGGGCCAGGAGATATTACGATACCTTCAGGCTCTAAGTTTAAAGCATCGTCAACTGTCAAGCTATCATTGCGTTTAACCAAAACTTCCGCGTCTAATTCTCCCATAAAATGAAGTAGATTGTACGTAAAGCTGTCATAGTTATCTATCAGAAGAAACATTTTAAATTTTTTCTCGTCTTCGTTGCCGTCGTGAATATGGGTGTATTTTAGTTAAAAGTTCTAATATGGGGCATTTAAAATGAGAACGCTATTCCCAAACGACTAAAAAAACTCCCAGGACAATAATTTCTATGATGAATACATAAAGTGCATGAGTAACGACTTCGGTTTTTTCACAGACTCCGGAAAAGCTTTTTTAAAAAATATAGCTCTGTCATCACAATATTTTTGGATCTCTGACATTACCATTCCTGTTGTTAAAACATCAAAGCTTCTAAAAAAGACCATTATTAGTAGGCCAGCGTATTTAAATTTTTCATGTAATATAGACTTTAGAAAAAAAACTCTCGAGTTCGTATAATTAATTTTCAATACTATTTTGCGCTCATCTAGAATTGTTAATAATGTTTTACCAACTCCTCCATAACGGAAAGATACCAATTGTCCCGGCGTAGCAAACCCAAATCGAAAATCAAAACGCGGTCGACAAAAAAAGCAAAATCGAAGCATTTTTTGAAGCGCACTCTACATAGCATGGTTCATTCAATGATTGGATCAGTGTTATTGCGCAATATACTTGGAGTTTTCATTATTTTTTTATTTGGCATGTTTTTCGGTGCTTTTTTGTTTAAGCCGACGCAAACAGAAAATAAAATCTCAGCAAGCCAAAAACAATTGGAAAATTACAGCGTTCCAGTAACGGTTATCGATAATAGTGGTGGCGAACCGGTAAGATCCTCGTACAAAGATTTAACTAAAAAAAAATCTCATATAAGACAAAAGATACCGTCGCATACTCTGTCGAAAATACCGACTTCTGATAAGCTCTCCCATTCCCGAACAAAGAAGGTAGACCTGAATTCAGAAAAAATAACATTGGCGTGGCGGATACATGCAGCGCGATCAGCAGGAAATACGGGCGATAAACCCGCCATAGCGATCGTTCTGGATGATCTTGGGGTAAATCAACTTCTTACTGAGCAAGCCATAGGGTTGCCTCCACCCCTGACACTCGCTCTAATTCCATACGGAAAAAATCTTCACCAACATGCTGCCACAGCGCGTGGACGTGGGCATGAACTCCTTGTACACTTGCCTATGGAACCCATTGATGCAGGCACAAACCCGGGTAAAAATGCTCTTCTAACAAGCTTAAGCGCCGCGGAGTTACGACACCGAGTTTCCTGGAACCTTAGCCAATTCAAAGGTTTTGTAGGCGTCAACAATCATATGGGCAGCAAGTTTACAGCATGGTACCCTGGTATGACAATTGTCATGCAGGTATTGAAAAGACGGGGTTTATTGTTCCTGGATTCTAAGACAACTACAAAAACACGCGGACAATTTCTTGCCATGAAACTAGGGGTTCCCCATGCTGTTCGCGATGTTTTTTTGGATAACAAGATTGATAAAAAGGCAATCCAAAAACAGCTGGCGCAGCTTGAAGTAGTGGCAAAAACAAACGGTACAGCGATTGGGATTGGGCATCCCTACAATACGACTATTTCGGAATTGCAGACTTGGATACCGGCTGCAAAAAAACGTGGGTTTGTTTTTATTTCAGTTGCAGCTGCTGTGCGCCGACGGCTTTCCAAAAGCACCCGCTAGAGGTTTTAGTTAAACCGTATCGTTTATATTTTTAGCAGCCTGGACGGCCCTTATGATAGCCTGCGCCTTATTGCAGCTCTCCTCATACTCTAGTTCTGGATTGCTATCGGCCACTACTCCACCACCAGCTTGTACGTACACTGTTCCGTCTTTTATGACAGCCGTTCGCAATGCGATACAAGTATCCATATCGCCATCAGCCCCAAAATATCCTATGCAACCGGCATAAATACCGCGTTTTTCAGTTTCCAACTCATCAATAATTTCCATCGCTCTTATTTTTGGCGCGCCGGAAACAGTGCCGGCTGGGAAACCAGCTACCAATGCTGATAGCGCATCATATTCTTTTTTGATAATCCCTATTACATTTGAAACGATATGCATGACATGACTGTAATATTCCACAGTGAATTTCTCAGTCACGGTAACGCTTCCGGTTTTTGATATGCGGCCAACATCATTCCGTCCTAAATCGAGCAACATTAGGTGTTCTGCTAATTCTTTCGGGTCCCCTAACAGGTCATTTTTCAACACCTTGTCTTCGGCTGGACATTTTCCGCGAGGTCGAGTTCCTGCAATGGGTCGTATTGTTACTGTGTCATCTCGCAATCTCACAAGTATTTCTGGGCTAGACCCAACAACAGAAAAATTTACAAAGTTAAGCAAAAACAGGTAGGGAGAGGGGTTTAGGCGACGCAAAGCACGATACAATTCCAGAGGAGGAAGATCAAATGACGACTTAAAACGTTGGCTTACGACTACTTGGAATGCATCGCCGGCGCGTATGTACTCTTGCGCTTGTTTTACCATCTTACAGAAATCTGCTTTAGACATATTGGCCGTGAATTCACAGGCTTCTTGGTTTTTGGAAGGAATACGGGGCGGGTGAGATGGGGCAGCTAAATTTTGCCAAATTAGAGCAACACGACCCTTTGCTTCTTCAAGGGCATCTTTACCCGATAGGTTAGCTGTAGGACGAATCGGAGTAACAACTGTGATGGTGTCATCTATATTATCAAAAACTGCAATTACGGTGGGTCTCACAAATATACCTGATGGTAGACCTAGAGGGTCACTATTGTTGTCCGGTAAATGCTCCATTAATCGCACCATGTCATAACTCATATAACCAACAAGTCCTGCTGCCATAGGTGGCAATCCCGAAGGCATCTCGATTTCAGATTCATCGAGGAGTGAACGCAATGAAGTCAGGCTGTCTTTATCGCATGGTTCAAAAATCATGGGTTTGTCGCCCTGTGGAGATCTGCAAACTTCAGCTTTCTCGTCAAAGCAACGCCAGATCAAATCGGGGGCAAGGCCTATAAACGAGTAACGGCCACGTATTTTACCGCCTTCAACGGATTCTAAGAGGAAACTGTAGGGCTCATCAGTCGCTAGTTTGAGCATTGCTGAAATTGGTGTTTCCACGTCGGCTACCCGCCCCTCCCAATAGACTTGTGGAGTGGCAGTCTCATACGCCTCGAGAATTGTTGACGAATTAGGGGGTGTCACCAAATGCTCCGCTGTCATCTTCATTGCTGTCAAAAAATTGCTTTAAAGCCCCCTTGTTAACAGACACATTATTTTTTTCTCTTATAGCTGATTGAAACTGTGAAAGTATATCTGAGACCATCGATATTTTGACTTCGTTTTTGAGTGCATTGATTGCCTTTTTATCAACCCGTCCATCCAATGATGTCACTCGAGTAAGTGATGCAACAAAGTATTCGCCGTTTCCCCTACTAAAACTAGCCTTACCTTGAGCTTTTAGTTTGAAAAGTTTTGTAATTAAATCGCTAGGTATCCCCTCTACCCGATCAAAGCGGTTCGTGGGGCCGATATTAAAAACTTTTGCCCCTATCGAAGATGCCACGCGAGAAATAGCGTCACCATCATTAATTTTATTGGACAAATTTTCTGCTTTCATCCTTGCGAGGTCAATTTGTTTTGCCTTATTCCACGCAATTCGCACTCGTTCTTTGACACGCTGCAACGGGATAACGGATGATTTTTTTATTTTGTTAACACGGAGTACAAAAAATCCGCCTGCTGCAGTCTCCGTCATAAATGTGTCTTGCCCTTCTGCAGCATTAAATAGGGTTCTTAAAAAAGGCTTACCGGGAATATTGGCTACTATTTGTCCATTTTCGTCTCGCCCACCTTGGTCGATGTTCATGATCCGTCGAGTATCTAAACCTTGTTCGGCGGCAGCTTCTTCGATGGCGAGCCCTTTACCAAGCGAGTCTTCGAGCGAATTTGATATTCGAATTACATCCTCAAGTGCCTGATCTTGGCGGGCTTCTCGAGCTAATTCTGCCTTAACTTCTGAAAATAGTTTCACTCGCTCTGGCAAAACATCATCGATTTTTAAAATACGATACCCAAATTCATCCTTTACAGGATTGGAAACTTTACCTTTACCTAAACGAAAAACCTCTTTTGCCAGAGCGTTAGGTAGATCCTCTCGTGACACGGAGCCAAGCTGTGTCGTTTTTTTATCCTGACCAGCAACTAATTCCGCAACAGAATCAAAATCTAAACCTTTTTCTATTTTTGCGCGAGCACGATCCGCTTCCTTCTGCGTTTCGAACAGTATTTGCGAGACTTTTCTTTTTTCAGCTTGCGTAAAATCAGATATTCTACCTTGATATATTTGTTTGAGATCCGCCTCATTGAGCTTAATTGTTTGTGCTATTTTCGCAGGATCAATATGAACGATTACCAAGTTTCGGTATTCTGGCGATGTGAAAAGTTTAGAGTTTTCACTATGAAATTTAATTAGATCTGATTCTTTAGGTTTTGGCACAACATTCTTGGCCACCGAAACCTTAAAAACTGAAGCGCTTCTTTGTTCTGCCTGCCATTTATAAAGGTAATTTAACAACTTCTTGGGGCCTGCAGCTCCAGCAGAAAAGCTTTCAATCATCTGCATACGCGGTATTTCCACACGCCGAGCGGCCTCATACTCCTGCAGTGTGTAGCCATTATCGCGTAACAGTTGATCAAATTGGACGGAGCCGATTTGGCCGAATCGATCTCGTATATCACGCTCAATAGCACTTGTCGCAACGGTTAAACCGAGTTTTTCGGCTGCCAAGTCATATACGCTGGCATCAACCGCCCGTTCAATCACACTTTCAAGAACGCCAAATTTTCGCGCCTGCTCTTCGTTTATTCCGCGCTTGCGAAGAGTGTCAATCTGCCGACGGTACTGCCGTTCTATAGTTTTAGCTGTAATTTCACTGTCACCAACTTCGGCTATCACATTCTGAACCGCGCCTTGACCAAAAAAATCGGTAGTACCCCACAATGCAAAACTCAGAATAAGAACGCCAAAAAGTAGATAGACAAGGATCTTGGCGATGCCATCTCGAATGTTCTGCAACATTTTTTAAACCCTTCAAATACAGTTGATCATATAACCGAATTGATCATTTCGGGATTGATAACCTGCGACGGTTATTACAACAAGCGTATTCGGTTCAATAACAAGCCTATATCGGTTAATATAGCTGTATCGTGGTTTTTCACAAAATCTAACAAAGAGAAGCTTTGAAATATGAAACCAAACCGCCGCCCCCTAATAGCTGGTAATTGGAAGATGAACCTCAATAGCTCCACTGCTGAAAAACTCGCTATTGAGGTGGCTGCTCAAGCCGATAAATTTGACTTGGATATTCTCTTGTGTCCGCCTTCAATATACTTAGAGAGGGTAGGTAAGGCTATAAATACTAGCACTATTCACCTTGGAGCACAGGATTGTCATGGAAATCCAAACGGCGCCCATACGGGAGATATCAGTCCCCCGATGCTGCGAGACGTTGGCTGTGAATACACAATAGTGGGGCATTCGGAACGAAGAGCCGATCATGTTGAAACGAATCAAATTGTTGCTGCTAAGGCAGAGTCTGCATGGGCGGCAGGGATTACATCAATCATTTGTGTTGGTGAAACTGATGATGAACGTTCGTCTGGCGCGGCACTGAATTCAGTATCAGCTCAAATACATAGTTCAGTACCTGATGGGGCTGACGCTAAAAACACCGTTATTGCCTACGAACCTATTTGGGCAATCGGCAGTGGTAAAACGCCGACAACAACTGAGGTTGCCCAAATGCATGGGGCTATACGTGGGTTTTTAAAGCAGCTAGTTGGTGAAAAGTCGGCTCAAGGTATTCGCATAATCTACGGAGGATCTTTGAAAGCAAATAACGCCAGACCGCTAATGGCGCTTGCTGACGTTGATGGTGGTTTAATTGGTGGTGCGAGCCTCACCGCACTGGAGTTTATAGCGATTGCTGAATCTTGCCTCTAGCCACAGCGCGTAATGTTGGCTAAACAAGCACATCCGATCCCTAATGTTTTGTTGTTCACGTAGAGGGTATCTGTCTTTTAAGCGGCTTCCATGGAGTGGAAATGGAACAAATTATTTTAGTTATACATTTGCTTTTGGCTATAGGGTTGGTTGTGACCGTTTTGATGCAAAAAAGCGAGGGTGGTGCATTAGGAATTGGGGGAAGCGGAGGTGCGCTGGTCAGCGTGCGAGGATCTGCTAATTTTCTTACTCGTGCAACCGCTATTATGGCTGGTTCTTTCATAGCGACAAGTCTAACTTTAGCTATACTTGCCGGAAGTCATAATAAAAGTAATATAAACTTAGGTGAGCCTAATGCGGGAAGTGAGCGCAGTGCCCCGGCAACACCAAATACCAAGAAGTCTCCCACAGTGCCTTTATCAAAATAACAAATGGCGAAGCGATCATATTTTGCTGCTGATAGGGGATCTGGTCAAATTGGTTAAGCAACAATGACACGGTTTATATTTATCACCGGTGGAGTCGTATCATCACTAGGTAAGGGGCTCTCCTCTGCCGCACTAGGTGCTCTGCTTCAAGCGCGAGGGTTTAAGGTACGCCTTAGAAAATTGGACCCTTATCTGAACGTGGATCCGGGGACGATGAGCCCTTATCAACATGGTGAAGTGTATGTGACTGATGATGGAGCAGAGACAGATCTCGACCTTGGGCATTATGAGCGTTTTACAGGTGTGCCTGCAAAGAGGAGCGACAATGTAACGGCTGGTCGTATCTATAGCAAAGTGCTCGTTAAAGAGAGACGGGGCGACTACCTTGGCGGTACGGTGCAGGTAATTCCACATGTGACAGATGCCATCAAAGAATTCATAACTGATGATCTAGATAACGAAGATTTTGTCTTGGTTGAAATAGGCGGTACCGTCGGTGACATTGAAGGGCTCCCTTTCGTAGAAGCAATACGGCAATTAGGAAATGAATTAGGCTCGGAGAGAGCACTTTTTGTGCATGTAACACTTGTTCCATATTTAAATGCTGCTGGTGAACTGAAAACCAAACCAACGCAGCATTCAGTTAAAGAACTTTTGAGTGTTGGGATCCAGGCTGACATAATGCTGTGTCGTTCTGAGCATGATATTCCCCCTGATGCTCGCAGAAAATTAGCTTCGTTTTGTAATGTTCAAGAGGACTCCGTAATACCGGCATTGGACGTGGAGTCAATTTATGAAGTTCCGCTTTCTTATCATCGCGAGGGGCTTGATGTTCAGGTATTAAGGCATTTTCGAATGGAGGAAGATGCCCAAAAGCCAGTCAATTTAAGTCGATGGGAAAAAATTGCTAAAATATTGCGAACGCCAGAAGGGGAAGTGAATATTGCAGTTGTAGGCAAGTACACAAATCTGTTGGATGCTTATAAGTCTTTGAATGAGGCTTTAGTTCACGGAGGTATTGCTAATAAGGTGCGAGTGAACCTAAAATGGGTGGAGTCTGAGATTTTTGAATCCTCAGATCCTGTTTTGTCCCTTGAAAATTGTGATGGCATTTTAGTCCCCGGTGGTTTCGGAGAACGGGGCGCAGAAGGGAAAATTGCCGTAGCTCGCTTCGCTCGTGAGCGCCGTGTCCCATATTTTGGTATTTGTTTTGGAATGCAGCTAGCGGTAATTGAGGCAGCGAGGAATTTAGCAGGAATTAAAGATGCTAGCTCAACCGAGTTCGGGCCAACCGAAAATGCAGTTATAGGACTAATGACGGAATGGAACCGGGGAGGCACGATAGAGAAGCGTGACGACGGTAGCGACCTGGGAGGCACGATGCGTCTGGGTGCTTATCCATGCCGGCTAGTTGAGGGAACAAAAATTTCAAATATTTTCTTCAATCAGCCAGAAATTTCAGAGCGGCACCGTCATCGTTACGAGGTAAACATCTCTTACAAAAAATGCCTCGAAGATGCTGGGCTTGCATTTTCAGGGCTTTCACCTGATGGTCTGCTGCCTGAAATAGTTGAAATTCCAGATCACCCCTGGTTCGTCGGAGTACAATTCCACCCGGAATTGATGTCCAAGCCATTTGCGCCTCATCCAATATTTACAAGTTTTATTGAGGCTGCAGTAACACAATCTAGGTTGGTTTAATGAAAAAGCCTCGTCATGTGCAAGTAGGAAATTGCAGGCTTGGAAATGATCTTCCTCTCACAATAATAGCTGGCCCCTGTGTAATGGAAAGTCGAGCTCATGCTCTTGAAATGAGCTCCTCTATAAAAAAAGTGACCGATAGTATCGGTTTGAATTTTATTTACAAAACTTCTTTCGATAAGGCTAATCGGACTTCAATAAAAAGCCCTCGAGGGGTAGGGCTTGAAGAGGCCTTGCCGATTTTTTCTGAGATTCGAGAAACGTTGGGATGCCCAATATTAACCGACATTCATGATGCGGGTCAGTGCTCATCAGTTGCAAAGGCTGTTGATATTCTTCAAATACCAGCATTTCTCTGCCGGCAGACGGATCTCCTAGAGGCTGCTGGGCAAACTGGGAAATGCATTAACGTGAAAAAGGGACAATTCTTAGCACCATGGGATATGGAAAATGTTGCTGCAAAACTCACAGCAGTAGGGAATGATAATGTACTCCTGTGTGAAAGAGGAGCAAGCTTTGGATATAACACTTTGGTCTCAGATATGCGGTCTCTTCCAATCATGGCTAGTCTCGGCTTCCCTGTAGTATATGACGCTACTCACTCTGTTCAGCAGCCGGGAGGTCGGGGCGAACGATCGGGTGGTGATAGAGATATGGTGCCACATCTTGCCAGAGCGGCTGTAGCAGTAGGTGTTGCTGCTGTATTTATCGAGACACATCAGGATCCTGATAATGCTCCATCAGACGGCCCCAACATGGTAGAGTTGGCAAAACTTTCGTCGCTTCTCACAAAGTTACATGAGATAGATGGGATAGTAAAAAAATAAATTTCAATAAGCGTCTGTTTCTTCACAACTAAGTTAAAGTCGAGGTAATTCATGTCTGCTATCACCGAAATAAAAGCGCGGGAAATTCTCGACAGCAGAGGCAATCCCACTGTGGAGGTGGATGTATTGCTTGAATCAGGAGCGGAGGGAAGGGCGGCTGTACCCTCTGGAGCTTCAACTGGCAGTCATGAGGCTGTTGAATTACGCGACGAATCAGATAGATACGGTGGCAAGGGTGTTCTTAAAGCGGTTCAAGCAGTGAATACAGAAATATTTGATTTGTTGGCCGGCATGGATGGTCGAAATCAGCAGCATCTCGACAATCTTATGATCGATCTCGACGGAACCAAAAACAAAAGTAGGTTAGGTGCTAATTCGATTTTGGGGGTATCGATGGCATTAGCGAAAGCGGCCGCACTGGAGTCGCGATTGCCACTGTACCGATACATCGGTGGTGCATTTTCTAACACGCTTCCTGTTCCGATGATGAATATATTAAATGGCGGAGCTCATGCAGATAATCCTATAGATATACAAGAATTTATGGTTATGCCTGTCAAGGCGGAGAGCATAGGTGAAGCTATCCGTATTGGTGCGGAAATATTTCATGCCCTTCGAAGTGCTTTAAGTGATGCCGGGCATAATACAAATGTAGGAGATGAGGGAGGTTTTGCACCCGATTTAGCCTCCACTGATGAAGGCCTACAGTTTGTTATGCGTGCGATTGAGGCGGCAGGTTGTAAGCCTGGCGATGATGTTTTGCTAGCCCTTGATTGTGCCGCTACAGAATACCACAAAAATGGAAAATACGTCCTATCCGGCGAGGGCAAAAGCCTGAGCTCAGACGAAATGGTCGATTATCTAACGGATCTGGTAGCTCGCTATCCTATCTGTTCCATTGAAGATGGAATGGATGAGGATGACTGGAATGGTTGGGCGGCGCTTACGGAGGCCATTGGAGCGAAAACACAACTTGTTGGGGATGATCTTTTTGTAACAAATCCTGCGAGATTGAAACGGGGAATTGTGGAAAATTCGGCAAATGCAATTTTAGTTAAGGTTAACCAGATTGGCACTCTTACGGAAACGCTTGAGACCGTTGACACAGCGCTGCGGTCCGGTTTTGGTGCGGTCATGTCGCATAGGTCTGGTGAAACAGAGGATACAACAATCGCTGAC
>CAJWLM010000021.1 GCA_913043025.1 uncultured Rhodospirillaceae bacterium
TGAGTATTGCGAACTCCGCCTCCAACCGTAAGCGGCATAAAGCATTGCTCCGATGTGCCACTTACAACATCATAAATTGTGTCTCTATTCTCGTGGGACGCTGTTATGTCTAGAAAGCATAGTTCGTCAGCCCCGGCCTTATCATAAACTTTTGCTTGCTCTATTGGGTCCCCAGCATCAACTAAACTCACGAAGTTAACGCCTTTGACAACGCGACCAGCGCATACGTCGAGACAAGGGATAATTCGCACCTTAAGCAAGCCTAGCTCCATCGGCTTTTTGTGAAGCAATTTTCAAGGCGTCCTCCAAAGTGATCTTCCTGTCATACAAGGCGCGCCCCACTATCACCCCTGAAATTGGAGGAGATGCACAAATACGTTTTATATCTTCACTGCCTGATATACCGCCGCTTGCTATTATTGGGGTTGCGACACGTTTTGCCAGTTCAATAGTCGAATCAATGTTAGGCCCTTTAAGTAAGCCATCCCTACTAATATCAGTATATATAATCGCTGCAGCGCCCGCCGCCTCAAATTCTTCAGCAAGCTCTTCTGAAGTAATATTTGAAACTTCTGCCCACCCCTCTACCGCAACCCTCCCTTCAATGGCGTCGATGCCCAAAACAATCCTATTTGACCACCTTGAGCATGCCCTCTTGACTAAGCTGGGGTTTTTCACAGTCACAGTGCCTAAAATAACACGAGCAACACCACTATTAAGCCAAAACTCAATCATACTTTCGTCACGTATCCCACCACCTAACTGAACTGGAATATCGACTGCATCGACAATCGCTGTCACAGCATCCGTGTTTACAGATCTCCCTGCAAATGCTCCATTGAGGTCAACGATATGGATCCATTCTGCACCGGAGCTCTCAAATGCGCGTGCCTGCTTCACTGGGCTTTCATTAAAAATAGTTGCGCGGCCCATGTCGCCTTGTTCCAAGCGGACACACTTGCCATCTTTAAGATCTATGGCCGGGTAAATAATCATTGAGCCTCCATTTTCCGCAAATCCTTAAAGTAATGATATCCGGCTATCCAATTCCCATCGACCTTTGCATATCGAGGGTGCTTTCCCCATCGGACAAACCCTCGACTTTCGTAGAATGCTATAGCAGCGGCTTGAGTCTCTCGAACGTCGAGATTGAGCACCAGAAACCCTTCATCAACCGCTGCTTCTTCGACCGCCACAGCCAAGTTGCGGGCCAAACCATATCCACGGGCCCATGGGGCAACAAAATTCGTCGTAAGTTTAGCGGCTTCTGATTGTGCTTCGTTGTTACGAGTGGGCCGCACAAACTGGGTCGCGCCGGCTACAACACCGTCCATACGCCCGATAAACAGCGAACGCTCGGGCACCTGTATTACCCCACGCCAAAAATTTTCTAGCCCACTGCGAGCCGGTGCAGCTAACCACCCGAAACCACCGCCCTCTAGGATGGATTGTTCTGTTGCTTCACACAAGTCTTGCAGGTCAAATTCATTAATTTCGGTAACTTGCTCAACCAACATTTTGGGAGCGAGATCGCCTGCTTTTACATTCGAAGGCGCTTCAGTGGGATTTCTATATTTTCCAACCATTTCGAACCTTATCAGGGGCACCATCGCAAAAAATTATTTATAACAGTCAGGCCTGCACCCTGACTTTTCTCGGGATGAAACTGTGTACCAATCAAATTATCCCTTCCTACCGCCGCCGTAACTGTGTCGCCATACTCTACAGTTGCCAGTAAGTCAGCATCGTTGTCAGGTTTAAAATGGAAACTGTGAACAAAATAAACATCGGCCTCGGGCCCTAGATCATCAAAAATCGGATGGTTACATGCCCTTTTCAAATCATTCCAACCCATATGGGGTATCTTGAGTGATTTATCTGACACAGCTATCGGCCGCACAATGCCAGGAACCCAGTTAAGGCCCTTGTTTTGGACGTGCTCTAGCCCAACCGTAGACATCAGCTGCATTCCCACGCAAATGCCTAAGAATGGCTGGCCTCTCTCAAGAACAGCAAATTCAAGGGCTTCAATTAGGCCATCAATGGCCGACAATCCTTCTTTACAATGGCCGTATGAGCCGACCCCAGGCAAAACCACTCGGTCTGCAGATGCCACCTCATCAGGCTTATTGGTGACACGTACATATGCCCCTTTATTTTTGATGGATTGGCACTCAAACGCTTTTGCAACAGAGTGTAAATTACCAGAGCCGTAGTCAATAATTGCGACGGTCATAAGCTTTCCTAGCACAAACGATCATAGTGAGCCGCCAAGCACACCTTTTGTTGAGGGAACTGAATTCGCCTGACGCGGATCAACGCCTATAGCCTGTTTAAGCGCACGCGCAAGCCCCTTGTAGCAGGACTCAACAATGTGATGATTGTTATCTCCATAGAAATTCTCGATATGTAAAGTAATTCCTGCTGATTGCGAAAATGCTTGAAACCATTCATTAAATAGCTCGGTGTCCATGTCACCAAGCTTCGGCCGGGATAAATTAACCCGCCAAACCAAAAACGGCCTATTTGAACAATCAAGCGCGACACGGGTGAGCGTCTCATCCATGGGTATAAAACTGCTACCATATCGATTAATTCCTCTGCGGTCACCAAGCGCTTTTGCTACCGCCTCACCAATCGCGTATCCTGTATCCTCAGTAGTGTGGTGAAAATCTATATGAAGGTCGCCTTGTGCTTTGAGTGAAACATCGATCAAACTATGGCGCGCCAGTTGCTCAAGCATATGATCAAGAAAACCTATTCCAGTGGATACGTTGTACTCACCATTGCCATCAAGATTAATTTCAACACGAATTTGTGTTTCTTTAGTATTTCGTTCAACGGTGGCTGTGCGCATGAATTTTTCCTCAACCGTATAATTGGTTCATCGTTGTACACCTATGTAGAGAGAAAATAGCGGTCTTTCTAGCAATATAACTGAAAAGAGAATAAAAGAAGTTTGATATTGATACTAGCTTTCGTCAATCTCCTCTTGATCCTGACGCACAAATTACCACATGGTAGGTTTGAGTGATGAGATCGAAGACATCAAAGGTAGAATAGAACTATGTCAGATCAATCTACTTTGCACGGGACTACAATCCTTGCAATCCGTCAAAAAAACGAGGTTGTTATAGCGGGTGACGGTCAAGTAAGCCTTGGCCAGACGATAATAAAAGGCAATGCCCGCAAAGTGCGCCGATTGGGTGAAGGTAGTGTGATTGCTGGGTTTGCAGGCGCTACCGCTGATGCGTTTACGCTTTTTGAACGATTAGAGAGTAAGCTAGAACAATATCCTAGCCAACTTACACGTGCATGCGTCGAGCTTGCTAAGGATTGGCGTACGGATCGCTATTTGCGCCGATTAGAGGCTATGATGGCGGTTGCAGATAAATCCGTCTCATTAACATTGACAGGGAACGGAGATGTTTTAGAGCCTGAGGATGGACTAATAGGTATAGGATCGGGCGGACCATTTGCACTAGCAGCCGCACGCGGCCTTGTGCATGCAAGCGACCTCAGAGCTGAAGATATAGCCAAGCAAGCATTAAAAATTGCTGCAAGTATATGCGTCTACACAAACGAAAACATACTCATTGAGAAGTTATGATTGCTCTTACACCCCGCGAGACCGTCTCCGAGCTCGACCGTTACATTATAGGCCAAAATGAGGCCAAGCGTGCTGTGGCCGTAGCATTAAGAAATCGGTGGAGGCGACAAAATGTTCCCGAAGAAATGCGAGACGAGGTCTTACCAAAAAATATCCTCATGATAGGCCCAACAGGTGTGGGGAAAACAGAAATTGCGCGCCGTCTCGCAAAGTTGGCAGATGCGCCATTTTTGAAGGTTGAGGCCACGAAGTTTACTGAAGTCGGTTACGTCGGTAGGGACGTGGAGCAAATCGTCCGTGATTTAGTTGATAATGCTATTCACATGACACGAGAAACACACCGCAAAGATGTTGTTGCAAGAGCAGAGTTGATGGCAGAAGAGCGGGTCCTGGACGCTCTTGTTGGCAAAGATGCAAGCGCAAACACTCGCAGTTCTTTCAGACAAAAACTTCGGAATGGTGAGCTCGATGATCGGGAAATTGAGCTCGAGCTCATCGATAGCGGCGGAGGTGGTATGCCCACTTTCGATATACCTGGTATGCCTGGTGCACAAATGGGCATGATTAACCTTAATGATATAATGGGAAAAGCGTTTGGAGAACGTACACGTAAACAGACAATGACGGTGGCAGATTCCTTTGGTGTTCTTGTAACGGAAGAAGGAGACAAATTAGTAGACGAAGACAAAGTCGTACGCGCTGCCTTAGAAAATGTTGCGCAAAATGGGATTGTTTTCATTGATGAGATTGATAAAGTGTGCGCGCGCGCGGAACGTAATGGAGCGGATGTAAGCCGTGAAGGCGTGCAGCGCGACCTTTTACCCTTAATCGAAGGAACGACTGTATCCACGAAACATGGGCCAATAAATACGGATCATATCCTCTTCATTGCTTCCGGGGCATTTCACTTAGCAAAACCATCTGATTTATTGCCGGAGCTTCAGGGTAGGCTGCCAATCCGGGTTGAGCTGAAAGCTCTTACGCGAAGTGATTTTGAACTCATTTTACAAGAGCCGGAGAACAGCCTCATTCGCCAATATGAGGCATTGCTAAAAACAGAAAAGGTGACGCTTGTTTTTCAAGATGAGGCCATTACCGAACTTGCCAAATTAGCTGCCGAAATCAACGAGAACGTCGAGAATATAGGCGCTCGGCGTCTTCATACCGTTATGGAAAAACTTCTAGAAGAAATTAGCTTCACTGCCACAGACCGGCCCGGTGAAGAGATACAGATTGATCGCGAATATGTACGTAGCAGGGTAGAGAACTTAGCGAAAGACGCCGACCTATCCAAATTCATTCTTTAATTACTTCAATGTGGACTTTCCTCAGGCTTATGTTCTTTTTTTGAGCTAAGACATTCTATAAGGAATATTATTTTATCCTCAGATAATGTGTGTATGCGATCAGCTAATAAATTAGCTAGTAAGGTGGCGTCAGGTGTTAAGTCCCCGGTGTCAACAACTACTCGCGGCCTTGAAATCGCGGCCAACTTTTGAATTTTTTCAGCATCATCCCATATGATGTTAAAATATGAACAAATTTGGTAGACCATAGGTTTACTCGGTTTACCCCGTTTTCCGAGCTCCAAGGCAGACAAATACGCCGGCGACACCTGCAACGCCTTTGCCATGTCAGAGAGTGTTACCCCTCTTTCGGAACGCATTTTTCTAATTTCCCGGCCAAACGGTGTCATCAATAATAAGAGCTTTTTTCTAAAAATCTGTTGAAGGAATTTTATTTTTAAAACCGTTTACGCTTCAATAGAATGTAAAGGGCACCAGTACCACCAAGGCGCGGCGATGCGTAATCAAAGCCTAACACATGCTTACGCAAAGAGGGCTCATTTAGCCAGCGAGGGACCGCTTCTTTTAACACACCTACGCCACCATCACGACCTCCCTTACCCGTAATCACTATCACACACCTCTTTCCTGCAGCTTGTTTATCTAATATAAACGTGTTCAACGCGCTATATGCTCTAGATTGGCTCATGCCGTGCATATCGAGATGTCCCTCGACCGGCAACTTGCCGCGCTTCAAACGCTCCCCTGTGCGCTTATCCAAGCCTACAAGCATACCATGCGAAAGCGGAACCAGCTGTGTTTTGACTTGTACACACTCACTTTCAGGAGAAAGGCAACTTGTCTTACTGCCCATTTGTAACTTCCTGTCAGACTTCGCCCCAGTGGCGTTTTGCACGGCAGATTTTTTCTCCAATGGGATTACATCGGCAACAACCTGACGCCAAAGTCCAATATCCTCATCATAATTTGATTCCTCTGGCTTAGATTTGTTTTGTTGACGCTTTTTTTCCATCGTTTTCTAGAAACATTCATTCACTTCCCCCGAGACGTTTTCCAATTACAAGCACTCAAGACCGAGTTGGGGGATATATATTGGAATAGTTAACACAGCATGTATGCTTAAGAAAAGTTCTTCGGACGATTTCACATATCACCTATGGAATTTATACCGCGGAAAATTATTAACTTTCCGCGCGATCGCATCAAAACCGTTCCGGCCACGTCATCGTGGAAGCAAAACAAAATATCGACCCGTGCTTTTCATGGTTCCTGCAAGCTTGAGGGCTTTTTTTCCAAACCCCCAAAAATAATCGCCGCGCACAGGACCCTTAATTGCAGCGCCTGTATCTTGCGCTACTAATAATTTCCGGAGCGGACGCGACTTATCGGTCGGCCAATGAGTAACAATCCATAGGGGCGCGCCAATCGGAATATAACGCTTATCAACCGCCATGCTTCGTCCGGCCGTCAACGGAACACCCTGTGCACCCATTGGTCCTTTGTTATCTGTTGTACGAAAAAATATAAACCGTGCATTCTCAGCCAACAATGCGCGAGCCTGATCTTGGTTTTCTTCAATCCAGCGCCGAATATGTGGCCAGGAAGCATGATTGCGTCTAAGATGACCGCGTGCGATCAGTACTTGCCCGATAGAGCGATAATCATGCCCATTGTGCGCAGCAAAACCGATTCTCATCACCGATCCGTCGCGTAACCTCACCCTTCCGGACCCTTGCACATGAAGAATATAAAGATCGATCAAGTCGTCGGCCCATGCTATTCGTTCAGCCTTGCCTTTCAGCGCACCCGTAGCAATGTCATCTCGTGTATAGTATGGTATGAACTGCTTTTTCCTTACCATTCCCACCAGCTTTTTGCCCGCTAATTTTGGATCAAAGCGAGCAAGATCGACGGTAATATGGTCATTCGGGACACCGTAGATCGGGGTCTGAAAGGAGTTCTCACGGCGCAAACTGCCTGTCAGCTCAGCCTCGAAGTATCCGGTAAACAGCCCTTCTGGCCCGTTTTTCCCGAAAACCAAATAGGGCTGAAACCACTTCTCAAAATAATCCTGCGCCTCATCGTCATTGGCATCACCAGCAGGCAAAGACAGACAAGCTTTGTGCCAGGAGTCGGGTTTTAAGGCTAATAAATTTAAAGCACTGCTACTATTTTTGACCATCAGCTTTTGACAGGATCCGCGGAATACACCTAAAGCATCTGAGTGATTATCATCAGCCCAGCCGGGAAGGCTTTTGAAATCCACCGGCTCCAACTTAAAAGGTCTTTCTATCTCCGACACGGGAGCGCAACTGAGGACACCAAGGACCAAAACGAAGGTAAACAGTTTTACAAGGTGTAAATACACAGGGGTGGACCAAGATATTCTAATTTGAGCTCCGTGTCTCTACCAGCAACCAATTCGGGTCTTTCCCGCGTGTATCTCGTGCGAAAGTCCAAATATCGGTCACTTGGTTAACTGCTTCCGGGTCCCCATCAATAACCGCGCCAGATTGATCCCGACAAACACTTACTTGTTTACTCACAAATTTGACCGTGACCTGGGCTGTAGAATTAAGCAGACAAGCCTCAATTACCTCCACGGAGTCAATTCCTACAAGCGAAGTCTCTTGTGTTTCACCTGCCCGCTTCCGCTGGGTGATAGCATGGTCAAAGTTTGCATAAACGGACTCACTCAAGAGCGATTTAAGTGTACCGGTATCGCCGAGCGCAAACGCCGTGATTACCATTTCGAACGCGCTTTGAGCACCTGTTTGAAAGTCAGCCTCGTTAAACCCACTGTCTGCAGCCATTATTCTTTCTAAACCGGATTTAAGCGGTGTTGACATGTTAACATTATCATCCTGAGGGTCTAATCCGCTTGCTACTCGCGACTTTTCTGGATTTTTTTCTCGTTCTGTAATATCGGCACTGCGAGCAATGCCAAAGGGGTCACGTGACCCTTCTTGGCCCGTGCGCTTGCCGAGCACACTAACCAAGCGGAATACGAGGAACGCAGCTATAGCTGCAAAGATGATTACATCTACGTAGTCGCCGCCCATTTTGTAAGGCCTTTCTTTTGTTCAAGGCTCAAACCAGCCTAAACACTGAGCCCAGTAATTTTTATCCAAATCAAAGTGTATGTCTTGCGTAAATCTATTTAGAACCTTAGGTTAAGGTAGTTGTCGATGCAACCGTTGCAATGACTTGGAAACCATTCTCATAACCTTACATACGGTCAGCAGAGCCAAAGGACAAGTATGAGGCTTCTGATTCTTTTAATTTTTGTTGCAGTCCCGATTGCTGAGATAGCCATTTTTATTGAGGCAGGGAATTTTTTCGGGATTTGGACAACGCTTGCTTTAATTCTGATTACAGCAATCATTGGCTCGGGAATGCTCAGGCATCAGGGGCTTCTAGCGCTCAGGAATACGCAGGAATCTCTGCACAGGAATGAAATACCTGTAAGGGAAGTCCTAACCGGCCTGTGTTTGTTATTTGCCGGCGTGCTTTTATTGACACCCGGGTTTTTGACCGATTGTATCGGATTTTTTTTATTGATCCCAAAATTTCGTTTATTTCTCGGCAACGCAATATTCGCTCAGATGAGAAGTCAAAGTTACACGCGGATATGGCCATCAAACGAAAGAACTCGCAACAGCGGCGACGACGATCGGCGGAATACGACTGTAATTGATGGCGAATTTCATGAAATTAATAATCAGGCCTTACAAAATCAAGATGAAGTGGCTTCTAAAAATGATAAGAACCCCTGATTTATTTTAAACACTTACCATTTGTATATGTGTGTATGATATGTATCTACTGCGGCACGCCCAATCGGAGTTTAATGTGATCTACGGTAAGACCCGCAAGGATCCTGGAATTCGAGACCCAAAGTTAACTCCCTTAGGCAAAAATCAAGCCCTGAATGCGGCGAAATCTCTGGAAAAATTGGGTCTGCGAAAAATCTTGTCGAGCCCGTACCGGCGTGCTTTAGAGACAGCAACTATCGTTGCCCGTCATTTAGACCTTAAAATCACAGCATGGCCAATCTTAGGGGAACACGCAGTTTTTAAATGTGACGTAGGATCGCCAAAAAGTAGGCTCTGCGCCGATTTTCCCCACGTTAACTTTTTAGAGCTCGTAACAGAAAATTGGTGGCCAGATCGAGAAGAAAACACACTTTCACTGAACCATCGATGCAAAGAGTTTCGTCGCCACGCGGGTGATTACGACGTAAATACAATTGTTGTAACCCACTGGGGTTTTATTCGTTGTTTAACCAATATCCGGGCAAAAAATTGCGGGATACTTCATTTCAATACAACCAGTCAACACCCGGGTGGTGGAACGGTTGTATCTAACTGCAATTCATGTTAGCCACCGCCAACCTTATTTGAGGAATTACACATGGCTGACCACGGCGAAACACCGATTGAAAATGAGGAAATGAGCGACATAACGATAGAGGATGCCCCACTCGATATTACCCATCAGTATATAAAAGATCTATCTTTTGAGAATCCACAGTCCCCGCGCTTTATAGTTGAAGCGGATGCAACACCGGAGATTGCTATCCACATAAACGCTAAATCCAAACCGATTGGCGATCGACGATTCGAAGTCACACTGCTGCTTGAAGCCAACGCACGCTATAATGAAGAAGTAGTATTCGTAGCCGAGTTACATTACAGCGGGCACGTTGTAATTGGTGATGTGGACGACGAACATATTCAGCCGCTTTTATTGATAGAAGCTCCTCGTTTATTGTTCCCATTTGCACGGCAAATTCTATCAGATACCGTCCGAAACGGTGGCTTCCCTCCATTACTTTTGAATCCCGTTGATTTCATGGATATTTATGCCCAAGGCACAACTGTAACCGACGAAGACGAACAAACTGACTAACGCCGCCATATGGCGTTAGGGATGCTGTCGACGAGAATTACATGGTCTGCGAGTTCATTATGACTAGCGCTGTGGGGACGCGCAGCTAGACGCTTTTTTTCCGTGTTGTTTTCTTTTTTTGATTTTTCTACGGTCTCTTGCAGGACAAGAGCTTGTTGCCGGCCGCCAATAAGCTCCAAATAAATTTCAGCTAAAATATGCGAGTCTAGCAGCGCACCATGTTGTGTTCTAGCAGTATTATCAACACCAAAGCGCCTACACAGAGCATCCAAACTGGCGGGTGCGCCTGGAAACCGCTCTCTCGCAATTTTTAGTGTATCTACAGCTCGTGCTACCGGAATATCTGAGCAATTAATTCTTTTGAGCTCTGCATTTATAAAAGCCATGTCAAATTCTGCATTATGTATTACCAAAGGCCGATCATCGATAAAATCAAGAAATCTCTGGGCAATTTCGGAAAATGTGGGTTTCTGGGATAAAAAAGCTTCAGAGAGACCATGTATCTTAAAAGCCTCTTCGGGCATGTCACGCTCGGGGTTGATGTACTGATGGAAGGTCCTTCCCGTAGGCAAATGATTTTCAAGTTCTACGCATCCGATCTCCACGATCCTGTCTTTCCCAGCAGCATCAAGACCGGTAGTTTCAGTATCCAACACTATTTCAAATTTTGTCATAAGTTTAACGCTCCATTAGGCGAGACATAGGTAAACGTTTGTACTTTTTCATAATTATGATTCGATGAGAATATCCTACCAAGGTCGTAATCTGTTAAAGTATCTTTTTAACTTGTTCATTGTATAGCGACGCCCAAGGTGGCTAGGAATAATTATATCTCCGAGCTTGCGTTTTTCATTATCTGGCATCTGTCTGGATTTGACTGATTGAAATTTTTCAAAAGTCATACCGGAGCGGGATAACACTCTTCTGGCCTGTACCGAGGTTGGGGCTGAAATTACGATAGTCTGGTAACACTCATGGTGTGTATCAGTCTCGAAAAGTAGCGGAACATCTATGACGACTAACGATATTTGCTGTGACCTACATCGCCTAAAAAAACGGTGCCGATCATATTTTACTATGGGATGAAGAATACCCTCTAAATCCTCAATAGCAGCATTATCATTGAAAACGAGTCTTCCGAGCGCCTGTCTATCTATGCATCCACTTTGATACGCTTCCGGAAAACGGGTTCTGATGGCACCAAGAGCTGGACCATCTACTGCTAAAGCCGTGTGAACTGCTTGATCCGAGTCATGCACTGGAATACCAAGACCTTTTATCATAGAGCTTGCTGTAGACTTCCCCATACCAATCGAACCTGTAAGGCCAATAATACGCATAAAATCACATTTCCGATTGTCTATTGCCCGAGAACATATGATCGCTGGTCGCTGGTAACTTCAGGACATACTCCATACCAGAGGTGAAAACCAACTTTAGCTTGGTATAAAAGCATTCCTAGACCGTCAACCACCTGATTCCCTCTATTTTTTGAGGTCTTAAGCAGTTCGGTATTTAACGGCGCGTAAACAATATCATTCACAACTGCTGATCTTGGCAACATGGATAGATCTATGTCGAGTGGCTCACACCCTGCCATGCCTAAATTGGTAGAGTTGACCAACAACCCGGCTCCTTCAAGCGCTTCATGCCTATCTTTCCAGCAACCGCTCACTGCATTTTTTATTCTGGTGTCGACAATTAAACCTTCTGCACGCGCTATCGTTCGATTGATAATCCGTATCTGATCTACCCCTGCATCAGATAGAGCAACGGCAACGGCACGCGCAGCTCCGCCAGCACCTAAGATTACAGCAGGGCCTAAAGAGGGTGTCCAGGAGGAATTCTTGTGTAAATTCTCGATAAATCCGTATGCGTCACTGTTGGTTCCCGATAGTGAACAGTCTTCACAAATCGTTATCGTATTTACAGCACCGATTCTTTCAGCTGTAGCATCAATTTTGTCGCACAACGCCATTGCTTCCACCTTGTGCGGTATTGTCAAGTTTACGCCCCTAAACCCCAATGCAGAAATACCTCTAAGCGCCGGTGATAACCTATCAGGCGATACAGACAATGCATGATAAACGCCGTCAACTTCGTACTTGTTAAGCCAATAGCTATGCACTTTTGGCGACTTAGATTGACTTATTGGCCACCCGATAACTCCCGCGATCTTAGTTCTGTGATTCAGTATCATCCTTTCAAAAACCCTATTTGACGCAAATATCGCAGTAAGGGGAGAAGAGGTAGCCCAAGAATTGAGAAATAATCACCCTTAACATTTTCGAAAAGCTGTGAACCCATTCCCTCCAACTTGTACGCCCCAACAGATTCGCACACTGAAGGTCCTAAAGCACCAAGATATTCATCAATAAAAGCATCACTATAATTGCGCATCTGCATCTCTAATTTCTCCGCATTTTGCCATACGCATTCAGACGCCTTGTAAATCACCGTCATCGAATATAGGAAGTGAGGTTTGCCGCGGAGATCTAGCAAATGCTGCCTCGCTTGTTCCAAGTTCTCAGGCTTGTCGTAAGCTACGCCATTACATTCAAGTATTTGGTCAGCGGCTACGACATAGAAACCTGGATACTTATCGCTAACTATATCGGCTTTGGCTTCAGCAAGTTTCATGGCAATAATTTCTATCGGAGTGTTTGTACGTTTCAAAGTTAGCTTAATTTCTTTTTCATCACACAACGACGGTATACACCGGAATTCAACGCCGGCCTGTTCGAGGATCGAGGCTCGAGATTTACTTGCAGACGCCAGAATCAGCGGATTATTATTTTTCACAGTCAAAACTATTTTTCCAATAACTGCATGACGGCTGCCGCCGTCTCTTCGATTGATCTTCGAGCAACGTCAATCACGGGCCAATTGTAGTCCGCGAAGATTCGCCGCGCATCTGCTACTTCCCGCCTTACTATCTCAAGCTTAACGTAATCTGTCTCATTTTGCTGTGACAGCGAGCGTAATCGATTGCGGCGTAGCTGAATTAGTCGTTCGGGGGAATTGGTCAGACCAACGATGAGTGGCGCATCCGCAGACTTCAGTTCGAATAACTCTTTAGGAAGTGCTATTTCCGGTACATAAGGGACATTTGCCGCTTTTATCCCTCTATTGGCTAAATACATGCATGTTGGTGTTTTTGAAGTTCGAGAAACTCCGACAAGTATTAAGTCTGCATGCTTGAGGTTCCAAACAGATTGCCCGTCATCATTTGCCATCGCGTAAGTCATTGCATCAATACGCTCGAAATATTGTGCGTTGAGCGCGTGTTGCAATCCCGCTTCACCTCGACTTTCTATTCCAAAGTAATTGGCTAAGGTCGCCATTGTAGGGTCCAGAACAGGTATGCACGGCACCCTTAGAGATCTGCATCCATCTTGAAGCCTGATGCGTAAAGCATTGTCAACTATTGTGAACATCACTACGCCTGGGTCCTTTGAAATGCCATTAAGGACCTTATCTATCTGCCCTACAGTGCGCACCAAAGACCAGTGATGTTCTGATGGTTCGACCGAGCCGAATTGCGCAAGGCATGCGCGGGCAACACTATGGATAGTTTCCCCCGTTGCATCTGATACCAAGTGAAGGTCGTAGCGTTCGGCCATAATTATCCAGTTCTTTCGGGATGGTGTATTAATTAATGACAAATGTGGATGAACAAGGGTTTATCCACAACTACTTCAATGAAACTGATTTTTATGCTGTAATACTCACAGATACGGATAGTGTTTTCCACTATGGAAAACTTTATTACACCAAGTGTATAAAAAAGAGCCGGGTTGCTGCAATACACTTTATTCCCATTATCCACTGTTCCTTTTTTGTTGGAGTAAAGAGTTGTTTCTTTTGATAACCAAGGAGTCGCCGCCGCCATTATTATTCATATCCACAGCATATGGGGCTAATACACACTCACATATGGATACAATATGCATAGATTTAATCCACGTTATACACCGTAAAACAACAACAACATCTTAAGGAATCAATTCTTAATTTGTTGTTTAGAAACCGGGTCATTATGGAAAACAACACAAACAAGAATTTAATCTTGAGAAATCTTACGGGAAAACGGACATCGTCCGTTCCTATCTGGTTGATGCGACAAGCAGGAAGATATTTACCTGAATATAGAAAAATCAGACAGGCCAAAGGCTCGTTTCTCGATTTATGTTATAGTCCCAAATTAGCAGCTGAAATCACTTTGCAACCGGTACGACGGTTTGGATTTGACGCCGCTATTTTGTTTTCCGATATATTAGTCATCCCAGATGCGCTAGGGCAAAGGGTCTCATTTGAGGAAGGATTAGGACCTGTTCTTGAACCGCTAACACCTCAGGAACCTCTCTTGGTAGATCGGGTTGATAGATTAAAAAACGACTCTTTACACAAATTGGACGCAGTTTATGAGACGATAGAGCGTGTTGCCGCTGAAAAAAAAGATGACTGCGCCTTGATTGGTTTTGCCGGCGGGCCGTGGACTGTTGCAACATACATGGTAGAAGGAGGATCAAGTCGTGATTTTCTAAAAATTAGGCGCTGGGCAACCTGTAACCCAACAAGCTTCGGATCACTTATCAACACTCTCACTGATGCGACCATCGCTCACTTGGATGCGCAGATAAACGCAGGTGTTGAAGTGTTACAGATTTTTGAATCTCATGCGGGGGTCTTGGACTGCTTTGGGTTTGATCAATGGGTCATAAAGCCAACACGAAGAATTGTTGATACGATTAAAGGTAAACATCCTCATATACCGATTATTGGATTTCCTCGGGGGGCTGCCGCTCAAATCCCTGTTTTCATATTGGAAACAAAAGTAGACGCTGTCAGTTTAGATCAGTCAGTGCCGCTTAATTGGGCTTCTTCAGAGATATCTGACAGTTTTCCTGTGCAAGGAAATTTAGATCCAATTTACTTGTTGGGCGACCCGGCGGAACTCTCGGTGCATGTCAGTAGGGTTTTATCCGCTTTTGCTAACAGGCCCTTCGTTTTTAATTTAGGGCATGGAGTGAATAAAGAAACGGACCCTAAATCGGTAGAGAGACTAGTTGAGATCGTTCGGGATTATAATCATAGGTCTCCTAAAGAAACTTAATTCTAGTATCATCGTGTTCATCAACACTAGGTTTTACCGTAGCCCCAGCTTGTTTGCCCCGAAATTTTTGGTATTTTTGGTTTTTCGCTTGTGCCAGCTCGTAGTTTAGTTATATTGGCGGTGAAAATTCATGTCGTTCTAGTCGGCTCCAATTATGGCTCCCTGCCAAATATCTCATAGAGCCAATTCTTTAATTTCCTCAATCCAGCGATAACAATAGGTGAAGTGCTGGACAACCCCTTATAAAAATCGAGCTTAAAATGAAATTGGAAGAAATTAGCCTCCATGACTTAAAACAAAAAACTCCAGGTGAGCTTCTTGCCTTGGCAGAGGAATTAGAAGTTGAGAACGCGAGCAATTTAAGAAAACAAGACATGATGTTTGGGATATTGAAGCAGTTAGCTGCTGAGTCAGTTCCCATAGTAGGTGACGGCGTCTTGGAAGTTTTACAAGACGGTTTTGGGTTTCTCAGATCTCCTCAGTCTAACTACCTGCCTGGGCCTGATGATATTTACGTAAGCCCAAGCCAAGTAAAACGTTTTGGCCTAAGGACAGGTGATTCCGTTGAGGGTCAAATCCGTGCACCGAAAGATGGGGAACGATATTTTGCACTACTCAAAGTGGGAAAAGTTAATTTTGACGACCCGGAGGCTGTGAGGCACCGAATAAATTTTGATAATCTAACGCCTCTTTATCCAGAAGAAAAATTAAATCTTGAAATTGAAAACGATGAGTCAAAGGACTTCACTTGCCGCGTGATTGAACTCGTTGCTCCCATAGGAAAAGGCCAGCGCGGGCTTATTGTGGCGCAACCACGTACGGGCAAGACAGTTATCATGCAGAATATTGCCCATGCAATTACGAGCAATCATCCCGAAGTTTACGTTATAGTTTTACTCATAGATGAACGGCCGGAAGAAGTTACTGACATGGCTCGCTCAGTCAACGGCGAGGTTGTAAGCAGCACCTTTGATGAGCCTGCAACTCGTCATGTGCAAGTTGCAGAGATGGTCATCCAAAAGGCTAAGCGGTTGGTAGAGCATAAAAGGGACGTAGTAATATTGCTGGACTCAATTACCAGACTTGCAAGAGCATATAACACTGTGGTTCCGAGCTCTGGTAAGGTCCTGACTGGTGGTGTGGATGCTAACGCTTTGCAGAGGCCCAAACGCTTTTTTGGCGCTGCACGAAACGTTGAGGAGGGCGGTTCTATGACAATCATCTCCACCGCTTTGATAGATACAGGCAGTCGCATGGATGAGGTGATTTTTGAGGAATTTAAAGGAACAGGCAATTCTGAGATAGTGCTTGACCGTAAGCTGTCTGATAAACGTGTATTCCCATCAATTGATATCCAAAAGTCGGGAACACGAAAAGAGGAATTACTGGTAGAAAAAGGCACTTTATCTAAAATGTGGGTTCTGCGAAGAATACTGCTACCTATGGGAGTCACCGACGCCATGGAGTTCCTTTTAGAGAAATTAAAACATTCAAAAAACAATTCTGATTTCTTTGACTCAATGAATCAATAGTGGTTAAGAACGCATAAAACCTAATTAAAACGTAAATTTTACAGATTACAGAGTGTAACTATATACGTAGTTATTTTTTAACCTACGGCGAAAGTATTGTAGAGCCCGTAGTGTTTCGTGACTCCAAAGCGCGATGAGCATCCGCAACATCTTTAAGAGCAAAAGTTTGTTTTATCTCAACTTTCAACCCGTTCTTAATATGATTAAAGAGCCAGCCGGCCAATTCTGTCACGAGTTCATGGGTTCCAATGTGGCTCATTAGTGTTGGCCGCGTGAAAAATAAAGAGCCTTTTTGTGATAAAAGGCCCGGTTCGAAAGGCGGAACAGGTCCCGACGCATTGCCGAATGAAACAAACGTTCCAAACTTAGCCAAGCAGTCTATGCTTTCATCAAAGGTTGATGCCCCTACTGAGTCATAAACTACAGGCACCCCAACCCCGTCAGTTATATCCATGACAGTGTCTTTGAAGCTCTCTTCTGTATACACAATTGGGTAATCACAACCGTATTTACGGGCAATTTCAGCTTTTTCTTTACTCCCCACGGTGCCCACCACGATAGCACCAAGCTGCTTAAGAATCTGGCACGCAATCAAGCCTACTCCGCCGGCGATGGCATGAAATAAAACAATATCGCCCTTTTTTACAGGATGTGTGCGATGCAATAAGTAAGAGGCTGTAAAGCCCTTGAGCATTACGGCTGCAGCAGTCTCGTCAGTAACGTCGTGTGGTATTTTGACTACTGCATCAGCATTGATAACCCGTTTACTTGTGTAGGCACCCAGGCCGCCGCCCGCGTAGGCAACCCTATCCCCAACAGAAAACTCCGTTACACCATCGCCCACTTTGTCTATGGATCCGGCAGCTTCCAGGCCGATCGCTGCAGGCAAATCAATCGGGTAGAGACCTGTGCGATGGTAAACGTCTATAAAATTTAAGCCGACCGCAGTTTGGTCTATCGAAATCTGACCGGGGCCGGGTAATTCTTCCGGCACGTCAACCACACGCATAACCTCGGGCCCCCCGGTCTCTAGAATGTGTATAGCGTAAGGCATTTATATGATCCTTTATTTGAGATATTCAGAGAAACATTTCATGGTACGCTCATCTGCTATTTGAGAGGCCGCTGGATCAAAATTTACACCATCGTGGCGTGCAAAGGCGTGATCCACTTTTGGATAATTGTAAACAGTGATCTGGTTATTAGCAGCTAAGCATTCATTGATATCAAGCTGTGTCTCTTTTGACACAAAGCTATCTTCTTCTGCTATGTGTAAAATTGTGGGGCTATTAATGCCATTAGCTTGCTGCAAATGATCTTCGATCCCAACTCCATAGTAGCTGACATTGCAGTCTGCATCGCTGTCTAAAGCCATTTTGTACGCAAGTAAGCCCCCCAGACAAAAACCAACAGTGCCAGCCTTACCATTACAACCATCGATTTGGCGCAAGTACTCAAGTGAAGTCAATAAATCTGTAATGCCCTTATTTACATCAAAACCTTTATATAACTCAAAGGCTTTTGCCCAATCGGCATCAGATTGATCGGCAAGCTGTATCCCCGGTTCTTGCCGCCAAAAAAGGTCCGAGCATAGCGCAAAATATCCCATCGCTGCCATTCGATCGCAATGGGCGCGCATATCTTTGTTAACACCAAAAATTTCTTGGATAACTAAGATACCGCCGTTACCGCCAGTTGCTTCGTTAGTCGGCACTGCCAAGTAAGCTGTGAATTGCCCATCAGAGCAATTAATGTTTATATCAGGCATCTATTTCACCTAGAATATTTATAAAACAACAATAGTTAAACCGAGCATAGTTGTGAATTACGGCATTGTCACCCATGTAGTGCAACTGGTATGAACGAAACAATTTTTGCATTAGCGAGCGCGCCCGGACGAGCTGGTGTTGCTGTTTATCGGATTTCAGGCCCGAAGGCCGAGCAGACGCTACAGATTCTATCACGTTCTCCCACGCCAACGCCGCGGTCTGCGGTTCGCGCAACCATATATGACACCGAAAAAGGTGATCAAATAGACAATGGTATTGCTATTTGGTTCCCCGGACCAAAAAGCTTCACTGGTGAAGATGTAGTAGAATTACATCTGCATGGCGGCGCGGCAATTTGCAGACGCATGCTTGAGCTATTAAGTTCTCAGCTACTTTTACGCCTCGCCGAACCAGGAGAGTTTACGCGCCGCGCCGTGCTTGCCGGCAAAATAGATCTTACTGCGGCCGAGGGCATGATCGATTTGATTGATGCTGAAACGGAAGCACAAAGGCGGCAAGCCTTGCGGCAATCTCAAGGTGCGCTTGGGAAGATTTACGACGGTTGGCGTAAAATCTTGCTTTCTTCTTTGGCGCACGTGGAGGCGTTTATCGATTTTCCAGATGAAGACCTTTCCATTGAAGAAGAGAGAATATGGGCCCCTATTGCGAAGCTGGCCGAAGAGATCTCAGAACACCTCAATGACAACGGAAGAGGTGAGCGATTGCGGGAAGGGCTTCGTATTTCAATACTAGGCCCACCGAACGCCGGGAAGTCGAGTCTTTTAAATTGGCTAGTAAAGCGTGATGCTGCGATTGTGTCTGAGCGCGCAGGAACTACGCGCGATGTCATCGAAGTATATTTTGATTTAGCCGGATATCCAGTCGTGTTTTCAGATACGGCCGGTATACGGACAGAGGCTTCGGGGATTGAGTCTTTAGGCATAGCGAAGTCTTTTGATCGAGCCCGGACATCTGATCTAAAAATAATCATGATTGCAGCCGACGAAACAGAAGCGTTCTCAGCGGTCGAGAGGTTGATTGATAAAAATACAATTGTTGTGATTAACAAAACAGATCTTGGAGAGACAAACATCATCGACATAAGAAAAAATTGTTTGTCAATCGAAGCGGTTATTTTTGAAATCTCTATTGTGGAAGGGGCCGGCCTTGAGAGCCTCTTGGAGGGCATAGCAGTCGCGGTTGATAAAAAAATTAACGCAGGCAACTCTCCCGCCATCAGCCGCGCGCGTCACCGAGAGGCGCTAAATGAATGCATTGAGGCGTTGAATAGGTCTCAGATTGAGGTGTTATTGGAGTTAAGAGTTGAAGATCTCAGAGTAGCTATGCGTGCACTAGGCAGGATTACGGGGACTGTGGATATTGAGGAAATTCTAGATTCTGTTTTCCACGACTTTTGCATAGGGAAATAAATGGTACTATAACAGTAGCGGAGAACCCTTGATCGGGCCATCTGAGAGACCATGCTTGTTTCACGTGAAACAAGCATGGATGAAAACATCGCCTGGAGGATTAGGGCCCACTGGCAAAGTCTGGATTTGGTTAATGTTATTTGTAAGGTTTTGACATGATGTCAGATAAAAAATGGGATGTGGTTGTAATCGGCGGCGGGCATGCCGGTTGTGAGGCTGCGTCTGCTGCCGCGCGCTGTGGGGCAGAAACTCTTTTGGCCACCCACAAGCTCGAGACCATCGGCGAAATGTCATGCAATCCTGCAATCGGCGGCCTAGCCAAGGGACACCTGGTCCGGGAAGTTGACGCCCTCGGTGGGGTGATGGGGGCGGCCATAGACGTTGCTGGAATTCAATTTCGAATGTTAAATAAAAGCAAGGGGCCGGCTGTTCGGGGTCCCCGGGCGCAGGCAGATAGAAAGCTTTACCGTAAGGCAACGGCAGAAATATTACGGCAGCAAGCTAAATTGCATATCATGGCGCTCGCCATAGAGGGGCTGTCTATAGACAGCTCTGATCGCGTTACTGGTGTTGTTGCTCGGGGTGGTGAGACAATTCGTGCAAAAACCGTAATACTTACAGCGGGCACATTTCTCCGAGGTATAATTCACATTGGTGACAAACAAACCCCCGCCGGGCGTGCTGGTGAGGACGCAACCTATGGCTTGTCTGCGACGCTGGAGCGATATGGCTTTGCCCTTGACCGACTTAAAACGGGTACGCCGCCCCGTTTGGATGGAGGGACGATAGACTGGGAAGGGCTAGAGGCTCAAAAGGGTGACGATCCGCCCCAACCATTTTCATTTATGACGGATAAAATCCAAACCCCCCAAGTTGATTGCCACATTACCTATACGGGCGAAGAGGGACACGAGGTTATTCGAAAAAATATTGACCGAGCGCCTATATTTTCTGGGCAAATTGAGTCTCGTGGACCCCGCTACTGTCCTTCAATAGAAGACAAAGTCATCCGTTTCGCTGACAAGGTTCGCCACCAAATATTTCTTGAGCCTGAGGGGCTCGATGATTCTACGGTTTACCCCAATGGAATTTCAACCTCTATGCCCGAAGATGTGCAGCATATGTTTCTGGCCACGATTCCGGGTTTAGAGCGCGCAAAGGTGCTGCGTTCAGGTTATGCAATTGAATACGATTTTGTTGATCCTCGCCAGCTGAAACACACAATGGAAACAAAAAAAATTCGCGGGCTATATTTTGCAGGACAGATTAATGGGACAACCGGATACGAAGAGGCGGCAGCGCAAGGTATAATTGCGGGCATCAATGCTTCGAGGTCTGTTCAAGCTTTAGACCCTTTTACGTTGGACAGAGCACAAGCTTATATAGGTGTGATGATAGATGATTTAGTTACAAAGGGAACTAATGAGCCCTATAGAATGTTTACCTCTCGCGCAGAATACCGGTTAAAATTACGCGCTGATAATGCAGATCAGCGTCTATCCCCCTTGGGGGAGGGCTTAAACTGTTTATCTAACGAGCGGATTAAGTGCTGGCACAAAAAAAGAGATGAATTAATTCATGCCCGTTTGCTTAGCGAACAGGTAACCGCCACGCCATCGGAGCTTGCGAGGGAGGGGATTGGTGTTCCTAAAGACGGAAAGCGGCGAACCCTAGAAGAAATTTTAGCTTTGCCAGGAATAAAAATACCCGCGCTTCTTCCGCTATGGCCCGAGCTTTCGAAGCTGACGCCGGGTGTGGCTGAACAGCTGGAGATAGACGCTCAGTACAGTCATTACTTGGAGCGTCAAGATGCCGATATCGAGGCGTATAGACGCGATGAGACTCTTGAAATACCCGTTGATTTGGATTACGCCGAGGTGGGGAGCCTTTCTACCGAGGCGCGCCAAAAGCTTGAAGTGGCACAACCTACGACCCTGGGGGCTGCGGCTCGCCTCTCTGGGGTTACACCCGCAGCAGTCATTGCATTGTTGCGATATGTTAAGCGTAAAAGCGTCTCAGACCGTGCCTGACCCCATGTCGCGCGAAACCTTTTGCAACGCGGTCTCTGTTTCACGTGAAACCGCTGACCGACTAGGGGTATACATCACCCTTTTAAAGAAATGGAATAGAACCATAAATTTGGTGAGTTCGCGTAGCTTGGATGACCCCTGGAGGCGACATATCCTCGATAGCGCACAGCTGGCCCGTCACATGCCGAATAAAAGGGTGCGCATAGTTGACTTGGGAAGTGGCGCTGGATTGCCGGGTATTGTGCTTGCCCTGATCCTGCCGGAGGCCGATGTGCACTTGGTAGAATCTGACCAACGCAAAGCCGCTTTTTTACGTGAAGCTTCGAGAGTGTTAGATTGCAAGATTAGTCTTCATGTGGGACGTATCGAGTCCGAAATCAATACAATAAAAAACATAGATGTTTTTACAGCCAGAGCCCTCGCTCCCCTTCCAAGGCTTTTAAAGTATATTGAATCCACATTGAATGAGAAAAAAGTATGTATTTTTCATAAAACAAAAGGTATAGATAAGGAATTAGATCGTTTGAATTCGGAGATATTAAAATCTGCGCTCGTTTTGGATAGCATTAGTGATCCGCGTGGGAAAATATTAGTTCTGGAGGTTGAGTAAAGTGAATAGTGCCGACGAGATAAAAATAGGCCCAAAATCGAAAACGAGGGTGTTAGTTGTCGCCAATCAGAAAGGTGGTGTTGGAAAAACCACGACAACTGTAAATTTGGCAACTGCGCTTGTTGCCATTAAAAAGCGGGTGCTAATAATTGATTTTGATCCACAGGGAAACGCCACAACCGGGCTCGGGTTTGATCGGTCTCAAATAAAAACCTCCTCTTACAATGTTTTGATTGAGGGTTCGGAGTTTAAATCTGCAGTCCTCGCGACCGATATCCCGCGTTTATCAATAGTCCCGGCCTCGGTGCATCTCGCAGGCGCCGAGGTAGAGCTGGTAAATGCTGAGCGCAGAGAATATCGATTAGCAGATGCCCTAGGAACATTGGGAGAGGGGGCTTTCGATTATATTTTGATTGACTCACCCCCGTCATTAAACCTTCTTACTATCAATGCTTTAACGGCTGCAGATGCAGTGTTGGTGCCTTTGCAAGTAGAGTTTTACGCGCTTGAAGGGTTAAGCCATTTACTCAGCACGATTGAGCGTGTCCGTCGTGCCTTCAATCCTCGGTTGGATATTCAGGGGGTGGTGCTAACTATGTTCGACCAACGCAATAATCTCTCGGAGATGGTCGCTGAGGATGTTCGCAGTCACCTCGGCGATAAAGTTTATAGCACCATTATACCAAGGAATGTTCGCATTTCCGAGGCCCCGTCGTTTGGTAAGCCGGTTCTTCTTTATGATCACAGTTGTGCTGGAGCTCGAGCATACATACATCTTGCAGGAGAGCTTCTTAAGCGCGAGCGGGCGGCTGCAGCATGATTTCGACCGAGGAAAAAAAGGTTCGTCGCGGCCTTGGGCGTGGTTTGTCTGCGCTTTTTGGTGAAGAGGAGCGTGCCTCTTCGGCCCAAATGAATTCTGGTTCTTCAGAAATGGCTATCCACGTTTTGAAACCGGGTAAATTTCAGCCTCGTCGCCATTTCGACGCTACTGCTCACGCAGCGCTAGTTTCTTCTGTAAAGGATAAGGGTGTTTTGGAGCCCATACTCGTGCGGGAAATCGGGGGGTCACCCGATAGCTACGAAATCATCGCTGGCGAGCGTAGGTGGCGAGCGGCCCAAGCAGCTGGGTTACACCAAGTACCCGTGGTGGTCAAGCAGCTGGATGATCGCGAAGCCCTGGAAGTAGCCCTAATCGAAAATCTTCATCGCTCGGACCTTTCCCCGCTGGAAGAGGCTGAGGCCTATAGTCGACTGCTAGAAGAGTTTGGCCATACCCAAGAACAATTAGCAAAGGCAGTGGGTAAGAGCAGAAGCCACGTTGCAAATATGATCCGGTTGCTGGCGCTTCCCGATTCTGTAAAAAACATGGTTCTTGATGGTAGGTTGAGCGCTGGACACGCTCGTGCGCTAATTACATTTTCAGAGCCAGAGCTGTTAGCTTCGGAGGTTGTGGCGAAGGGTTTGAGTGTCCGACAATTGGAAAAATTGATTCAACGCTCATCGAGTGGAACGGAAAAAAAGTCTAACGGCAACAATCAAAAGACAACCGGTTCCAAGGATCCAAATACAGTTGAGCTCGAGGGGAGTTTAAGTGATAGGCTTGGTTTGAAGGTTTTGATCGAAACAAAAGGAGAGGGTGGTACGTTGTCTGTGCAATTCCAAAGCTTAGAACAGCTGGATGATTTGCTTAAAATTTTGGGGCGAAATTGAAATTAAGTTCTACGATCTAAGGCGCGAATGTTTTTTAGCGGGCAGTTCGAGCAAGGGCGGCGACTTGATGCAGGGTCCGGCCGCAGACAGCGGCGTTTGGGATATTTGTTCGTTTACATTCCAGCTCGGCTTTGAGCAATAATCCCAAAGCTTTTAGGGTTCGCGGTTTTGTCCAAGAAAGCAATTGCAACCGAAACTGCCCTTTAGCTTTGAAAAATACCGGCGGGCGCAATTTTTTCATAGCTTGGTCTGGGGAATCGCCCTCTTGTATTTTCTCTAAAGCTAGCTGCAGCCTTACCACGTGTCCCGCTACAGCACGTAATATTGCTACAGGCCTGATTTCTTCGTTGAGGCATCTATTTATCGCTCTGTCGACGGCTAAAGCGTTTCCATCAGCTGTGTGAAGGGCCAGATCAAAAAGAGTAAGTGCGGAATTATCTCCGATTATCATTGCCGCATCCTTTAAAGATACCTCTCCTCCGTCACCGACAAAAAGTGAAAGTTTCTCTAGCTCAGAGCGCGAAATAGCACGATCATTTCCTAAACTATTTTCAATGAAATTGCGCACGGTAGGGTTACAAGAAATGTTTCTGTCATCGAAAATGGTGTGTATCAATTGCCCAAGGCCACGCAGGTCGTCTGCATAACAGGCCAACGCCGCAACAGACTCTGACTTCTCAAAGAAAAGCCTAAGCTTGTTGCGAGGCTTGAGGTCACCGGCTCGTAAAATTAGCAAGGTGTCGTGATTTGACTCTTTCAGCGCAACCTCAAGAGTGTGTGATAATCTTTCACTTGCATCAGCAACAATAACTAAACGCCGATCCCCAGTGATCGAGAGAGTTTTTAGGGTGTCAGTAAGCACTGTTACATCATCAAGAATATCTTTCTGCGATAATCTCGAAACATTGAAAGGATCGTTGAGGTCCGAGGCGATCTGCTTAGCTAGAGCCATTGTTCGCTCGAGAACAAGGCCTGCATCAGGGCCGTAAATCAATACCGCATGTACATCTTGTGCACCGTTTTTGATAAAGGTGCTCACATGCCTGTTGTCAACTTTCAAAATAAACTGCCGTCTATAAGGTTTTCCATCAGCCGCGACGCAAGTTATGAAAAAACGTACTTATTCTGAGGGTAATGTCATCAGCTATTTCTCTGGTCGCTCTATCAAAGGCATTTTTTTCTGCGCTCAAAGTAGCAAAATCAGAACTGATTATATTATAGCTGTTAATTGATCTTGAGCTTCCGCGAAATAGGACCGCGTTTGTTTTGCTCTCACTCAATACATATTCTGCGTTAAGTGTGAGCTTTGCCCTAGTTGCTTCGTCAACGATGTTGAACCCAAGCTCAGTTTTAGTGGATTTAAGTTTAACATCCAGTTTATAGAAAGGTGACCGCGGTCGGCCATAGGGATTAAAACGATCAAGAAGTAGATTTTTGAGCGCCTGGCCAAGTCTGTCATTATAGTCGACTTTATCACGCAAATTTAGTATTTGAACCTGGGCGAGGTCATCGTTGACCGCGTCGCTGCCGGCTTTTTTTTGATACAGGGGCTCGAAACCACAGCTGCTTATCGATAAAAGGGCGGCGGCCAGCAGAACATTTTTAAATAACAACATTTACCACCTTATTAGGTACAACAATGACTTTAATAGGTTTTTTGCCCGATAATGCCCGCTGCACGTTTTCATCTGCTAAAGCGCGCGCTTCGGTAAGCTCCTTATCACTATCCCGTGGAATTTCTATCTTGCCTCTCAGACGCCCATTTACTTGAATTGCGACTACTGCTGTCTCGTCTTCTAAGAGAGTTGGGTCCCATTGAGGCCATTTTGTTTGATACAAACACTTGTCGTTACCCATCCTCTGCCATAGCTCCTCAGCAATATGAGGAACGATGGGAGATAATAATTGTAGTATCGTATTATAACACTGTGTCCTCATCCAATCAGCATCTTCGGTTTCTACATGAAAATTAGATACGCAATTAGTAAATTCTCTTATTCGTGCTACCGCACGATTAAAATGAAATCTATCGAGATCGTTTGTGACGTTTGCGATGGTCTTATGCATTTCTTTGTGAAGGGGGCTTAACGAGTCAAAATCTTTGGGTGCAGATCTAGCCGAGAGATCGACTTTGTCTGAAAATCTTTCTATCATACGCCAGATTTTATTTAAAAATCGCCAAGAACCCTGAATGCCGGCTTCGGTCCACTCTAAATCCCTATCGGGGGGACTATCGGACAACATATAAAGTCGCGCAGTATCTGCACCGTAAGCATTGATGATTTCTGCAGGGTCGACAACGTTTCGCTTTGATTTGCTCATCTTTTCAGAGCGGCCTTTATTTATAATTTCACCAGTCTCTGCATGCTTCCATACTTTGTCATCCTGGATGACATCAGAAGGGAAAAGCCAATTGCCAGCGACAGTTTTGTAAGTTTCGTGGCATACCATCCCTTGTGTGAAGAGGCCGGTAAACGGTTCCTCGCAACTTATTAAATCTATTTCATTAAGGGCGCGAATAAAAAACCGTGAGTATAGTAAGTGTAGGACAGCATGTTCGACACCCCCAATATACTGGTCAACGGGCATCCAGTAATCAGATGCCTCTCGGTCAAAGGGCTGGGCGGTGTGTTGGGGGGAACAATAGCGTGCGTAATACCATGAAGAGTCGAAAAATGTATCGCAGGTATCTGTTTCCCGTCGCGCTGGTTGGTTGCATTTAGGGCAGGGCACATGTTTCCAAGTTGGGTGTTTCTCTAGAGGGTTCCCTGGGCCATCGAAGGCAACATCTCTGGGCAAAATCACAGGTAAATCCTTGTCTGGAACAGCTACAACACCGCATGAGGAACAATGAATTACTGGAATGGGACAGCCCCAATACCTCTGCCTAGACACTCCCCAATCACGCAATCGGTAGCTTGTCTCAGCTTGTCCACGACCTAAGGCCGTTAGTTCCTTTGAAACACGTTTGAACGCCTGCTTTATATCCAGCCCATTAAGAAAATCGGAATTTATTAGAGTTCCGGCCCCCGCATATGCAGCATCACTAATCAGAAAATTATCTTCGGATTTGTCGACAGGGAGAATCACAGGCGTGACCTCGAGGTCATACTTCAGAGCGAAATCCAAATCGCGTTGGTCGTGTGCTGGGCAACCGAAAATTGCTCCGGTGCCGTAATCCATTAGAACAAAGTTAGCAATGAAAACTGGGAGGTCTTTGCTTTTCAAGAATGGATGTCGGGCAGTAAGGCCGGTTTCAATACCTATTTTTTCTGCATTTTCGATAGATGCCTCGCTAGTCCCAACTCGATTACAATCCTCAATGAAAGCTGCAATCTGATTGTCTGTTGAAGAAAGGTCTTGCGCTAACGGATGGGTCGCAGCTATTGCGCAAAATGAGGCACCGAATAACGTATCCGGCCTCGTAGTAAATACTTCAAGCGAATCGCCATTACTTAAACCGAAATTGACCCGGACACCCTCAGATCGACCAATCCAGTTTTCTTGCATAAGACGAACTTTGTCGGGCCATCGATCAAGATGGGCAAGCCCTTCTAACAGAGATTCTGCAAATGCTGTAGTTTTGAAAAACCACTGATTTAGCAATTTTTTCTCGACAGGAACCCCAGTTCGCCAACCTTTACCGTCGATCACCTGTTCGTTCGCTAAAACAGAGTTCTCCTCTGGGTCCCAATTAACCCAGCTCTCCTTCCTGTAAGCGAGGCCAGCTTTCATCAAAGTTAGAAACAACCGCTGTCCTTGCTTGTAATACTCAGGGTCGCAAGTGGTGACTTCCCGGGACCAATCGATAGAAAGTCCCATTTGTTTTAGTTGCTGTCGCATAGCCGCGATATTTTCACGCGTCCAATCTGCTGGGTGAACGTTATTTTCGAACGCGGCGTTTTCTGCGGGCAAACCAAATGCATCCCAGCCCATGGGGTGTAATACATTAAAACCACGGGATCTTTTGTAACGTGCTACCACGTCACCAAGAGTATAATTGCGAACATGACCCATGTGTATGCGGCCAGATGGATAAGGAAACATCTCCATCACATAATACTTTGCACGGGTATGATCTTCGTTCACATCGAAGCATTTGTTTTCGGTCCAAATGCGTTGCCACTTTTCTTCCGTGATTTTGAAGTTATAGCGGCTCATTAGTTTCACCTATGCGGAGCATTTTAAATTTCAATTCGGTCTTAGGACAGAATGAGCTTGTGGTACCAGGTGCTTTGAATTTGATTATTGACCTAGCTTAATACGCATTTGCCGAGCTCGTTTTAAAATTGCATTCTCAAGATCTGTACCAGTTTTTTGGTTAACTTTTGCTTCGATCCAACGTTCCCCCGGTGTTCGCCTCTGGCGAAAAACGGTGACCCGTAAACCATCGGCACGCAGCGCCTTGTCCAGAATATAAATATTCACTTTAAAACGTTCCCCCGGAGACTCAGGGGGAGTATACCATTCAGTAATAATAACACCACCGAATGGATCGGCAGTATTGAGTGGTAGGAAAGAAATTGTATCAAGCGATGCTCGCCACAAATAACCATTAACTGAAATTGACGAGGCTTCGGACCCAGTCCCCTCACTTGTCCCAAATACCGCCTCAATCACTCCACCGTTTTTGTTTCTATCACCGCCAGCTGCTTGCAGTGGTTCAGATTCCCTGGTGCTAGTACCGTTATTATCCCCAGAGCAAGAACTCAGAAGCAAGACAATGAAAAACAAATTTACTATGTTATATTTTTTCATAATGTCTATATGCAGGAAAAAAGGTTCTTAAATCTATAAAATTTTGAACCGACGCGGAAATCTTTTAGTCTCAGTAACACATTTTGCGGTTTTCTTTGGAGATTGCCATGAGCCAAGCTGAAAAAGTTCGTGCTAATTATCAGCATGTTAAGCAGACCATAGAAAAAGCGGCAACTAAAGCCCAACGTAGGTTAAGTTCCGTCGAATTAATAGCCATCGGAAAGACCTTCGGTGCGGATAGGGTGGAGCCCCTATTGCATGCAGGTCACAGGTGTTTCGGCGAGAACCGGGTGCAAGAGGCGGAATCAAAATGGCCGGCTATTAGGAAATCTTTTCGCGGGGTTGAGCTGCATTTGATCGGAGGGCTTCAAACTAATAAGGTTAAAGCCGCAGTTCAGGTTTTTGACGTTATTGAAACATTGGATCGACCGCGGCTTGCAAGGGCTTTAGCAAAAGAGATTGCTTTGTCTGGCAAGAAGCTGACTTTTTTTATCCAAGTGAACACCGGAAACGAGCCACAGAAGTCAGGAATTTCTCCGAACGAAGCTGATGCGTTTATTTATTTTTGTCGCGATGAGCTTAAATTGTCGGTGTCGGGCCTGATGTGTATACCCCCTACAAATGAAGAACCCTCTTTACATTTCGCGTTGCTTCAGAAAATAGCCAAACGAAATGCCCTTGAAAACCTCAGTATGGGCATGAGTTCCGACTATGAAATTGCGATACAATTTGGAGCGACGCATGTTCGCGTTGGCTCAGCAATTTTTGGTGAACGCGGCTGAAGGGGGGGGGTCCTAAGTGGATACGATTAGGCAATCGTTAGGCCCAATCAGCTTCAAAACATCTAATAAGTCCTTTTGTAACAACGCAATACAGCCTGCGGTGGGACTGTAATCTGGTTTAGCGCAGTGTAAAAAAATTGCACTGCCACGGTACGGAATTACCGGCCTATCGTTGTAACCTAAAACGACCACAATGTCGTACACGCTGTCCTTTCGCCACAACTTTTCATAACTTGCGTTGTAAGGAATTCTTACCGGTCTATTGTAATTCGGGTCAGAGGGTTCATCGCACCAGCCATCCTGAGGGAGTATAAATGACCTGGGCAGTTTCGTTTTTGGAGGGCTGTGGCGGTCTGAACGGAAAAGTAGGGAGCGAAATACGAATTTGCCTGTCGGCGTTGCACCGTCACCCTCTTTTTTGTTTGTGGTAACCCCTGCCCGTCCGAGAGCACACCGGTACTGTTTTCCAACCACAAAAAGATTGCCAGAGGACTTTACGAAGACATCCATATCAGAAAAATAGAAACGTATTGCATATCTCTTATTTCAGACTCCCAAGCGGTCCGTTCAGGAACGCTCCTTTTGCCTGTTGCGGACCATATCTTCATATTTATCTAAAGCATCCAACATGATATTCGGTAACTCGGTCGCAGCATTTTGGAAATTGCCAGCAGTCAACAGCGATGACGGTCTCTGAATATTACGCCTATGATCGTTTACAAAAATTTCCTTATCTATGGACGATGGTTTTAACCTTTTGTGGTTATTTTGGACATTGATAGAAGTCTTAGGTGTCGGTTTGCTCTTTGATCGATACTCTCTCACGAGGCTTTCAGATATAGATGTTGTTGCTAACAGAGATGTTTTGGTTTCTTGAGTCATTGCGCTTCGCAATCGATTGCTCAGATTGGTGGTGTCTGTTGTGTCGCTATTTGTAGTGGAATTTTGGGAAAGAGGCCGATTCTTCGCCGGGATTTCCCGACTTGGGACTGCTGATCGCGCAGCTAACAAAGCATCGGCTGCTTTGGAGTTCAGAGATTTTGAGCCAGGTATAACAGGAGCTTTCCCATTCGGTGGTATCATTATACCTCCGAACGCTCGCCCACGCTGGCTTTGCACAGGAACTATCGGAGCACCAACGTAATTTTGGACGCGGTTTGGTGTTTCTGTATTGGACAGAACGCTTTTTGGGCTTGAGGCTGCTTGGCCTAGGATGCCCGATGATTTTTCCTGCCTATCTGAATTTACCGCAGAGGCGAGCTGTGTTGAGCTGGCGGGTTCTCCACCAATGCCAACAAATGCAAGTGCGTGTTCGCCAATATCCTTGCCCGTATCATTTTCCAAGACGGCATTAAAGAGTGCACTTGCGAAGCCAGCACCGCCCCCGAATAAAGCCCCACCAGCCAAACGAGAACCGGGTTCTATTTGGTCATCGGTCAAAGCGCGATAAATAGTTGAAATAACGGGTATATGTTGTAACGGGTTTACAATATCCAGCAAATCACCGAAAGTGAGCCCGTCCTGACCGAATAGATCTTTTGACTGATCTTCATTCCATATCTTTTCTGCTTCAGCTCGGGTGACGGTCTCGCCGGCGAATTGGCCTTCGATATCGGCGAAAGGATGATCAACCTCTTCTTGTTCTGTTTTTGTCAAAGGGGTGCTATTAGCTGTCTCATTGGGGCTGGCCGAATTGCTCTGAACAGATGCGCGATCGTTCACAGAGTAATTCGGTGATAGATGAGTATTTCCTAACGCGCTCAAATGTGTGTTCATTCGTCCATCCTCTCCTTTATTATTTATGCAAAAGAGGTGCCAGCTATTTCGAAAAATACCGTGGACTTCGGTAGCATATGATGCCCACATAGGGGCATGCGAAATGATAATCCGCCAAGAAAGCCCTGAAGTTGCTATACTTGTAAAAACAAACCAGATTATTTTTACAGGAATAGGTTTGTGCAAATTTAGCGGTTTATATATTTTCACGATACACTGCCGAGCTGAGGCAATATAAAATGACAGGTACAAAAGTCCTAATTATTGGGGCAAATACTGCGCTACGAACCTCACTGGAAGAACAACTACAACTTCACGATGAGTTTGTAGCAATTGGAATTAATAGCCTTAAAGATTCTTTACGAATTATAAAAGAACACCGAATAGATATAATAGTTTGTGATGATCATCTGCCAGAGATGAAGGCCTGTGAAATCTTTGGGTTTTTGCGTCAGAATAGCTTCAACTTACCCATCATTATGTTGTTTGACTGCGCTGCTGATCCTGTGTTGTTGGAAAAATTTAGTGGTGGTAAGGATAGCTACATAATTAAGCCATTCAAGCTTAGTTTCCTTATAGAAAAGTTGCGTACAAGTTCCAGACATGAGGCTTTTAATTCGAGTTTAGAAATAGGCCCGTATAAATTTTTGCTTGGGTCAAATATTTTGACACATAAGATTACCCGGAAGACGGTGCGTCTTACAGAGAAGGAAGCTGCAATCCTTAAGCATCTCCATAGATTTAATGGAAAAGCGGTAGCTAGGGAAATTTTGCTCGGTGAGGTTTGGGACTATAGCGCCGATGTTACAACGCATACTATCGAGACACATGTATACCGGCTTCGACAAAAAATTGAAGAAAATCCGTCTTGTGCAAAAATATTGGTGACTGAACCTGGTGGTTACCGATTGATTTTTTAAAAGAATTTTTTCAATATTTTTTTCGTTCTGCAGCTTACAGATATTAAGAAATTGGGGTAGAGTTTCGAACATAGCGAACCCTAGAACTTTTTGTGTAGGACATGTCTGACTTCTCTAATTTCCACCTTCGGTTTTGGGGAGTACGCGGTAGTATCGCTTGTTCCCGTGATCAGGCCTCTCGATACGGTAGCAATACTCCTTGCCTAGAGGTCCGATGTGGAGAGCACTTAATAATATTCGATGCAGGAACGGGAATAGTTAATCTCGGGAGCGCTTTGTCGTGTAAGGGCCCTGTAGACACACATATTTATCTGAGCCACACACACCTTGACCACATATGTGGTTTACCTTTTTTCAAGCCATTGTATAAGGGTAGAAACAAGATTCGACTGTCTGCTGGAAACTTGAAACCTGATTATTCTTTGAAAGAGGTATTAAATCAGATGATGGCACCGCCGCTCTTTCCGGTTTCAACAAACATTTTTAAAGCTGATGTAAGTTATCGAGACTTCGTGGCGGGCGAGCCTCATGAGCCGTGGCCTGGCATACGGGTGTCAACCTGTCCTTTAAATCATCCCAATGGAGCTACAGGTTACCGCCTCGATTATAGAAATAATTCGATCTGTTACGTAACCGATACTGAACATCAAGAAGGGATACTTGATACCAACCTCCTTCGGTTCATAGAGGGCGCGGACGTATTTATTTATGACTCTACGTACACCGACCAAGAATATACTCGCTTTAAGGGTTTTGGTCATTCCACGTGGCAGGAGGGAATAAAATTGGCTGAGGCGGCGAACGTTAAAAAGCTTGTGATATTTCATCATGACCCCGAACACGATGATAAGTTCATGGATCAGGTCGCACGTGACGCTGAAAATGCGCGGCCGGGAACGATTGTTGCTTGCGAGGGAATGACGCTGATAGCCAGCTCGGACTAATAAATGCCGTCTTTTGTAGGATGCTAATGTCAAAGCAGTTGCGTCGATGGTGGCTCGGCTTAAACACCCTGTTTGGTAGCCAATCCCACGGCTATTACATACCTTCTAAAGCTTCTAGGTACGATAGTCGTAACGCGGGAAATCTCAGTTATCAGCATTGGCGAACACGGATAAATGAGGCGGCATCGACGCAAGTTCAGTGGCTAAAGCTTGCGGATCGTTATGAGCGTGACCTCAGAAAGATTAATGGAACAGGGACAGAGAAAGCAAGATGGACGCAAGATTGGTTTCCACGCCTTGATGCGGTGATGCTATATTCTATGGTGAGACATTTTAAGCCTAAGCGAATCATTGAGATTGGTGTTGGCCATTCTACGAGGTTCGTGGCTCGGGCGATACGTGATGAGGGTATTGAGGTTGTTCACATAGCCATTGACCCAGAACCTAGCAAGGAGATCCCTCAAGCCCCAAATCTGTGCTGGTTTGTAAAGCCGGTCCAGTGGGCAGGGAAGGAGATTTGGGGGAAAATTGGCCCTCGTGACATTGTGAGTATCGACTCTAGTCACATATTGATGCCTGGCAGCGATGTGGATTTTCTGTTCAATGAAATTGTGCCATTTCTAGCTGCCGGCGTTATTGTCCATGTCCACGATATTTTCTTACCGGATGATTATCCGTTAGATTGGCATTGGCGTGGTTACAACGAGCAATGTGCTGTTGCATCCTTTTTGGCGGCCTCGAATGCAGAATTAATGTTTTCAAGTCATTTTGTTTCGCATTATTTGAAAACCACTTTTTCGTCGACCGAAATTGCTAAACTACCGATTCAGCCACAGGCTCGAGAGTCATCTATATGGTTTCGAATTGCGTCAGGTGAATAAATCAATTACCGCTTACCCCTAAAACTGATACAGCTCTTAGCCTCTCTGGTGCTATATTGACAAATTAGTTTTCTAATTCCTTTTCTGATTTTACGCCGTTCTCATATCGGTTTATTACAGGAGGAATGTTGCATTTATTTGTAAGGGTCCGCCGCGTCACGCAGTCCGTCTCCTAGAAATTGGAAAGCAAGGACCACCAATATTACAGGTATTACTGGCAATATCAGCCAAGGATATAGTGCAACGACATTGATATTTTGCGCCTCATTCAGAATGACACCCCAGCTGGTAATGGGTGAACGCAAGCCGAGTCCGAGAAAACTGAGAGCTGTTTCTGCAAGGATCATGCTTGGAATAGAGAGGGTGGCAGATGCAATGAGATGGCTCAAAAAGCTTGGAAGCAAGTGGCGCACAATTATTCGGTTTGGTTTTGCTCCCATGAGTTGGGCTGCAACGCAGAAATCTTCCTCTCGCAGAGCAAGTAATTTTGACCGAACCGCACGCGCTAACCCTGGCCAATCAAGTAAGCCAAGAATAATGGTAATTCCGATGAAAACTGATATCGGGCTCCAATTAACAGGCAAAGAAGCTGACAAAGCCATCCAAAGCGGCAGTTCTGGGAAAGAGCGAATTATCTCAATTGATCTCTGAATTACAATATCGACGAGGCCGCCGTAATAACCGGCAAGACCACCTATTATCATTCCGAGCACTATACTGATAATGATACCAATTAACCCCACAGTTAACGAGATGCGGGCGCCATAGATTATGCGTGAAAGCATATCCCGCCCTAACCTATCGGTACCGAGCAAAAATAGTTGACCCTTCTGGGATGGGCAAATTAAATGGAAAGAACTCTCGAACAAGCCCCAAAATTTGTAAGAGGAGCCGGGGTAATCTGGCGCTGAACATAAAAACCGCAGGGCATACCTGTTTTTTTTGTCTTCGCTATAAACCCAGCGCAGCGCTGTTAAGTCTAGATCTACCTTTAAGCCGTAAACGAAAGGAACGGTTAACTGGCCCTCATGTAATATTCGTATTTTTTGCGGTGGAGCGTATAGATATTCAGTATGACGCGTGTGCAAATTGTATGGGGCGATTGTCTCTGAGAACAAAACACTCACGTATACGAGCATTAAGAATGTCCCAGCTATCACCGCTAGTCTGTGGCGGCGGAATTTCCACCACATCAGCTGCCATTGTGAGGCCATGTAGAAACGTTTTTTTTCGATACTGATCGGTGTCTTTTTGCTCGTTATAAATGGTTCTTTGTTCACATAGTGCGGTAAGCGGGAGGGTGGAATATTCATCGTTGGAGGCCTTTATCAAGCCTAATTCTTGGGTCGAGGAACGTCAGTGCAAGGTCTGATATCAGCGTGCCTATTACGGTAAGAGCGGCAAGAAACATAAGGAATGATCCTGCTAAATACATGTCCTGGCTCTGTAAAGCGCTGAGCAACATTGGGCCGGTTGTTGGAAGTGACAGGACTACCGAAACGATGGCCGCACCAGATACTATTTGTGGCAGCATATTTCCAATATCTGCCACGAAGGGGTTGAGAGCGCTTCGAAGGGGATATTTAAGCAACGCCCTTAGCGGAGGAAGGCCTTTTGCGCGGGCAGTTATGACATATTGTTTTGACAACTCATCAAGCAGATTGGCTCTCAAGCGACGTATCATGCTTGCGGTTCCAGCGGTGCCTATTACGAGCACTGGGATCCAGATGTGTTGCATGACGGAGAGTGACTTCTCCCATGTCCATGGTTGATCAACGTAAATGGGGTCCATAAGCCCGCCAATTGAAACATCAAACCAAATATGAGCAAAATATTGTAAAATGAGAGCTAACAAGAAATTTGGCGTTGCCAGTCCGATGAAACCGATAAATGTTAGGCCATAATCACCTACGGAGTATTGTTTTACGGCGGAATACACCCCAATGGGAAAAGCAATGGCCCACGTAAAAATAATGGTTGTGAATGAAACGATGAACGTCAGTAAAAGGCGGTCTCCTACAACATCAGTAACAGGTTGGTCATGCTCAAACGAATATCCAAAATCACCCTTCAACATGCCGCCTACCCAATGGAAATATTGAACGTAGAGCGGCTTGTCGAAGCCATACTGCGATTTCAAAAACTCAAGCTTTGCCTTATCTACTGACTCGCCTCGACTTTGAAGTTCGGTAACTACACTGGTGAAATAGTCGCCTGGTGGAAGCTGTATGATTACGAATACGATGGCGCTAATAGCCAGTATCGTGGGTATCATCAAAAAGAGGCGCCGTACGATGTAGCTCAGCATGGGATTTAGTTATTTCTTGTCATTTTTGGGGATTAACCAAAAGGTATCGGGTTCGTAAATGCCAAAGTGTGAGCCTGGATCCCAATTGTAAATACCTTTTCTGGGGACGTTTTGGAGTTTCTTACTCACAACTACCGGCTGCAAAGTTCCTGAGATAAGTCCAATCGTAAACACCTGGCTCGCATGAATCTCGAGCATTTGATGCCAAACCTGCTCGCGCTTCTCTAGCGTTGTTGAGTTTCTCCACTTTTGCAGAAGCGACAGCAATTTTTTTGCGGGCGGCATATCTGGCGCAACGCCGGCCTGACCATTTGTCTCTCGATACTGACCCCAAAGTGGCCAATGATACTGGGTCTGACGAGTTGGAGCTAATTCGGCAGGACTTGATGAAACCGTTGGCAGCCCATTTTCCAGCCCGGAAAAAAGAGACATTACTGTTTCGCCCGAATAAATGCGGCTGCGTATCACGTTTCTGTGCGATGGTTTGATCAATAGTTTGACACCGATTTTTTGCCAGCTGTCGTGCACAAGCTCTAAAACATCTGGTTCTTCAGTGCTTTCGCCAGCGGTCTCCACAATAATCTCCAGGGGTCTGCCGTCAGGGAGAAGCCGTATGTTCTGCTTGTTATATTGTGTAAGGCCGATTTCATCTAACAATTGGTTCGCAAGATCCAAGTCAAATTGAGCATAGGCCTCTCGATATTTTTTCTTATAGAGCCCGCTGGCTGGTAGCACAGTATTCTGGCCCTCTATTGCCTGTCCGAAGTACAGCACCCTGTTCAGTTCGCGTCTATGAATACCTAGCGATAAGGCGCGTCTGAACCGTGCGTCTCGGTTCAGCTGGCGCCAAATAACGTCTTTAGCGTTTAGGTTGGGATATAACGCCATATGTGCACCTTTCGCGTTTCGCCAAAGGTGGACGTTGTAGCCGGCCCGCTCTTCATTATTTTTAAGAAAGGTGTAATTGTCAAACCGCAGATAGCGCGCCTGTAAATCGGCGCCCCCGGTTCCCGCTTGTGCTGGAACAATTTTTTTATCTACAATATTCATTACAATTTGATCAATGTAGGGGAGCTGGCGCCCCGCCTCATCTATTTTATGGAAGTAAGGATTCCTTTTAAAAATAAATCGCTCTGACGGTCCGTTCGTGGTGTTGACCCATGGTTGAAGGGTTGGGAGCTTAACATTGTTATTTTTGTAGGGGTTGTCTAATTTGTTGTGCAAGGCAGCCCAATTTCGCGCTCCCTTCTTCAACGCATATTCTGACAAGGTTGCTTCTGGCGTGTAACGTGCGTGGAATTTCTTCAAATAATGGGCGGGACGAAAAATGAAGGGCGGACGGGCGCGCGCTAAAGAGTGCAAGAAGTCAGGGTTAGGTTTTGACCATGCAAAACGCACAGTATGTTTGTCGATCACTCTGAATTCCGGGAGTTTACCATCGGCACGCATTACCTCCGGGGGCCCAGAAGGTGATAACATAGGGTTGTTCGCGATGTCTTGCCAATAGTAACGGAAGTCTTCTGAAGTGAAAGAATGCCCATCAGACCATTTGTGGCCGGGGCGTAGGTGGAGTGTGTAAACCCTGCCATTGCGAATTGACACACGCCTTAAAATATCTGGCACCAGATCGAATTTCTTATTGTACTTCATCAACCTTGCGTAACTATAGACCACAATAAGCCGTATATCTTTTGGCCTTGCCATCAGTAATTTAAGGGTGCCCCCATGGTATCCTAGACTTCTCTCCCCGTGCCTAAAGGAAGTTATGTGGGGGCTATGCGGAATTCGTTTATAAACGTTGGGAAGAGTTCCGCTAGTAACGAAATTCTCGAGCGAGGGTGTCTCAATCAGGGTAAGGGGACGCTCAAAATTATTGCTTTTGGCGTTGCCAACAGGCAAAACAGAAAAAAAAATGATGCCTAAAGATATAAAGGTTCTCATATTAGCTTTTGACCTCTTTGATCAGTGTTGGCAGCTCTAACAAAATGTCCTGCGCCTATTCGGCGAAGCGTTAACTCACTGAAACCATCATCGCGAAACGGGCCCGGCCAGGCTGCAGGTTCAGATATACGCTCACCCAATAATTTATCAAAATCAAGAGGCTTCTCTAGATCTATATCTGGCACGGCCGAAATTAACTTTTGGGTGTAGGGGTGGGTAGGGCGTTTGAACAAATCCTCCTTTGAGGCTATCTCGACTAACCGACCACGGCACATCACTGCGATTCGATCAGCAATATACTTCACAACGGCAAGGTTGTGAGAGACGAATAGATACGTAAGGTGTAATTCGCGTTGCAAGTCTCTCAGCAAATTGAGTATTTGCGCCTGTATCCCTACGTCAAGGGCAGACACAGGTTCATCACAGATTAGAAGCTCGGGCTTAAGTGCAAGAGCTCTTGCTATACCGATACGTTGACGTTGACCTCCAGAGAAGCTGTGTGGATATCGGCCTAGTGCTCCTTCTTCGAGCCCAACCAGCCGTATGAGCTCTGAAGCTATCTCGCGTCGACTCGATCTGCTTCCTACCTCATGAATGATTAAAGGCTCGACGATGATGTCTAGGACCGTCATTCTAGGGTTAAGCGAACTGAACGGATCCTGAAAAATATATTGTATTTTTTTTCTGAATTGGGACAAATCAGAGCCAGAAAGGGCTAACACATCAATTTCGTGGTTGCTATCCAGGAACGTAAGGGCACCTTTGTTTGGTGCTAGTGCGCGTACAATCAACTTTGCAAGAGTTGTCTTGCCGGAACCGCTTTCCCCAACAAGTGCTAGGCATTCCCCGCGGTTAATATCAAAGCTTACTTCATTGACGGCCTTTACTGAATGGTTAAGGCTTTTCCGCAGCCATTTGTTTCTTTTTAAATGAAAAACCTTATGGAGATTGCGCACCTTCAAAAGGGGTTTTTTTGTGCCGTTTGGTAAACGAGTTTGGGTATTTGCTGCATTGGCAGAAAAATAATTTTCATGGTTTCGCTCAATGCCATGGATGGGTTTCAACCGTTCATTCCGAATCAGGCCTATGCGCGGCACTGCTTTAAAAAGTGCTTTCACATATTCATGTTGGGGATTGCGAAAAAGATCATTGCGGGTGCCAGATTCAACAATCTTTCCATTATGAAGCACTATTACTTCGTCGGCCATATTTGCAACCACACCCAAATCATGGGTGATAATTAATACCGCCATGCCCAACTCAGATCGCAGGTCTCGTAGCAACTTTAGGATCTGTGCCTGAATAGTGACATCTAGCGCTGTAGTCGGTTCGTCAGCGATCAGTAAAGCTGGTTGACAGACGAGCGCCATCGCAATCATAGCTCTTTGCCGAAGGCCGCCCGAAAGCTCAAAGGGATAATAGTCGACGGCATCAATTGGATTGGGGAACCCTACTCGCTTTAACATATCACGTGTTCTACCAATGGCCTCACGACGGTTACAATTTTGATGTAATTGCAGGGTCTCAATGATCTGATCACCGATTGTATGAAGCGGAGAAAGGGAAGTCATTGGCTCTTGGAAAATCATCGAAATACGGGCGCCGCGGATATTACGCATTATCTTAGAATTTGGTTCTAATTTTGCTATATCGACTGTTTTGCCGGTTGCTGCAGGGTCAGAAAATAGGATTTGACCATTTTCAATGGATGCATTCTCTGGAAGAATACCCATAATAGCCTCTGCGGTGACAGACTTCCCAGCACCAGACTCGCCAACAAGCGCAACGCAGGAGCCAGCTTCTACACGAAGACTTGCTCCACTAACGGCAACAACCCTGCCTGTCGGAATATTTAGGTTAACATTGAGGTCATTAATGCGCAGCAGTTCTTTCATTAGAGTCCAAGATCTCGGTATTTGTCTGCATAAGGTGTTTTTGAGCGCGGGTCTTCCTCATGGACGGAGGCAACATCCCCTCGAAGAGCCTTGAAGTTTGCTGAGGTTGAGGGATCTATTTCTAAGTTCAACATATTAGCCTTTGCCTCAATTTCAAAAGCAATCTGTGTAAAACCTTCTAGTGCAGAGTCGAATTTTAATTTCTGGCTATCAGCTTCGACGGTTAACTCCATCCAACTTCCTTTATCTAATACAGTGCCTGTTTGAGGACGATCTTTGGAGGTCGTAAAATAATATAATTTTATAGATGTTAAGCGGTCCCATCTGAGCCGTTTTTTCATTATACCTCGTCGAGTTACTCCATTTTTATCAAACTCAAAGGTGGTCCATTTTTGTTTAAGCACGTGTATGCCGTATGCAAAAAAGAATAAAGCAAAAACCCCAAAAATTCCGAACATTATTGGCCCCAAATCTGCGAAAATCATGGGTAGACCAAAGAACAGTTGCCCAATTGAAGCCCGAACGAAATCGCCCATTAAGCTGCGCCTTGAATACCTGAACTTGTTAGAGGCAGTGATTGATTTTAAAGGATGCGTTTCAATCATTTTGGGACTTCAATCTAATTATTTCACGGATGCTTTTTAAGGTAACATGAGGATTGGACTGTAGAGCCCTAATAAATTGATCGATAAACTTCCAACTATCTTCATCCATTTGTTTATGGTGGGTAAGTAGACCAGTTGGTGAAGAATATTCAGCATTTATTCGTTTTGTTTTCAGTGTCCTTACGGTGTTCTCTAGAATAATCCCAGCGCCTGTAAAAGCACGGTTTTTTTTCCATGATATCGGGTCGATGTGAGTATTTATGTTTTGTAGGCAATCTAACTCGTGATTGCCGTATCTAGAAAGCGCATGAAAACCTGAGTCAACCAAGCAGCGGCTATGTACCATTGCAATCCTGTTCCACGGGGGCGCAAGAACGGAAAGGAATTGTTTACCGAATATGTCCGATAGGATTTCTTTGCCGATAGATAAATCTCTATTAACTTGAGCACATGTTCGATTGATACCAAACTCGCTTTTTTTAGACGGAGCAGTCTCATAATTTCTGTGGGAAAACCCGTGCTGGATAATATCTATCTCTTCGTAGGCCTTAATGTTTTCAGCGATCTGAGGTTTAGCCATTTTGGGAATAACAGCGAGCGAGAGAGGCGCATCACGTCGCAGTTCCAATAGGCGTTCAAACCTCGGCCCTGGCGCTTCAAGGTCGTCGTCGCGCCACCAGAAACACGCTTGGTTGCCAGCTTGACCCCACTTTTCAAATTCCATTTCAAGGTCAAACCAATCTGCTTTCATTGAGTTTCCAAACAGTGTTTGATTTTGCGTGCAGTATTAATCGCGCCGTGGACATTTAATTTGTTTATTATCGGTGGTTCTAATGTAAGGGCCTTTTCTATGGCTGAACCTAGGGTTACAGTGTTCAAATCTTTCTCATTAACTATTACTGACATTTTTCTATCCGCTAGTACTTTAGCCCTCAATGGCTGTTCTGTCTGACCATATCTACCAAACGGCACTAGAACATTGCGGATACCCGTGACCAGTATATCCATTACTGTGTTGTAGCCGGCTTGGCTAATTGAAAGTGTAGCTTTCGCGAGCAGTGCGCGAAAATCGTGCCTCAGACCCTCTATCTTGATGTGTGGTGCGGACTGAAAGCTCTCCTTGTGTGTTTGTGGAAAATTTGGTCCCGTTAATATTCTCCACCGCCAGTTTTTACCGACGCTACTCTGGGCTAGCGATAGGGCTGTTGAAATTAACAAAAAACCGGTAACACCTCCGCCAACAGAAACGACAATTTCTCCATTCGACATATTTTCGACTGTCCCGGCTGGCGGCGCTACGTAGCCCGTGTAGTGAATCTTTTCCATAATTTCAGAAGTGTGTGAAAATGTATGATCCAGCTTTATAAATTCCGCGTCCCCATGCACAAGAACTCCAGTGAAATAGCTATTAATTATTTCAACGATTTTTTGATTCCGCACTATGCCTTTCTTGGGAACCAAAATATCGCGAACCGAGCAAAGTATTGGACCAACTGGTTTAGCGCGCTCAAGAAGTGGGTAGATTTCAGAACGGAATGACCATCGCCCAAAGGGAAAGCTCTCAATAAGCGTTAAGTCAGGTCTAACTTTTTCATAAGCGTCAAGGATCGCCTTCCGCCTATTATTTCTCCAGGCCTCGGTTACTTCAGCACCAGTCTCATCAATTATTGTTGAGAAAGAGGCATCTGCTGAGAGGGCGGGGGGAAGTTGGAGGGTATTTATTGGGCCGGGGTCAAACAGCGCATTTGGTGCGCCGCCGTTGACCAGGGTAACTGCGAGGCCTGATTTGGTCATTGCTTTTGCTATCAACGCAGCCCGCATTGAATGCCCAATGCCGAGAAGATGTTGAACGTAGAAAAAGACCCTTTGTTCTCTCATTGAAGCCAAAAAACCATCACAACTTTAACTTTGGGGCTCTTGAACCATGGGAAGATCTAACTGATGAACACTTGGTGTACCATTTTCTGCAAGTTTAAAGAGATGGATACAGTCGTCTTTTAATTTCTGAGGAGGTTTATTTGTCATGTCCCAGTTTACAGCAAGAGCGTAAACAGCGCGGATTACACCTTTGTGACAAACTGCGACCGTGTTTTCCCTAGTTTTGGCTCGTTCAAGCATGAATGGACTCAACCGTTTTTGCACTTCCCGGGGGCTCTCCCCACCAGGCGCTCTAAAATCTAATCCCTTTGCTTCCCATGCTTCCATCAAGTTTCCAAGCTCAGCGCGAAGCTCATTTAACGATTTGCCTTCCCATTCGGACCAGTCCATTTCGACCAACCGATCGTCTGTAGAAATATTCCCACCAAAAAGAATCGTTGCCGTTTCTTTTGCTCGAACAAGCGGACTTGATACTATTAAAAAATCTTTGAGCTTATCAGGCACATGCCAATTATCCACTTGCATTCTGCCATTGTCGCTCAAGGGAATATCGCTGCGGCCTTGGACTAATCTGTTCTCGTTCCAACTCGTCAAGCCGTGTCGCACTAATGCTAAAATCGTCATGTTTATCGCTCTACCTGAAGTTGGCTAAGAACCCAATTTAATTTTTTAGCCGCCGCACCAAGGCTATGATGCTTTGAAATCCTGTGTGTGGATTCTGCACTGAGGTTCTTACAGTGGTGTGGGTCGCTGAGTAATAAACGAAAATGGTATTCGAAATCTGTTATCTCACCCTCTTGGCATAAATAACCACTTGCACCATTTTGGACAAATTGCTCTAAGCCCGGCCTTTTGCCAGCGAGAACAGGTAAGCCCGATGCCGCCGCTTCTAAAAGTGCCATGGAACAGCCCTCCTTAAGGGCGGGCCAAGCCGTGAAGTCTCCCGCCGCATAAAGTTCAGAAAGAGAAGAACCAAACAAAGTTCCGAGAAATCTTATATTATCAAGTCCCTTGAACCAACTCTCTACTTTTTTGCGGGCCAGCCCGTCACCAGCGATCAGTAGGGCCCATTTCTGATGGCGGAGTTTCAGGGCACATTCCGCCAGCAATTTATAGGATTCGGCCTTTATGTCGTTACGCATCATAGCAACGGTAACGACCCATGGAATATGTATAGGTAGCTTCAGAGTTGTTGAGAGGCGCTGTCTTGCTCTTTCGCGCATTGATGAAGTTATTTTGCGCTGGCGTACGAATGGCGGCATCATAAAAAGTTTATGACCACACATTAGATTATGGCACAGGCTATTAGCATCCAGCGGATCGAAACATATAAGCTTGTTTGCGCGTAGAATTGCGCTTTTAGCCTCTGCAAAGCCTGGTGCCCATGGGCCACTCGTTTGTTTTGCAGCATAACTTGCGTCGGCCACTACGTATGGTATGCAAAAGTAATCCGACAAAGCTGGGCCTATTAGATCAGGGGCTTTGTGGTAAAGGTGATAAGTAAACCAAACATCCGGGGGTTTTTTCGTCAACTTTCGGATTGCGCGTGCTCGCGCATATTTCGCTTTCAGAGCGATTGCCGACCACCGCTGCCCGTAACGGTCGTAGCTTCTAAAGTGTGAGGCTAGCGTTACTTCATGGCCTGATTTTTTGAGTGCACTTACTATAAGACGAGCAAAACTTCGATCACCCGAGGGGGTTGGGTGATCCGGCGATTTCATGGGTGCATAAAACGCTATTCGCATACTTTAAATTTTGCGGTTGGACTGTCGGATAACAGTTGCGCCAGTATATCGAGGTTCTGTTCTGCATCAAAATGCATTCTAACTCGCTCTTCGCCTGCTTTGCCAAACTTGAAACGTAGGTCGGGTGAAGTTATGAGTCTAATTAAGCCCTCTCGGAGCGCAAACGGGTCGTTTGGAGGGACCAATATGCCTGTTTCTGAGTGAATAATAAATTCTGGGATAGCTGAAATGTTTGTTGAAGCAACTGCTAGGCCTTGGCTCTGAGCCTCCATCAGAACGTTTGGTAGGCCGTCCTGATTGCCATAATCATCGCGTCTACAAGGAAGAACAAAAAAGTCTGACTGTCGGAGTGCCATTATTACCTTGTTAGAGTCTTGTGCTCCGCGCCAATGTATGAAATCTGATATACCAAGAGATTTTGCGTGGTTCTTTAGTTTTTTGGTATGGGGTCCGTCGCCAATATGAGTCCACTCCCAACACAGATTATCTGGCATTGACGCTAATGCTTCCAAAAGAACATCAAACCCCTTTTTTTGAACGGTTCGGCCAACGGAGATTAATTTCACTGGAGGTTTTGATGGGGTTCCGTCATTTTCTGGCACTAGCAATTTACGGGGTTTAAATCTCTTAAGGTCAAGTCCGTGATATAGCATAAACACTTTTGACGGATTTTCTGCGAGCGATCGCAACTTAGCCGCTCCTGCTTTGGAGCAAACAGTTGTCCATTCAGCGCTATTAATTTTTTCGGTCAATTCCCAGTCAGGACTAGTCCATATATCGACAGCGTGAGCTGATAGCGAAAATGGTAATTCTCGCATAACTGATGCGTACCGTGCAACTGAAGCTGGCGCATGCAGAAAATGCGCGTAAACTTTGTCGATGTTCGGCCCCACTTCACTGGCTAAAATACAAGCTTGTAGAAAACGGCGTACTCGATTTCGCGTCCTATCACGGGCGAAATCCTGCAGGAACATTTGGATAGCCGTGCTATAACCGGCTAACTTCTGGGCTTTAAACCAACCATTAAAAGCACGGACTGGCTCGGCATGGATATATTCGGGCAAGTATTTTATTGGAGCCTTGATTTCAGCATGGATGGGGTGCGTAATTGAACTGGTTGGTCGTCGGAGTGAAACCAGCTCAATCTGTAACCCGCGGCGCTCTAGGCCCATAATTTCTTGCGATATGAAAGTCTCTGTGAGGCGTGGATAACCTTTCACTACAATTAAAACGGTTTTTCTAGGCATCTCGTCAGCTTAACTTGAAGCATTCATAAAATAGGGACCGTCCTTAACTGGCCAAGTTGGGTCTAAAAGTTTTTCGACATGGTGATTGAGTTTGGTGAGTCCGTCGAGAAGCCCTGGAATAGTTTGCTTGCTGGGGACTGGTTGTCGCGGTAGATGCCTCAATGCTGTGGCCATAGAGACCGGTTCAGAAGTGGTTTGAACATCTATCATCGAAATGAGTCCAAGTTTATGAGCACGCTCAGCTCTAATGAATTGCTCTCGGCGCGGTGCGGTGCGCGGCAAAACCAAGGCCGGTTTGTCAAAGGAGAGAATTTCGCAGAAAGTATTGTAGCCACCCATTGCCACGACTCCCACAGCTTCATTCATAATGTTTTCCATGCGTCTATCGAATGTTAAAGTGGTAACACGGTCGATATTTTGAGACCTTCGTGCAAATGCACGTTGTTGCTTCCCTGGCATTAATGGGCCCAAAACAATTAGAGCTGGATAAGGAATAGAGTCATCTATTTCGTAAGCCCCCATAATGGTATCAACAAAGTTAGCTCCGTCACCACCACCGCCAGGCGTGACCAGAATAAAATTTTTGCCTATGGCTTCTTTGATTTTATTAAAGTTGGGCATACATCCTGCTGTCGCCGAAGCGGTGCGGCGAAGATAGCCCGTATAAACGATTTTTTTATGTATTGTTTTTGGCAGGTCGAGTTTCGATAGTGGTTCATAGATTTGGGGAATTCCGTAAATCCATATCTCTGAATAGAGATGTTCAAGCGCTATCACAGCATTCTTCTGCTTCCATTCCAATTTAAGCTTTTCGGGATCGTCGAGAACATCACGCAACCCAAGAACGCAGGGGGTATTTACAGAGTTCAGTTGTTTAAGGGTGCTTTTAATCTCACCTCCTAGCCCCAGAGGTTCTTTATCAACGATGAATAAGTTCGGCTGAAACATGCACGCAGTTTGATAAATAATTTCAGTCCGGCGCTTTAAAGTGTCATTTAAAGGGGTTGTTTTGTCCTGAGATGTATATCTCCCGGAGGAAAGTTTTTTTATGCACGGTATTGAAACAACCTTTATTTTTTGGTCGAAACTAAATTGTTCCAAAACCGACGATCCAGATATTATTAAAACTGATAAATCATCATGATTAGCAACGAGCTCTTTGGCTATTACAGCACTGCGGCGCAGGTGTCCGAGACCGAATGTATCGTGACTGTATATTAATACTCGGTTGGGAGAATGTTGCACCGATGATCCCTGCGTTGCGTTTAAATTGTGGTACAGGAGTAATGGCGATTAGCCAATTTGATTATGTTCATAATTACATGATCTGCATAATGAAATTTTACGTCGAAACCGTTTACCCCTTAGCGCGCCTAATATAATGTCTTCTAATGATTGTTAGGGGAAAATTTTTTTCGGTTAGGCTGAAATAGTATATGGAACCCTCAATTTTTAAATACATTTTTCGCTACAGCTCCAAGCAGCAACTGTACTTGGTGTTGGTAATAATATTGTACTATCCCTTTCTCTACATATCCCTTGAATTGCCAAAACTAATTGTCAACAAAGCAATTGAAAACAATACCGGCGGCCCGCCTTTTGATTTAAATATTTTTGGTTTTGATATCCAATCAGGGCTCGAGCAGATAACATTCCTTGTAGTTCTTAGTGTAATGTACCTCGGTGCTGTTTTTGTTAATGGTGGGTTCAAATATTACATAAACGTATATAAGGGTCGTATGGGAGAGCGATTGCTTCGGCTCCTGCGATATCAATTATATAATCGAATATTAAGGTTTCCTCTTCCGCAGTTCCGAAAGGTCAGTCAAGGGGAGTTAATTCCAATAATTACTGCAGAGGTTGAACCGCTAGGCGGTTTTATAGGAACTGCCTTCGCAGACCCGCTATTTTTCGGCGGACAATTGGTAATCATTATTACCTTTATAGTTTCTCAAGACCCAGTTTTAGGGGTGGCAGCCATCTCACTGTATCCGGCCCAAATTTATCTTATTCCTAGACTACAGCGTAAAGTTAATAAGTTAGCCAAGGCCCGAGTGCTGAACGTCCGGCGCTTGTCAGACCATATAAGCGAATCAGTATCCGGGATTATCGAAGTGCACTCCCATAATGCAAGCCAGTATGAGCTAGCAAAATTTGCTATCCGTCTGGCCCGTATTTACGACATTCGCTATGAACTTTTCCGACGAAAATTTTTCATAAAATTTCTCAATAATTTTATTGATAAGTTAACACCATTCTTTTTCTTTTCTATTGGGGGATACCTGGTAATTAAGGGTGAATTAACATTTGGCGCCCTGGTCGCAGTACTCGCAGCTTATAAAGAATTGGCGGCTCCGTGGAAGGAACTTCTCTCTTGGTACCAGCAAAAAGAGGATATTCGCATAAAATACCAACAAATTGTCGAGCAGTTTGATCCGCCAAATATAGCCAAACCAGAATTGATCTTGGAAGTGCCGCCAAAGATTCCACATTTACAGGGCAATGTTCTAGCTAATGTGAGCTTGTGTGATGACAATGGTGTTTTCATTTTGAAAGATACGAGCTTGTGTATGCCGCTCAATCAACATGTCGCCGTTCTCGGAAACGCAGAGAGTGGCAAGTCGGAACTGGCGATGTTGTTGGCACGACTTATTACGCCAAGTCACGGGAAAATTACCATAGGTGGTCAGGATACTGCGCTTATGCCTGAAGCAATTACTGGCAGGCGCATTGCCTACGCCGGTCCTAATGGACATTTGAATAGCTGTTCCATCTATGAAAACTTAGTTTATGGGTTGAACCATATTTCCAAGGGATCGCCGGTTTTTGATATGCATAAAACATCAAATTCCTGGGGAGATAAAGAAACACACCGGTCGGGCAGCGCAGACTGCCTATTCGAACCCGATTGGATTGATTGCTCAGCCGCAGGAGTTTCGGGGCGGGAAGAGTTGCATGCGCGTATTTTGGAGGTTTTGAATGAAATTCAACTTGATCGTAAAATTTTTAAAATGGGCCTGCACGGAAAGATAAATCCGATTAACCAGCCTGACATTGCAGACAAGATGATCATTGCACGTAAGGCTTTTCAGGGGCGGCTGAGGTCGAATGCGAACCTTGCAAGATCTGTC